>JAAENC010000579.1 GCA_024224815.1 Chloroflexota bacterium
CCAGCTCTAACGCCGCGAGAGAGTTAGAAATAACAATCAATTCTGCTTGCAAGTCATTTTTTAGATGCGCTAACGTTCCCTGCATTGAGTCGAAAACTTTTCCCTTCGGAGAAATGGCAAAGACAGGAAATCCGCTCTCAACCATCGCAACGGGGCCATGCTTGAAATCAGCCGAGGAATATGGCTCAGCAGAAATATAGGTGAGCTCCTTCATTTTTAGCGCCCACTCAAATGCTGTGGCGTAGTTGTAGCCACGCCCCAGCACAACAGATTGTTGCATATAGCGATAGCGCTGGGCGGCTTGAGCGATCATTTGTTCATGACTGAGCGCATCTCTTGTCCAATTGCCGATTTGCTCGAGCTCGTCCCAAGATGCATTGTCAGCTGAAAAAGCGGCAGAGAGCATAGAAATTGCCATCAGTTGCGAGGTATAGGTCTTCGTTGCGGCAACTGCTTTCTCATCGCCAGCCTGAATATCGAGTACAAAATCGGCGGCTTTTGCCAGAGGAGAATTGGCTTCATTGGTGATAGCAAGAGTCAGATTGCCCTGCTTTTTGCCTTCTTCCAGAACACTGACAATATCGGGTGATTTTCCAGACTGAGAAATGCCCACAACAAGCGCATTTTTGATATTTGGCGGTTGTTGATAATAGGTAAAAAGCGAGGGCGTCGCCAATGCCAACGGGAGCTGGTTCTTTGCCCCCCAGAGATAATTGGCATAGCGCCCCGCATTATCAGACGTGCCACGTGCGGCTAAAAAGACAAAGCCAATCTCACGGGCGCGGATAACTTTTGCAATTTCTTCAACGGTTTTACGCTGTGATTGCAACAATGCGTCCAAGCGGGCGGGTTGTTCGTGAATTTCGGAAATCAGGGTCATGTTTTCTCGATTAATAAAAACTGATGATATTTTCTTCTTGCGCACATTTTTTTTACGAAGCTTTTACCCGAACGCTTTTCTTGCTACGAAGAGATTCGTAGGCGGCAAGCGTAGCTTCCACTGCTCGCAAGCCATCAATTCCAGTAACTTTTGGAGGGCGATTTTCGCGAATAGCATCCACAAATTCTTTAACCATAGCGTGATTTATATCCGAACCCCAATAAGCCCAGTTAGCACGTTTGACATCGTGGCTGTAGATATTTATGTTTTGACGGAAAGCATCCATGACAACAACACCGCGCTGAGTAACCATCTCAAAGGTCAACCCTCCCCAAGTAGGCCAATATGGTGGTCGACTCCAACTAGCATCAATTGATGCGAAAACACCATTATCAAAAGTGAGCATTTCCAGTGCCCCAGTTTCTACATCTACTTCATCGGCATGGAAAATATGGTTGCTGCGAGCATAGACTGTTTCAACTTCGGCTTCGAGGAACCAGCGCATAATATCTACAAGATGGACAGTGTGATCCATAATTGCACCCCCACCTGCTAATTCAGGATCTGCGAACCAATCACGATATACGGTGGGTAATTCACCCTGATTCGTTCCGTTAAAACAATACACATCACCAAAATCACCGTTATCAAGGCGTTTTTTTATCTCCAGCAAAGGTGCACTAAAACGCATGGGGAAAGCTGTCATTAGCAGAACGCCAGCTTTATCACAGGTGTCGACAATGGACTTAGCATCTGCGAGTTTTGTTGCAATCGGTTTCTCGCATAAAATATTGATGCCTTGAGATGCAGCCATTTCTGCCAAGGGGAGATGCTTATTATTTTCTGTACAAATAATTACGCCGTCAGGTTTTGCTTCAAGTAAGGCTTCGTAAGATGGGAAATAACGGGCTTCGTGCTGATGAGCTAATCTTTCGCCACGAGTTGTGTCATCATCGGCTACACCGAGCAGCTCAACACCATCCATATTACGTAAATTTGAAATATAGGCTTCACCGTGATGGTGGGCAAAAGAGAGAATTCCGATTTTCATTTCAAGCCTCCATCCAGTGGTGTCAGGTATACGGGCTGATTAGTTTGAGCAGATTGGATTGCCGCCTCTGCTATTTGAACGGCAGCAAGCCCATCTTCAGGGGTGATGCGGGCAGTTTTTCCATCCACAAGAGCGGCGTAGAATTCTTTAATTTGTATTGTGTAGGGGCTTTCTGAGACGGGGCTTGCCGGTAATCCTACATCTGGCGCATCGGCACCACCACTTTTTAGGGTCAGATTTTGGATGGGAGCTGTATCTTCAGAATCAAATTCGATTAAGCCGCGATCGCCCGCGATTTCAAGGTGGGTGCGGAAAGTGGGCGGGGGATAAGCCCATGACCCGGCGATATGAGATATTGCTCCGGAGCGATGTCCAAGAATAACAAGGCCGTAGTCAACAGGGGCATCGGGATGTTGCCGGGAGACATTTTTTGCAAAGACTGTTTCGACATCACCAGCAATCCAGCGGGCATAATCATAGTCATGGATCATTAAATCCATGAGAATTCCACCAGATTTCTCTTCGTCCAGAAACCAATTGCCTGCGGGCTTCTTTGGGCGGTAGCTACCACGATGTAAACGGATGACAGCGGGTTTGCCAATTTTCCCATTTGCAACTTCAGCTTGCGCAAGCGCATATTCTGGAAAGAAGCGCACCACATGGGCAACTAATAGTTTTACATCTGCTTCTCGACAGGCTTTTACTATTTCATATGCCTGTTTTGTCGTGCGAGCAAGTGGTTTTTCGCAAATAATATCTTTACCAGCGGCTACGGTCCTGAGAATCATTTCGTGATGCAGATGCGTGGGCGAGCAAATATCGACAACGTCCACATCTGAAAGCATGGCGTCGAGGTCAGGGTAGTTTTTTGCGTTATATTGTTTTGCTAATGTGCTAGCTTCTTGCTGTGGCTTGGCCAGAAAACCAGATATTTGAGCAGGGGTGGCTGCCCAGCCTGCTGCGTGGGTTGTTCCCATGAAACCAGTGCCAACTATGCCTATTTTTTTCATATTAAAAATCCCTTTTGAGAGACAAGCTTTTTTGTAATATTACATACTAGAAGATTACTTTACTGAGCCAGCTGTAATATTTCTGATTAAATTTTTAGAGAAAATTAGATATAAGATTAATATCGGCACCATTGCCAAAGTAAGTGATGAAAGCACAGCATTCCAGTCAATTACGAACTGCCCCAAGAAGACTTGAGTTCCCAAAGTGACTGTTTTCGTTTTTTCTCCATTTGCCAAAATTAGCGGGAACCATAAATCGTTCCAAATTGGAACCATTGTAAATATAGCAACCGTTGCTAGCGCAGGGCGGACAAGCGGAAGGATTAGCCAAAAAATCCGGTACTCGCTAGCACCATCTACCCGTGCAGCATCCTTCAAATCCTTCGGCGCAGATTTCATAAATTGCGTGAGGATAAAGATTGTCATTGGCAAGCCTTGAGCGATGTACACCATGATTAATGCTGTTAACGTATTAATTAGCCCTAAACTTACGACCAAGCGAAGAATGCTGACTGTCCCCAATCGAATGGGAATCATAATCCCTATGGCCAAATATAATCCTAAAATCGGATTGCCGGGGAAATCATACTCAGCCAGAGCAAATGCGGCCATTGCTCCTAAGAATAAAATAAAGAACATTGATAAAGCTACTACTATAAAGCTGTTTAGAAAATAGAGTTCAAAGTCTGCTCTTTCAAATAAGGTTATATATCCTTTAAAGCTAAATGTTTCTGCTGTAGGAAGGTGGTAGGGTGTTCTAAAAATCGCTTTTCGTTCTTTGAAGGAATTAATTACAATCAAAACAATCGGAAAAAGAGCGATCAATGTGAAAAACATCAATGGAATATGTGGAAGAGTATTTGAAGCCCGACGTTTACTTTTGTCCCAAGATAAATTCATTGTCTTCTCCTAAAGATCGTAAGTGGTTACGCGGCGCTGCCAGCCAAACATGTAGAGTAAGACACCGACAAGAATAATCAGGAACATCATTGCAGCAACGGTAGCTCCCATAGTTGGGTTTCCAAGCTGGAGTTGCTGCCCGAAAAAGGTTCGGTAAAAGAGCGTGCCCATTAAATCTGTAGAGAAATTAGGGCCAGCTAATGCTCCTTGGGTTGTGTAGATAAGGTCAAAAGCGTTGAAGTTTCCAACAAAGGTGAGGATACCGACCATCCCAACTGTCGGTAAGATGATGGGGAATTTAATTCCCCAGAATATCTTCCAATTATTAGCACCATCTATTCGGGCGGCTTCGATTAATTCATCGGGGATACCGATCAGCGCTGCGTAGAGCAGCATCATCGGGATACCAATAAATTGCCATACAGAGATAAGAGATAATGCAATAAGTGCGGAACCTTCAAGCCCCAGCCAAGGCTTGAAGTATTCTCCTAGCTTTAGGAATCCCATAATTCCTTCGCCAATCCCCCATAGCGGACTAAGAATTAATTGCCACACAAATCCAACAATCACAAAAGACAAAATGGATGGCAAAAAGAAAAATGCTCGGTAAAGATCACGTCCTTTTACAGATTTCATTGAAATCAAAGCGGCTAAAGCTAATCCTAGCGGATTTTGAACGAGCATATGAATAATAAAAAAGATTGAATTGTTCTTGACTGCCCCCCAAAATCGCGGCTTCCAATTAGGGTCGTTTAACAACCGGTTATAGTTACTGAATCCGGTAAATATTTCCTTACCGTCTAGTTCTGTAAAAAAACTTAGTCGTAAAGAATCTAATAAGGGGTAGACCATGAACAAGCTATAGATAATGACAGCCGGAGCAAGGAAAACAAAAATATGAAAGGGGAATTTCTTTTTTGGTTTTGCGGATATCATGTTCATAGAATCCTCGTATTCTCTTCATTAGGGCGGCTCTCAGAAAACAGAGCCGCCCTAATTATTTTTTTGGTTCTACTTCAGCATTTATTATGCTTTACTTTATGGAGTGTACCAGCTATCAAGACCATCTTGAAGTTGCGCTGCGGCTTCTTCGGATGTTTGGGTGCCGTTGATAACATTGGCACTAACTGCCCAAAGTTCGTTCTCGAGATTAGGTTCTCCACGAGAGAGAATCTGGTAAGAGTTACGAATAGTGGATTCGCATTCGCCACGCCAGCTAAGGAAGTCAGCGGCTACCGGGTCAGCAACATCTACTGCATGGTTTGAGAGGGAGTAAAAACCAGTGACATTATTAGTATAGATGTCAGCAAATTCAGCAGAAGCGAGCCAAGTCAAGAAGGTTTGTGCTTCTTCAGGGTGTGCGGTAGCAGCGTTCATTGCTAAAGCAATATCGGTGTGATCACTTATGTAGCAAGTATCTCCTGCTGCAACAACCGGGGGTTTGAATGCGCCCATTTCAAAATCAACAAGCGGATTAAAGGTGCCGATATCCCAAGAGCCAGCAGGATAAATTGCTGCTTGTCCCAAAGTGAATAAGTTTTGGGAATCCGGGTAAGTTTGAGCTTCATAGCCAGAGGCAAGATAAGGACCCCATTTTGCTAATTCATCAAAAACGGCAATATATTGTGGGTCGGTGAGTTTTTCTGTACCAGCGATCAAGCCTTGGCGACCTTCTTCACCTTTCCAGTAATTTGGTCCGATGTTCTGGAAGCCCATGGTTGCTGCTTCCCATAAATCTGATGTACCAATGCCTAGAGGTGTATAGGTGCCATCTGCGGCAAAAGCATCGAGAACTGCATAGAATTCATCAACCGTTTCAGGAGTTTCCAGGCCTAGTTCTGCGAAAGCATCTTTATTGTAAATAAAGCCATGGATTACAGAAGCCATTGGTACAGCGAAAACGGCTGAACCGTCATCAGTGATCCATGCGCTACGGGCTGCATCACCAAAATTTTCCATACCATCCAAATTGGTTACGTCGGCCAAATATCCTGCTTCAAAGAGCAAGAGCGAGTTGTCGAAGGGGCGAGCTGTGATCAAATCGCCGGCAGTTCCACCTTCCAGTTTAGTGCTGAGAATGCCATTATATTCTGCTGGTGCAGATGGGGCAAAGATAACTTCGATGTCCGGATAATGGGCATTGAAGGCGGGAATGATCACATCTTGCCAAAGAGCAAGATCATCGTTACGCCAACTTTCAATTGTTAGGGTAACTTTTTCCATTTCTTCAGCGGCGGGAGCTTCTTCAGCAGCAGGGGCTTCGGGGGCAGAGGTTCCACCGCAAGCACTAAGTACGAGGCTTGCAAGCACGAGGAATACAAATAGTTTAGTACGCATTTCTTTCTCCTTGAGAGTCTAATCTAAGAATTTAGAAAATTTTCAGCGTGAGATTTGCTCATTCTGAAAGGTCGAACGGGTTCTCTTTTTTAGGATGACCAGCCCTTTTCTGTTGGGTCAGATTCACCTCCTTTAGATTAATTTCTTCTTTAACGTATTTCCTAAAAGCATATACCACGCCAAACACGCCGAGCCAACCGCTGGTGTTTCTAAGTTAGATCGTACGATATTCAATTTTTGACGACTACTTATCATTGTACGCTTTCTTATTTCTTCATCAATAGCGTCTACAATAAAATTAAAACTCGCTACACCTAAGCCACCGCCAATAATAAAACGCGATGGATTAAGAATTGCCGTGCAAGCCGAGAGAACAACACCTAGAGCCTGCCCCATCTTAGAGAGTGCAAAGAGGGCAAGCTCATCTCCAGATTGAGCAGTTAAGATAATATCTTCGGATGCAAAATGCTCATAATCCCTCAAAAGACTCTTCACTGAACTCTCAGCAAGTATCCCTTTTGTTAATTCCACAAGACCAGCTCCAGAAACAATCGTTTCTGCGCATCCATTATTTCCGCACACACAAGGCAATCCATTCGGATCAATTGAAATATGTCCTAAATCGGCTGCATACCAATCACTGCCTGTAATCAACTGGCCTCCGCTAATAATGCCTCCACCTAACCCAGAACCAATGCTTGCGTAGACAAAATCATCGTAACCACGACCATTTCCAAAAAAATATTCCCCCAGCGCACTTAAATTTGTATCCTTGCCTACCCAGATTGGGAGGCCTCTATCAATGCGACGAGAAATCCCCTCTAGCAGATTCGCTTCTTTCCACCCAAGATTGACTGCGTCATAAACTACACCACGCGTAGTGTCCACTTTGCCGGGCGAACCAATACCAACACCGATCACTTCGCCTGAAAATGACTGCATAAGAGATTTGATTTCCTGTGCAACCTTATTAAAAACCGATTGCATACCTTCCGCAGGGAGAGTAGCTACCTTTGACATAGCAATAACATCTCCTTTTTCTGAAAGAAGAACCGACGCTATTTTGGTTGCACCTATATCTATGCCTATCGCAAATTTCTTAGAAGAAGATGTCATATTTTCCTATAGATGGATATTACGTGGACGCCATTTTTCTAAAAGAGCTTGATTGTGTTCTGCTGCACCATCTACATTTAGACTAATATAAACAGGCGGTGTTATGCCCTGTTCCTGCAGCTTGTGAGCTGTTTCAGCAACAAGCCCATTCCAGATGAGTGAATTTACAATCGTAGATGAAGGTGCAACGCGCCAGTTCAATTCATCCATTTCAAGCAGTGCGTCGCCGGGAAAACCGCCATTGTCCAAAGCGAAATCCACAGCTTGGTCAAGACGCAGACCTAAATCCGAAAGCGGGGCTTCACACGCATAAGCAAACGAAGATATGCCTACAACAAACATTTCTCTTTTTCGTGCTTGCAACGCCATTTCAACTGGCAAATGGTTTACACCGCTATTTGAAACCACAAAGAGTATCTCGCCCGCTTCTGGAGCATATCTGTCGAGAATCATATTGGCCAAATCGGGTGTACGTTCAATACGTGAGCCTAATGCCGGTAAGTTGTGCAACATAAAGTGTTCGCTTAATATAGGAACAACATTTGCAAGTCCACCCGCACGATAAAAAGCTTCTTCTGCAAGAAGATGGGAATGACCTGTTCCAAAGATAAAAATTCGTTGGTCTCTTTGAATTGCTTCAGCCATTCTTTTGGCAATATCAAGTAAAAGTGTGTGTTGACTCTCAATTACTTGAGACTGAAGTTCGGTCACAGCACGCAAATATCGGGCAAGAGCAGAGCCTTCAGTAGTCATATTTTATCCACTCATTCTAGCTAGGCGATCTGTAACATCCTGCGCGAATCTTTGGACAAATTCTTGCGCGAAATCCGGAATGTTTTTTTCTGTATCTGTGAGCAAAGGTGTCATATCCATCGCAAAAGAAAGTCCTGTTGCTTCATCTACGCCATGAGATGCGAAAAAAGTAGCATTCGTTCTTCGGCGTGCCAGAGCTGCCAGATCGTAGCGCTTGCCACCGCTAATTTGCGAATCAAAGACACCTAATAAAGCCGCTTGTAAATTTTCCTGGCTAGAAAGATTAAAGATGGCTTTGTCGCTGTCTACCATCCAGTCTAAGTCACGCCAGACTTCACAACCATATAATTTCTGCGGGTGTGTATTTTCTGGCAGACTACGAATAGCAGCAATAGTTTTCATTGCTACGCCTACATGCGTATCGTGTTTATCTGCTAAATTATGGGTATAAACCATATTTGGGCTAGTCTCTTTTAAGATAGAGACAATATCGGTTATCGGGGATTTGCTATTGCCATCTTTCACAATGCTACTGGGATAATCCAACATGATCTGCGCTGAAAATTCACCAATAATAGCGGCTTTACGCTGTTCCTTGAAACGCACATCACGCATTTCATCATCGCTATATTTTTCGTATATGCCATCACGCGGAGAGCCGCGCCCATTCGTAACAACCACGCCCGTAAACCATTTATCGTCTTGCTGAAAACACTCAATAATTGGTTGCGCAGCCATAATTTCAATATCATCCTGGTGAGCGGCAATACATAAATGAGTAGTGCGTGCTAAGGCTTCCTCTACAGACACATCATCGGGAATATAAATTTCAGCGGTATCGAAATGAAATTTCATAAAAGGCTCCTACTCAGCTAAGTAAGGCAAACTCGCAGCGGCAATAGATTGCCCCACACGACGACTTTTCTCATCGGGGAGTTGGATATTGACCCGTTCAGCCAATTCGGAGAATTCACTCGAAAGCACCTGTTTTGCGCCTTCAAGGATCAAATCGCCACCACTGCCAGACGTACAGCGCCCCAAGATCAAGACATGTTTTAGATCATAAAAATCGGCATAATGCGCAAGGGTATAGCCCAAATAAATACCCATGCTTTGCCAAATCTTTTTCGCGCCTTCGTGTCCGGCTTCTAGTTTTTCTTGCACCGATTTCAATTTAGCGGCATCGGTCACACCTTCGGGCACTTCGATTCCGGCGGCGGGCGCCAAGCGGAAAACACATTGCTGCGAGAAGTAATTTGCCCCACAACCAATATCACCAGACCACTCTTCCACAGGGGCATCGGCACTGTAATCTACCGGCGCAAATGCCAACTCGTTCAGCCAGCCCATAATCCGCCCCTCGGTATTTACATAGCCAACGGCTTCACTCGACCCCATCGCGATGCCCAAAATCCCGTTATCTTCGAGAGACATCGCCCCAGCCAAAGCTGTTACATCACCATCGTTGATAATTTCAAAGGGGATACCCATCTCATCGCGGATATCGAGGAAAAGATTCTTGATTTTGCCAAAATCCTCTTCCGGGATGGCTCGAAAGAGGGATGCGACCATCGGCCGATTCTCTACATAAACACCTGCCGAACTCCCACCGATGGCGTCCACACGTGGCATTTTGCTTGCTGCCGTTTCAAGGGCTTTTCTTATTTCCTTAGCATGGTACGCGGGATCGCTATGCTTGCGGGGTTCCCAGACCACTTCTTCGCTGTAGATCACTTCACCGTCCACAACGGCACTCACTTTTCGGTCAGAGGCGCCAAGATCAAAGCCAATGCGGGCACCCTGTAAATAGCCGCCGAGCAACTTTCCGGTCTCGTGCGAAGCGGGTACTTCATCCACATTGCAAATGACAACTTCAAAATCCTTTTCGTAGACTTTTTTGCCCATAAATTCATGGTCAAATTTGCGTGCTCCCGCAGAAGCATAAATCTGACGAATATATTCACCGATTTTTTGGGATCCACCAATATAAAGCCTAAACCCACCACGTTGCCAGAGCAGAAATTTGACTAGACGCTCTACATACTCAAGGTTTTGAGCTGCATCAGGGTGATCTTCAGGCAAGACTTTGGTTTCAAAACGGGTGAAATTTCCGCTGCTACGCTCTAAACCAATAATGAGCGCTTCACCATTCTTTTCACATTTTGCTCGAAAAGCTCGGTTTGCTAAAATGGCTGGACGATAATTATCGTCCAGAGGGGGCGGTTGATTAGGCGAAATCAAATCGAGTTGCTTGGTCATTGGTAAGTATTTCCTTGTTTATTGTTCTGATTTAAAAAGTAAGGCGTATCCATCCATTAACATGGATGCTGATGCACCGAGAATAGAACCTTGAAACTCTATTTTTCCGATTTCCAATTTTGTATCTTGACCGATCTTGGTCAAGGCAGCTTCAAGCATTGCATCCTGAACAGTTTTCAGCCATTGCTCTCCGAAACGAGAGACATCTCCTGTCAGGATGATTCTTTTTATATGCAAAATGCTAATCAGGTTCGCTAAAGACGCACCCAGATAAGCCCCTGCTTCTGCGATGATCTCTTGAGCAAGAGGGTCTTTTGCAAGAAAAGCACTCTCAATCACATCCAGAGAAATAGAGTCGATATCTTCTGACAAAATTGATGCTGGTCTTTCAGGCGCTAGTTTTTTAGCACGCTGGACAATGGCTCTGGCGCTCGCAAAGGTTTCTAGACATCCACGTTTGCCGCAGCGACAAAGACGGCCATCTTTTTGCACAACAACGTGGCCTATTTCGCCCGCTCCGCCACCATCACCCTGAAAAAGTTGACCGCCGATCAAAATCCCTGCGCTGAGGCCTTGCTTCACATTGACTACGATCAAATTCTCGTCAAGGGTATGCTCGCCGCCGTAAACATATTCCCCGATGGCTGCTGCTTGACTGTCATTTAGAACAGAGACAGGAAGCCCATAACGCTCACTTAATAAACGAGCCAAAGGTAAATCTTGCCAATCAAGATTTACAGCGTTAACTACGATCCCTTCACGGGTGTTGATTAAACCCGGAGCGCCAACACCGATGCCGATTACAGGATATTGCGCATCAGAAAGCAGTTCATCCAATATTTGATGAACCAGTTTCAATGCTTCTTGTTCACTACTATCACTTACGGGGATTTCAACAGACTTCTTTATTTCTCCCCTAATATTTACGATTGCGCCTACAAATTTATCTTGTGCTAATTCAAGGCCGATTAAATAACGAGAGTTAGCGATAAGGCTCAGAAGGATTGGCGATTTACCACCAATCGACTCCCCTAATCCAACTTCTTTTACCAAGCCTTCACCAATCAAAAAAGTCACTATCGCAGAGACCGTCGTACGCGTTAAGTTGGTCGCGCGCGCAATATCTGCTCGACTAAGCGCTTGCTTGTCGAAGATCATTTTAAGAACTAAATCTCTATTATGTTCTTTCGTTTGCTGTCGAGTAGCTTTTTGGTGAGCCATTTAATACCTTCAAGAAAACTTTGTAAGGTCATTGGACTTACAAATCAAATATACAATAAAAGAAAAGCAAAGTCAACAACCTATTTTTATTTACATCGTGTTACGGTCGTCGCCACCAACCCGCGCTGACTTCTGCCCAAACCCTTGTCGAAACAAAAATATGGTTTGATTAAAAGAAAAAGTGGCCAACTTTTCTGTTAGCCACTTTTTGAGAGTTTGATTTTACGCTCCCCTTTTGGAAGCGAAAAACTACTGAGACCATTCTGTTGGTTCTCTATCCCAGCGGTACGAACGTAGTTTTGCGTGTAATTCTTCAGAAAGCGGGCCAGCATCACTGGTAGCGATATTGGCTTCTAGAAGAAGATAATAAAAAGGCTATCTGGGATATTCGTGAGTGCTGCCACTAAATCAAACCAAACAACAAAAAAGCCAATCTCTTATGGTCGACCTTTTTTATCTCCCTCTGTTTCGTTCATAGACCTTAGGCTTGCCTCCGATTAACTACAATATTTCCATTCCTGACTTTCTACTACTACATTCTCAACAAATAGCTAGGATAAGAAATAAGTGGGAAACTCAAAATATCATGCCTTAGGCAACGACTACATCGTAGTTCACCCAAAAAATCTCAAAGGAGAACTGAGGCAAAAAACGATTCGACTGATCCTCCACAGAAATTATGGTATAGGCTCAGATGGCATTTTATTCGGTCCTTTTGAAAGTTCAATTTGTGATTTTGGATTAAAAATTATTAACCCCGATGAGAGCGAGGCAGAAAAAAGTGGCAATGGTATACGCTTCTTTGCGCGCTCAATTATCGACAATTCCTTGTCTGATAACCATAGAAACTGCAGGAGGGGCTGTCAATTGCACTGTTAACCCCGACAAAAAAATGTAAAAGTAGAAATGGGAAAAGTTAGTTTTAACAGCAACATTATTCCTGTCGAAGGTGATGTGAGAGAAGTTCTAAATGAAATAATTGAAATAGATGGACATAAACTTAAATTTTGTGCAGCAACAGTCGGGAATCCTCATTCTATTGTTTTTTCAGAAAACCCTTCACATGAAGAAGCTCATCGATATGGACCGAAATTTGAAAGAAATCCTCGCTTCCCAAAGCGTACAAATGTCCAATTTATTAAGGTGCTGGATCGATCAAATATCCAAATTGAGACTTGGAAACGTGGAGCAGGCTACACACTTGCATCAGGGAGCAGCAGCACAGTCTCAGCAGCAGTCGCTCATAAACTTGGACTCTGCGGTTCAGAGGTCACAGTACATATGCCAGGTGGAGAAATTCTTATCCAACTTGATCGCAATTTCTCTGCTACAATGACAGGCCCTGTAACCAAAATCTGCGATGGAAACATCGCAGATGAAGCATTTGAAAAAATGCTCTAAATCTAACCCAAAAGGAAAGAAAATGCCCCTGCTAGATAGCTTTAAAGTTGATCACACAAAAATGATAGCCCCTGCCGTTAGAGTTGCTAAGAAAATAAAGACTCCATCAGGAGACAAAATAACAGTCTATGATCTGAGATTTACGATTCCAAATCAAGAAAAAATCGAAGAAAAAGCAATCCACACTCTCGAGCATCTTTTTGCTGGCTTTCTCAGGAACTATATAAATGCAGAAAACGTAGAGATCATTGATATTTCTCCAATGGGCTGTCGAACCGGATTCTATATGAGCTCAATTGGAGAGCCTACAGAACAAAAAATTGTCAAAGGCTGGGAAGCCTCAATGAAAGATATACTAAATATTGGCAGCGAAGCGGACATTCCTGAGCTAAACAAGTATCAATGCGGGTCATATAAACTACATTCACTGGAAGGGGCAAAAAAAGTTGCAAAAGAGGTCTTGAAAAAAGGCGTTGGTATCATGGATAACGAAATGCTTAAGCTAAGCAGCTTATCATAAAAACACAAACCCGCCCTTTTCCGAGAAACTGATTGCCTTACCTTTCAGTTCTTTTATTTCTTCACAAGGAAAAAGGCGATCTAGCTAGATCGTCTTTTTTTGTACTTCGTATTCGTTCTTTGACTTTTGGCGTGCTTCGGCTTTCTGGACACTGCTTCCCCTTTCAGCTCCGCGACCTCTTCATCTGACAAATAACGCCATTCTTTTGACTTTAACCTTCCTAGTTTCAGGCTCCCCAACTGGGTACGCAAAATACTTACAACGGGCAAGCCTAATAAGCTCCCCGTCTCGCGGATTTGGCGTTTACGCCCTTCTTTCATCACGATTTTAAGGCGCGCGCCTTTTCCTGCTGTCCCTTCAACAAACACTTTTGCAGGAGCGGTTCTATAGCCATCTTCCAATACAATCCCACGTCGCCAGGCATCTAACTGCTTTTTATCTGGCTGACGCGCAACAAGAACTTTATAGATTTTTTCATGCCCATAGCGCGGATGAGACAAACGATTTGTGAGGTCGCCATCATCGGTCATTAGGATTAATCCCTCGCTTTCGATATCCAAACGCCCAACGGGATATATTCTTCGCTCGATCGGTATTAGGTCACGCACAGTTGGGCGTGGGTCTGGACTGGTGACAGCAGAGATAACACCGCGCGGTTTATTCAGCGCAATGTAAATATGCGTTTTTGGGATAGAGATCGCTTTCTCATCAACCGTAATCTTATCCTTTGCAGGGTCAGCTTTTTGCCCTAATTTGGCAACTTTTCCGTTTACTTTTACGCGCCCAGCGCTAATATATACTTCACATCCACGACGTGAGGCAAGCCCTGTGCTGGCGAGTATTTTTTGCAGTCGTTCTTCCATATTCTTTTTCCTTCTAACTAGCTTTTCAAAAGCTCAGAATCTACATCTTCTTTGATAATTTCCGAAAGGTCTAAGGCTGGCAATACAGAAAGAGATTCCAGACCAAAGTGTTGTAAAAATTCGGGGGTGGTTGCATATAAAATAGGTCGCCCAGGCCCCTCTGCGCGGCCACCTTCCTGGATCAATCCCTTAGTTAACAAAGAGCGCATCACGCCATCACTATTTACACCGCGAATCGCATCCACTTGGGGGCGCGTAACGGGCTGCTGATAAGCAATAATTGAGAGCGCTTCTAAAGCTGCCGGGCTTAGGCGCGAGATAGAATCTAGCTCCAAAAATTCCTGAATTAGTTCGGCAAGTTCAGGGGCAGTTGTTAATTGCACCCGACCACGATGACTTTGTACTCGCAAGCCACGGGTCAAGAGCGTTTCTTCCAATTCTCCCAGAACTTTATTTAACTTTGCGGGCGTTAAATCCAAAGCATTGCCTAATTGCGTCAGCGGCACAGGTTCGGTTGCTACAAAAAGCAATCCTTCGAGCTTTGCTGCCAGGGAAATTTCTGCTGATTTTTTAGAGTCGCTCATGCTATAATTGCTCCGTTCATTTATTTACTTAAAGTGAGAAAATATGCCTACTAAAAAGAAGTTTTCTACTCTTTTCCTTGTTGTAATTTTACTGATAACCACATTGGCTTGCACCATGAGTGTTGGCGGGCCTGATGATCCTTATCCCGATGTTAATATTCCTGTCTCTCCACAATCGGTAGAGAGTATGCAGGAGCAGTTCAAAGGAGCGTTAGAAGCAGGCATAAAAGGCGAGACGATCATTCTCACGATCACCGAAACACAACTTACATCTTTCCTTGCTTCAAAACTCAAGACCGAAAACGATCCCTTTTTCGCTGATCCGCAAGTTTATTTGCGTGACGGGCAAATGCAAATTTTCGGGAAGGCTTCGCAAGGCTATTTTATCGCTACAGTAAAAGTGCTCGTCACCGTGGGTATTGACGCAGAAGGTCAACCTGCAATAACGATTGTTTCTGCCGATTTTGGGCCGCTCCCTGCGCCGCCCAGCCTTGCCGGTTTTCTCTCTGACATGATCACAGAGGCCTATACCGGTGCAATTGGGCCTGTAGCGACCGGTTTTCGCGTTGAACAAATTGCCATCAGCAGCGGGTTTATGGTCATTTCAGGGAAGGTAAAATAGCGAGTGGATTATACCAGCATGAAGCGCTATTCAGGGTTCAGTATTCAGTCTTTATGGGGAAATATGGATAATACGCGCCTTTCCGTTAAAAAAACCTTCTCTCTAGTAAGCCCTTTCCCTTTAATAATCATTTTCGGGATCGCTCTCCTTTTATCTGGTTGCCGCTCCCCACAAATTTCTCAAGAAGAGATACAGATTACCGTTAATGTCGATGGCGAAAATCGCCCAGCTAGCGTCCCCGCAGGCAGCGATGTCGAGGAAGCGTTAAAAATCGCGGAGATAGGCACAGCAGAATCAGACCGAATAACCCCGCCCCTGTACACACTCCTTTCCGAAGGCGAAGAAATTGAGATCACGCGCGTCCGCGAAGAATTTGAAAGCAAAGAGGAGATCATCCCCTTTGAAAGACAAATCGTGCGCAACGAATCCCTTCCCGAAGGCGAAACGCGGCTCATTCAGTTGGGGCAAAATGGATTAAAAGAAATCACTTATCGCAGCGTTTATGAAAATGGCGTAGAAGTCAGCAACTCTTTGGTTAAAACAATTACCATCCACGAAGCCGCACCAGAGATCACAATGGTCGGCGTTCAAGCGATATTTGCCCCTATCCCCGCTCCTGGCGTAATCGCCTATCTCTCCGGCGGCAACGCCTGGCTAATGGAAGATTCCACCGCCAATCGCCGCCCGCTCGTAACAACGGGCGATTTAGACGGACGCATTTTTGAACTTTCCCCCAATGCCGGTTGGCTTCTTTATACCCGCAAATCAGAAAAAGATCCCGCTGAAGAAATCAATACACTTTGGGCTGTTAGCACCATCGGCAGACCAAAAGACCCCATAAAATTGGGGGTTTCCAATGTGGTACACTTCGCTGGTTGGCGGCCAAATGGTGGTACACGCATCTACTATTCGACAGTAGAGCCACGCGCAGCAGCCCCCGGCTGGCAAGCCAATAATGATCTTTACCAAGTCAGTTTCAGCGCAGGCTGGTCTACCAATCCCAAAGAAATTATCGAAGCAAATGCCGGTGGCATTTACGGCTGGTGGGGTGTTAATTTTGAGTGGTCTCCTAATGGGCAAACACTCGCCTACGCTCGCCCGGATAGCATAGGCACGATAAATATTTCTACAGGTGAGTTTAATCCTTTGCTCGATATTACCGAATTAAGCACACACAGCGACTGGGCGTGGATTCCCGGCATGGCTTGGGGCGGCGATAGTAGCACGCTCTACACCGTTACCCATGCGCCAGCACAAAATCTGGTCACCCCCGAAGAATCCCCCTATTTTGATCTCAGCGCAGTCTCCATAGCAAATAAAAGCAATATTCAGTTATCATCTCAGACGGGCATGTTTGCCTATCCCGCCAGCTCCCCTTTGCGCCCAAGTGGGAAAGAAAATATTTACCAAATAGCCTATTTACAAGCAATTTTCCCTTCTCAAAGTGAAAGCAGCCGCTATCGCGTTATCGTTATGGATAGAGATGGTTCAAATCGCCGCGCGATTTTCCCGCCAGAAAACGCGCAAGGGATCAGGCCGCAAACACCTGTTTGGGCACCCGAAGCAATTTCAGGGCAAGAGGGCGACTTTCTCGCTCTTGTCTATCAAGGCAATTTATGGCTGGTCGACTCTGGCTCCGGACAAGCACATCAAATTACCGGAGACGGTCTCATTAACAGAATTGACTGGCAAAGTCTCAGCTCAAAATAACAAGTCTCCATTACGGCGACTTAAAACAAAAAAGGAAAAAATATGCGTATTCTCATCACAGGAGCAGCAGGTTTTCTCGGCTCTCACCTCTGCGACCGCCTTCTCGCCGATGACCACCAAGTTGTCGGTATGGACAACTTCATCACTGGCAATCCCGGCAATATCGCCCACCTTGCAGGAAATGAGAACTTCAGTTTTTATAAGCACGATGTCTCAAATTATATTTTTGTTCCCGACAAAATAGATGCTGTCTTGCATTTCGCCTCACCTGCCAGCCCTAACCCCGAATCTGAGCGAGCTTATTTCAACCTCCCCATTCAAACGATGAAAGCCGGAGCACTGGGGACGCATAATTCGCTTGGCGTAGCAAAAGCGCACAATGCCAAATTCCTACTCGCTTCCACAAGTGAAATATATGGTGACCCAACTGTTCATCCCCAAAGCGAAGATTATCCCGGAAACGTAGACCCTGTTGGCAGACGCGCTGTTTACGACGAAGCAAAACGTTTCGCAGAAGCACTTACAATGGCCTACCACCGCTTTCACGAAGTGGATACACGCATAGTTCGCATCTTCAACACCTACGGCCCACGCATGGATCTGGAAGATGGGCGCGCGCTACCAAATTTTCTCAAACAAGCCTTACTCCAAGAAGAACTAACTGTCTATGGCGACGGGCAGCAAACTCGTTCCTTCTGTTATGTTGACGATTTAATTGAAGGCATCGTCCGTCTACTTTACTCAGACGAGCATCTACCTGTCAACATCGGCAACCCGGACGAAATCACGATTCTTCAATTTGCCGAAGCAATTAACAAGGTCACAAAAAACCCGAGCGGAGTTACCTTCGTTCCGACCGGACGCAGTGCTCGAGATCCCCAACGCCGTCGCCCTGATGTAACGCGCGCAAAAAACATTCTCGATTGGGAAGCAAAAGTCAATCTGGAAGAAGGCATCAAGCGCACAATGCCCTATTTCCAAGAGAAACTAGGTCTTTAGTGTGGCAAAATCTATAGTTACAGACAAAAAAGAGCGTACCCGCTTTTTACGATTCGCTGTTGTTGGCGTCATCGGCGCAATAGTCGATTTTGGCATCATGAATTTGCTTACGCAAAAGCTGGCTATGTCTCTCGTTATCGCCGGAACAATTTCCTTTATCAGCGCGATCATCTCGAATTTTATCTGGAATCGCTATTGGACATACCCAGAATCTCGCTCTCGCCCCATCGCAAAACAATTAGCTATGTTTTTTGCCGTTAATATCGCAGGTATGGCAATCCGTCTCCCGATCTTGCATTTTGCAGAACCGCCCATATTCAATATCTTCAACAATCTGCAACTAAATATCCCCCTCGATGCTGAATTTCTCGCCAACAATTTCACACTAGCACTCACAGTCGGGATCGTCATGCTCTGGAATTTCTTTGTCAATCGTTATTGGACTTATAATGACGTTGACAAAGAAATGGATGAAAAACCGCTTCGCGCTTGACCAAAACTTGCTACCATTTAATCAACGCTTTCTCAAAAAAATGAAAATCTTGCTAATCCTGTACAATATACATATTTCCTGAACAAAAATGCTACAATCAAAACATGGTCGCTCCTAAATCAATTATCCCCATCTACACCACAAAAGGTGATGCAGAAGCCTTCCTCGTCTACCCATATATCTACAATCGCCTTGGCGAATGGGTTGGCTGGGTCACACCGCAAAAAGAAATTTATTCAGTACTCGGATTTTATGTCGGCTATCTAAGCAAAGGACCACGCATCTTGCGCAAACGCGCCATAGAAAAAGCAACCTCGCGAAAACACCCGCCCGCAAAACCCCCAAAAGTTTACCCGCCGGCAACTCTTCCCCTCGCCCCAATGATGCCCGAGCTAAATTACAGCGATATTGACATTCTTCTCGACGAACCGGAAAGGCTTCACACAGCTGATTCCGGCGAATTCCGAGATGATCTGGACTAAAAAAGATATGAGCCATATTTCTTCTCCAAAATTAATGCGTGCTTCACGAGTCACCATTTCACAACTAATGCAGCCCGAACATGCCAACCATCACGGCAATGTTCATGGTGGCTGGATCATGAAACTCGTCGACGAAGCCGGTGCGCTAGCTTGTATGCGCCACGCCCAACATCGAGTTGTAACCGTAGCTATCGACCAAATGACTTTCCAGCAACCCATCCACATTGGGGATTTAATTATTCTCAATGCCGAGATAACATATACTGGCCGTACTTCTCTCGAAGCAGAGGTGCGAGTTCTCGCCGAGGACCCTTTAACCGGCAAGCAAGTTCACACCAATACCGCGTACCTGGTTTATGTCGCCCTTGATGAAAATGGTAATGCAGTCGAAGTCCCCTGTTTACTCGCTGAAACTCCTGAAGAAGAAGAACGCATGAAAGATGCTGACGAACGACAAAAACGAAGATTAGCACAAAAACATAAAAATGACATCCGATAACACGCCTCCCCCCCCTGAGCTGAAAAGCGAAGAAAAAGAACGCCAAGCGCATCCTTTTCGTACACTTAAAGAATTGCTTGACCATGTTTCGGGCAAAGATTTGCCGCCTGCAAAGTTTGAAGATAGCGGTAAAGCCGAAATTCTCCCTTTCCCCTTTTTAGCGATCGTTGGGCAAGACGAGATGAAACTCGCACTCATTTTAGGGCTGGTTAACCCAAATATTGGCGGCATTTTGCTCGTTGGTCCGCGTGGAACAGCTAAAACCACCACAGTGCGCAGTCTGATTGATCTGCTCCCGATGGTGGAGCGCAGTACCTGTCATTATGGCTGTATGCCCGCAGATATAGAAGAAGGCGGCATAGACGCTGTTTGCCCTGACTGTGCAAAAAAATATGGAGAAGGGCTTTCTCTTACCAGCCCCGCCCGCGTTCGCCTGATCGAATTGCCGCTCAATGCAAAACTCGAAAACGTGGTCGGTGGAATTGATGAACGCGCCGCAATGCAATCAAAAATCCGCCTAAAACGTGGCATACTCGCACAGGCAGATAAAAATTTACTCTATATTGATGAAGCCAATCTCCTTGGAGACGATGTCATTGACGCAATATTAGATGCTGCCGCACAAGGCTCTTATACGCTTCGCCGAGGCGCTGCTTCTGCCACTTATAAATCGCGTTTTCTTTTGGTTGGTTCAATGAATCCAGAAGAGGGGCATTTGCGCCCACAGATTATGGATCGCTTTGGCCTGCGCGTTGTTGTACGCGGATTAGACAACCCCAAAGAGCGATTAAAAGCCTATAAACAAGTACAGGCTTATTTAGATGCACCACACCAAATTGTCGCAAAATACGCAAGCGGAACAACGTCTATCAGAGAAGAATTAGAAGCAACAAGAGCACGCCTAAATCAAGTAAAGCTGACAAATAGAGTCGCAAACAAGGCAATAGAGATCATCCAGAAACTTGGTATTGATTCTCTACGTGCCGAAATCACCTGGTTTGAAGCCGCCCGCGCCTACACTGCCGCCAGTGGGCGCAACATAGTTAAACTCGCAGACCTTTACGCTGTCGCACCGATGGCGCTAAGATTGCGACGCTCAAAATTTATTGATCAATATTTCGCGGACCAACAAGGGGAAGAAGAAGAACTGCAATCACTCGTAAAGCCATTAAAGCGAAAAAGACGTACGAAAAAAAAGAAAAAGGCGACCTAAAGCAGATTTTCTAATTTTTTTAGACCGCCCACACCCTATGTCCATAAAATCTCATCATTTCCCTATTCTTATTTTGCTTCTCGTCAGCCTCCTGATCGGTATTTTTACCTTTCAGGATTACGGCATGGCTTGGGATGAATATCTCTACTACCAATACGCAGATTCTATTGGCTATGCTTACTCTATTACAGAGCGAGCAAGTGAAGATTTTGATCTCACTCGTGCTTTTGAGCCTAGTGCCTGGGATCACCAAAACCATGGGCCGGCCTATTTGCTCCTCGCAAGAGGGACTGTTTACGCTCTGAAATCCATAACAGGGGTTGATAAAGTTGCTCTTTGGCATTTGCTTAACTTTATTAACTTTCTTGTCGGAGTTCTTTTTTTGTATTATCTCAGTTTGCGTTGGTTTAAACCCTCTGTAGCTATCTCGCTTAGCTTACTCTATATTTCGCAACCTGTGCTTTGGGGGCACGCCTTTATCAACCCCAAAGACCCTCCTTTTGCAACCGTTTTTATTGCTGCATTTTATTTTGGTTTTCGCATGGTAGACAAACTGCCTACACCTGAAAAAAAGACACCGCCATGGGCTGAAATTATCACTACAGGTATTTTGATCGGCATCGCAACCAACTTGCGTGTGATCGGGCCACTTCTTGGAGTAATGCTTTTTGGCTACGCCATATTGAAAAAGAATATCAAGATACTGCTATGGTTTATCCCTACAGCGCTGATAGCCATGTTTACAACCTATCTAACCTGGCCCTATCTCTGGGAAAACCCTATCGCGACCTTCATAGATGTAATTCAGACAATGGCGAATTACCCCGTAAGCCCTAAAACACTCTTTTATGGAAACCCATACGAATCTTTTGAAGTCCCTATACGGTATCTTCCGGTTCTTCTTGGGATCACGCTCACAGAGACAGTTTGGCCACTCACCATCTTTGGGGCAGGCATTGCTATATTCAAGTTCTTCAAAAAGAACTTGGCTTGGCAAGATTTAAGCGTAATTGCTTTCTGGTTTCTTTTCATGCTTGGCTATATCCTGATTATTCGCCCGCCAATGTACGATAATTATCGGCATTTTCTCTTTATTCTTCCCCCTGTCTTTATTTTTGCAGGATTTTCTTTCGAGCAGCTTTTTAAATGCATTCGCCCTGTTGCGGCACAAAGCATCATAGTCATGATTATTTTGATATTCGGTATCAAAAGCAATATAGACTTGCATCCCTATCAGTACGTTTATTACAACACATTTGTCGGAGGCACAAGCGGCGCAGAGGGCACTTTTGAAACGGATTATTGGCTCACCTGCTATAAAGAGGCACTTGAAGAATTTGAGAATTTCTCAAAGGGAGAAGAAACCCTGATCGTATATAGAGAGGCGGTCAACGCGGCTTATTATGCATCCGATCGAATTGAAGTTATTGGTTATCGCCCCTTTAAAGCCGGAGATTATCTTTTGCTCTCTGCACGTTTAAACGAAGTACACAATGTGAAAAGACATTCACCCAATATTATTGAAATAGGACGAGATGGCGCAACATTCTGCGCCATTCGGGAGATTGCACCATGAGCTTAAGAGTAATTGCAGGCAAAGTACGCGGACATAAATTAAAGACTGTTTCCGACAAAGGAACGCGCCCAATTACCGACCGCGTTAAAGAGAATCTCTTTAATATCATCGGCGCAGACGTAGGAGATTCTATCTGGTGGGATCTTTTTGGCGGAACAGGCGCAGTGGGCATCGAGGCTTTGAGTCGCGGGGCAAATTTTGTCCGCTACAGCGAGATGGGGCGCGAGGCAATTGGCGTGATTCGTGAAAATTTGGCACACTGCAAATTTGGTGACGACCAAGCCGAAATCAAGCGCGGTGACGCATTTGCCTTTCTAGAATCCACGCCAGATCGTCCCTTTGATTATATCTATATCGCCCCACCCCAATATAAAGAAATGTGGCTGCGCGCGCTAAAGTTGGTCGATGAAAATCCTGATTGGTTAAGTGGAGAAAGTTGGGTAATTGTCCAAATTCACCCACGTGAATTTCGAGACCACGAGGAAACAGAGCTAAAAAATCTGGTCAAATTCGATGAGCGAAAATATGGAAGCACGCTTCTCGTTTTTTATGAAAGAGTCTAAAGTTATATAAAAAGGCTGATTGTCAGAAAACAATCAACCTTTTTATTTAGCAAAACCTAACAGATAAACCAAATAAAGCTTGGGGAAAATTATCTTTTTAAGCCTTTGTAAGCCCCGGTGCTTTTCGGAGAGAAGTAATCTCCTTCCTTGACTGGAGATTGCCGCGTCGCAAAAACATGCTCCTCGCAAAGACATCGCATTGTGTAGTTTCTATCTATTCGACCCACTCTACGCCTAAACGGGCAATTCTTCTGCCATCCATTTCTTCGACACGGATGTGAAGTCCGTCAATTTCGAGTACGTCACCAATTTCCGGGATGCGATTGAAATGCCCCAGCACAAATCCCGCGATCGTATCATAATTGGGATCATGCAGCCGCAGGCCAAGTTTTTTATTCACATCTTCGATAGAAAGCAAACCATCCACGACAACAGTTCCGTCGGAACGCTTCTGGACTTCGGGTTGCTCATTGTCAAAAGGATCGCTGACCTCGCCGACAATTTCTTCCATTAAATCTTCCAGCGTAACCAAGCCAGCTGTCCCACCGAATTCATCCATCACAATTGCAATATGTCGGCGTTTCGCCCGGAATTGTTGCAAAACCGATTTTACAGGCACGGATTCCGGCACAAAATAGGCTTCCCGAGCCAACTCACGAATTTTGCAGTTGTCGTTCTCGCGTTCCGGGTCATGTTCGGCACGAAGCAAATCTTTGATATGAACAATACCGATTATATTATCCAGATCATCATCGTAAATGGGGAATTTTGTATAGGATGAATGAATAGCGATGTTGATGGCTTCGCGCAAGCGGATATCAGCTTCGAAAGCAGAAATTTCTGTGCGCGGAATCATCACTCGCCGCACCAGCAACTCGCCAAAATCAAAGATTGCATGCAACATTTCTTGCTCATCGCTCTCAACGACCCCTTCTTGTGCGCTGGCGGTGACGATCATTTTCAGTTCTTCGACCGAGTGGACTAGCTCATGGCCTTCGGCAGGATTAACACCAATCATTCTAAGCAAAGTGTTACCCGTGCCATTTAAAGCCCAAATAAAAGGCTTGAAAAGCCATTCTGTCCATAGGGTAGGGCGAGCGACCCAAAGGGAAGTGCCTTCGGGGTTTTGTAATGCGATGGATTTCGGCATAAGCTCACCAACCACAACGTGCAAAAATGTGATGATCGTAAACGACACACCAACCGAAATACTGTGAGATGCACCCTCTTGTAAATTTCCGGGGAACATTTCAATTAACGGTTCTAATAAATGCGATAGAGCCGGTTCACCGATCCACCCCAACCCTAGGCTTGCCAGCGTTATCCCAAGCTGCGTCGCGGCAATAACCTGATCAGGGTGCTCCAGAGCTTTCGCCGCCCATCGCGCGGATTTATTTCCCTTCGCAACAAGTTCTTTGATCCGCGTTCCACGTACGCTAACCAAAGCAAATTCTGCTGCCACAAAAAAGCCGTTCATTAAAACGAGAATAATGACGGCAACTAATCTAAGTAAATCTGCACCAATTGTTGATTCCATAGTCTCCAAGTCCGTTTATTTAAGATGTTAGATTTTAGCATAAAGAGAGCGCAGACGCGATAGCTCTGATGTATAATCCGCCTGCATTTAAACATCAAAACATTTTTTGGAAAATAAGAATAATGGAAAAAGCTAAAAAACAGAAGCAACGTAACTGGATTCAAAGAATATTACTAAATTTCACATCATCAAAATTTGGAGCAAAGATCGCATCGCGCGTTTTGCCACCCATAGACAAGATTATATTGAAGCGCACCAATAACCGACGCTCTCTAACGAGCTTTTTATCCGGTATCCCCGTGATCGTTCTAACCACTACCGGGGCAAAAAGTGGAAAGTTGCGCACAGTCCCTTTGCTGGGCGTGATAAAAGGAGAAGATGTTTTTTTAATTGCATCAAATTGGGGACAAGCGCGTCACCCGAGTTGGTATTACAATCTGAAAGCGAATCCGGAGGCGAATCTAGCTTTTGGCGGGCAAGAAGGGCAATATATCGCTCGAAATGCTACAGATACAGAAAGAGAAGCTTATTGGGCAGAAGCAGTCAATATGTATAGCGGATATGCCGAATATAAAAAACGCGTTTCTACCAGAGAAATCCCGATGTTTATTTTGTCACCAAAAAAAATAGTTATGTAACTAATGAAGTAGAGTTAGTTACATAATACTCATTAGTAAAACTATAATCTAGCGGAAGAAATTAACTTTGGATTTAAATGAACAAGACTTTTTCTTCCAAAACAAATCCTGCTCCATAAAAAAATCCTGCACATATTCTGAAAGGATAATGAAACAATAAAAAGGTTCAAGCAACATACAATAAAGTAAGTACGCATATTTGACAAAGGTATTTTTTTTATGTATTTTTGATTATAGCGATAGCGATAAACGGGCGTGAATTTACAGGTATTATTGCTCTCCAATAAAAGGGTGACTTTATGAAGACAGCACTTACGCAAACCAGCGCAAATGTACAAGGAGAACTGGAACTCTGGCGTAGCAATGTCATCGCGAAAACACTAGCGATCACATCTTACACTTTTTTTCCAGCAATCGTCATATGGATAATTCAATTTAGGCCCAACAAAACAGCTTCACAAGTAGCATATATCTATTTATTTTTATATGCCTTGATTTTGAGTCTTGCTATATTTCGCAAGATCAACGCTCGCATTAAGGCTTGGGGACTGATTTTTTTAAGCTATATGGTGGGAACAATAGCATTAATATTGGGTGGCTTAGTGGGAGATGGCCGCATATACTTCATAACAGTGCCGATATTAGCAATGCTGCTGATCAACACACAGGCTGGAGTGCTAATGGCCAGTTTTTGCTTACTTACCTATTTTGGGATTTCTGTCACCGCACATACAGGATGGCTCACAAATTCGTTGATAATGACTGACAACTCATTATTACTTTCCACATGGCTCCAAGAGGGGATTGTTGTTACAGCTTGTTTAATACTGATTTTGACTTTGCATAGACGTCATAGCGAATTATTAATGTCTTTAGCTACTGAAAAAGTAGACCTTCTTGATACTGTCAAAGAATCCGAAAGCCGATACCGCCTAATTTCAGAACTTGTTTCAGACTTAGCCTATGTCTTGAGAATAACGCCTGATGGTGCCCTTAAGTTCGAATGGACGACCGAGGCTTTCTCCCAGGCGATCAAATCTCCTTCTGAAGAATTACTTCATTGGCAGAGTCTTATTCACCCTCCTGATATGCCAATCGCTCGTGAAGCTATCCAGCGATTATTTGCCGGAGACACAGATGAAAGAGAGTTTCGCGTTGTAATGAAAAACGGCGAAATACGATGGGTACGCAATTATGCACGCCCAGAATGGGATGAAGTAACAAATCAAGTTGTCCGGGTTTTTGGAGCCATGCAAGACATTACCACTCGCATAGAATCTGAAAAAAAAATACAACTTAGAAACAAGAAAATATCCCGCCTATATCGCGCATCAACGACCCTGATTTACAAAGAATCACTCAACCCAGAGCATTTAGCAGAATCAATCGTAAAAGCCATTTTGGAAGAGTTTGGAAAATCAAACTGCAGCTTATTAGTGATTGAAAAATTTCATTTGAAACGCATCGCTGTAGCTGGTTCTTATTCCAGTGAAGTTAGCAAGGGTGAATTAACCTTAGACGGAAAAGGTTTAGTTCCCCAAGCTATTAGATCAGGACAAATAATCAATGCTTCAGATGTATCGAAAGATACTAATTACATTCCAAACTGGGCAGAAGCTCGCTCTGAATTAGTAATTCCGCTCAAGGTTGGAGACACAATAACAGGGGCAATTGATATGCAAAGTGATAAAGTAGATGCCTTCAATAAAGATGATGAACGCTTACTGTCAATTTTTGCAGAGCGAGCAGCGTCTGCACTTGAAAATGCCCGCCTCTACAAACAAACTCAAGAGCACCTGCGCAGAATAACTGCCCTAAGACATGTCGATAACGCTATTGCCGGTTCTTTCGATTTACGCTTGATTTTACGAGTCTTGCTCGAAGAGGTCATGAAACAGCTAGAAGTAGATGCAGCAGATGTACTCTTATATGACAATCACATGCAAAGACTGGAGTGCGCGACGAGGCAAGGCTTCAAAACCGACGCCTTGCAATATACTAGCCTTCGCCTTGGAGAAGGTTACGCAGGCAAAGCTGCTTTAAAGCGGCGCATAGTTCATGTAGAAAACATAATAAAAGAAGATGCAAATCTACAAAACGCGCCGCTGCTGGCAAAAGAAAACTTCGTCTCCTATTATGGTGTCCCCCTAGTAGCAAAAGGACAGCTAAAAGGCGTGTTGGAAATATTTCATCGCAAGTCTCTTGTCTCAAATTCAGACTGGTTGGAGTTTCTCAAAACGCTTGCTGGGCAAGCTGCTATCGCCATCGATAACGCTACTATGTTTGATAATTTACAACGTTCTAATTCTGAATTATTGCAAGCATATGATGCCACACTCGAGGGGTGGGTACAGGCATTAAATATGCGCGACACAGAAACCGAAACTCATACACAGCGAGTCACAAAGACCATCTTAGAACTGGCGCGAGCAATGGGAATAAGCAACGAAAGGTTAGTTCATATAAAGCGAGGCGCCCTACTGCACGACATAGGGAAAATAGCTATCCCTGACAACATTTTGCTAAAACCAGGAAGCTTAACGGACAGTGAATGGGAGATTATGAGAAAGCACCCTGTTTATGCGCGACATTTCCTTTCTAAAATCGACTATTTACACCCCGCATTAGAGATCCCTTATTCACATCATGAAAAATGGGATGGCTCTGGATATCCCCAAGGGTTGAAACGTGAAGAAATCCCCCTTTCTGCACGCATCTTTGCAGTTGTAGATGTCTGGGATGCGCTTGGCTCAGATCGACCTTATCGAAAAGCTTTACCCCAAGATAAGATACTCGCATACATCCACGAACAGAAAGGAACTCACTTCGACCCGAACGTGGTAGAAGTATTCATCGATATCCTCTCCAAAAATAACCACCATTAGACATCACTTCGATACTATTTAATAGGAAGTGTCATGAACAAAGAGATGCCTAAGTTACCATAGCCACAAAACTCTTCATAGACAGAAAAAGCACTCCTTTTTAGAGGAGTGCTTTTTACTTCAATCTCTCGCTCGAACTCAAAAGTGATAAAATAGTCTCAAGATTTACATTAAAGAAAATTGCAGGATATCTAGTGTTTCAGATACTTGGTAAATAAAAGGATCACCAAGAGAATGGAAATTAATCGAGTAATTACCATCATTTTAGACAGTGCCGGAATCGGCGCTACGCCCGACGCTGCCGATTTTGGCGATGTTGGCTGCCACACATTAGGGAATATCGCCCAAGCCGTTGGCGGGCTGAATATGCCGAATATGGAAGCGATGGGATTAGGAAATATCGCCATTTTGGATGGTGTAAAACCCCAACTAGAACCCACCGCCGCTTTCGGAAAAATGGATGAAGTTTCTGCAGGAAAAGACACAACAGCAGGACATTGGGAATTAGCCGGGATTCACATCAACAAGCCATTTCCCATGTACCCGGATGGATTCCCACCTGATGTGATGGATGCGTTCGTGACCCAAACTGGGCGCGGTTTCCTGGGCAATTATCCCTCCTCGGGTACGGTTATCCTTGACAAGTTGGGCGAAGAACATATCAAAACTGGCAAGTTGATCGTTTACACATCCGGCGACAGTGTTTTCCAAATTGCGGCGCATGAAGAAATTGTCCCCATTGACGATTTATACAAATACTGCAAAATTGCCCGCGAAATTTTGCGCGGAAAACATGAAGTCAGCCGCGTGATCGCCCGCCCCTTTATCGGCGAGCCCGGCAACTTCACCCGCACGGCCAATCGGCACGATTATTCAGTCGTCCCCCCAGAAGCGACCGTGTTGGACAACCTGAAAGAAGCAGGCTTGATGGTTTTGGGCATCGGGAAGATCAATGATATTTATGTTGGGCATGGCATCACAGAAGCAATTTCCACCAAAAGCAATAAAGATGGCATTGACAAAACGATCGAAGCCATTCGCACACACACAGATAAAGGATTGATATTCACCAATCTAGTGGATTTCGATGCCAAATTTGGTCACCGAAATAACCCCCAAGGTTATGCCGATGCTTTAGCAGAATTTGACCAACACCTACCTCAAATCATGGATGCTCTCAACGAGGATGATATCCTCGTCCTCACCGCCGACCACGGCAATGACCCGACTTACCCAGGGACGGATCATACGCGGGAGTATGTACCCATTTTGGTTGCGGGTGATGCAGTGCAGAGCGTGAACCTCGGTGTGCGTTCAACATTTGCCGACCTTGCCGCAACCATTGCGGATATTTTTGATGTAAAGGCTCCGCCGCAGGGAGAGACATTTGGGGTAGAAATTCTTGGCAGCTAAGGAATGAATACAAATCGTCCAAGCCAAATGGCTGAGGCAGCAGCGGCTGTTCGCGCAGCTCATAAGCTTTATGAGAAATCCGTAATTTTTGATGATCCTTTTGCGCTCCAGCTGACTAGCCCAGAGTGGCGATTCGTTGCTAAAAATCAATGGCTATACTCCCTGATCGTCAAAAAAATATTGAAAGTACTACGGCCTGCTCATGGTCAAGTTTTAGCACGAAGTCGCTATACTGAAGATCGCCTGGAAAACGCAATCTCGAATGGGACAACTCAATATCTACTTTTAGGAGCAGGGCTGGATTCGTTTGTGCACCGCCGCAAAGATTTGATTTCCCGTTTGAAAATATTTGAAGTAGATCATCCCGAAACGCAAGAGTTGAAAAAAGAGCGGATAGCTTCTTTGGAGCTTGAGCATCCCAAAAACTTGCATTATCTACCTATAGATTTCAGAACAGAAAGCTTGTCTGAAATTTTAGAAAGATCATCACTCAATCAAAAAGAACCGGTTTTTATTTCCTGGCTCGGAACAGTTCCTTATCTGAAACGAGATGTTTTCTTTGAAATAGTGCAAAGTCTTTCTGGTTTATTAGCCTCTAAATCTGAACTTGTTTTTGATTATGCCAATATAACGATTTCGTCAGATGATCAACCTGTCGTAGAGAAATTGATGAAATTTGCAGAACGCCGTGGAGAACCCTTAATCACGCAATTTGATACAAAGGTCTTGAATTCCAATTTAAACAGCCTTGGATACAATATTATTGAGAATATTTCCCAGGCGAAATGGCGGGTTTTCTATTATGAGAATTCTCCAACAGCAGATCTTTGTCCTATATCAGCAGCATATATTGCTCATCTGAGGGTTCGTAATCTCCTGTAGGCAAAACAGTGGCTCAAGCAAAATCGTTCACAAAAAAAGAGATGCTTTCTCGACCGAAAGCATCTCTTTTCATTTTCTCATTCAGCTTCTTGATAATGGTCATATGACGATAAAGTGACCCATGGCACATACGAATATGACCATACTCTTGATATAAACATCCAGCCGAAGGAAAAGGAGTAAAAAATGACAAGAAATATATCTCGACTTTCAACAAGAACAGAAGAGCAGTACAGCTTGGGTAAAATTCTCAGTATCTGGGCATTGGCTGCAATCCCTATGGGGATCATTGGTTGGGTGATCACTCCTGCTTTGTCTGTAGGTAAAGACCCACTGGCAGCAGCATCCACCAGAATCTGGGCGCTAACGGTCGGGCTTATCTGGCAATTTATTCTAACGATGATCATTGTTCGTCGTGAAGAAGGTGATCTGCGCTGGGCTGCTATCCAACGACGACTTTGGCTCAACGCACCGCTTGACCCTAAAACGGGAGAGGCTCAACCTAAACTTTGGTGGTGGGTAGTGCCGGGCATCGTTTTATTCGCCATTTCAGGCATTGTGCTGAGCCCAATATTGGGATCCATATGGACTTCCATCTTTCCATTTTTTGCTGAACCGCCAAGTTTTGCATTCGGCTCCATTTTGGAATCACCAGAAATTCAGGCTCAGTTAGTTGGCAATTGGAGTTTTGTTATCATGATGGTTCTCCTTTCTGTGTTCAATACATTTTTAGGAGAAGAACTCCTTTTCAGAGGTGTATTATTACCAAAAATGAATGGTATTTTTGGCAAATGGGATTGGGTAGCAAACGGGCTCCTCTTTACTCTATATCACATACATCAACCGTGGGGTTTTCTCTCAGGTCTGCTTGAAAGCATCTTTTTCTTTGCACTTCCTGTCAAACGATTTCGAAGCACCTGGATGGCTATTATTATTCACTCAGGACAAAATATATTCTTCTTATTTCTCATTCTTGGGCTTGTGCTGGGGCTGGCGTAGGGATGCGCTATAAACAGGCAATAAAAAAGATGTACTCTTTCTTTTATTATGAAAGAGTACATCTTTTTCTATTCTTCTAGTTCCTGCTCTCCAACGTATTACCGAATCTTAAACATCTGCGTCATCTTCATCGCCAGATTCAGGTCGCCAGCCAGCTTGAGTTTGCCCTGCATGAAGGCGGCCATGCCGTCCACTTCGCCGGTAAAGATGCCGACATAGTCAGCGGAGTCAGCCGTCATCGTCATTGTGGGGTTCTCACGAACGCCTTCAGCGGTGGTAACTTTGTCATCCTTGATCTCGGCGTACCAGTCGCTGGCTTCGTCTCCAGTAAAGTGGAATTGAATGACAGCATCCAGGCCGGGGGCTTTTTCGGGGAGGAATGCACCGGGCATTTTTTCCATGAGGGTTTTGATTGTAAGTGCCATTTTTATATCTCCTGTTTTAATCTTTCAAGTTAAAAAGTACAAATTGTCTTTCAGCGGAGATTGAGTAGTCCTGAGCTTGTCGAAGGGCGTATCGAAATCGTAGCGGCATTTCAAAAAGCCGTTTGGTTTCGATATGTCCCTCTAAAAGCGTTCGGGTCTACTCAACCTGCACTGACTATTTCCTGATACCTAATTCCTGTTTCCTGATTTACTGCAAATTCTCAAATATCGCCGCAGCACCCATGCCGCCGCCGATACACATCGTGACCATACCATATTTCGAACCACGCCGCCCCATCTCGTAGATGAGTTGGGTGGTCAGTTTTGCACCCGTGCAGCCGAGGGGATGCCCTAAAGCGATCGCACCGCCGTTCACGTTGATTTTTTCTTCATCAAGCTCAAGTTCACGGATGACGGCCAATGACTGGGATGCAAAAGCTTCGTTCAACTCGAAGAGATCAACATCATCTTTCTCCAAGCCAGCGATCTTCAGCGCTTTGGGGATGGCGGCTACGGGACCGATTCCCATCACGTCGGGAGCGACGCCGCCCACAGCGTACGAGACGTAGCGTGCGAGGGGCTTGATACCGAGTTCCTTAGCTTTATCTGCGGACATGATGATTACCGCTGCCGCGCCATCCGACATTTGGGATGAGTTCCCAGCTGTAGAACGCCCACCCTCTTTGAAAGGCGTGCGGAGCTTCGCTAATCCTTCTTGCGTGGTACCAGCGCGGGGGCCTTCGTCTCGGCTCACCGTAAATTTACGGGTAGCAGGTTTACCGTCCGCTCCGACCTCGGTTATTTCCACTTCCACAGGAACGATCTCGGCGTCAAAAACACCTGTAGTCACGGCTTTGACAGCTTTCTCATTCGATCTCATAGCAAAAGCATCCTGATCTTCTCGGCTGATATCATATTTCTCAGCAACATTTTCGGATGTGATGCCCATGCTGGTGAATGCTTCGGGGTTCGTTTGTGCCTGCGCCAGATTTGGGGCAAATTTATAACCCGTCATCGGGACTTGCGTCATCGACTCAGCGCCACCAGCGACAACAACTTCCATCTGCCCAGACATGATCGACTGTGCTGCATGGGCAATGGACTGCACGCCCGATGAGCAAAAACGGTTGATCGTCTCGCCCGGAACAGAGTGGGGCAAGCCCGCACGCATCGCCGTCAGACGTGCCATATTCATGCCCTGCTCGCCTTCGGGGAAGGAGCAGCCGAGAATGACATCGTCAATATCGGCGGGGTCGAGTTGGGGGGTTCTATTCAGCAACTCCTTTATCACAATCGAGGCCATCTCATCCGCACGGACGGTCGCCAAACCACCACGCTTGGCTTTGCCCACAGGGGTACGAAGAGCGGCAACGATCACAGCATCTCGCATTTCCATAATTTTCTCCTTTTGTCGGTTGCAGGTTTAAGGTTCAAGGTTGCAGGTTTTAAACCTTCAACTTTCAACTTTCTAACCTTAAACCGCTCCTAATTCCGTAAAGGCTTACCAGTGTTCAACAAAGCCCACATGCGTTCCTGGGTCTTCTGTTCACCACAAAGTGACAGGAAGACTTCACGCTCAAGGTCAAGAACATATTGTTCACTGACCCATTGGGGTTTGCTCAAGCCGCCGCCGCTCAAGATATACGAGAGCTTATTGGCGATCAAATTCTCATGTTCGGTGATGAATTTACCTTCCTTGAACATATAAGCGCCCAATTCCAGTGCGCCGAGCATATCACGCCCAGCGGCGTAGATTTTTTCTGGTGCAGGCGGAGCGTAGCCGGTGTTGACCATGTGCAGGACTTCTTTCTTCGCTTCAGCGAGCAGATGGTCACGGCTCATCACGATGCGGTCGGATTCGCTCAGGATTCCCATTTGCTGCGCTTCACGAGCGGATGTTGCCACTTTCGCCTGTCCGATCTGCAAGAAGGCTCGCTGCAATGGTGCATAAGAGACCATCTCGGGCGTTTTCATGGCGGGGTTCATAACACGGCGCATAATTTCTTTCGTGCCGCCGCCAGCGGGGATCACACCAGCGCCCAGTTCGACCAAACCAATATAGGTTTCGCCAGCCGCAACCACACGGGAGCCGTGCATGGTGATCTCACAGCCACCGCCGAGCGCCATCCCGGCAGGAGCCACAACAACGGGTTTTGGTGAGTAGCGCATCCGCATCATCATATTTTGCAGAGTAACGATCATTTCATCGAGCTGGTCCCACATCTGTTGTTGGGCAGCCATCACGACCATGAAAAGATTTGCACCTGCGCTGAAATGGTCGGCTTCGTTGCCAATCACCAAGCCATCAAAATCGCTTTCGGTGCGGTCAATGCCCTCGTTAATCATCTCGATGATGTCGGCATCCAGCGTATTCATCTTGGTGTGGAACTCGACGCATGCCACGCCATCGCCCATGTCGTAGAGGGTGGCGCCACCATTCTTTTTCACCACTTTTTGTTCTTTAAGCAGTACCAAGCTCGGGTCACGGACGATGCGGACATAGTCATCTTTTGAGACGTCGTAAACGCCGACGATATTTCCATCTTCATATTGATAGAAGGAATCACGTCCGCCTTTCAGCATGCTGAGGACCCAATCGGCAGGTGCGAATCCCGCAGCAGTCATCCGGTCAACAATCGTCTGCACCCCGAGCATATCCCAGATCTCGAAGGGACCAGCCTTATGCCCGAAACCCCAGCGCATGGCGTCGTCGATAGGCTTCATCGTGTCAGCAACTTCGGGAATCAGCGCCGAAGCATACTGCGACCCCTGATAAGTGAGAGCTTGGATCAGTTTTGCAGCTTTGTCGTCGCCGTCGAGCATCGCCTGGATATTGCCTTTCAGATCTTCAGCTTTTTTGGCTGCGCCGACAGAGTCAAAGCGGGGTTTACTCGGCTCAAGGTATTCCATTGTGTTGAAATCAAGATGCAGGAAGGTTTTCTTGCCCTCGGCATCTTTCTTGACATTGTAAAAACCGCCCCGAGTTTTATTGCCCAGCCAATTGCGCTTGACCATCTCGGCGATGAGCTTATTGGGAGCTTCAGCTTCGAGATAGGGCAAGGCGTAAGTATCGTGCTGGATAAGGGGAGCAAGGTTGCGCCCGACATGATCCCAAACATCAATACCAACGAGGTCGATCAAGCGGAAAGTGGCGGTCTTCGGGCGCCCGATGATGGGGCCTGTGACCATATCCACTTCTTCGATGCTTAGGTCGTTCTTTAAGATGTAATCCAGCGCAAATGCGCCCGTGCCAAAAGCAAGGCGATTGCCAATGAAGTTGGGCGTATCTTTGCAAAGCACGATGCCTTTACCGAGGCGATATTCGCCAAAACGGCTAACAAACTCAACCACTTCGGGCAGCGTATCGGCGGTGGGAATCACTTCGAGCAATTTCAAATAGCGGGGTGGGTTAAAGAAGTGCATCCCGAGGAAGTGCTGTTTGAAGCTTTCAGAGCGGCCATCGGCAATATCTTTGACGGGAATGCCCGATGTATTTGTGGCGATAATCGCGGTTTCTTTACGAATTTCGTCAATGCGCTTCATCAAATCGACTTTGATCACAAGATTTTCGATGATCGCTTCAACGACAATATCGGCATCGGCGATGACGTCAAAATCATCTTCGAGGTTGCCTACATTAACCAGCGCGTGCTGGTCACTAGAAAAGAAAGATGCGGGACGAGACTTTTTCGCCGCTGTCAGACCATCATTCACGATTCTACCGCGGACGGCTTTATCTTCGCGCGTTAGGCCTTTTTTCTCTTCTTTATCTGTTAATTTGAAAGGCACGATATCCAACAAGGTTGTTGAGATACCGGCATTTGCAAAATGTGCGGCCAACGCTGCGCCCATAGTCCCTGCGCCAACGACGACGGCTTTATTTACCTGATATTTCATTTTTATCTCCTGTTTTAGATTGTAGGGGTGGGTCTTAGACCCATCCCTACCGTAAAAACATTACCGCAACTGACTACCGCGATACCCCAAAAGGTTACGCGCTACAACCAAACGATTGATCTGACCAGTGCCTTCATAAATATCTGTGATCTTCGCATCGCGGAACCATTTCTCGAGCAGGAATTCGCGACTATAGCCGAGCGGACCCATCATTTCAACCGCTTTCTGCGTGATCTTTGTTCCAATATCGCCCGCTTTAACTTTGCTCATAGAAGACTCGAGGGCGTTGTGTTTCTTATTATCTGCCATCCAGACCGCTTTGAGAATCATCAGCCATGATGAGCGGAGCATAATTTCCATATCAATCACGTCTCGTTCGATAGCGGTTAATCTGTTGCGAGCTATACCGTAGCGAATCTCGATACCTTCTTCTGCCAATTTTTCTTTGACAAATTCAACGGCGCTGCGAGCCACGCCAACACCAATCGCCGCAACAAGAGGACGTGTCGCATCGAAAGTTGCCATAGCACCCTTGAAGCCTTTGGTCGTCTTTTCGACAGTCGGTTTGCCAAGGATATTCTCAAAGGGAACTCGGCAATCCTGCATCACAATAGTGACCGTGTCCGAAGAACGGATGCCTAACTTATGCTCCATCTTCTCCACTTTGATGCCGGGCGTTCCGGCTTCGACAACGAAAGAGCGCATTCCAGCACGTCCAGCTTCAGGATCAATTGTCGCCCAAACAACAACAAAACCTTTGCCAGATTGCTCGTACTCTGTTAATGATTTGTCACCGGCAGTAACAAATATCTTCTCGCCATTCAGTACCCATTCATTCGTTTCTTCATCCAAAACAGCCGTAGAGCGGATTGTGGAAGTATCAGACCCAGCACCAGCCTCGGTCATACACATCGCTGCAAATGTGGGTTTATCACCCATGAAGCGAGCAAGAAATTTCTTCTTTTGTTCATCGTTTCCTGCAGATTGAACGGCTGCTGCGCCAAGTCCGCCACCAGGGGTAACAAGATACATACCTGCATCGCCCCAAGAGATAATTTCCAGCATATGCGCAAGCATCTGGTAGCCGATGGGAGGGCGTTTTGGCTTATTTGGGTCGGCTTTTTTATCGCTTTTAGGAGCCAGAGAGCCAGCACCAGAAGCTTTCATCGCCTGGTGCATAAAAGTGATGTAATCCCACGGGATCTCATGTTCGTTTTCATCGAAATATCGTGAGTGGGGACGCATCATATTATCTGCGACGGTCTTTAAAACATATTGCTGCTGTGCAATCGGTTTCGGGATTTCAAATTCAATAGTCATCATTTACTCCTTTAGACAATCGCCAAGCCGGTAAAAGTCGCAAAACCACGACCGTTACGCATCCAACGCTCAACGGGATGTTCACGGATATAACCGTGCCCACCCAAAATTTGTACGCCACGATCCGTAACCATCATCACCATATCAATTGCTGAAATCGAAGCAAGATAAGCTGACTTATGCGCCTCTTCTTTATTATTATCCAGCATCCAGGCAGCTTCCCAAGTCAGCATACGAGTGGCTTCGATCTCGGTCACCATTTCTGCCATCATAAAAGCGATTGCCTGTTTCTGCGCTACTTTCACACCAAAAACTTCTCGATCTTTTGCGTACTCAATCGCATAATCCAACGAAGCTTTTGCAACACCCAGCGCTAACGCCGCAAGCCCTACGCGACTGGCGGCAAGCACGGCTTCAAAATCGCCTTCTAGGCGGTTTTCGGCTGGTACGCGAACATTTTCTAAAAGCACATCATATTGTGGCAAGGCGCTCATACTCATCAGCTTATTTTCTTCTTCACTAACAGTTAAACCTTCTGCTCCAGCAGGAACAATGAAACCCTGAGTAACGCCGCCTATATTGGCATAAACAATCATCATTTCTGCATCTGCGGCATGGGGCACATAGGTCTTCTTGCCGGAAATCACAAAACCATCACCGTCCGCAACAGCAGTCGTTTTCAAATCGGTTGGGTCAAAATCAAAAAAAGGCTCTATCAAAGCAGCAGTGTAGGCTTTCCACTCCATCTCAATCACGGGCGGAATAAACTTCTCTTTTTGCGCTTCCGAGCCTGCTAGCAAAATTGGCAAAACGAAAAGATTTGGCGTCATCACAGCCAACGCACCGGGCAAATCACCATAAGCCAGTTCTTCGGCAGCCAATGCCCCTGTCACACTGGAATACTCGCCAAATCCGCCATATTCTTCAGGGATTGAAGCCTGCAAAACACCCATTTCCCAGCCCTTTTCAACTAAACCATCAGGAAACTTACCCTCCTCCTCAGCCTCCTCTGCTACCGGACGCAAATCACTCTCCGCGTAGCGGCTGACTGCATCGATCAGCATTTGTTGTTCTTCATTTGGTTCAAAAGAATACATCACTCCTCCTTTAGGATTTTTCTACCGTTTCAGCAACAAACCCTCATTTGTTCTGCCACCGGATCATTTAATCGTTGATAAAGCAAAGGCACGCTGCCCTGCTCAATTTCTCCAATATTGGATATCCCCAACAGCCCCCGCTGATAAAGATATTCAACATGCGCACCAGTCTCCTCTATAGAAAGCAAGACATCGTAGCCGCCCACTTCTCCAAAAAGCTGGGATGAAACTTCAGCCACCGTACCCGGCTCAGACAGGATATCCAGGGTTCGCTCCAGACGTTTGGCGTGAATCCCTTTAATTTGCGTGATGCGCGAAGACAAATTTTCTATCACTTCATTATGCCCACTGAATGTGAGCGCTATATCATCATCTGCCCATCTTTCAAGCTTATCCAGTGAAGAGAGATAATGCCCCAGCCCCATATTCAGCGTCAAACGCTCTGGCCACTGATGTGGTGAAATACCATTTAGCACATGGTCGCCGCAAAAAAGATAATCATCGAGACGAATAACAACATGCCCCGCACTATGACCAGGGACATGTAAAAACTCAAATCGCCCAAGCTGCATATTGATTGCGTTATAAGTGAAATCGACTGGTACAGACTTGGAGAGCATTTTATTAACCAAATAAACGCGGATAATTTCTTCCAGCTTTTCGGATTCAACGCCAGCTTCAAGCAAAAACTCACGCAAACGTCGTTCAGAGACGAGAATACGCTCTTCGTAATTGGTCAGATTGCGCAAATCTAATTCATGGACGCCGACTTTTGCATCCGTTTTTTCGGCGAGGTAGGGCAATCCGCCAAAATGGTCGATATGCCCGTGGGTGATGAGGATATAATCCAAATTATCCATAACGGAAGCAAGCCCCTCGATGGAGCGGATCCGTTCAAATCCTTCTTCGAGACAGGCGGTGCAATCGCCAAATCCTGAGCCTGTATCGATCAGGACAATCATTTCATCCACAAAAACAAGATAGGCATAAACCCAAAAATTGGGAAATGCCAGCATGGGGATGCGATAGATCCGCGCAGCTTTTTGCGTGGTGAATTCTGCAAAAGTGTGAGGGGATTTGGTGACAGGGACAGACTGCATTATTTGCCTCGCAAACCGTTCAAAAAGAGCGTTGCGGTCTGATTAGCAATTTCAGAAATGGGGAAATCACCTTTTGGGCTATACCAGGTAATTGCCCAATTCATTGCACCTAAAAGATTGCGCACGGCAAGACCTGTATCTACACAACAAAAAGTACCTTTTTCCATGCCTTCGCTAACTACATCGCGCCAGAGAGATTCGAAACGATCTCGGTTAGGGACATGTCGAGCGTGAAGCTCCGGGCTTAGCGAACGATGCTCCATAAGCAATACTGTTGCTAAATCAAAGTGCTCAGTAAGTGCTTTGAGATAGGTTTCCATCATCTGATGCAGTTTTTCATCAGGGAGAAGCTCTTCATCCTGCACAATACCAATAACTTCTCCGCTGAGAAGCTCAAGTGCCTGATCTAAAAGGTCGAGTAATATTTCTTGTTTGCTCGAAACATGATGGTATAAACTTGCTTTTTGCAAGTTGACTGCTCCTGCAATATCTTGCATAGAGGTGGCGTGATAGCCTTTTATACGGAAAATCTCTGCTGCTGCGTCAAGTATTTCTTCTTTTGTCATCATAATTGGGTTCCTAAAAAACCTACCGACCGTTCGGTAGTTACAGCATACCAGAATCAAAGACCAAGGTCAAGACAAAACCCCTATTTCCCATTTACTGACCTAAAATCAAGCTGTCACTTGCTGTTTTTAAAGAAAATTTATAGATTAGAGAGGCTGGTTTTATGGGTAAATATGCTATAATAAAAAAATGACTGAAGAAATTGTGGACATTCCTATAGAAAAAGATAGCGAAGAAGAGAAAAGCGACCAACGTAAACTAGCGGCAATTGCCATCGTCTTCGTTTTATTGATATTGGGCGGGATAATCGCAGCAGTCTTTGGATTGCTAAACGAAAACACCCCCACAGAAAGAATTAGAGATATATTCATCATCTTTATGGCCTTTGAATCATTGGTCATTGGTGTTGCCTTGGTTATCCTAATTCTCCAAATCGCGAGCCTGATGAACCTGCTTCAAAATGAAATTAAGCCCATTCTTGATGCAACAAACGAAACAGTGCATACCCTGCGAGGAACTACCACATTTATTAGCGAAAATATTGCTGAACCTGTAATCAAACTAAATGCCAATTTAGCGGGACTTCAGCGTGTTTTAGAAGTGCTTGGCATTAAAAGAAAATAATAGCTATTTCAAAAAAGGAGAAAAATATGTCTGACCGTGATGAATTTGGTGCATTTTTAGTCGGCTTTATTGTCGGCGGCCTTACAGGCGCAGTTGCTGCTTTGCTTTTTGCCCCTCAATCTGGTGAAGAAACTCGCACCCTACTTAAAGAGCGTGGTATTGAGCTGAAAGATCAAGCTTCCCAAACAGCCGAAGAAGCAATCGCTCGCGCTGAAGCTGCGGCTGAAGAAGCAAAAGCACGTGCCAACGAACTAAGCAAAGAACTGAAAGAGCGTGGGCAAGTTGTTGTTGACCGCGGCAAAGAAACTGTAGAAACCGCCAAAGTTAAAAGTAAAGAGGCTGTTGAGACCGCAAAAACCAAAAGCAAAGAAGTTGTAGAAACTGCTAAAGTTAAAGGTCAAGAAGTCGTTGAGACTGCCAAGAAAAAAACAAAGAAATCTCCATCTGAAGCCTAAGAAAGAAAAAAGCACAAAAAGGGTTTGCCAAGGGATTAGGCAAACCCTTTTTTTATGTCTATTTATAGGATTTTAAATGTTAAAAGATAAATTACGCGATCCAATTAGTGGACTTACTCATCTTGTTGCAGCAATACTCTCCCTTTTCGGATTAATAGCCTTGATCGTACTCAGTTGGGGTGAAGGCGAAAAGCTGGCATCTCTAACTGTATATGGGATCAGTTTAATCTTGATGTTTGCAGCCAGCGCAACCTACCATATGACAATTTCATCACCAAAAGTGATTGAAATATTGCGTAAAGTAGACCACTCTGCCATATATCTGTTAATCGCTGGAACCTATACTCCTTATTGCATCAATGCCTTCACCGGCTTCTGGAAATGGGGCTTGCTCTCCATTATTTGGTCTTTGGCAATTATTGGTGTAGGCATTAAAGTTTTTATCGTCCGCGCACCACGCTGGGTGAACGCAGGTGTTTATTTAATTATGGGCTGGTTGGTTGTCTCTGCAACGCAAGAAATGCTTAATACGCTCCCTGCTGGTGCATTAACATGGCTTATCATAGGCGGCCTTATTTACACGCTAGGCGCGATAATCTACATCACCAAAAAGATGGACTTTAAACCCGGTATTTTTGGATTTCATGAAGTTTGGCATATTTTTGTCATACTAGCGGCTGCAGCGCATTATATTTCCATCCTCGTTTATATAGCGATATAAAAAATGTCTGCGATTGGATGAGGGGGGCATCCAACCACAGACAACTATATTGTACCCGTTTTCTTTGATTTTTCAAGCAAAAAAGCTAATATAAATTACAAAAGAGGGAAGTGGCGATTGTGGAACGTAAACAAACTTCTCAAAACTCCCGCTGGATTTTCAATCCAGCGATTTACAGGGCAAGCCGGGGATTACAAATCCCCTTAGAGCCTTTCCATTACACACTTCTCTAGCCACTCTCAAAATAGCAAAACGCTGAAATTAAGTCTAAGCCGTGTATAATAAGCATATGACTGAAGATAATATTATTCGTCGCCGCATCAGTATTTTGATCGATGGTGACAACGCACAAGCCAAACTGCTTCCGCAGATGTTGGCTGAGACCAGTAAATATGGGCAGGTAACAATTCGCCGCATTTACGGGGACTGGACAACAGCAAGCATGAATTCGTGGAAAAAAGTATTAAATAACCACGCTGTGCAACCTGTACAACAATTCCGCTATACAATCGGAAAAAACGCAACAGATAGCGCAATGATTATTGACGCAATGGATATCCTCCACTCACAGCATGTGAGTGGTTTCTGTATCGTTTCTAGCGACAGCGATTACACTCGTTTAGCAACCCGCATCCGCGAAGCTGGTGTTTTCGTGATGGGCATCGGCGAAAAGAAAACACCCAAGCCCTTTGTGAATGCCTGTGACCTTTTTGTTTTTACCGAAAACCTAACTCCCAAAAAGAAACCTGCTCGTACACAAACAACAAAATCCAAGACAGTGAAAACACCTGCTGCGGATCCAGAGCCTATCCCTCTACTTAAGCAGGCTTTCGAAATTTCCGTTCGCGAAGATGGCTGGGCTTCTATGGCAATGTTAGGCAACGCCCTATATCAAATTGACCCCAGTTTTGATCCACGCAGCTACGGGCATGGTCAACTTTCACGCCTGATCGGAAAATACAAAAAATATTTTGAGCTGCGCACACAAGATAGCAACGGAACAACATTATTCCATGTAAAGCTAAAAGAATAAATCTAACTAAAAAGAAAAAGGAGAGCAAAGCTCTCCTTTTTCTTTTTAGTTTATTGCCACTTCTTCATAAACTTTTATTATTTCTGCAGAAATTTTCTGCCAGGCATATTCTTTTGCGTAAATAGCCGCTTGCTCTCCCATTTTTTTTCTCAATTTACAATCACCTAATAAAGCCCCCAGTTTTTCGCTTAATACTTCAGGAGAATCAAAGGGGACATGATAGCCAGTCTCTCCATCTTTAACCAAATACGCTAGCCCACCTACTTGCGAAGCAATAACCGGCGTTCCGCAAGCCATTGCCTCCAACGCAACCATGCCAAAAGACTCATAATGCGAAGGCATCAGTAAAACCTCGGCGGCTGAATAGTAATAAGGCAGTGTATCTTGCGCACGCTTTCCCCAAAACAAAGCCATTTGCCCCAAACAAAGCTCGTCACATAAACTCTGCAAACGAGACATTTCCTCTGTCATTTCATCAGCAGCAACATCCGGGTCACCACCAATAATCGCTACATAAAAGGGGTTCTTCGCATCGTGCATGCCCAAAAGCGATACAGCTTTCATCAATGTATCAATTCCCTTAAGCGGCTCGATCCGCCCGACAAAAAGAGACATGCAATCTTCACGGTCAACGCCGATATAGTCCCGCGCTTCATCCTTTGGGATAGGATAAAAATGCTCCGTATCCACACCGGGCGGAATAGTGACCATTTTGCCCCCATCTGCCTGATACAAAAACTGCAACTGGGATCTTTCTGCTGGTGTGGCGACGATAATCCGATCCGCTCGTGAGAGAACTTGCTTCTCACCATCAACACGATAGGGTCCCTCACGTTCTTCCGCACTACGCGCTATCCGATTTTTCATTGCACCCAAAGTATGGAACATGTGGACAATGGGTACACCCCACGCATCTTTTAGCATTCCGGCTGCGATGCCAGACATCCAATAATGGGAGTGAATTACATCGTAGCGCAGCCCTTTTTCTTCGGCAAACTGCTGAATTCCCTCCACAAAATCGGGGATATGCCCGACCAATTCCTTTTTCGCGAGCGGCACTTCTTTTCCCGCCGGGATGTGTACGACACGATTCCCAAATCCTAGATCGTGCAGCACGTGCGGGACATGTTCGTCCTGCGATCGGGTGAAAACATCCACGTGAATATCCATCCGCCCAAGTTGGCGCGTCAAATCCCGGACGTAGACATTCATCCCACCGGTATCTTTACCCCCCAATGTTGCGAGTGGACATGTATGATACGAGAGCATTGCTATTCGAAGCATTTCTTTTCCTTTTTTTCTTGGCAGTCAGAAAGTGTGCTGGTATAATCTCCGCCGTTAGAAAACGCCACCGTAGCTCAGTTGGTAGAGCAGACGCTTCGTAAGCGCCAGGTCATGGGTTCGACTCCCATCGGTGGCTCAAAAGTAGTATAACGCAGAGCCCAAGCAATTGCTTGGGCTTTTTTCTTATATATTTAGATGCGAACTGCGCGAAAACGGTTCTCAAGTATCTAGGCTACCCCCTCCCCAGACCCTGACTACCCCTCCCCATGCTTGATAGAATAAAACCATATTAACGCCCCACTAGAAAAGCATATATCTTATGATTTTTCCTTTCTCACTTAGAAGAACTTATCGGCTACTTTTATTTCCTGTTATTGCGCTTAGTTTTGCTGCCTTGGTTTTTATTTCATCCGTCTCGGCAGCAGAACCTTCTTTGCAAAGCACCGAAACACCTCCTGCCATTGCTACACCGACATTTGATCTTTCACGCCTTGATGCACCTGTCACAGCGGAGCCACCAGGACAAATAGACCGAGGGGCAATCCATTATTGGGGTGTTTGTATGGCTTGCCACGGGGATTACGGGCAGGGATTAATTGAGTCTTGGCGAGATGGTTTTGGGGAAGATAAAAATTGCTGGCAGTCAAAATGCCATGGCGATGACCACCCTCTTGAAGATGGTTTTAAAATACCCAAGGATAATTTGGCCCCACCTATTGCCGGGCCGGGTAGCTTGGCTCGTTTCGACAATGCTTTTGAGCTCTACGAATATATTTACGAAACCATGCCATGGTGGAATCCAGGGTCGATTACACAAGAGGAAGCCTGGGCACTCACAAATTATGTGCTTAAGTTGAACGGAACACGTCCTGAAGGCTTGGTCTTGTCTCCAGAAAATGGCTATGCGATTCCTGTGCATCGTGCAACATCTTTCCCTGAATCAGAGTTGCCTGGAACGCTAACTCTCGCAGGAGTATTGCTTCTTGCCGCTTTCGGCATTTTCCTGCAAGCTAGACCAAGACTTAAAGAGCTAGCGGCATCTACCCCAAAACCAAACTTTTATCATCATCTTCACCCACCAAGTATTTCCAAAAAGCAAGCACAATTTAGACATACTCTCGGAGCAGGCGGATTATCGATTTTTCTCTCTCTAATATTACTTATTACTGGCCTACTTGAGATGTTTTTCTATATCCCCACTCCAGAAGAAGCGGCTGTCTCTATTGAAACATTGACTCTTTTTGTGCCCTTCGGAAATTTGGTTCGAAACCTTCATTATTGGTCAGCGCAAATATTATTAGTAGTAATGATCATTCATTTACTGCGCGTTATTCTGACAGGGGCTTATGCCAAACCACGTCGTTTCAACTTTCTGCTAGGGCTGATTTTGATGATTCTTATCCTGCTGCTCGATTTCACAGGGTATGTTTTACGCTGGGATGAAGGAATTCGCTGGGCATTGGTTGTAGGGACCAATCTCCTTAAAACAATTCCAGGAATAGGAGAGAATCTCTATCTTTTCGTAATGGGTGGGCCAAATCCAGGCTCGGCGACACTGACTCGTTTCTACACTTGGCATATTTTCGGTTTGACTTTTGCGGTGATTATTTTAATTGTTTGGCATGTCTTCCGCGTGCGTCGTGACGGTGGAATCGCTGCGCCACCGCCAAAGAAGCGTAAAGAGAAAGCGCGCGTCTCTCGATTTGAGTTGGTGCGCCGCGAGGTATTGGCAATGGCTATTGCCGGAGCTATTCTTTTGTTGATCTCTGTTTTTATTCCCGCTCCTATTGGCCAACCAATCACAGATACAAGTATTGACATTTCTGATTCACACGCACCCTGGTTCTTTTTGTGGGTACAGCAATTACTAAAATATGGAGACCCCTTCATTTTGGGCATACTGACACCACTGATCGTAGTGCTTTTATTTGGGTTTATTCCTTATCTTTTACCTAGAGCCAAAGCTGAAGAGTTAGGAAAATGGTTCCCGCGCGGGAATCAGATCGCGCAAGCCCTTGCTCTCATTCTCGTATTGGCGATGACCGTGTTAACAGCACTAGCCAGCTACCCAACAGTATTTGGAAAATAATCGACCTATGAAAAAAACTATTTCCCGCCGTAGTTTTCTGAAATTTACCACCAACGCTCTTTTCGGTCTGAGTAGCTCTCTGGGTTTGGGTGGCCTATTTCGTTTCTTTAGTTTTCAGCCAGATCCAGGCCCACCTACTGAGTTTGATTTGGGCCCAAAAGATGATTATCCAAAAACCATTCAAATCATACGCTCAGATATCCCTGCTGCGATCAAACATACAGAAGAGGGAATTATTGCTATCAGCATGGTTTGCACACATTTAGGGTGTACGGTTGATGCAGATGAGAACAAAGAGGGTTTTACTTGCCCCTGTCATGAATCGCACTATAACCCTAATGGTGTTGTCTTGAAAGGACCCGCAACTAAAAACTTACCTCGCTTCAAGATCGAGGAACAGGAGGACAAGACACTAAAGTTATACACAAAATAATAAAACCAAGTGAATAAGACAAATCCCAAGCAAAATGCTTGGGATTTGTCTTATTCACTTGGTTGGCAAAAAAACTATTTCCTTCAGATACGACCTTCTGGCTGATTGTCTGGATGAATTCGAGCGGCTAAGTCTCGCAACTGGATAAAGCCTACAGGTTTGTCCAGTACAAAGTCTGCGCTTTGCTCTCCTCTGAGAGGGGCTGTTATAGCATTATCTGCGCTAACCACGATTACCCATGTTTTATCTAAGCCAGAGTTAGCACGAATTTCAGTCAAAACACTTAGTCCCGAAACTTTAGGCAAGTGCATATCAAGCACGACCAAATTCGGTCTCTCTACATTTAATGCATCCAAAGCTATTTGCCCATCCTGGCAAATTTTTGTCTCATAGCCTGCGTGTTTTAAGGCATTATCAAATACTTCCGCGATTAACTTATCATCTTCAACAATTAGTGCTACAGCATTCATTTTCTTTCCCTAAAATGTAAGTTTTGTATTCCTTGTCGAATCTTCATTAGAATTGACTTCCGGTTGAAGCAAAGGCAAAAGAACAACAAAGTTCGTGCCTGTTTTATCCGTTTTTTCTACGCTCACGGTCCCGTCCATTTTCTCTACTAATTGCTTCACGATAGCAAGTCCAAGCCCAACACCCTGTACTTCTTTGGTTATACTTTGGTCTGCTTGTTTGAAAATGTCAAAGATCTGATTCTGTGCTACCGCAGGAATACCTGTGCCTGTATCTGAAACTTCAATGGACCAATGCCCAGTCTTATTAGTTTTTAGATGAATATCTACCCCGCCCTTTTCTGTGAATTTGATCGCATTTTCTGTAAGGTTGAGTAATATCTGAAGCAAGCGTGTTCTATCTCCCAATATTGTGGAAGGTAGACCCGGAAACACTTTTGTTCTAACCCACAAGCCTTTGCCACTTGCAAGATCGCCCACTGTTTCCTGCAAACTTTCCAGCAAATTATTTGGAGAGAATTCTTTAATCTCAAGGGTAAAATCTCCCGCTTCTCGATGTACATATTCCAACAGATCGTCAACAAGGTTGCTGAGATGCAAGGAGCGGTCAACAATTTGCCCAAGCGCTTTAGATTGTCTCTCATTTACAGCACCATAAACTTCATGAGAGAGCATCTCTGCCATGCCCAAGACTGCATTTATTGGTGTACGTAATTCATGAGAAATATTGGCCAAAAAGTCATTACGCACCTGCGCTAAAATCAGCGCCTCTTCTGTTAGTCTGCCGCGTGTTATATCTGTAATTAGTAAAAGGCGGCCACTTTGCTGATTAGCCTGATCATAAATCGGATTTATCTGAATATGATAGTACAACTTTGTCTTGCCCTGAGAAATTTCAATGTCTTTATCAACTTCTTCATTGGATGCGAGACGAGCGACCAACTCAGGAAAGGAGGCTAAAACATCATCAACTGGCTGTCCCCAAAGATCGTCTCTTACTTGACTAATCAGCTTAGCAGCCGCCTGATTAATATCCACAAGGCGGCTTTGATTATCTACCACAATCATCCCGATATCCATATTATTGATCACGGTAGAACGTGCTAAGGGGGAAATATCAAATAAGCGAAAACGGAAAATATCCATTCCAAGAATAAAAGCACTTACAGTAAATGCAAGCGGACTTAAATCCAATTGTGGCATTGGGCTAATACGCAGAAGATAGAGCAAATTAGCCACCCACGGCAAAAGCGGAGAAAGAATTAGGAGTACTTGTTGAAGCCAATATGCTTTTGGAATAGAAAATATTCTAATGAAGAGCAGAACTGTTCCAGAAAAAAGCATAATATAGGCATAAACAAAATATAAATACCAAAGCGGCCCATAACTTGCATCTAATACAGAAAGGGGGCCATTCTCATTCAAAGCAACGCTTGTATAAAAAAGATGATGCAGATCATTAGAAAAGACAAATAGGATTGTTGCAACAGGGATAATGGACAAAAGAAGAATATTCCTTCTTGTTAGCCATTTTCTGCGCTCAGTATAAGCTAAGGAGAATAAAACCCAGCCAAGAGGAACGCTGACTATGCCTATATATTCTATTCGCGCCATCCACAACTTTGCACTTATTCCCGCTAAGGCTACTTCGCCTGCATACCAAAAAGACCACCAAGCCAAGCCGGCAGTAATGAGACCAAAAGCCCATAGGCCTGGGGCAGTTTTTCTTCACCAAGCATAGAATGTCAGCCCTGAAGAAATCAGAGATGAGATAAGTAACGCTACTATAACTAGAATTTCTTGCCGATTCATTAATATTCCCGAATATGTCAGATAAATTCCCCCAAGTATATCCTATTTCTTGTTTAGTGAAGAGAATGCAGACATTGCAATTACATAATCTAACTGTGTTTTTAATACACGGAAAGCACGAATGCCTGATACAATCAGGCTATGAGCACACCAAAACGTAATGAAATAAAAGCTGGTACAAAAGTCGCCATCGTCCTAAAGCAAGACCAACGCAGCGGCAATTTGACCGAAGGAATTGTCAAAGATATTCTGACCAAATCAGCCACACATCCGCACGGGATTAAAGTCCGCTTGATAGACGGGCAGGTGGGCAGAGTGAAGGAAATTATAGAATAGAACAAAAAAAACATCGGGGCGGCAACCCGTTTAGACAAGAGAAATAATTGCAATATCACCCAAAGACAGATAACATAAAAACAATTATTCGCGCAACTCACTAATTTGTGACATCCGCGTTAACCAAAAAGAGAGAGTAAATTTTGAATAATCCTGAAGAAGAAAAAAGCGAAGAAGCTAAAGAAAAAAACACAGAACTACCAGAAATCACATTTGAAGAACTTTCGGAGAAACTACAAAAAGCAGCCAAACACGTAGGCTGGGATTCGCTGATGCCTGTTCAACAAAAAGCGATTCCTTATCTCACAACAAAGAAAGATGTAATGATACAAGCCCGAACAGGCAGTGGAAAAACAGGCGCTTTTTTGCTCCCCATGCTGGAGCGGCTCCGACCGAAGAAAAAATATTGCCAGGCGCTTATCCTTGTCCCCACGCGAGAACTGGCTAAACAGGTGGAGAAGGAGGCAAAAACCATTTGCCGAGACAGTGGTCTTAAAGCGGTAGCAGTTTACGGTGGAGTCGGATACGCTGAACAAATCCAGGCATTTAAAGATGGGGCGCAAATTGTTGTTGGCACGCCCGGGCGCGTCCTCGATCATCTCATCAAGCGTAGTTTTGATTTAAATCGTCTTGAAATGCTCATTTTTGATGAAGCAGACCGAATGCTTTCGATGGGTTTTTACCCCGACATGAAAGAGGTGCAAAGTCACCTGCCTCGCCACGATGTAAATACTTGCATGTTTTCAGCAACTTTCCCTGTGCATGTCATTCGCGCTGCAAATGAGTTCATGGTCGAACCCGAATTTATCACTTTGAGCAGCGACCACGTTCATGTTACAGACACAGAACACATCCTTTATAACGTGCCAAGTATGGAAAAAGAACGAACGCTGATTCGGCTCATTGAGCTGGAAAACCCACACTCTGCGATCATTTTTTGTAATACAAAACGACGTGTGAATTATGTTGCGACAATTTTAAAACGATACGGATACGATGCCGATGAGCTCAGTTCTGATCTCTCACAGAATCGGCGGGAACGCGTTTTGGGACGCGTGCGCGATGGCAGTTTACGTTTTCTGGTCGCCACAGATGTTGCCGCCAGAGGGATAGATATTGCCGCGCTCTCACACGTTATCCAATATGAGCCACCCGATGATATGGAGGCTTATATTCACCGCTCCGGACGCACAGGCCGCGCAGGCGCAAGCGGCATCGCGATGACATTGGTTTACGCTGTAGAAAAACGTGCCATGAAGCAGATCGGCATTCGCTACAAAATCGAATTTGATGAAAGAGATGTCCCCACGCATGAAGATGTTGCAGAAATCGTCGCTGAACGCTCTATGGTCTTTCTCGAGGCCAGCTTGCGCGAAAGAGACAAACTCCAAACAGACCGCAGCTTACGCTTCAAAGCGCTAGCCCAAAAACTCTCTGAAGGCGAAGACGAACTTCCCATTATTACGATGCTCCTGGATGACTACTATCAGAAAATGCAACATAAATTTGTTCCGAAGATAGAGTCGAAGCCGAAAAAAGAGAAAAAACCTTATAAAAAGAAATCAGGCTCTAATCGTAGGCGAGGCGGCCGAAGACCTAAGAGAAGATAAACACAGCAATTGATTGCCAATAACGCGACTATATTAACAGAGCAAGCAAAGTTCCTTAAACAGAATTTTGCAAGAAAAAAAAATCTAAAAAGGAGATTCTCATTTGAGAATCTCCTTTTTAGATTTCAGAAAGGGCATAACCTATTTTTATCTATTGCTCAAAATCATCCCAGCCAAAATTAAAACCATTGACGTGTTTACCGGGCAGGAGATCAACTTGATGCCTTTGGATCGGCTCATTACGATTAGGAAAAGTGAACACGCCACCAAATTGTTGTATTAAAACAGTATCGTTCCCGTGCTTGAAAGTATCTACAACAATACAATATGTACCCGCTTCAAGATTGTCGAATTTATAAGCTCCGTTCGCGTTGGTAACCGCGGTTGCCATAGAGGTAGATGATGAGCATTTTCCAGCAAATAGCTCGGCAGTAATACCCTGAAGAAGGAGTTCGTTATGAAAGGCCCCGTCGCCTTCAGCAAAACCGGAGTTAGTATTGTTGATACAACCCGTATTTGCGGGATTTACGTCATCGCAATCTTCCACCCACAAAAAGCCACTGATTGACCCAAGCGGAACTGGTGGTATGGCAAGAATTGGCAGGTTGTTAACAACGCCCGCAACCGTGGCATGTTCGAGCCAAGCCCAGCAATCTGCCCCACCATCAGGATTTCTAATAATCAGATAAGGTGTGGAGCCAGGAGCCTGAGCAACTATTTCGGATGATCCGTTGGTTAAAACCGAGCCTGTAATTGGATATTTGAGACCAGGGCCAGAGCGGCAGTTCGTGTTCACGCTAACGCTCAACATTGGCTTAGTGGGAAGGGCCGTTGCCACAGGTGCTGTCGCGGTCGCGGCCACAAGAGCTGTTGGATTTTCTGGCGCAGCTACATTTGTAGATGCAGAAACCGGAGCATTTTGAGTTAGCTGGAGAGCAACTATGGTGGCTGCCAATTGCGTTGCTTCCGAGTTGATTTCAGGAGGGGGCGTACTAGCCGTTGGGAATCCGCAGGCAAGCGTTGCAAGCGCTAATGCTATAACGCTAAAAAATAGTTTTTTATTTACAACAAACATGTCTTCTCCTTGATGTTGTCAGGTACTAAGAGAAAGTTTCGAAAAGTTAATTCTCTATTATTAGGATTTTACGGTAGATCAAGACAGTTTCCCGTATCCAAAACAATGGTGTGATTGGGATTAGCGACAATCGCACACATTTGAGTGGCATCAGCTGGCCGATTTGAAGTTGAATATTGACTAAAGGGGCGTGGTCCGCCATAAACTTTCCAGTTTCCTCCACCACCAGCACCAACTTGATCTTGGGTAAAGTTGTTAAAGTAGAAATGAACATGCATTCCCGGCAGCGCTTCTGTATACTCGAAAGTTTCGTATTCAACTACATAGGTACTGCCATCCAAAACAATGGATGTCATACGCACTTGTGGCCCGGGCGGCAATGTTGCTGTGGGGATAACTGTCGGCTCCAAGGTTGCAGTTGGCGGCATCGTTGCCGTTGGTGCGGAAGTTACTGTAGGCTCAAGAGTAGCGACAACTTCTATCGTGGGTGTTGCCATTGGCTCAGGAGAGCTAAGAGCTCGAATACCAAAAAAAGCAATTGCAGCTACGAAGAAAAATCCAAGAGCACCGATTCCTACCCATTTCATGGGCACACCACCGCTCTTTGATGGTTTAGCAGCTTTTGAAACAGGAGGTCTAACAGGCGGTGGCGGCGAAGATGAAGGAGGGCTAGATTTCGCAGCTTGAGATACGCTTTCAGGAATATCCTCAATCATTGTCCCTGCAACATTTAGAGAGTCTGCAGGTGGTCCGCTTTCAATCATTGTTCCAGCTACATTTGGAGATTCAATAGCTGGCACCTCTTCAATTGCTGTTCCTGCCATCTTTAGAGATTCCGCAGAAGGCGCTTCTTCAATTGCCGTTCCTGCCAAACCTACATCTTCCATACCTGAGACTGGCTCAACCACTGTTCCGGCTAAATCAGGCACAGCCACAGAGCTCTTTGTCGAAACACTTAGGTCTGCGGTGCGCAAAGCTCTGGCAAATTCAGCAGCACTTTGATAGCGATCAGCCTTGTCTTTTGCCATAGCTTTAACAACTACATCAACGACAGAAGATGGCACGTCTGGATTAATCTCACTTACATCTGGAACAGGATCGTTAATATGCATCATCAGCGTTGTCATAGCCGATTCAGCTTCAAAGGGGCGTTTTCCAGTCAAGACTTCAAATAATGTAACGCCCAGAGAATAAATATCAACACGATGATCGGCCATTTCTCCCTTTATAATCTCTGGCGCCATATAAAGAGCTGTGCCTACAACTGCCCCTGTGACTGTGTGCTGTTTGCCTCCAACGATCTTGGCGATACCAAAATCCATCAAAATGGATTGCCCCTGAAGATTAAGCATGATATTTGCAGGTTTAATATCGCGATGGAACATGCCACGTTTATGGGCATACTCTAAAGCATCACAAATACTGGCAATTACCTCGACAGCTTCTTTAGTAGATAATCGTTGCCCTCTTGCATTCATGCGCTTCATGCGCTCTTCCAGAGTTTCACCGGGCACAAATTCCAAGACCATATAATAGATATCCCCATCATGGGAAAAATCATGGACTTGAATAATATTCGGGTGACGTAATTGAGCAACAGAAACAGCTTCGTCTTCAAATCGGCTTACAAACTGCGGATCAGATGACAAATGCGGATGAATCAGCTTAATCGCGACAGCCCGACGCAAATTCGGGTCATTTGCTCTATAAACGGATGACATTCCCCCGGCCCCAAGCAAATCTTCAATTTCATAGCGGTCGTTTAGCTTACGACCGATCCATGAGGGTTCAGACATATAGTACCTCCTCCAAAACATTCATAATAATATTTCTGTAAAAAAATCTATTTATCAATAATCCACAACCAGGATTTATTAAACTCGCAATTGGTTGTCCCTGATTCACTCAAAGCCACTAATGCCACAAATCCACGCTCAAAATACGGCGTTTCAGCTTGAATAATGGCAAGATTAGGCTTGTAGTTATTATTAATTCTAGCGATCAAATCATCATGACCTGCCAATTCTTTATCAAACTTTGCTAATTGATCGTCAGATGCACCTGCTGGCGGCGGGGTCGGAACCGATGGCAAAGATAGCACTGGTTGATCTCCAGCAACTACCTGATCGATCTGAACGCCATTCGTAAAAATAGTCAGAGTATTCCCACGTCCAACAACAGTTAAGCGGTTTGTCGCGCCATTTTGAACCTGAAATTTAGGGTCAAGATAGTTGGCATAACTGTCAATGCCGTTACGCAATTTCCCATTTTCCATTGAACTGAAAACAATATGCCCATTTGCGCCTCGGGTTGCAATCACCAGATATTGGCTCAAAGCATCCTCGTTGCCATTTGATCGCAAAACCAGTCCACATCCGGATGTTCCGTACTGTGTATCCCAGGTAATATCCGTTGAGACGACAAAATTTTGTGCTACAGTACCAATAAATTGATTAATATAATCATATTTCAGATAACCCGTCACAGAAAGCTCAGCAGGAGGATGGATCCAACCCACATGCCCGTTGGCGGGATCAATCCCGTATGTCGGCAACTCTGACCGGATAGGTGCCTCAGCTGTTGCAGTTGCTGCCATTGCTTCAGCATTAAGCCCCGCTTGGGCAGATTGCGTGGCCGCAAGAGCATCCGCGCCAGCCGTTGCTTGCGCAACTGTAGTTGCTAACTCCGCCTGCGCATCAAAACCACTATTCGCCCCGGCGGTTGCCGTTAAAGAGATGGACTGCCCAAGTGCTTGGGCAGTCATTTCGGCTGGAGTAACACCACCGCCACAGGCGGTCAATAAACCGATTAACCAAATGAAGGGTATGAGATGACGCATTTTCATTTTCATCTAATTCACATCCTTACGTTTTTGCAAAAAGACAATTCCACCCAAGAGGATTCCGCTAATAACAAGTTGAGCAGCCCAAGTCTTTAATAGGAAGAACCAAAACTCACCAGGATTGTTTCTATTAACAAAAGCACTGCCAAATTTTTCGTTATATTTCTGAACAACAGTTTCAACGGGTTGAACCGCAGTAGCAACGCCTGCCTGATGCGTAATCGAAGCCTGCTGATAAGCAACCACTTCTGCCTGATAAACCTCGATCTGAGCTTCGTAAGCAGCAAATTCTGCCTTTGTATTACTCTGAATTGCTTCAACTTCAATTTGGTATGCTTCCAAGGCAGTAAGATAATCTGCAACAGCTACCGTGTCCGATTGGTCAGCAGGCTGTTCTGGAGCATCAGGAATAACTGGATCAGCGGGACGAACAGGCTCAGGGCCTGGGCTTGGCGGCAAAGCTTCATCAATTGCCGGGTTATAGAAACGCCCATTTCCAGGGAAATAGCAAGATTCTTCGCGCAACGCGTTCTCGCCTAAACAATTGCATCCATTTGCGACTTTATCCTCTTCAGACATAAGAGCAATTTGCTCAGGAGCTAAAGTCAAGCAAACATCCGATGCAATATCTGAGCCAACTCCCGTTACACCCAAAAAGCCTTTAAACGCCCAGTTTGTTGATGTGATTCCGCTAAGCACATCTGGCATAGGTACCAAAACGCCACCCATTACGATCTGTGGCAACATGAGTAAAATAACAATCAGGGGCGCGGCATTTGCTGTTGGGGAAAGCGCAGATGAGAATAACCCCAACATCATTCCAGCCAGCGTTGCGAGTGTCAATGAGATATACATCAAAACAAATTCGAATATACCTCCTGGCATATCAAAAGCCAAGAAATGGATAATCATATAAGTGGCTGTTTGATAGAGCGCCAAAGCGGCAGCTACCCAAACTTTTGAAAGCACGTAGGGCAAAATCTTCAGATTCACCAATCGCTCGCGTTTATAGATTTCGCCCTCTTTAACAATCTCGCGCATCTGAGAAAGTCCGCCGATCATTACCGCATAAATTGTTAATAAGAATAATGAAATGACGACATTATTCATATCACCCGTTACAAACTCGAAAGGTTTATTTCCGAGAACTGTCGCCAGGAGCACCGACATCATCCCCATTAAAGGCGATGCGGCCAACATTAGCCCCAAGCTGAAACGATCTTTTCCTAAAATTCGCAAGTTACGCTTAGAAAGAATAGCAAATTGTCGTAACGCAGAAACTTTCTTCTGTTTTTCAGGAAGTGCGGGCACATCGACGTTGGCAGGCGTGCTAGCTGAAGGCATAGTGCCGACCTGAGCTTTATCTCCCAATGCATCAACAACATTTTTTTGATAAGCAGGATGCTGTTTATAGCGTTCTGCCCATTCTTCGGGCGTTCCCTTACTGGAATCTTCCAAAACAGCGTAAATCTGGTCAAATTCCATTGCACTAACACGACGATCACGCTCTGACCGATATTGATCAAAGAATTCCAAAGCTTCATCAGGTGGACCAAACCAAGCCAAATAACCGCCACGAGCAAGAAATACAACTTTGTCTGCAAGGAAAACATTCTTAGTGGCGTGAGTAATCAAAACGATCGTACGACCCTGATCCGCCATCTGGCGCATTAAATGCATCAGGGAAGTTTCTGTTCCAGGGTCTAAACCAGAAGAAGGTTCATCCAGGAAAAACAACCCTGGTTTGGTAAGTAATTCAACACCGATCGAGACACGTTTTTGCTGGCCGCCGCTCAATTCCAGGATTTGATTATCGCGTCGATGCGCAATATCGAGAGCTTGCATCACTTCTTCCACGCGCTGATGTCGTTCTTCCACAGTTGTATCAGGAGGCATACGGAGCTGGGCTGTATAGTCAAGTGCATCAAAGACACTCAATTCCATATGAATAATATCTTTTTGTGGGACAAAGCCAATGATGTCACGAATGGCTTCAAAGTTTTCATAGACATTAGTGTTATTGACGATAACTTGCCCATGCGTTGCGGGACGATATCCGGCGACAGCATCGACAAGCGTGGATTTCCCGCCACCGCTCTGACCAACAACGACAATAAACTCACGTGGCTCAAAGACCAAAGAGATATTTTGCAAGATGTTAAGGTCGTCACGCACCCATTTATTTAGACCAAGCACCTCAACACGCAAATCAACTGAATCATCAAATTGAGCAAGGGCTTTGGCACCCATCACATAGCGATAAGGTCCAATTCGGACTGTATCATCAGCCGACAACCATGTTTCCGATTTAATAAGAACATCATTTACAAAAGTTCCGTTAGTACTATCCAAATCTTTAACTTTATAGCGCTGTCCTACTCTTTCAATCTGAGCATGAAATTGAGAAACCTGAGGAACATTTAAAACAACATCATTATCAGGCGACCGCCCAATTTGAACAACGGTCTTATCGCCAAAAGTAATTTCAGAAGCTTCTGCCGTAATGGCTTCGTCTGGAGAAAGATAGACCATCGAAACCATCACACCTGGAGCTTGTCCCCCAATTCGCATATTAGCATCGTTTAATAATATATTTGGCCTAGAAACGGGGAAGCCATCTAAATAAACGGCATTTCCTGCTTCCGGCAAAACAACGATCTGGTAGTTTCCGCTAGAGTTCTTTTCAATATAACCATGATTGCGAGAAACAACCGGTGAGGGGATTACAATATCATTATCTTCACCACGCCCAAAGCTAAGCTTTTCTTTGTTGAGGGTATAGGTTTTTGGCGCAGAACCGGCAATTGTTACCAACAGTTTCGGTGAGTTCCCCATTGGTGGCAAAACTTCACCAACAGTGGTTTTGGCTAGCCCAACGCTTCCACCCACTCTCGTAGCAAGTAAATCTTCTACAGATTGAAATTCTTCTTCCTCAGGGACGGGTTTTGAAATTTCAAAACGTACTTTTACGAAATTCCCAAAACCAATTTCTGCGTTACTAGTTAATAAAAAAGTTCCGGAAATTTTTTGCCCGTCAACGAAAGTGCCATTGCTGCTCCCCATATCCTCCAGCAAATAAAACTCCCCTTGCTTGGTAAATTTGGCATGCTGACGAGAAACTGCGTTGTAATCCAAAACCCAGTCGCTTGATGGATCACGCCCAACCGTATATTCACTAGCGGTCAACTCAAGCTCTTCGCCTGGGTTTGGCCCCTCCACTAAAATCATCTTTATATTTGACAATGAATTCTCCTTAAATTAAATGATGCAAAGCCTTAGAAAAAACACAAATAACACATCAAGAAGCATATATTATTCTTTTTAAAGTATCTGGAGGAAAAGTAAAGATGCATTGTATCACACAAAGCAGATGACATTTGTCTAATTTTGGCTTATTTCTCAACAAAACTTGTCCTTTCATTATTAGTAATTTACTTATCATCCAACATCTTGATGCGATATACTCTACATTGCTTCCAAACAGCCTAAGTTAATAAAAAAAATGAAAACTGATTTCCTTTCTATCCTCTCAAAAACTATCGCTGCCCGCGCTGACCTTTTTGACGAAAAGCACCAATCTGCTTTTCGTCTTTTTAATGGTTTTTTGGAAGGAAATCCCGAAATAGCTATAGACCTTTACGCTCGGACGGTGGTTATCCACAATTACACTGACTCCCCTGCCGAGGGGGAGTTACTCGTTGAGCAAGTAAAAGATTTTTTGTTGAGAGAATTTGACTGGCTTAGAGCGATTATCGTTAAAAGGCGCAAAGGAAAAAGCTCGCAAAAAAAGAACGGGCTTTTGGTCTACGGCGAAAAAGCAGATGATCGAATCCGCGAGCATGGGGTTTGGTATTCTGTTGACTTGATGATGAATAGAGATGCAAGCCTGTACTTGGATACACGCAACTTGCGTAAGTGGGCAATTGAAAACCTACGCGGAAAACGAGTGCTAAATACCTTTGCGTACACCGGAAGTCTGGGGGTCGCCTCGCAAGCCGCGGGTGCGGAGCGGGTCGTGCAAACAGATTTGAGTCGCAAATTCTTAAATGTTGGGAAAACATCCTACACTCTGAATGGTTTTCCCATCCACAAAAAAGATTTTCAAACAGGCGATTTTTGGGCACAAATGAATAAATTTAAACGCGCCGGAGAACTTTTTGATTGTGTTTTTCTTGACCCACCTTTTTTTGCTGAGACAAGTAAGGGACGGGTTGATCTTGCGCAAAACGCTGCGCGACTGATCAACAAGGTTCGCCCATTAATTGATAATGACGGCTATTTGGTCGCAATCAACAACGCTCTCTTTCTCAGCGGCGCAGCGTATTTAGCTACGCTAGAAAAGCTTTGCAAAGACGGCTATTTGGAAATTGAAAAATTCATCCCTGTGCCAAAAGATTTTACTGGTTATGCTGAAACGCGCGTCGGGGCACCACCGGTTAATACAAGCCCCTTTAATCACTCAACAAAAATTGCTATACTGAAGGTGCGAAGAAAAGAAAACTGAGGAGCGCAAAATGGAATTAACCGGCCTACACCTGCTTCTAACCTATCGTTGCAATTTTGAATGTGACCATTGTTTTCTCTGGGGCAGTCCTTGGCAAAGCGGCACGATGACCTTGGCACAAATCGATGAGATTCTCCGACAGGCTCAGGAACATAACTCGATCAAATCGATTTATTTCGAGGGCGGTGAACCCTTTCTCTATTACCCCATCCTACTCAAGGGCATTCGACTTGCAAAAAAGCTCGGTTTCGAAACAGGGATCGTTTCAAACGGATATTGGGCCACAACCCAAGAAGATGCGCTAGAGTGGCTCCGTCCTTTCGCCGAGATCCTAGACAGTATTTCTGTGAGCAGTGATCTTTATCATTACAACGAAGAACTCAGCCAACAGGCCCAAAACGCACAACAGGCGGCGCAGGAATTAGGGATTTCGCTTGGCTTTATAAGCATTGCACAGCCAGAAGATAACTCTGCTGAAAGCGGCGTTGGGCAACTCCCGGAAGGTATGTCAGGAATCAAATATCAGGGCCGCGCGGCAACGAAATTAGCAGAGCGCGTTAAAGGACAACCTTGGCGATCATATACAGAATGTCCCTACGAAAATCTGCGTGAGCCGGGGCGTGTTCATATAGATCCTTTTGGGTATATGCATATCTGCCAGGGAATCTCAATTGGCAACCTTTTTGAGACTTCTATCAATGAAATTTGCGCAACTTATAACGCAGACACACAGCCAATTACAGGAGCCTTACTAAAGGGTGGCCCAGCCGAATTAGCAATACAAAACCAACTGTCTCCCCAGCAGAATTACGCGGATGCCTGCCATTTATGCGATTGGGCTCGCCAAGAACTGCGGCCACAATTCAGTCAAATTCTGGCTCCAGATCAAATTTATGGGGATTTCTAATGAAAGTCAAGTACACGCCCATCGGTGTCATCCACAGCCCCTTCACGGAGTTGAGCGGAATGCCTATTCAGCCAACCAGCAAAAGTAGCGCGCGCGGTTATCTCGAGATATACCCGGAATTCGCCAAAGGGCTAAAAGACTTGGATGGTTTCTCGCATATTTATCTTATTTACCATCTGCACAAAGCAAGACAAGCAAAACTGACTATCACACCCTTTTTAGATACAAAGCCACATGGTGTCTTTGCCACTCGCGCTCCAAACAGACCAAACCCGATTGGATTATCACTCGTCAAATTAGAGCGTATTTCTGGAAACAAAGTCTATGTTGCACAGCTCGATATTCTTAACAAAACGCCGCTACTCGATCTGAAACCATATATCCCCGCCTTTGAAAACAGGGAAAATATCCGCACAGGGTGGCTAGAGAAAAAGAGCGAAAAAGTTCGCAAAACAAAGTCAGACCGACGATTTCTCGACGAATCTTAATAGAAATCTACCGAAACCTAAGTATATTCTTCGCTATAACTCTGCTACAGTAGAAAAATGATAAATATAGCGAAATATAACCGACTAAAAACATCTCATCGCACGCTCAAGATTTTGGCTCTTTTAATTTGGCTCATTGGCGGCGTCATGCTCGTCCGCAAAGCGAGCGAGTTGCTGCTCGAAGCTCACGCACTTCGCTCAACATCTCCCTGGGTTTGGATCGCAATTGTAGCTGGCATTCTTTTGGGTAGCCTAAAAGCTAAATACCTTTTCAGAAAAGCCTGTAAAAAAAATCTCGCCCGCATTGACGCGCTGCAAGAACCAAAGTTTTGGCAGTTTTACCGCCCAAATTTCTTTTTCTTTTTGGCACTAATGATAGGAACAGGCGCAACACTATCCAGACTAGCACATGGGAATTTCCCCTTCTTACTCGGCGTAGCAACACTAGATTTAAGCATCGCCACAGCCCTGCTTGGAAGCAGTCCTGTTTTTTGGCAAGAAAAAGCATTTAGCAAATAATTATTTTCAAGGGGGGATAAAAGCACGCTCACCGTTTTGGGATTTAACAATCGAATCCGCTCTTGACCCAAACCTGCTCTTACATGGACACACCATTCGCACGAGAAGCACAGGCGAAACAAACACCAAGACTCTTTTTCCACAAAACTACCTGCTACAACAGACAAAGTTCAAATAAATTACAAAAAGCGACACACTCTGACATTTTTTACTACGATGTGTTGTTTTTTTAATTTCACATCGCCGCACTTTGTTAGAATACTTGACAAACTTTTTCAGAAATGCTATTATATTAACATACCAACCTTTCCAGAAGAGTGTCACATGCACCTAAACGCTTATTTTCGGCATTTCTCAACGCAAAATATCAAAAATATTAACAAACACGTAATGTTGGATTTGATCCAATTTACGCCTGGGGGCATTTCACGCGCAGAGATGGCGCGACGGCTTGGCTTAACACGTTCAGCAATCACAACGATCGTTAACGACTTAATGGAAAGAGGCGCAATTCGAGAATCTGCAAAAAAAACGGGAACAAGCGGACGTCCACGTACGTTACTTGAAATCACGCCCGAAGCCGGATATGTAGCTGGCGTCGATATGGGCGCGACTCATTTACGGATCATCATATCCAATTTTGGCGCACAAGTCGTTGCAGAGAAAGAAGTTGGTTTTGATATTACCCTCCCCCCTGAAGTCTGCCTTGAGAAAACAAATCATTTACTCCAAGAATTATTAAAAGAAGTTGGCTTAACTTTATCTCAACTTTCTAGCATTGGCGTTGGTGTTCTTGGGCCTGTTTCTGCCATCGAAGGCATGGTTATCGCGCCGCCTATTATGCCCGGCTGGGACAAATTCCCTATTCGCACAACACTTGAAACCTTATGGGAAGTGCCGATCTCTATAAATAACGATGCCGAACTGGGTGCGCTTGGTGAATGGGCTTACGGAGCAGGCCGAAACAGAAAAGACTTGGCCTATATAAAGGTTGGGCACGGAATTGGTGCCGGATTCCTGATAAACGGTCAAATCTATCGTGGTTCAACAGGGTCGGCAGGCGAAATTGGTCACCTGACAATAGACGAAAAGGGGCCTATCTGCACCTGCGGTAACCGTGGCTGCCTTGAAGCTCTTTCAGGCGGCGGAGCCATTGCTTTACAAGCAAAAAAAGCAATAAAAGAAAAACAAAACACACAACTCAGAGAGATATCAACAAAGAATATCTCAGCAAAAGATGTCGCATTCGCGGCACAGCGGGGGGATTTGCTAGCTCAAGAAATTATGGAAGAGGCGGGCGAGCATCTTGGTGTTGCTCTTGCCGGCCTGATTAATATTTTCAACCCCGATATGATCATCGTTGGCGGAGGTGTTGCTCAAATGGGAGATATTCTCCTTGAGCCAATTCGCAAAACGGTTAAAGAACGAAGTCTACTTTCTGCAACAACCAATGTACGCATCACAACGGCTTTGCTCGGCAGACGCTCATCAAGTATGGGCGCTGTAGCGCAAGCCCTAAGTATCGCGATACATATGATCGCAGAAAAATAAAAGGAGGTGGTGTCCCCGCTAAAAATGTAACTTAAAGCAAGTCCCTATCGAAAAATAATAATAACCCTATTAAGGAGTAAGAAAAATGAAAAAATCACTATTTGTCCTCTTCAGCCTTGTGCTGATTTCCGCTTTTGTGCTTAGCGCCTGTGGCGGTGCTGCCCCCGCAGCTGAAGAAGCTATGAAAAAAGATCACGCTGAAGAAAGCATGGAAGTTACTGAAGTAACTTTCTGGCATGCTTACGGCACCGGTTCTGCTGAAGAAACTGCAATGACTGCGTTGCTTGCTCAAGCTGCTGAGGATATGCCCCAATACAAAATCAACGCCTTACAAATTCCCTTTGATGACATTTACACTAAGTACCGCACTGATGTTGCTTCTGGTGCTGGTCCTGATATGTTCATTGCCCCCAACGATTCTTTGGGCGACGATGCTCGCGCCGGGTTAATCGCTGATGTCACAGCTTTAGCTGATGGCAAACTCGGCGATTACGCTCCCCTTTCTGTTGAAGGCATGAGCGTAGACGGCGTACTTTATGGTATTCCCGAGTCCCTAAAAGCTGTTGCTTTCTGGTACAACACAGACATGATGCCCGAAGCTCCCGCAACCACAGATGACCTCAAAGCCATGATGGAAGGCGGTACCCCCGTTGCATTGAGCTTCGGCTGCTACCACCACTGGGGCTTCTTTGGCTCTTTCGGCGGCGAAATCTTTGATAACAGCTGGACCGTTGTTGCTGGTGACGGTGTTGCCGAATCAATGAGCTACTTGAACGATCTTTATCAGCTTTCCGTAGAAAACGGTTGGCCTAAAAATGACAGCGATGGATTAGCTCCTTTCACCGAAGGTACCGTAGCTGCTATCACCAATGGTAACTGGGCAATGGGCGACTACAAAGCCGCTCTTGGCGACAAATTAGCTGTTGCTCCTCTCCCTGCCGGTCCTGGTGGCGCTGCCAACCCCCTTCTCGGTGTTGATGGTTACTATTTCAATCCCAATAGCGCAAACCTCGAAGCAGCAATCGAAGTTGCTCTTTATCTGACAAATGCTGACGCTCAAACAATGATGATGAATGATGCTGGACACGTTCCCGCGCTCACTACCGTCGAAGTTACCGATCCTCTAATGCTCGGTCTCCTCGAAGGTTTCGGCAACGCTTACGTTCGCCCACAAGTTCCTGAACTGGGTCTTTACTGGTCCAACTTCTGTGGAACCGACCAAGTATTTGAAGCTGGCACCCCTGCTGCTGACTGGGTCGCTGAAGCAACCACAAATGCTAACAAGAGCGAGTAATCACGCTTCGTAAATTAGCACTATAATAGAACTAGCGTGGGCGGAAAAACGCCCACGCTAGTTTTTCTGCCTTTTGATTTGGAGGACTCTCTAATGATGTCAGAAGCCGATAAAAAAGCTCTTCGTTGGGTGAAGTTTCGCCGTTTTACGCTCCCTTATATTTATTTATTGCCAGCATTTATTGTGATGGCTTTCATCACTTTTTATCCCCTTATATATCAGGTCATTATTTCATTCACCGATTTTCAGCTCAAAGATCTCATGCACGGCTTGGAATCGCCTAATCTAAATCAGGTTGGTTTCAAAAATTATATTGATATTTTTACAAACGCGCTCCCTGTTCAAAATTTTGAGTTTTTACGTATCCTTACATACAACTTTTGGTGGGCTATTTCAAATGTGGCTCTCCATGTCCCTGCTGGAGTTGTGATCGCTGTTTTACTTAATATCCCCGGATTATGGGGAAAGCGCATTTATCGTGCTATTTACATCCTTCCTATTGTTGTTCCTCCCATTGTTGTTGCAACTGTTTGGCAAAACATCTTTCATGAACAATATGGGGCGATGAACTATCTTCTAACTGAAATTATGGAACTTTTTGGTTCAACAGACCCCGTACGTCTTCGTTGGTTAGAGGAGTATTCTGCCCCCATCAAATGGCTTTTACCAAATTCGCCTTTACCCCTCGCCTATTATGCGATGATGATCGCCAATTTCTGGCTTGGATGGCCCTTCATGACCCTTGTCGCCACAGGCGCATTGCAAAGTATCCCTAAAGACCTCTATGAAGCCGCCTCTATTGATGGAGCCTCTAATACGCAGCAATTTTGGAATATCACCGTGCCTCTCTTAAAAACGGCGATGATTCCTGCATCTATTTATGGATTTACGCTTTCTTTCAACCTCTTCGCTCTTGTATTTTTTATGACAGGTGGTGGTCCTGCTCGCTCAACGGAAATTCTCGTTACCTTTGCTTACGATCTAGTGCGTAACTTGAATCTATTTGGCGTTGCGGCGGCATTCTCTGTGCTTATCTTTTTCGTTGCCCTCTCTGTCTTTCTTGTTACAAATCGCCTTACTCGCGCAACAGAATCTTATACGGAGGCTTAATCATGACAACTTCAAACACCTCCCCTAAAAAACAAAATATCATTATCCGCTTCCTTAACATCAATACATCTAAAGAAACCAGCGGGCGTGACCTTCCTCTTTGGCGACAACTTCTATTGCAAGTTTTAACCCTCTTTATTGGTGCAACGGTGATGTTCCCAATCATGTATATCATCACTATGTCATTAAGTTCGCAAACAACACGTCCGTCCAGTTTGCAACTTTTTCCTAAAGAAATTTCTTTTGTTGCCTACCAACAAGTGCTAGATCATCCTACCGCAAACCCAGTTAGCTTTACGAAGCTTCTGCAAAACAGTGTTGTTCTCTCTACTGTGGTTGGTCTAATTGCTGTATTGGTCGCCGTCTCTGCCGCTTACGCATTTTCACGCTTCAAATTTAAAATGCGCCAAGTGCTTATGGTAATGGTTTTTATTCCCCTCCTTATGCCTGCTATTGGTCTTGCTACGCCGCTATATCTTTTGCTCAACAGTGTTCGTCTCGCCGATTGTGGTGATGGTGTTATGGCACTTGCACCCTTCGCGACTTGTGCAGTGGGCGCGGGCAAAATGGTCTTCAACCTACGAGATTCTCTCTATGGTGTGGGTGTTTCGATGATTGCAGGAGCACTCCCCTTCGCGGTCTGGAATCTGAAAGGCTATATTGATACTATTCCCGAAGCCCTTGAAGAAGCCGCTGCCATAGATGGCGCAGATGCCAATCAGATTTTCTTCCGCATTATGCTCCCGCTCGCTGTGCCCCAACTCGCCGTTACATTTTTTATTGGCTTTATCGGGCACTGGCAAGAATTTGCCATGTCGTGGCTTTTTCTCACTCAGCCCGAAGATTACACCCTCGCCATGACCCTCTATAATATGACAGGTCAATATGCCAGCAGCATCCCCTGGAATCGATTCGCGGCAATGGCGGTTATTGTCGCCGTACCGGTGGCAATAATTTTTATCGCCCTCCAAAAACAGATCGTCGGCGGCCTCACCACCGGCGGTGTCAAAGGCTAAGATAAAAGAACTGCATGCATCCGCACTTGGATGCGTTGCAGTTCGAGTCTCATAGTAAAAAACCCGATGTGCAACGCATTTCCCAAACGCATTGCACATCTTTTCTTTTTGGATTAACCTCTCAACTTGCCTGACATGAAAAAACATCTTCTCATCTTCATCTTTTTTGCCCTTATCATCACTGCTTGCGCCCCTGACCCTAAACTTGCTCCCGCTGATCCATCACCACCTACAAGTGAACACTGGTGGGAAGACGCCATCTTCTACGAAATCTTTGTCCGCAGCTTCTACGACACAGACAACGACGGGATCGGCGACTTCAACGGCATCACTGCCAAACTGGACTATCTTGAAGACCTCGGTGTTAATGCGATTTGGCTCATGCCCATTCACCCATCTCCCTCCTATCACGGCTACGACGTGATCAATTATTACGCCGTCAACCACGAATACGGCACAATGGATGACTTCAAGAATCTCCTCAACGAAGCCCACAAACGCGATATCCACATCATCATCGACTTGGTGCTTAATCACACATCCAGCCAACACCCCTTCTTCATGGACGCAAACAATAATCCCTCATCTCCTTATAGAGATTGGTATATCTGGGAAGAGAACTATCCGGGTTGGGGAGGAAATACTTGGCACGAGGGAAATCAAGGGCATTATTATGGCCTTTTCTGGGGCGGGATGCCCGACTTAAATTACCGCAACCCCGAAGTGACTGCTCAAATGGAACAGGTCGTTCGCTTTTGGGTTAACGAAATCGGCGTAGATGGATTTCGTTTAGATGCAATTAAACATCTCATCGAAGAAGGTGAAATTACCGAAAACACTCTCGCGACACATGAATGGCTCGAAGACTTTTATATCCGCTGCAAAAGTGAAAACCCCGAGACTTATGTAGTGGGCGAGGTTTTCGGGGCTGGCGGTTCTGTCGCCCGCACTTATACCGGCGATGAGCTAGACCATGTATTTAACTTCGAGTTGGCGTCGGGTTTTGTGAATTCTGCAAACGGTGGCTCAAATACGGGCATCAACAGTGCTTATCATTTTACGCTGGAGCATATGCCCAACGGCAATTACGCAACTTTTTTGACTAACCATGACCAAAATCGGGCAATGAGTAATTTTTACGGAAATATCGGCAAAGCAAAAGTTGCCGCGTCCATGATGCTGACTGCGCCGGGCACCCCCTTTATCTATTACGGGGAGGAAATTGGGATGCAGGGACAAAAACCGGATGAAGACATCCGTTTGCCAATGAGATGGTCGGGAGCAGAAAATAGAGGATTTAGCGGAAGCAAGCCTTGGCGCACGGGCGAAGCGGGCGATGAAAGCGTAAATGTTGAAGCGCAGAGAAATGATCCAGACTCGCTGCTATCTCACTATCGCGCACTGATCGCCCTCCGCAAAAAACACCCTGCACTGCGCACGGGTGAAACAGAAATTATAGATGTGGGCACAACCGCCCTTCTTGCAGCCTTGCGTACCGAAGGTAAGGAAAAGCTTTTAGTTGTTGTCAACTTAACAGATCAAACTGTAAGGGATTATCAGCTCAAAAAAGATTTCCTGCTCAAAGAAATCTTTGGCGGTTTGCCTAATTTGTCAGAGCCTATTGGAGCTTATAAAACGCTTATATTTCGCGTGCGCTAATTCGCTTGACAATTTGGACAATATTGATAGAATATAGAATATGTACACAAACAGAGATAACTTTAGTCAATATTGCTCGTGTCTGGGGCGGAGCTCGTAACCGCCGTCCCTAAAAGAAAACAGCCAACAGTTGAAGGACAGTGGTCGATCTCCGCATCGCAAATTGCTATGCGCTCGCGCTGTTCTTTTTTATTACCTGTTGGCTTTTCCTTTTTAAAATATGAAAATTAGAGATTGCAAAAATTTTTGAAACTTTTGCAGTCTCCTGTGAGTAAAAAATGAATACACTAACCCTTGAAAAGAAAACCGTAGACATACACATGGAAAGTTTATCTGACCGTGTGGGAAACACCCCCCTTTTACCGCTTCACCGCGTGACCCTTAATTTGCCAGCCTCTGTCAGCGTCTACGCCAAAGCAGAGTGGTTTAACCCTGGCGGCTCGATCAAAGACCGCGCTGCGTTAAATATCATCCGCTCTGCAATTGCCAGCGGTGAACTAAGACCTGGAAAACGTCTGCTCGATTCAACATCTGGCAATACGGGCATCGCCTACGCTACTTTCGGCGCAGCGATGGACATTCCCGTTACGCTCGCGCTCCCCGAAAATGCCAGCGAAGAACGGATATCCATTTTGCGCGCCCTCGGTGTAGAATTGATCTTAACCGACGCGCTCGAAGGCCCCGAAGGCTCGATGAATGCCGTGCGTGAAATGCTTGAAAAATCGCCAGAGAGATATTTTTATGCAAACCAATATGGTAACCCCGCAAACTGGATGGCGCATTATCAGAGCACTGGCCCTGAGATTTTCGCTCAAACAGCTGGGCAAATCACCCATTTTGTGGCTGGTTTAGGCACATCGGGCACCATGATGGGCACCGGGCGTTATTTAAAAGATCAAAACCCGCAAATCAAATTGATTGCCGGGCAACCGACAAAATCTATGCACGGGCTGGAAGGGCTGAAACATATGCTAAGCGCAGAACACCCTGCCATTTATGACAAAAATTTACCAGACCGCTACTTGGAAATTGAAACAGAAGCCGCGCACGAAATGGTACGTCGCCTTGCGCGTGAAGAAGGTCTTTTTGTCGGGCTTTCTTCTGGCGCAGCAGCAGTTGCAGCCTTGCGCGTGGCAGAAAAACTTGAGAGCGGCGTTGTTGTGACTGTTTTCCCTGATGCTGGTTATAAATATTTAAGCAACAAAGAATTATGGAAGTAGGGGCGGGGTTATCCCGCCCCTACAAAAAAACTGTGCTCAAAATATCGCAAGAACTACTCAAAAAAATCCACTTACTTGGAGAAAAAGCCTACCCTGAAGAAGGAGTTGGTTTTCTTTTCGGTACAGAAGCTGATCCACGTCAGGTACTCAGCATTTATCCTGTTGCAAACGCACGTGAAAAAGAAGTGCGGCACAATCGCTACACCGTCGCCCCGCAAGATATAATCCGGGCAGACGAAGATGCCGAAAAAATAGGACTGAATATCATCGGTGTTTTTCATTCGCACCCCGATCATCCCAGCAAGCCATCTGAGTTTGATCTAAAATGGGCAGCACCTTATTTTTCCTATATCATCACCAGCGTTCAGAATGGAAAAGCGACAGAATCCCGCTCGTGGCGCCTCAATGAAGACCGCAACGCTTTTATTGAAGAAGGTATAGAAAGCCTTTGAAGAAAAGCACCAAAGGAATATAATCACAGTATCATGCCAACGATAAAAATCCCCACAACACTACGTCATTACACAGAAGGCAAATCTGACATTCTCGTCGAAGGCAAAAATGTTGCCGAAGCACTTGACTCTCTCTGCCAAAAATATCCTTCTCTAAAGAAAAACTTTTTTCGCAAAGAAGGTCTTCTTGAAGCGTCCATTCAAATCGTTCTAAATAAAAACCTTATCAATGACCTACAGGGCAATCAAACACCCCTTAAAGAAAACGATATTTTACGTATCCTCCCCACCATTGCTGGTGGAAAATAGGCAAAAAAATATGACCACACTCAGCGACCAAGAATTTCTGCGTTACTCGCGCCACCTCCTGATCCCCGAAGTTGGATTAGATGGACAAGAAAAACTAAAAGCCTCCTCTGCGCTCATCATCGGCACAGGCGGATTAGGCTCTCCCGTCTCCCTCTATCTCGCTGCGGCAGGGATTGGCAAAATCGGTCTGGTGGATTATGACGTAGTAGACGAATCGAATCTGCAACGACAGATCATCCACGATTCATCTGCACTCGATACGCTAAAAGTGGATTCGGCACGCACGCGGATGTTAGGCTTGAATCCGCACATTCAAATTGATACCTATAATGAGCCTTTTACCGCTGAAAACGCAATGAGAATCGCTACCGGCTACGACATCATCATCGACGGAACCGATAATTTCCCCACCCGCTACTTAAGCAACGATGTGGCTGTTTTTCTCGGCATCCCGAATATTTACGGCTCTATCTACCAATTTGACGGGCAAGCCAGTGTTTTTTATGCCAAAGAAGGCCCTTGTTATCGCTGTCTTTTTCCATCTCCCCCACCACCACATCTTGTTCCATCCTGTGCCGAAGGTGGCGTCTTGGGCGTTTTGCCCGGCACAATCGGCTCTATCCAGGCCACCGAAGCGATTAAAATGCTCCTCGGCATCGGCTCTTCCTTGGTCGGAAAATTATTGCTCTACAATGCCCTCGACATGAGCTTCGATTATGTCAATTTAAAGAAAAACCCTACATGTCCTGTATGCAGCAAAAACCCCAGCGTGACAGAATTAATTGATTATGAAGAATTCTGTGGTGTGCCCGGGCATCATATCGACGAATGGCCCTCCGAATGGGACATCAGCGCACTCGAGCTAAAAGAAATGCTGGAAAAACCATCCAAACCTGTTTTGCTCGATGTTCGAGAGCCCCACGAACAGCAGATTTCCAATCTCCCAAACTCAGTCAATATCCCCTACGGAGAGCTTGCCAGCCGCATGTCTGAACTCAACACCGCCGATGAGATCGTCATCTTTTGCCGCACGGGAAACCGCTCGCTTTACGCCATAGAAATTCTACTCGGCGCGGGTTTCCGTAAACTCAAAAATCTCGAAAACGGCATTAATGAATGGGCGGAGGATGTAGATACGACTTTGCCGGTTTATTAGAGCGCAGAGAGTTTAAAGTAGGTAGAAGAGAGTAGTTTCTAATAAAGAACTACTCTCTTTTCATTTCCCTTCAACGGCAACTACGCCTCAGCTTGTTTTATATTGTATAATTTTAAAAACGATATTTTAATCTGCCTACCATCTAATTAGGTGTTTCAGAAAAATGACGTTCTTGAGATTCTATTATGAATATCAGTAAAAAGGTCTTTCTCTTTTTTGCAATTCTCTTTCTTCTGACAGCCACTCTGTCATTTTATTTATGGTCCATGGCTGATACCTCTAACCGACTAACAGAGACCCAAAAACGTCGTTTTGATTCATATAAGCTCGCAGAAGAGCTCCGAAGAAGTTCAGATCAACTTACCCGCATGGCACGCTCTTACGTTGCCACTGGCGACGAACGCTTTAAAGAATACTTTGAAATCATTGCCGACATTCGCGATGGCAAGAAAGCTCGTCCAGAAAACTATGACGAAACATTCTGGGATTATGTCACCGAAGAATTTGATTTCGAAAAGTTTTCGAGCACACCCGATCGAAAAATATCACTCCTCAGCATGATGGAGGAGCTTCATTTCACTGACGATGAGTTGTCACTGCTTGCTGAAGCGAAACTTTATTCTGATAATTTAATAAATCTGGAAGTTCAGGCATTTCATGCAATGGAAGGTCTTTTTCTTGGAGACGATAATCAATACAGCATTCAAAGCGAGCCAGACCCAGAGCTAGCGAGCCAACTGCTTTATGGTACAGAATACCATCAGGAAAAGGCACGAATAATGAGAAAGGTCGACGATTTTTTTCATGCCTTAGAAAAACGTACAACAAGTGAAATAAATGATTTGCAAGAAGAGCAAAGACGTCATCAAATAATTGTCGCATCGCTTGCTATAGTGATTGTTATATATATCCTATTGGGTTTTCATTATTTCAGGGCAGACTTTGTGATCCCTCTAAAAAAAATAAAGCAAGATGTTTTGCATATGCAAAGTGGAAATTATATTTTTCAAGATGTCCAAAGGAAAGATGAAATAGGCCTATTAATGCAAGCATTTAAAGAGATGGCTGATATTGTCTCAAAGAATATTGAGAAACTCAACAAAACATCGCGCACAGATGCTCTAACGAAGCTAAATAATAGAAGGACAATGAATGAAGCACTCGAGCTAGAAAAATACAACACCACACGCTATCGCACTGAAAGCTCTATCATAATGATCGATATTGACCACTTCAAGAAGGTTAATGATCAACATGGACATAACATCGGTGATTTAGTGTTGCAGGAGTTTGCTAATATCCTACAAAAAAGAACCAGATCTTCAGATGTGGTATGCCGATGGGGTGGAGAAGAGTTTCTTGTTCTTTGCTCAAATACGAGCTATGAAAACACGCAGAAAGCAGCAGAATCACTAAGAAAAGCCATTAATAATTACCTGTTTACAGAGGTTGGCCATATTACAGCAAGTTTTGGAGTCGCTGATATTGGCGCAAACAAAAGCCTTGAAGATACGGTAAGTCAAGCAGATTCTGCGCTATATAAAGCAAAAAAAAGTGGCAAAAACAGAGTTTGCTGATGATGTTGACAAGAATTTGCCGACTTCTTAGAAAATAGAGAGTAGAAGTGATAGTCACCTTAAAGATGACTGTCACTTTTTTAAAGCTTGAAGTTTAAAACCGGCTTTCTTTGTATTTGAAAACTTCACCCCAACCTTTTCTCCGTTATAATCCCCTTGCATGAAAACCCAAATTATTCAGCTCGAAGCCCACGACGATCACATCTCCATTCGCGACAAGATGAACTGGAGCAAGACGCCGCGCATCTTGCTTGTTTTGCCGCGTTACGGCAAATTTGACCTGAACACCCTCGACCTTAAATTGCTCCAACGCCACGCAAAAAGTCTTGGCGCAGAGCTGGGCTTGGTCACCAAATCTGCCAAAGTTATTCGTAGTGCAGATGCGCTGAATATCTCCGTTTTTGAGAGCAATTTGGCAGCCCAACGCGAGGCTTGGCATCTCTCGAAGCGTAAAAAATATCGCAAGCGAAAATCACCGCAAAATTTACGCGAAAAACAAAAAGAATTTCATTCAAAAGAATCAGAATGGCGTAAGCACCCTGCCGCGCGTTTGCTTTTTTTTACGCTCGGTGTTCTCGCGCTGCTGATGGTCTTCGTCGCGTTTTTGCCGAGAGCTGAGGTTCTTTTGGTACCAGAAAAACGTACCCAGAGTCTCATTATTCCTGTTCGAGCAAATGCCAATATCACGGAGGTTTTCCTTTCAGGCAGCGTACCCGCCCATTCTGCGGGCGTAACTTTAACGGAATCGCGCTCAACGGGAGCCAGCGGCCGTTTAGCGGTACCAGCTAAAAACGCGCGCGGCACGGTCATCTTCCGAAACCTGACCGATTCTCCCCTCCCAATCCCCGCAGGGACAATCATCCGCAGTCTGAATAATGAAGAAATCCGTTTTAAAACGATGGATAATGCGGAGATCGAAGGCGGCATTGAAGCAGAAGTGGAGGTCCGCGTTGAAGCGCTGATTTTTGGGGAAGAGGGCAATCTTGACCCGAACTTGCTCGAAGCCATCGAAGGCAATCTAGGCCTGTCTTTGGCAGCCACTAACCCGAACCCGATTTTGGGCGGCAGCAACGATTTTGTACTCGCCCCATCGGCGCAAGATCGCAGTGAATTACGAGATTTACTGATGAACTCTTTTTACCAACAAGCTGAAGACAAAATCGCCAAAGAACTCAATGTGGAGGATTTACTTTTCCCCAGCGCAGTCAGCGATGCCGAGATCATCGAAGAAGTCTATGACCCAAGCGAAGGCGATCCCGGAGACCGATTAACGCTGAATATGAGTGTCGAGTTTGAGATCCGTTTTGCAAAAGGCACAGATTTGGCAGAGCTGGCGCAATCTTCTCTGGACGCATCGCTTCCAACAGGATTTGCGCCCATCCCAAACACCTTGCGCTTTGAGCACTTGAGCGATTTTGAAAATAACGCCAGCGGCATTACATCTTGGCAAATGCGCGTAGAACAGGATTTACGCCCGATTATTACTTCTGCGCAAATTGCCGCGTTAATGCAGGGACGTACCACCGAAATTGCTACAGAAAATCTGCAAGAAAATCTTGAGCTTGCCGAGGCTCCAATCATTAAAATCACCCCTTCCTGGTGGAAATGGATGCCCATAGCGCCTTTTAGAATTGAGCTTGTTGTGAAATGATTTTTTATATTTCTCGCAGCAATGCTCTGCGTTGCTGCTTGTCTACAGCGTCCCAACGCGGAGCATTGGGACAAGGACTGTAAATGAAGCCCCCTAGCTTTAAAGCAAATCGGTGCCATCAGCGGCTAATTTTAAACAAAACCCAGGCTAAAGCAAAGAATGAAAATACTCGCCATAGATCCCGGAGAAAAAAATATCGGTATTGCCATCAGCGATGAATTGGGCATTTCCGCCAAACCACTTGCTGTCATTAAACATATTCAACGCGAGAAAGATACTGCGCGTGTTGCCGAAATTGCCGAAGAGAAAAACGTAGAACTTATCATCATCGGGCAATCGCTAGATGAAGAAGGCAGACCGACTTTTACGGGACGAAAATCTGCTCGTTTTGCAAAATCCTTGCGTGCCCAAACTGAAATTCCCATCAAACTTTGGGATGAATTCCGCAGCACCCAAATTGCCCGTGAAACACGCATCAAGATGGGCGTTTCGCGCAAAAAACGGGGCGGCCATTTGGACGATGTTGCGGCAGCGGTTATACTGCAATCTTATCTTGATAGAGAAATTGAGAGTTTGTAGCTTCATGTCTTTGCGAGGCAGCTTTATCGTCAACGCGTGCCCTTTAGGGTAAGCAATCTCCTACACAACAAGGAGACTGCCGCGTCGCGAAAGCATGCTCCTCGCAGAGACACCTTTTTGGAAGAATCAATATTTATGCGCCGATTTTTAACCACCTTCATCACCCTACTCATTCTTGCCGCCCTCGCCGCGCTCATCATTATCCCTGCGCTCGCAAAACACCATTATGGCGAGCCATCTCCCGCGCTGGTGGGCAAAAAACGCTTCACTTATGCCGCGAAAATCCTTTGGCACGACCCCACCATCCGCCGTGCGGCAGACCCTTACGGGACAGAGAAAAACTTCACGCTTGAGCAGGGCGAATCTCCCTACCAGCTTGCCACACGCCTCGAAGAAGAAGGGCTAATTCTCGATACAGAAGCCTTTTTAATACTCCTCGTTTACACAGGCATGGACACATCGCTCCTCCCCGGCAACTACAAACTCAGCCCCTCCCTCTCCATGCAAAGCATCGCCGGGATGTTGCAAGATTCACGCGCCAGCCAAATCGAATTTATCGTTCTGCCCGGATGGCGGATAGAAGAGATCGCCGCATCGCTCGCCTCCTCTGGCTTGCTCATTGCAGAAGATACATTTCTGGACGCCGCATATTCTCCGCCCCCTCTCATCGTGGAAGCGGGAGAAGCACCATCTCACGAAGGTTTTCTCTTTCCTGATTCCTACATTCTTTCACGCAACTTGACTGCCGAACAACTCCTCACCGAATTAACGCTTAATTTTGCACGCAATCTCTCCCCCGAGATCAAAGCCGGTTTTGCCGCGCAAGGATTAACGCTATACGATGGGGTTAAATTAGCATCTATTGTGGAAAGAGAAGCTATCGTCACGGATGAACGGAAGATGATCGCGTCGGTATTTCTTAATAGACTCCGAACAAGCCAAAAACTGGAGACAGACCCGACGATCCAATATGCGCTTGGTTATGATGAAATATCCCAAAGCTGGTGGAAATCTCCGCTCACTTATGCTGATCTCGAAGTTGTCTCAATTTATAATACCTATATCCACCCCGGTTTGCCGCCTACGCCGATCTGCAACCCAACGCTGAGTTCGCTCGAAGCGGTCGCTTTCCCCGCTGAAACGCCCTATTATTTTTTCCGCGCTCGTTGCGACGGGAGCGGACTGCATGCTTTTGCAGAAACTTTTGAAGGGCATCTGGCGAACGGTTGTGAGTAAAAATGAAAAAACTATTTTTCAACTTAAGATATTTTCGAAAGCAAACCCCTTGGGATAGCGGCATCTCCCCGCCAGAATTACTCGAATTTATAGAGAGGCATCCACCCGGACGCGCCATTGATCTTGGTTGTGGCACAGGGACAAATGTGATCACGCTTGCCCAATATGGGTGGCAAGTCAGCGGCGTAGATTTTGCAGCACGCGCGATTAAAATCGCACAACAAAAAGCAAAAGCGGCAAAAGTTGATGCTGATCTACAGGTCGGTGATGTGACAAAATTACGTAACATTGATAGAAAATTTGATCTCGTGCTGGATATGGGCTGTTTTCATAATCTTGAAAATAAAAAAGAAGATTACCTTAACCGTCTTGATGAAATTCTTGCGCCAAATGGCTTCTGGCTGCTATATGCGCACATACTCTCTGCAGAATACGCAGACTCGGCTCACGGAATCCTCCCTGCCGACCTTGATAAGCTGACGAAGCGCTTTAAACTTGTCTCGCGCAAAGAGGGGACAGATAAGATTGGGCGGAGTTCGGCCTGGGCTTTATTTCAAAAATAAATAATTATAGGGGCAGGTCTTAGACTTGCTCTTACCTCCTTTTAAAAATATGCATCTACTTTTTATCTTTCTTGACGGTGTCGGTCTCGGCACAGATAACCCGGAAACAAATCCTCTTGCCCGCGCAAAAATGCCAACTTTGCACGCCTTACTTGGCAATCAGGCTCTAACAGCCTCCGCTGCTCCCCATTATGGCGAAAAAGCAACCCTACTCGCATTGGATGCAACACTTGGAGTAAAGGGAATGCCCCAATCCGCGACGGGGCAGGCAACATTGCTAACGGGAATTAATATCCCCGCCGAAATTGGTTATCACTATGGGCCAAAGCCAAATGCTGATGTGGCGACTTATCTTAAAAAGGATGCTGATGGGGAAGAAAAAACTATCTTTTCATGGCTACGCGCAAAAAACAAAAACGCTGCGCTCTTAAGTGCGTATCCTGATGGATATTTTAAAGGTATCAATTCTGGCAAACGGCTTTACTCTGCTATCCCGCTGGCCGTTACACAAGCTGGTCTTCCCCTCTTCACCGCGGAAGACCTTTACGCTGGGCGCGCACTCGCTGCTGATTTTACGAATGAAGGCTGGCGCAAAATGCTCAAAGATGAGAAGGCTCCCCTTTTCACGTCGGAAGAAGCTGGAGCAAAACTTACTGAACTTGCTACACAATATGATTTTTCCTTTTTCGAATACTGGGCAAGTGATTATGCAGGTCACAAACAAGATATGGATTGGGCAATTAATCAGCTCGAATCTTTCGACGGCGTTCTGAAAGGTTTGCTTGAAAGCATGCCTGATGATTTACTTGTGCTAATTACCTCCGATCATGGAAATATGGAAAACCTCGGCACGCGACGACACACGGCCGTAAATGTACCTTGCCTATTACTTGGGAAAGAAAAAATGAGAAAGAAATTTGCCGAGGGGAAACTACAAGATTTAGCCGATATTACTCCAACAATAAAAAGATTCTACGAGTAAAATAAAACAAAAAAACACAGAGGTAATTATGGCAAAGCAACAGTTTAAATGGGATGATCCATTTCTATTCAACAAGCAACTCGATGATGAAGAAGGCATGGTGCGCGACATGGCGCGCAGATTTTGTCAGGACAAATTAATGCCCGGTATCACCGAAGCAAACCGCAACGAGCATTTTGACCGCAATATCATGAATCAAATGGGCGAGATGGGCTTGCTCGGCATTACCATCCCTGAAAAATATGGCGGCGCAGAAATGAGTTATGTTGCCTATGGTTTGGTTGCACGTGAAGTAGAGCGTGTAGATAGCGGCTATCGCAGCGCAATGAGCGTGCAAAGTTCGCTTGTGATGCACCCGATCAATGCCTATGGCACCGAGGAGCAAAAAGAAAAGTATTTGCCGAAATTGGCTACCGGAGAATGGATTGGTTGCTTCGGCCTAACAGAGCCAAATCACGGCAGCGATCCCGGCAGCATGGAAACCCGCGCCAAGAAAACAGACGGCGGCTGGATTTTACATGGCAGCAAAACCTGGATCACGAACTCTCCCATAGCGGATGTTTTCATTGTTTGGGCAAAAGACAGCGAAACAGAAAGAATTCGCGGTTTTATCCTTGAAAAAGGAATGAAGGGCTTAAGCGCACCAAAGATCGAAGGTAAATTCAGCTTACGCGCCAGCGTGACCGGCGAGATCGTCATGAGCGAAGTTTTTGTTCCTGATGAAAATCTACTTCCCAATGTGGAAGGTCTAAAAGGCCCTTTCGGATGCTTAAATAAGGCTCGTTACGGTATCGCCTGGGGCGCTTTAGGCGCGGCTGAATTCTGCTGGCACGCATCTCGTCAATATACCCTTGATCGTCCACAATTTGGACGTCCGCTGGCCGCAAATCAGCTGATCCAGCTCAAATTGGCAAATATGATGGCTGAAATCACACTGGGACTGCAGGGAGTCTTGCAAGTAGGGCGTTTGATGGATGCAGGAAAATCTACACCAGAAATGATTTCTTTAATCAAGCGCAATTCCACCGGAAAAGCACTGGATATTGCCCGCCACGCAAGAGACATGCACGGCGGAAACGGAATTTCGGACGAATATCACGTTATCCGTCATGTGATGAACCTTGAATCTGTGAATACTTATGAGGGCACACACGATATTCACGCCCTGATACTTGGGCGAGCACAAACGGGTATCCAAGCCTTTTCGGCATAGAAGTTTCCAAAAATCAGACTTCGGAAGTTTTTTTAACTTCCGAAGTCTTTTCTTTTTCGCCCAAAACCCGGAGTGGCTAATTTGGTGTGTAAGCGAAATCAATAATGTGAGCTGGATATTTCGGATACTGTTGTTTGTAAAGTTGTCGTTTATTGAAGGCAAAGACGAATATCTTAATTGCCTTTCTCAATGCTTTTTCACATCGAG
>JAAENC010000580.1 GCA_024224815.1 Chloroflexota bacterium
CTATTTTTTTGATAAATTACTTGTGATTTTAGGTAAATTATTTTTATAAAAATAGATTTTGGATCATAACCAGCAATTTTAGCAAAAAAACACATCAGCACTTTTTTGTACAGAATTTTTCGTTGATTAATAATCAACCATTTAAATTTACCTACAATGAATGGTTAATGAGATATTAGAGAGCAAATAGTGATTTTTAGTTAAAATGACCCTGCCACATGAATTTTGGAATGAGATTTTTTTAATCCTTTTTTTCATTACTTTTAGGTAAAATAGAATAGAAAATGCTATGTTCAATCCAAATTTTTTTTTTTTACTCCATTAGGCACTAATACTATAAATTATGCATTAGCAAAAATCTAACTTTTTTACCCTTATGCCGAAAACTTTTTGCATGTTACTATATGATTATAGAGTGCTGAAAATGTATAAATTTTAATAGGATATATAAAAAAATCATTTGGAATTGTTTATTTTGACCCTTTGGTGACACTTGAATTTGAACCTACTCATATGATAGCTGAAATTTTAGTTTTAATGAGTTCAGATACCCTGACTTAATAAAAAATAAATTTGGGTTAAAAAAACAACCCTCTGCAAATAGATCCACATGTAGTGC
>JAAENC010000581.1 GCA_024224815.1 Chloroflexota bacterium
AGGGGTCCGCGTCGGCGTTCGTGTTGGCGTATTTGTTTTTGTTGGTGTAGATGTTGGCGTAGGGGTATATGTATAGGTTGCAGTCGGTCTTGGTGTCCGTGTTGGTGTATTTGTAGGCGTGGATGTTTTGGTATAAGTTGCTGTCGGGGAGGGTGTCCGCGTTGGTGTATTCGTTTTTGTAGGGGTATATGTATATGTTGCAGTTGGTTTTGGCGTCCGTGTTGGCGTATTAGTCGGTGTGGATGTTTTCGTATAAGTCGCTGTCGGGGAGGGTGTCCGCGTTGGAGTATTTGTTGGCCCGGGGGTAAAAGTATATGTCGATGTAGGGGTTAGGGTTCGCGTTGGAGTATTCGTAGGCGTAGGTGTTTTAGTATTTGTCGCAGTAGGAGAAGGAGGTTGTGTTGGTGTATTTGTTGGCGTGGCAGTGAATGTAAGCGTTGCCGTAGGAGTCTGAGTGCGCGTTGGCGTGTTGGATGGAGTAGGTGTATGTGTCGGCGTTGAAGTAAGGGTATTAGTAGCCGTAGGAGAGACAGTATTCGTCGGTGTAAATGTATTTGTGGCTGTTGGCGTCAATGTTGGAGGGCTTCCCTGCAGTTCAAATTGCGCACTTCTTTCTAAGTCTAGCCCCACAAAAACCTGAACTTCATAAATACCGGGCAACCATTGATCGGAGGAAGGATGCCATTCAGTAAAACTTAGCCCTGTGGAACCCTCATACCATGGCTTTGTAACAGAATGTACCAGCACACCGTTGTGATACCAAAGGGCAGTCCATTGAACACCAGGTTTTATATTCCTGTACGAAAACACGGCGTACATGCCTTTAATTGGATTATGAAAAGACTCACTGGGGAACACCGCCCGCTGATTCTTTATTTCAGCAGAGAAATTTAGAGAGCCAATAAATACATCAGCATCAGGTGTCAAAGTTCCTTGAAAAAGATTAGCAATGGCTTCTGGTATAGGAACAGTTGAGGTAGGAATAAGTGTAAGAGTGGGGCTCGCTGTGGGAGTAGGTGAATATTTTATAGTAGGCGTACTAGATGGTGCTAAAGTTTTTGTCGTTTGTGCAAGAGATGTCCCTGATACTGGTACTCTAGAGGGTGATGGAACCGGTGTTAATGTATTTATCGATGGGCTAGGGAGAATAACCTGTGGTGTTCTTGTTTTAAAAACGGGCAATGTGCTTGTTGAAATAGTATTTTCTATCCTTTTAGCCGGGGTGTTCTCTGAAAATAATCCCCGACCTCTCACTCCCCCAAAATTCAAAACACTCAGAACAAGAGCAATAACACCAAGAAACGCTGCTACACCAAGAAAACGCCTCCCTGATTTCATTTTCTCTTGACGGAATGCCCAATTGTCTAGCTGACGACCTGCTCGAATAGATCGGATACCCGCTCGCAGACTTAGAAAAAACACAAAGAGAATCAGGATAATTACTACATTGATAACAACAAAGAAATCCATTCAATCATTATAGCATGTGGGTTTTCGTATCACAACAAAATTACACCCTTTCAAAGTTGTCCATTCCCTAAAACTACTGTATAAATACACCTCAGTTTTTTTATATCTATCATCTTAAAATAGAACAAAAAAATTATTCCAACACAGAGGTTTTATGCTCTCTTATATCCTTCAAGGACTCACACTCGGGTTCGCCGCTGGCGCACAGCCGGGGCCTTTCCAGACCTATCTCATCACCCAAACCCTTGCCAACGGATGGCGAAAAACGCTTATCGCCGCTTTTGCGCCGCTCGTTAGCGATGGCCCTATTATTTTGCTCGTAGTTTTTGTGCTCAAACAAATGCCTGAATCACTGCAGCGTGGGCTTTATATCGCGGCGGGAATTTTTATCCTCTATTTAGCATGGTCGTCTTTCAAGCAATGGCGTAACTTCGATGAAAACGCTATAGAAGAAAGCAAAGAACAAAATCTCTTAAAAGCCGCTACAATGAACTTTATCAGTCCGGGACCATATATTTTTTGGAGCCTCGTTAGCGGACCTATATTCCTTAAGGGGCTGAGTGAATCTACATCGCGGGGCATTGGTTTTATTGTCGCATTTTACGGGACAATGATCGGGCTCAATGTCGGGTTAATCGTTATTTTAGGGCTGGCAAGCCAAATTGGCGGGCGTATCCGGCGCAGAATGCTTTTCTTCGCAACCATCGCATTATTCTTTTTTGGCTTCTATCAGCTTTGGCTCGGCATCATAGTAAAATAAGATTATGACTTGGAACAGACACACTACTCACGTACAAGATGGCGACCTTGTTTTACTCGTCGGGCAGCGGCATAAACACTTTATGATCACGCTTAAAGCAGGGATGGAATTTCACACCCACCGCGGCATTCTCAAGCACGACGACCTAATCGGCCTTCCCTGGGGAACGCAGGTTTACAGCCACACAGATGCCCCTTTTTATATCTTTTCTCCCTCTCTGGCAGATGTCCTGCGGGATATGCCGCGCAACACACAGATTCTCTACCCAAAAGATATCGGTTTCATCATACTCACTACGGGAATTGGACCCGGCTCGCGCGTGATTGAAGCGGGTACCGGTTCTGGAGCAATGACGACGGCCCTGGCACATTCCGTTGGAGAAAGCGGGCAAGTTTATACTTACGAAAACCGCGAGAAAATGTCTAAACTCGCACAAAAAAACCTGCGCCGTCTCGGGCTGGAAGAGCGGGTTGACTTTAAAGTCCGCGATATTGAAGAAGGCTTCGACGAAAAAGACGTAGACGTTATTTTTCTCGATGTACGCACCCCTCACGACTATATTGCTCAAATGCGCGACGCGCTCAAACCAGGTGGGTATTTCGCGAGTCTATTACCAACCTTTAATCAGGTTGAAGAATTGCTTTTAGCATTAAATAAAAGTCAATTTGCTTTTATCGAAGTTTGTGAAATTATGCTGCGCTACTATAAACCCCAATCCTCGCGCCTGCGCCCCACAGACAGGATGATCGCACATACAGGCTTTTTGCTCTTTGCGCGGCGTGTGGAGAAAGTAGAAAAACCAGAAGAAAATAGTCCTGAAGAATTAGAAAAGGGAGAATAATCTTGAAGAAGAAAACTTTATCGTTATTGATCATATTACTAATCGCATTTACGCTTTCCTGCTCTTTATTTACCCCAGAAGTAGTCACTGAAGAAGAAGCAATACCCACAGAAACAGTCGCTGAACCTGCGCCTGTAGAGGAAGCCCCTGCCAGAACAGAAGATGGTCCTTGCAACAATGTGCTATACCCTCTTGTTATGGGGCAACAAATGGTTTATAAAAGCACCGGCTCTGAGGGTGAAACACAATTGGGCATGACTGTTTCCAACGTAGAAGGAAATTTTGCGACCATTGATATGCTCAATATCAGCAGTGGCATCGTGACCCAATCTACAGCAGAGTGTGAAGCGGGTGCTATCAAAAACTACCCTGCTGTCACAATGGGCTCAGTACTCGGAAATATGCTCAACGGCAATTTAACCCTAGATTATCTTTCCGGCTATATCGCTCCTGCTGAAGAAAAATTTATCAGCAACGATTGGAATCTGGCGTGGACATCAGAATATATAATGAACGGCGAGATCACGATGGAAGAAGAAGGGGAAACAATGACGATCACGATCGACAACTCTCCCATGCTGATGAATTGGCAGACACTTTCCACAGGTGAAAGCGTAACTGTTCCGGCCGGAACTTATTCCAACGCAATCAAAGTCTCGCGCGATATGACCATGAATGTAAATCTGGACATGGGCTTGATGCAACTAGATAGCGTTCTGACCCTGAAATCAACACACTGGTTTGAACCATATATCGGCATGGTCAAAATGGAAATCGACGAGGTGAATGCAGAGATGCAGGAAATGACTTTCCCCGTTACCTTAAACGAAACAATGGAACTGATCGAAGTCCGCCCTGCAGAATAGCGAGGAGGTAGAAATGAGAAAACGACGACCTTTAGGAAAACGCCGCCCACTTAGACGCTCTGGCCCTCGCCGTATGCCGCCAGCATTAAAGCATGCCAATGCATTAATGGAAGCCGGTAATTATGCCGAAGCTGGCCCTGCTTTTGAAAAAATCGCCCAACGCACAGAAGCCCGCGGTGGCGCAAGGGCTGTGCATTTTCACCTGCGCGCAGGGAGAGCTTATATTCTTTCTGAAAATATTCAAAAGGGGATGAGCCATCTTAAACATGCATTAATGGTTATGTCTGCGAAAAAGCATTGGGAACCTTTTCAGCGTTTCGGTCAACGCGCAATAGATGAATTGAAAGAATTGGGCTTAGAAAAAGAAGCGCAAGAAATTACAGTTCTCTTAAATGAGAGATTGCCCGAAAAGACAGTGTTTTCAAAGACTAAATCACGCCCTGTCTTGCCAACTCAATGCCCAAATTGCGGTGCGCCCCTCCGCTCGGATGAAGTGACGTGGATCGATCAGCATACCGCTGAATGCGCGTTTTGCGATAATCCGCTTCGGGGAGAGGGTTAAGATCATTAGCATTACACAAGCCCAAATCACGGAGCGTCTCCTCCAAAGTTATCATTCTTCAAATTTGCCTTCTACAGATGGTTATGTTGGTCGTCCCAACGAGAAGACAGATCATTCTTTAAAGTGTGCGGCTGTACTTGTTCCGCTGACTTTCTATGATGGTGAGTGGCATCTTCTTTATACACGTCGAACTGATACCTTAAGTGACCACAGCGGGCAGGTTTCTTTCCCTGGCGGACATTGTGACCCGGAGGATAGAGAAGCCGAAGATACAGCTTTGCGCGAAGCCGATGAAGAGATCGGATTGAAAGCAAAAGATGTTCAATTATTGGGGAGAATTAACGAAGTGGTGACAGTTACAAATTATGAAATTACGCCCGTTGTGGGTGTTTTCCCTTGGGCTTATTCTTTTTTTGTCTCTACAGTTGAAGTTGGACGTGTTTTTACGATGCCGCTAAACTGGCTCGCAGACCCAAAAAATTATTGGGAATTTCAACATCCGAAAGCCAATCATCCAACAATCGCTTATCACCCCTACGATGGCGAATTGCTTTGGGGCGCAACCGCGAGAATTACAGTTAACTTTTTGAATACGATATTGAATACACACTAGTCTTCAAAAGTATTTTTTTTCAAAAAACACAAAAAGGCAAGGCTTTGAAAGCCTTGCCTTTTTATTTTTTCATATTTTATATTGGTCGTTTAGCGCGAGCCTAACATCTCATCACTGACTTCATCCAACTTCAAACTAATGATCTGGCTGGTTGAATCGCGTCCCATTGTTACGCCATAGATCACGTCTGCGGCCTGAACGGTGTTGCGGTTGTGTGTAATCACGATAAATTGCACATCTTTGCTTAATTCGGCCAGCATATCTCTAAAACGACCGACATTTGCTTCGTCGAGCATTGCGTCTACTTCGTCCATCACGCAGACGGGCGTTGGGGAAACGCGCAGCAAGGCAAAAACAAGGGCGATAGCGGTTAGGCTTCGTTCGCCACCAGAGAGCAAACCAAGACTCTGTTCTCGTCGTCCAGGTAGACGGGCTTCGATCTCAATTCCTGTATCAACCAAATTCTCGGGATCGGTTAAGCTCAATTTTGCCGCACCACCACCAAATAGTCGCACAAAAATTTCACTAAATTCGACAGCCACAACTTTGAAAGTCTTCACAAAAGCCTGCTCGGTCAGATCATCCAGCTCGCGGATCACCTCACGCAAATCGGATTCTGCCTGACGCAGATCAGAAATTTGCTGCTCCATAAATTGATGGCGTTCGCTTTCTTTCTCGAACTCTTTTTGCGCCTCGGGGTTTACCGGCCCCATGCGGCGCAAACGATTTCTCTGCTGCTTAACTTCTCTTTCTAGATCAAGCGGCAATTCTTCAATATCAGATAATTGCTCCACCATTCCGCCAAAAGGCAAGGGCACATTGCCCGTTTCACCAGCTTCATAAGAAAAACTGACCAAGCCAAAATCGTCTTCAATTTGTTCACGCAAACGCTCAATAGTCTCTTCGCGGCGCGTTACATCGAGCTGCATTTGCCCATGCTGACGCTCAGTACTGGTCATCAAACGCGTTGCATCATTTTCCTGTGCACGTTGTCCTTCTTCTTGCGCTTCCGCTTCAGCCAATTCTTTCTCGGCAGGCGCCATTTTTTCTTGTAAAAGGGATAATTTCTGATTCACGCCACGCTCGCTTTCGCGCGAAGTTCCCTTTTGGCTATCCAGTTTTTCCAAGGCACTTTCAGCTTCTCTTTTTCGCGTGAGCAAAGATTTTTGCCCTGCGCTTAAACGCGTTAATGCTTGCTGGCGTTCTTTAAAACGTGTTTCGGCATCACTAAATGCACGCTTCGCAACAGCCCCGCGTGTTTGCCAATAAGTAACCTTATTTTGCATCTCATCGAGAGAAAGCTCTGCCAATTTTGTAGATAAAGTGCGGATTCGTTCTTTCAGCTCACTTTCCTGCTTTTCAGCATCTTCCTGCCCCTGAGCGGATTCTTTTCTATCGGCTTCCGCACGCTCGAACTCATTTTGAAGTTGCTCACGTTGCCCCAACTGCCACTCAGCCCGACGGCGGCTGGATTCTGCTTCCAACCCGCTTTGTTGTTCGGTTTTACGGGCATTTTCAAATTTTGCACGAGCATCACGTAACGCCGCCTGCAAACGAGATTCTTCTTTTTGCGCGGCATCTAATTCTGATGAAATTTTAGTGATTTTCTTCGTAATATCTGTCAAACGCGCAGCCAGATCACTCAGAGAGGCAACCAACTCTCGGCGCTGCCGTGAGCGGCCCAAAGTCCCGGTCTGATTTGCGCCTCCAGCCAAGATCAAACCATCGGCACGGAAAACTTCCCCTCGCAAAGTAACTGCACGAGCGCGTCCATCCATCCCCTTTAGCAAACGCCGCGCTGCTTCACGATTCTTGACAATTAAAGTCTGACCAAGCAAAAGATTAACAGCTTTTTGCAAGCCTTCTGGCGCGGTCAACATCTCTGAGGCGATACCGAGACAATTTTCGTCTTTGGGCGCTTTAAGTGGCTTTGCATTTTCAAGCCAAGCAAGAGGCAAAATGGCCGCTCGGCCTGCTTTTTGATTTTCAAGTAAGCGCAGCGCATCTTCTGCATCGTCACCGCTCTCTAATAAAATTGCATCTACATATTCACCGAGAGCAGCAGCAATTGCGGCTTCGATCTCGGCCGGAACATCCAGCGCGGCACTGAGCGCACCACGAGATTCTTTGAGCTGCGATTTTCGCGCCGCTTCAAGCAAGAAACGCGCACCGTCGGCATAGCCAGAAAGAGATTTTTCAGCTTGCTCAAGAACGTCCAGTTGTGTTTCGAGTTTTGTTCTCGTTGTCTCTCTTTGAGATTGCTTCTGGAGCAATTCACGGTGTTTTTTATCTAAATTGCTTCTTTTTTCTTCGTGCTCGGCAAGTGCAGATTTTGCTTTTTCGTGTATATCTTCTGCTTTGGTGCGTGCTTTTTTTGCTCGCTCAGCTTCTTTTTCTGCTTGAGCGGCTTTTTCTTCTGTTTCTTTAACAGCATCTTCGTTGGCTGCGATTTTCTCTTGTTGGGCAGCAATACGCTTTGTCAAACTATCAAGTTGTGCCTGTAATTGAGCACGTTTTCCGCTCAACTGATTGATCTTTTGTTGCGCGTCGCGCAGTTCTTTTTCTTTTTCTGCGCGTTCTGCTCGCTGAGATGAAAGGGCTTTTTGCGCAATTTCCAGTTCTGTACGTGCTTCTTCATCTTCGCTTTTTAGGCGAGCCAGTTCTTTTTCGGCACTTTCAAGACCTTCTTTGGCAATGCGTGTTTCATCCTGACTGCGCTCGCTTTCAGTCAAAAGACTTTGCAGGCTGGTTTCTAGTGAACGTCGCCGTTCGTCTAAAACGGCTAATTCTCGGCTGGCTTTTTCACGTTGATTATGTAGATCGGATGATTCTCGATGCCACTGATTAAGTTGAGCACGCAGCTCCTGAATTCGCTTGCGGAAAGCTGTAAACTCGTTAAATTTTTCTTCGTGCGTGCTATGTGTCTCGCGCAGTTTTTTATCTTGTTCACGGAAAAGCTCGCGTGCTTCGACCAATTCTTTTTGAGCGCGTTTCCAGTGATAGCCATACCAATCGCGCAAAAGAACCTGAAGGTCTTTTTGCATTTGCGTATATTCGTTTGCTTTTTTCGCTTGTCTCCCCAACCTGCGGATGAGCGGATTTAGCTCGGTCATTACATCGAGAACACGCTCGAGATTTCGTTCTGTTTTTTCAAGACGGCGAAGGGCATCATCTCGTCTGCCTCTGTAGAGACCGATACCTGCGGCTTCCTCGAAGAGACGACGTCTATCGTCGGCTTTCAAGGCTAGAGAGGCATCAACAAGCCCTTGTCCAAGAATGGTATAGGTACGCTCACTTAAACCGGATTGGGCGAGGAGTTCGTTTACGTCCATTAAACGGACGCGCTTGCTGTTAATCCTGTATTCGTTTCCGCTATCTCTGTAAGCGCGGCGCTCCAGCCCAACTTCTGAAAAATCGACGGGGAGCCAATTATCGGCATTATCGAAAGTGATCGTGGCTGTTGCCATCCCTGCGCGGGTGCGCTGCTCAGAACCGGAAAAGATCATATCGTCGGTCTTTTTGGCGCGCATCAGGCTATTGGATTGTTCTCCCAAAACCCAACGCAGCGCATCAGCGATATTCGATTTGCCAGAGCCATTAGGGCCAACAATAGCGGTTATCCCCTCAGCGAATTCAAAAGAAGTTCTTTCCGCAAAGGTTTTGTATCCTTGTAAATCAAGTGCTTTTAGTCTTAGGGGCATAATTTTTTATTTATATAAAGGTGTTTCTTATTCGATTCCTAGCATTTTCAAGGTTTCTTTGGCTGCTAGTTGGGTGGCAACTCTTTTGCTTTTTCCGCTGCCCTTGCCATAGACCCTACCATCAAGATGGGTTTCGACATCAAAGATTTTTGCATGGTCGGGGCCATATTCTTTGACGGTTTCATAACGTGGGATGCCCATTTTTTGTGCCTGTGTCCACTCTTGGAGGCGGCTCTTCACATCCGTTTTGGGAGATTCTTTGATAATCTTATCACCATGCGCGTCCAAAAGGGGAAAGAAAAAATCAGTAACAGCTTTGAGATCTTCTTTTTCGTAAATTGCGCCGATAAGTGCTTCGAAAGTCCCGCAGAGCAAAGCTAGACGACTCGATCCGCCTGTGCGCTGCTCCCCTCTTCCCAGACGCATGGCGCCTCCGAGACCAATTTCACGGGCAAATTCTGCCAGTGTCTCTGTGCGAACCAATGCTGAGCGCGCTTTTGTTAGCTCCCCTTCACGCATTTCGGGGCAATGCTCATATAACCATGCGCCGACAACAAAATCTAAAACGGCATCACCGAGGAATTCGAGACGCTCGTTATCATCCAGAACGTTAGAATGTTCGTTAAGATAGGATGTATGCGTTAATGCTCGGGTGAGAAGATAGGGATCATCGAGAAAAGGTAGCGATAAACGCTTTGCCAAGGCAAGAGGGGATTCAAGTGCCCCTTTGGGTTTAGACATAGAGCCTCCCAGAACTCAGGGAGCGCCAATCACCAATTTTTTGGTTGCTCGCGTTCCATTAGTTCTTATAAGTTGAATAAGTCTCCCGATTTTATCGTGAAATAGGGGTTGTGGCTAGTCTTCTTTAAAGTAGAGAGTACTTAAGGTATGTAGAAGTTTTTCATCTCCTCACCGAAAATGAATTTTCTGCTGAGATAAAAAGTCCGTTTAAAACGGACTTCCGGTATAAGCAGAGATTTCAATCTCTCGCTCTCACTTTGCCGTATAATATTCAAAGTACAGTGATTATGTAGATACGAAGTCTACATATCTCCTAGTTGGGTGCTGGGTTATGAAATGAGAAAAAGATTGCGAAAAATAATTTTCTTGACAATCACTCTTGCAGGTTTTGTGGTTAGTTGCATGTCTCAAAGAACGCATGTATACACTACTGCTACTTCAACCGATATACCATCAATTGTACTTACTCAGTTAGCAAAACCAATTTCAACGCCTACTATTAACAATATATCTAGAAAAGCATATGATTTTCAGCCTAGTCCAACACCTACACCGACAGCAACACCTGATTTAGAACGAAGAAAGGTTGAAGAAATCGCAGTTTATTCAGCCTTTCTAAAAGACATCTGTATGGATTCAGTAAACATCCAATTCATTGTTTTAGAGGAGGCATCATATCAAGAAGGTATAGAAGATAGGGACATTTTGCAAATAGAACCCTCTTTATCTGTACAAACTTTAGATGATTATCGAAGAAATAATCAAAACAAAATACTAAGTCCAGAAATCTTTCCTGAAAACAGTTTTTGTAAATTCATCAGTTCAGAAGAAGTAGCAGTTGAAATGGACGACTGGAACAATGAATATTGGCTTATAAATTTTTCAACTATAGGATTTAATGAAAAATTTAACCAAGCAATAGTTTTTAGCGGATATTATTGTGGCAAATTATGTGCTGGAAATACTTTATACATTTTAGCTCGCGATGAGAATGGATGGGTTGTCAAACAGTCAGCATTATTATGGATATCATAACCAGACAACGCACCCAATCCCGCGTTAGCCAAAAAACTCTCCCAAGCCTTTGCTTTGGGAGAGTTTTCAAGTTTATGGCGTAAAAAGATCACCAAATACCCGGAAAAAGGCGATAGCGCGTTCGTTTGGTAAATTCGGCATAGCCAGGCAACTCTGCCTGGAGGGTGCGGTCTTCGAGAGATGTGCGGATGACGAGAACAATCGCAAATAACGTGACCGCGCCAAAAGTACAGAGCGAATCGAATAAGATCGGGATTGCAAAATAAGCAAATAGGGCACCGGCATATCCGGGATGCCGCACCCAGCTATAGGGGCCGGTATCCACAAGATGATGCCCGCGATCTGTCTGGATGCGAACAACACCCGAGAAAAAACGATTTTCCAGCAATGCCCAGGTACCGAAAGCAAAGCCAAGCACAACAACAAGAATTGCCACAGATTTCCATCCCCAACTAAAAGCATAATTTGACCAGCCGCCACGAATATCCAGCCCCGCTATCAGGGGCATCAATCCGCCGCCCAAGCCAACAATGCGGGAAAGCACTTTATCCCAGCTTTTTGCATCGTCGTGTTGCGTCATTTTTGCGCGCTCTGTCAAAAGATCAGGGTGTTTTTTAAATGCGAGCACACGGCTGATAAGAAAAGCAAAAATATTGATCAGCGCATAGATCCAGGCTTCGAGCCAGCCCCAATCTCCGGTGATGAAAATCGGCAGGAAGGGAATCAGAACAATAAAAACAAACACCTGAATGATCACTTTTGGGGTAAAAGTCTTTTCCATGGCATCTCCTTTTTTATCAGTATACAAGATTTCAGATATTGGGGGCATAAATTAAGAGTGACTAGTTTCAAAGGCATATAAACTCAATTACATGCTTCTTGTTGTAAGGGTGAGCACGATTGTGGATTTGTCTCTGGTTCCAGGCATGAGCAAAAGCTTTTAGGTGTCTATTAAGCCATTCAATACAACGAGAGAAGCAACGGCTTCGACGGGTCAAACGTGTTAAGTA
>JAAENC010000582.1 GCA_024224815.1 Chloroflexota bacterium
ATATATGTCCACGTACAAAAGTCTTCAAAGTCGTTTATCATTGAGGCGTCCTCCTTTGTAATTTGGTTTGTTTGAGTAACATCCCAAGTTTACTCTGGAGGACACTTCCATCAATCATGTAGAACTAGCATAAGGCCCTATAAAGAATTATTATTAGAGCTTTTGCTTCAAGGAAGTGCGAAAGCCCTATCTATTTTACGCGAGACTGCTTCGTCGCAAACGCATGCTCCTCGCAGAATCATCATCTCACGTCAATTTGCCCAATGTTAGTGCTTTTTTAGGGACAGTTCCCTATCGAAGAGGGGATAGGTCGCCGAGAAGTTCGTTAATGGACATTTTTTCATTAACCCAAAGCATTTCAAATCACGAGCGTAGACTTCCATCTGCTTTTTTTTTGCTGCATAATAGCATATCTTCCCCTAAAGGTCAGACTTGCTTTAAAAGGTCGCAAAATCTATAATATAGGGAATATTATAAAGGGCGAATTCATGAATGATCAATTAGATAAACTAGAAGAAAGATTGCAAACGCTCATTGAGGGGCGTTTGTTTAAATACTTACCCAACAAGGTTGCACAAGAGTTGGCTGCGGCAATGCGAAACAATATAAAGGGGAAGATTGCGCCTCAAACTTATACCATCACTGCGCACCCTGATATAATTGCGAATTGGCAGAAAGATTCAGATTTGATTGATAATATTAAGCAAACGCTTAACAGAGTTGCAACTGAAGCTAATTTGGAATTTGATGCTCCGCTCTCCTTTTCATTTGCTGCCGACTCAAAGCTTGCTAAAGACGAGATAAAAATTCTTGTTTCTCACCAAATAGAAACAATTTCCGAGACGAGAGATATGGAAACACTAGAAACAGAAAAAACTGAAAATGTGCCAACCAATGCTTTTTTGATCATCCACGGGACAAAGGTTTTCCCGCTTACTAAATCAGTGATAGATATTGGCAGGCGAATGGAAAACGATTTGGTGATTGATGATCCGCGTGTTTCGCGCGATCACGCTCAGTTGCGTGTTAAAAATGGACGCTTTGTTATTTTTGACTTAAATTCTACAGGTGGGACTTATGTTAACAGCCAGCGCTCGCATCAGTCTGTGCTATATCCTGGAGATGTGATTTCCTTAGCCGGTGTGCCGCTGATTTATGGGCAGGATAATCCGCCACATCGCGCAGATCTTAAAGAGACTTCCCCTCTAGGCTCTTCAGCCTCTTCAGATAGACAAACCGCCATTTTACGGGACACAGCGCAATTAGAAGAAGATAAACCTGAAGAATGAGCGCACCTTTTTTGCTAATCTTACGGATCGGCATGACTCTCAGCCTTTATATTTTCATGGGCTGGGCGTTTTTGCTTTTATGGCGCAATTTTAAGACCCAAAGCGAGTTGTTGACCTCACGTAAAACACCCCCTATTACCATCACCTATTCTGGTCTTGATAAAAAACAAAAAACAAAACATTTCAGGACACCTGAAATTACATTAGGCCGTGACCCGCATAGCGAAATTCATCTTGAAAACGAAACTGTCTCTGCTCATCATGCACGCTTAAGTTATCATCATGGGCAATGGTGGCTCGAAGACCTAAACTCAAAAAATGGCACTACGCTCAATGGTGAGAAGCTAAAAACACCGACTATTATTCTCGGCAATGATGAAATTCGATGTGGAAAGATGCCGCTGACCATATATCTGTCGACAACTGATTTATCAGCAAATACACAAGCTCTTTAGTAAATCTGGAAAAAATAATGACATCAAAAATCTCTCTCGCGGTTATTGGCGGTTCTGGCTTATATGCAATGGCAGGACTTGAGAATACTGAAGAATATAATATCTCGACACCTTTTGGCGACCCAAGCGCGCCTGTTATTACAGGTACTTTAGAGGGTCAGCCGATTGCATTTTTAGCACGCCACGGGATTGGGCATCGTCTTAACCCGAGCGAAGTAAATTATCGTGCTAATATCTATGCACTGAAATCGCTCGGGGTGGAGAAGATTGTTAGCGTAAATGCCTGCGGCTCCTTACGTGAAGATTATGCTCCGGGGGATATTGTGATTCCCGACCAACTCTTTGATATGACAAAAGAGCGTAAACGGACTTTCTTTGAAGGTGGTTTGGTTTCACATATCAGCGTGGCAGATCCTTTTTGCCCCGACTTTTCTGCTCAAATTCTGGATTCTCTTCAACAAACGGGAGCAACTGTCCATGAGGGCGGTTCCTTTATTACTATCGAGGGGCCACGTTTTTCAACGCGCGCGGAATCAAATATCTTTCGCTCGTGGGATATATCCATCATCGGGATGACAACCGCCCCTGAAGCTTTCCTCGCCCGAGAAGCAGAGATCTGCTACGGCGTGATGGCGCACGTAACCGATTATGATGTTTGGCATCGCAGCGAAGAACCCGTGACGGTAGAAATGGTCATCAAAACGCTGATGAAAAACACCAAAATCGCACAAGAGGCCATTAAAAATTTAGCAGGTTCTTTTACAACAAATCGAGACTGTGAATGTGAAAACGCCCTCGCTGATGCACTAATTACCCAACCGCGCGTTGTTCCCTCCGGGACGAGAGAACGTTTGGATTTATTGGTAAAGAAGTATCTGAAATAGTTCGCATTACACCATTTTATTAGCATGTGCTTTACCCTGTAGGTAAAAATAAAATTTACTTAGTGATGTACGTAGTAAAAGATACACCACTATATCGTTCCCTCTCCAAAAATCTGCCCAATCTATAAATTCTGTGGATATTTCGTCTAAAAAACACCTCTTCCCATTCTCAACTCTCTTTCTGGGTCTATATAGTCTCATTCTGAGCCTCTCCCCCGCCCTGCGCGCGCGCAGTTGGGATGTAGACTATCTCTACGCCCATTGGCTCGGCTTCTTCACTTGGCTTTTCCTAAACTGGCTCGCAGAAAAACATCTCGACGCAAAAATCCCAGACAGAGACCCTTATCTTTTTCCGCTTGCATCTCTCTTTAGCGGATGGGGGCTGCTGACCATTTGGCGGCTGCTGCCCAATTTTGGTTTGCGCCAAAGTCTCTGGCTCGCCCTCAGCGTCACCGTGATGCTCCTTGGGCTGCGCTGGCGTAAAATTTTCATCACCCTCCGCCGTTATAAATATATCCTTCTCAGTAGCGGGCTTCTTCTGACTGCCTTAACTCTTATTTTTGGCGCAAATCCCCTCGATATTGAACCTCGTCTTTGGTTCAATTTTGGCGGTATTTACCTGCAACCCTCCGAGTTGCTCAAACTACTTCTCGTTATATATCTTTCTGCCTATCTCGCAGATCGTGTCCCGATCCGTAACAAATTCTTCCCCCTCATCTTTCCCACCCTCTTTCTTGGGGGAATTGCCCTGCTCTTGCTCGTCGTTCAGCGCGATCTCGGCACAGCCTCCATTCTCGTGATGCTCTACGCGAGCATTCTCTACATCGCAACCGGCAGAAAAAGGGTTCTGCTCGGCAACGCCATCATTTTGCTTGCTATTGGTTTTTTCGGATATCATTTTAGCCAAACTATTCACACACGTCTCGCCATTTGGCTCTCCCCCTGGGATGATCCCAGCGGATTTGGCTATCAAATTATCCAATCCCTAATGGCGATCGCAAACGGCGGTTTATGGGGACGCGGCGCAGGGATAGGCTCTCCGCTTTTTGTGCCTGTCGCCCATTCCGATTTTATTTTTACCGCCATAGCAGAAGAAACGGGACTCGCCGGAACCTTAGGCTTGCTCACGCTTTTTGGCATTTTCCTTTCCCGTAGCATGATCATTGCACTCCGCGCCCCCAATCGTTTTCAGCGCATTCTCGCTAGCGGGCTAACGGCCTATCTTGGCATCCAATCTTTACTCATCATCGGCGGGAATTTGCGTCTGCTCCCCTTAACGGGCGTAACGCTGCCTTTTATCTCTTACGGCGGCTCTTCTCTGCTCACTTCTTATCTTGCTTTATTGCTTTTATTGAAAATCAGCAACGAAAGCGAAGGAAGCACGCCCCCGCCCTTCCTTTGGTCTACACGCCCTTATCACCTTTTAACTGCGATACTCCTTATAGGCCTAATCACTTCTGCGCTCCTTAACGGCTGGTGGGCTGTCGTGCGCGGACCCGATCTTTTAACCCGCTCCGATAATCCACGCCGCGCCCAAGCCGATTTTTATGTGCCGCGCGGCAATATTCTGGATAGAAATAACGCCGAGATCAATATCACCACAGGCGAATCGGGAAATTATCTTCGCGAATATCTTTACCCCGAACTTTCTTCTGTCGTTGGTTATACGAATTCCGTCTATGGGCAAGCGGGCATCGAATCTTCTTTGGATGGATATCTGCGTGGTCTGGACGGGAATCCTGCCACGCTCGTTTGGTGGAATAATCTTCTCTACGGGCAGCCGCCCAATGGTCTGAATTTGCGTTTGAGCCTCGATATTGGTCTTCAGGAAGATGTTGACGAGCGCCTCAGCAAGCACAAGGGTGCGGTCGTTCTCGTTAATGCTGAAAGCGGGGAGATTTTGGTGATGGCGTCTCATCCCACTTTTGACGCGAACGAGTTCGATGATTCCCTCCTAAATGAAGAAGATTCTCCTCTCCTTAATCGTGCAACACAAGGGCGTTATCCTTTGCATCAAACTTTGGATACTCTTTTTGATGCGCCGCCTGTTCAAATTCGTCTTCCCTTTGCAGAAAGCGAAGAAGGTTTTGTCAGCCCGCTGGAAATGGCGATGGTGGCCGCCGCCCTGAGCAATGAGGGGATTTCCCCTGCGCCGCGTTTGGCTCTTGCGGTGGACACATCTCAAAGTGGATGGGTGATATTGCCTGCTTTGGGCGAAACAGCAAGCCTTTTTAGCGCAGCCGACGCGGAGCAACTTATTGCTACTTTTTCTAGTGACGAGGAAGCTTATTGGCAAATTTTATCTACACAAGAAGATGAAGAAAATTTGACTTGGCTTCTGGCTGGCACCCCTGCAAACTGGAGCGGAACGCCGCTAGCCTTGGCTATTTTGCTCGAAGAAAATAACCCTGTATTGGCAGAGGAAATTGCACAGGCATTGTTGAGTAGTGCACCATAACGATGAACTGATTGATTTTTTAGAGAGACCGAGAAAAAATATTATCTCGCAAATCAGCGAGATTGAAATCTCTTCTTAGATGGGAAGTCCGTTTTAAACGGACTTTTTATTTGAGCAGAAAATTCATTTTTGCGTTTTTGCAAAAAGAGCAAAGCCATAAATAGCTTTGCTCTTTTCCTTTTCTAATTAGCTGAAGAACAGCTTAGTGACTGCAATCGCCACCATGAGAATGCCCGCCACAGGCATCTTTTTGACTTAGCTCAATAATCTGATTATTTTCAAATAAGCCGATATTTTCCTGAACGGTATTCTTGGCAGCAGAATAGACTTTGATATTCATCGCATTCAATTTATTGATCGCGCCTTTGCCGATCCCGCCAACGATAATTGCGTCTACCATCTTTCCGTCTAAAGCCTTGACGGGGTTGCATTGACCATGTTCATGTCCCAAGTCTTGATTATTGATCGTGCCGACCTTTCTTGTTTCGGTATCAAAAAGAACAAAAGTGGGCGCAGAGCCAAAATGTCCGTATACTTTACTTTCTAAACCTTTGTTTGCTTCAACTGGAAAACAGATTTTCATAGCGATCTCCTTTTCTTCACGCCTAAGTGAAGGGTACTTTATAGATGCCCTATTTTACCATCTGCGCAAAACAAATGACAGTCATACACAGAAATTCTAACACTTTTCAAGCAGAGATTTTCTATCTGGAGACAATCGGAGTGGCTAATTTGGTGTGTAAGCGAAATCAATAATGTGAGCTGGATATTTCGGATACTGTTGTTTGTAAAGTTGTCGTTTATTGAAGGCAAAGACGAATATCTTAATTGCCTTTCTCAATGCTTTTTCACATCGAG
>JAAENC010000583.1 GCA_024224815.1 Chloroflexota bacterium
AACTGGATGGTGAGAAGATCAGAGGGTTCGTGTCTGCGCAAAGGGAGCGTAAGAAAAGATGAAGACGGATTATTCGGGTGATAAACGAGTCATTTTGATGTTTTCGGGTCAGGGACCCGACTATTATCAAATGGGCCGGGATTTATATGAACATCATCCTGTCTTCGCGAACTGGATGAGACGAGGGGATGAGGTTGTTGAAGATGTGATGGGGTATTCCGTGGTTGGAGAACTTTATGGAGAGGGACACCGCAAGAGTGAAGCGTTCTCCCAGACGTTGAAAACCCATCCGGCGATCTATGTTTAGAAAAATTGGACACGTTTATAGAAGGCGTAATAGGAGAAAAATGAGATGATGCCAGTGTGTTAATAACGAGTGATCATGGAAATGTTGAAGACTTATCGACGGGAGGTCATACGGGCAATGAAGTGCCGTTATGGGTTGTTGGTCCTATGGCTGAACAATTGAACGAGGTAAAATCGATTACTGAAATTTTAGATAAAATTTTACCACAAAATGCAGCATTATTTGAGTCAGCATCACAGGCAGATTGAAAAAGAGGGGGGAACATGCTTACCATTTTAAACAGTTTGTGTCATGGTTATGTGGTTATCCCGGTCATCGCGGCGCTTAAAAAACAGGCGTTTTTTAAGGCGCTCAATTTCAAAAGTCCGACGCGTTTTTCCGTTTTGGTCAAAACCCTGAAGGCCAACGCCGGGTATCTAAAGATAGCGCTGTCACTTTTGGAGTCGTTGGGCTGGGTTTTGAGGAATGCCGCAGACGGGTATCAGCTCACAGCCAGGGCCCAATCTTTTGAAAACATTCCAGAGGATATTTTAGAGCTTTACCATCTGAAAATCAGCGCCTCGCTGCTTTCCAGTGAAAAGTTTCAAAAATTACTGAGCCGCTGGGTTGCGTATCTGCTAAAGCAGGATAACTCTTCGCAAATCTTTGAATTGCTGCAGGGGCCGATTCTGGTGCCGCTGTTGATCGCCATTCGCCAACAAAAGGAAAATTTTGATGATCAAAGTTTCGCGATTTTCTTTCAAAAAAAGCTCAAGCAGCCCTTGCGCGGGGATGTCCACTCGCTCTTCACGCGGCTCGGTTGGCTGAGGGAAGCGGATAAGAATTTTGTACTGTCGGATCTGGGCCGGGAGATCATCGAGCGCGCCTATGTGATGGGGATTGCCGCCTCCTACCGGCCGATGCTCTTTAGTATGAGTGAGCTGTTGTTTGGAGATCCGGTTGAAGTCTTTAAAAAGGACTCCCGGGGTGAAGAATCTCACATTGACCGCGGGATGAATGTCGTTGCCGGCGGTTCCCGGCACGGGCGCTATTTTGAGGATGCCGAGAAGCAAATTTTGGCGCTATTCGACGCAAAGGTCCCTTTGGAAAGGCAGCCCAAATACATTGCCGATATGGGGTGTGGAGACGGGACATTTTTAAGGCGGATCTATAGCGCCCTTCAAGGCAAAACAGAACGGGGCCGACACCTCAAGGAGCATCCGGTAACGCTCATTGGGATTGATTACAATGAAGCGTCCCTCGAAGAGACCAAAAAAACGCTCAAAGATGTGCCCCATATCACGCTCAAAGGAGATATCAACGATCCTGAGCAGCTTTTGTCGGATTTAAAGGAATTGGGGATCAAAGATTTGGAAAATATTTTGCATGTTCGCTCCTTTTTAGATCACAATATCCGCTGCGACGCGCAACCTTCCCTGACCCGGCCCCAAGCGAAAAAGACTTCCGCAAAGATGTCCTTGAGCGGAGTTTATGTCGACTCCGCGGGCCAATCTCTGCACCCCGAGAAGATGATGGACGTCTGGAGGGCGCATCTGCAAAGATGGGCCAAGGCACTTGAAAACAATCCCCATGGCTTGTTGGTGCTGGAAGCGCATTGTCTTGGCCCCGGGATGACGGGCCGCTATTTTAAGCAGAGTGAAAATTTTTATTTTGACGCCCTGCACGCCTTTTCGGGGCAATATCTGTTGGACGCGGAAGTTTTTATTGTTTTGGCAGGCAATGCGGGTCTTTTTGCCGGAACGCAGCCTTTGAGTTATCCAAAAACCTTATCCTTCTGTCGAGTAACCCTGAGCCACCTGGAGAAACGGGACTACCGAATCCGTCATGCCGCAGAAGAAGATCTGGATGTTTTGCAAAACCTGGAGAAGCGTTGCTGGGCCAAGGATCTTCAAACGCCCGGGGATGTTTTGGCAAAACGTCTGAGCGGCTACCCTGAAGGGCAGTTTGTTTTAGAGCTTGAAGGCAGGGTTGCCGGGGTGATCTACTCCCAGCGCATCGCCGGCGAAGAAGCTTTGCAGGGTACAAATTCAGAGACTATTTCCAGTCTTTACCGGGCCGATGGGCCGATTATCCAGCTTGTGGCCGTCAACATTGACCCTGAAGTTCAGGAGCGGCAGTTGGGAGACCGGCTTTTGGAGTTTATGCTGCAACGCTGTTCGGTGATGCCCGGGATTAGCGCTGTGGTTGGGGTCACCCTGTGCCGTGACTACCATAAACAAAAAGAAATGCCGATGGAAAAGTATATCCACAAACGCGATGAGCACGGACAACTTTCGGACCCGGTCCTGCGTTTCCATGAGCGGCATGGGGCCATGGTCACAGAACTTGTTGCCCAGTACCGCCCCCGGGATAGAAACAATGAGGGCTTTGGGGTTGTCGTGCGCTATGACATTCACAACCGTAGACGCAGGGAGGTTAAAGTCAACACAAAACAAGCTTTGCCTGAGAAAGCTTTCTCTGAAGAGGCGGTGGAAGAATACCTGGCAGGCATGATCAAAAAGCTATTAGGCGGGGATAAAGAAGAGAGCTATTCTAAAGATCGTCCGCTAATGGAGATGGGGCTGGATTCAGCCGACTTGCTAGAGCTCAGCGAGCAGATGTCTTTAGAATTCCAACAGGAGCTCGATCCCGCGTTTTTCTTTCAATACAACAGCCCCAAACGTATTGTCTCGTATTTTAGGGAGCAGATGACCATGACCGAAGAGCAAAAAGCAGGGCCGCCAAAACCAGACTCAAAAACCTCCCAAATCTCCGTAAAGCGCAAAAAAGATGTTCCAGGTTATCCTCTGGATGCCAAAGACAACGGGATTGCCGTTATCGGCATGTCCTGCCGTCTGCCCGGAGGGATCAGCTCGCCGCAAGGGCTTTGGGATTTTTTGAAAAAGGGGAAGAACGCGATCGGCCGGATGCCCGCAGGGCGCTGGAGCTGGCCGGTAGAC
>JAAENC010000584.1 GCA_024224815.1 Chloroflexota bacterium
GGGACAATTTGCAAAATTGTCCTACGTCAGCAACTTCAATATTAATAATTCTTTTCTTTTAATCCGTTTAATTACCTGTTTGCACAAACAGAGGTATCACACCGCTTTCTTGTCCGCTATCCTTTTCATACTGTTTGAACATGGAAACCGTTTCAGCACAAGTAAGATTGGGAATATGAAGACTGCGCTGCACATTAAACGGGGAGCCTTTTTATGTACTCGCCATTATTTTCAGGATCATCTCCCAAAAGCCGGTCGCAGGCGTTGCGGATCAGATGCTCTCTGGGAACATAATAGTGAAGGTCTTTATCAATGGGACCGTAGGATGAAAACTTTTTCAAAGTGTCGATTTTGTCCGGTTACTTCAATTGATGTTACGTAGGTCAGAAAGGGCGTAAATATTAGTTAGGGGGAGCATTTTTTTAAGAGTCAAATAGACCATCAAAAGATTCATTGACCCACGCAATTCTGAGATTAAGTAAATTGCTAAATCCATCTTCACTCCATCTCATTCCAACGCCTTTAAATCTCTGTTGAATGAGCCATTTGCAAGTGCTTTCAACAATTCCACTGCCAATCGGCAATCCCAATTCCTTATATTTATCGTAATTGATATGATTTTTATGCGTTTCCAGATAAATGGCCACGTTTTCAATTTTTCTAATTGCTGAGTCAGATAATTTTTCCGAAGAAAGAGTCTTTCTTAGTTTCTTCACTATCTTCTTATGCTTCCCCAACTTGAGATCCTTTCTGGTTTTTGAGAACCATGCTTTAGCCTTATTGGTTCGCCCATCAAGCCATTCTTTGGCTGCTTTCCATATATTTTCCACCGCATGGAAAAAATCCAGTATACCATACGCATATTCTGCAAATTGTTCATTGTAAAGTCTCCAAAATCCTCGTCCGCCATCGCTTAACCATACTGCTTTTGGTGCTTGAAGAATCCCTTCACATAAAGCCATATGCCACATATATGGTTTAAATTCATCTATTTTCCCTAATAAAGCCACTACTCGTCGCCTTACAATTATTGATACTTTTTTCCCTTTTTTCGTTATTCGATTTCCTATTCGGGCAAAAATGCCGACTTTTATCTCGCGCCACACTATTTTTCCATTTGGTTTACCGCCATTTGGCCTGAAAGGAACCATCACACCATCTGCTCCAAAAACCAATGGCAATTTTGCAGTGTCGTTTGGTAATTCAACGGCATCAGGAAGTATCCCATTTTTTAATGCTTCCAAGCCTAAATCGAGCTGCGATATTGCCTTTTTGCCCATACATTGAACAAAATTCCATATAGATTTTGGGCTAACCTCTATCCCAGTAATTGATTTGAATAAAATTGATACCGTTTGAAACGGTATGAAAATTGCCAAGCCGCATAATGCCTGCTTGACATCATCTCCAACTCGTTGATTTGGTTTTATCCCTAATTCAATATCAAAAGGCGTAATCTGACCAATTTGGCAGCCTCTTACACATCGCCATCCACGCCTTCTCCAAAATATCATTCCAATTATGGTCAACATTGACCGATCTAACATTCCTTTACTATGAAGGAACTCGCCACAAATTGGACACACAGGTCTATCACCCATTTCCTGTGCCCGTTCTGATAAAATCTCTTCAACTATCGTTACCGCAATTCTTTTTGCTAATATAAAAACTGTAATTGTAAGCGATTTCAGATGAACTGATTCCTCAGCTCTTTGAGCTAATTGATGATACTGTGGATTAAATTCTACAATTTGATTTAATAATTCTGACATTTGATTATGACTCCTTTCTAATTCTGCTTTGTTAATTCAACAATCATCCGTCCGGCTCAACTGCCATCTGCCGTCTAGCTTTGCTCTCAGAGGCAGCCTGCCGTTTGGCATGGCGTACTTCCATTTGACGAAGCACCTCACATAATGTGGTGTCTCGCCGAGGAAGAAAGTAAGCGAGCAGAACCTTCATATCGTAGCACGAGAGCAACGGATACTCATCCTTGCGTAAAATACGATGGCGTGTCATAAAGAGCATAGCCATCATGACCAATGCCATATGATGGTGCCAAGCCAACCAACCTCTGACTTGGTATTCGGCCATGCCGACCTGTCCCTTAGCATCCTCGAATGTCCGTTCGATTCGAAAACGTTGTGCTTCCATACGCGCCAAAGTTAATAAGGACGTTCCTTCCGGAGCATTAGTCACACAATACTTAACGTCATCAGAAGCGACATCCCGCCGTATGTAAAGCACCCATTCCCGCGCCTCATTTTCCTCTCCATCCCATAGCCTGACCTTCTGCAGATAGGAGTCTACGATAAGGCCTCCTTCTGTAGATTCGCGCACAGTGACCCTTTCCCATTTATCTTCAGGAACCGTCTCCATAAGCTTGTCTACGCGCATAGGAGCGGATCAGGCTTTCAGTCTGGTCGGAGGACGCCCTTTGGCTGATTTCCGCAACGGAACACAAGGACGCGGATCATCTGTATAAACATGCCGGTCAGAGTGAATGTGCATCAGAAAAAGCTCTTTATCATCGTCGAGCATTTGGCAAAACTTCGCGCTATGTCCGTATAATCCGTCAGCCAGCACATAATCGAAGCGGATGCCAAGCGCTCTCTGTCGACGTACAATCTCAAGGGCTGACTCCGGTCAGGTTTTATACTCAATACGAGAATCGGGGACTCCGGAACGATGACACCTTTCCTCGTCTTCTGTCCATCCGTTCGGAAGTGACAGTTCGACATCTGTGAGCATTGCACTATCTTCAGATGACAGCACACTGAAGACTGCAACCTGACAATTGTCTGTCTTGCCCAACCGACCATTCCACTGCCGGGCTGCACCCACAGATGTTTTTCCCTTTTTGGCAAAACCGCTTTCATCAATAATCAGCGCTGTAACACCCGTTCCACCTATGAGTTCATCCGCTTTGACAGCTACCCTGTCAATGACATTGCGATAACTCCACGGTGAACTGCTGATAAACTGCTGTATGCATTGATAGTCTGTTTCAGGAACCGCTTCTTCCATTCGTTCCATATTGCTCCGCTCGCTCTGAATCAGACCGCATAGATATTTATAAGCCGTATCGGCATTGTTCCAACTGCGGCAAAAGAACATGTCAGAAAACTCCCCGATATAGGAATGAAATTCTTCCGCCAGGTTATCCAGACCAGTTACAGTTATGCTATCCGTTTTGTTTTCGAGTTCATATCTCTCTGTCTTTCTCGCCATTCTAAGCACCTTATTTTATATTGCATATTATGATGCAATCTTACTTAAAATAGAAGGGCGAGATTGTCAAGCCGAATTAACAAAGCAGAACTAATTCTGCTTTGTTAATTCAACAATCATCCGTCCGGCTCAACTGCCATCTGCCGTCTAGCTTTGCTCTCAGAGGCAGCCTGCCGTTTGGCATGGCGTACTTCCATTTGACGAAGCACCTCACATAA
>JAAENC010000585.1 GCA_024224815.1 Chloroflexota bacterium
AACACGTTAGCACAAATAAAATTCAAGAATGGGAATATTTGACATCTTCAAGAAAAAACCAAAGTTCGTTGATGAGCTATTTGGAGAGTTAGGATATACAAAATTTAAAGATTCTTCAAAAAATTTTTATGATGGTCAAGTGAATTTTCAGGGAAACCTAATAGGAATTAACATCGATGCAGACGAAAACGGACCAACTAATGAACAAAAGGAATTCTTTAAAAAATTGAATACCGATTATAATAAAATCAAAGAAAACATAATCTTACCTTTTTTAAAAGATGAACTGGAAGATAACATTGAGGATGACGGTCTGAATAACTTTGACAACGAATTTGAATTCGATGGAATTTCAATCGGACGGATTGAAAATGAAAAAACTGAATGGTCAATAACTTATGATTCAAAACCAATGAGACACTATGTTTCGATTGACTTTGAGGGAATGAAACCAAAGTATATGACAATTGACGGATAAAAATAACTTGTGCTAACACGGTGTATAAAACATAGCTAATAATTGCTTAATCGTAAGGTTTGTGTATATTTAGAAAGTCCGCCAAATTTTTAATTTGGCTTTTTAAAGGAGTAAAATCAAAAACAAAATATAAAAATTCGGCTCTGTGTTAATCTGGTAAGTTAGTGCTTTTTTGCACGCTACGTTTCATACACAAACCGTTGTGTAGCATTTAAGACAAACAATATAGAAATGAACAAATTTTACGAAATTGAGTTTTTACATTCAAAACCAAAACGTGGAAAAACAAAGTTTGGAGGTCAACCAGATTGGATAACT
>JAAENC010000586.1 GCA_024224815.1 Chloroflexota bacterium
AGATGGTTCGATGAGTCTTTCGCCCCTATACTCAGGTCAGGCGGCAACGATTTGCACGTCAGTTCCGCACAACGCAAGCTTCCACCAAGTTTTCACCTGGCTTCACCATGTCCGAGCATAGTTCACCATCTTTCGGGTCTCAACTAAAGTGCTCTTTAGCTTGATTAGTCTTTAGTCGTGAGACAAAAGTATGCACACAGCATAAAATCTCTATGCATATTCGTAATCAGCCTGTGCTGCAGTATTGAGATGAATCAGTACTTCGCACTATATTGCTTTCGCTTTGCCGACGAGCTTTGTGAGAAACTCTACGACTCGCAATCCAGTTGAACTCCTTGGTCCGTGTTTCAAGACGGGTCGGATAGTTGCGTCCTGAGGGTATAGCAAGGCATACAACGCAATATAAAGTGTACGTAGTAGCCCGCTACCATCAAGAAAGATGCAAAGACGCTCTGTCCGATTGTACTTCGCTGAATAAAAGTATCAGTAAAAGATATATGGTGATATACACTCAGTGGGCCGCGACAAAATGTGTATGTGTGTATGTACGCAGTCGTGAGCATATACGTATATCTTCGCTGTGAAGTAATTCTGTAAGGCGATTTCACTCTCTCTTTCACTCCCTTTGGAGCTTGTATGTGTAATGCAAAAAAGCCGAGGCAAAAATGCGTAACATACGTGCTATGAAGGGTGCTTTTCATCGTTCCCTTACGGTACTTGTTTGCTATCG
>JAAENC010000587.1 GCA_024224815.1 Chloroflexota bacterium
ACGCCTAAAGGTATGAATGGATTTTTTCACCTTTACAACATGAGCGGTGACGATTGGGCGCGGTGGCAAATGCCAAGCTATTCTAACCCGCATATACCCAAAAGTGAGTTAGACGGATTGCGCGAAACGATGCCAGAACGCGCTTTTTCGCAAGAGATATTGGCCAAGTTTTTGGAAGGCGGTGGCGGTGTCTTTCGCAACGTGCGTGAAGCTGCAACGTCTGAACCATTAGATCGCGGGGAAGATGGGAGGCAGTATGTCATCGGCGTGGATTGGGGTAGATCATACGATGCAACGGTTTTTAAATGTTTTGATATTGAAGCGCGTTGCGAGGTAGCAAGTGATAGAATGACTAACACGGACTATGCAAGCCAACGCACGCGATTAAAAGCAATGTCTGATAGATTCAACAAAGCAACGATACTAGCAGAAGCCAACAGTATCGGACAGCCCAACATAGAGGCTTTGCAAATAATGGGCTTGGCGGTGCAATCATTCACAACAACAAATGCGACAAAGGCGCAGATTGTACAGGGGTTAGAGCTGGCTTTCGAGCGTGGAGAAATACAAATATTGGACGATGAAACAACAATAAACGAGTTGATG
>JAAENC010000588.1 GCA_024224815.1 Chloroflexota bacterium
CCGAGCGAACCGATCGAAACGGCGTGTTCATCATCTTTGGTGGCGATACACAGAGCTGTTAATGCAATGGAAACAGGAGGGTGCGATCAGGCCATTGTCGGTGGGGTGAACACCATAGTGACTCCGGAGGCGCACATTAGTTTTAGTAAGGCAGGCATGCTCTGTGAAGACGGCCGGTGCAAAACGTTTTCCAACCAGGCGAACGGTTATGTTCGGGGGGAAGGGGTTGGCATGCTCTTTTTAAAGAATCTTAAAGCGGCCAGAGAGGCCGGGGATCATATATATGGATTAATTCGAGCAAGCGCGGAGAATCATGGCGGCCGGGCAAACTCTTTGACGGCCCCGAACCCGAAAGCCCAGACGGAACTGCTTGTCAGCGCGTACAAGAAGGCCGGTATTGATCCTAAAACGGTGAGTTATATCGAAGCCCACGGGACAGGGACAGAATTGGGAGACCCGGTTGAAATCAATGGGCTAAAGGCGGCCTTTAAAAAGTTGTATGAAGAGACCGGAGATTCCGGATTATCAAGCCTTCACTGCGCGTTAGGCTCAGTGAAGACGAATATAGGTCATTTGGAATTGGCGGCCGGAATTGCCGGTGTGATTAAGGTTATTTTGCAGTTCCAGCATAAACGATTGGTTAAGAGCCTTCATTGTGATGAAATCAATCCATATATTGATCTAAAGGGGAGCCCATTTTATGTGGCTCAAAAATCACAAGAGTGGAAGTCCTTGCAAGATTCCGGCGGAAAACCCCTTCCCCGGCGGGCAGGGGTGAGTTCGTTTGGATTCGGGGGATCTAATGCTCATGTTGTGCTTGAGGAATATGTTCCAGAGGAAGCAGAAGACTCAAAAGAGAGAATTGTTGTCAACTCCTCAAGCCCTGTGATTATTCCTCTTTCAGCCAAGAATCAGGATCGTTTGAAAGAATACGCGCAAAGTCTTCTGAAGTTTATTCAACAAGGGGAAGGTTTAAATTCTCAAATCAATCTTGCAGATCTCGCTTACACGCTGCAGGTCGGCCGTGAAGCGATGGAGGAGCGATTAGGTTTGATTGTTCACTCGATAGAAGAGCTTACGGAGAAGTTAAAAGGTTTTATTGAGGGAAAACAAGGTGTGGAGGATTTATACCTTGGTCAGGTGAAACGGAACAAAGACACTTTGGACGTTTTTGCTGCGGATGAGGACATGGCCAAAATGATTGAGGCCTGGATCAGCAAGGAGAAATACAGCAAAATTTTGGACCTTTGGGTAAAAGGGCTCAGTTTTGACTGGAATAAACTTTATGGAGATAACAGACCCCGGCGGATGAGCGCTC
>JAAENC010000589.1 GCA_024224815.1 Chloroflexota bacterium
AACCCAGAAACGGGTTGACATAGGAAGGTTCTCACTTTAAAAAGCTTTTTTTCACTCTTTTTTTCGCCTGTTTAGATGCTACAAGCACAACAACCAAATACAACCACAAATACAAATGTCCAATACAAATGTCCAATACCAGAGCCACCTAATCCAATACCAAAACCACCTAATCCAATATCAATACCATGTTATCCATCAACAACACAATCAAATATAAACGCAACACAACAGGTTATGATATATTATATTTTGTTTAAATAATATAAATATTATACTAGTATATTTTATATAAAATCAATAGGTACACAGTCTCAATCATATCCTGCACCAACACAATTACAATCACCACTTCATAAAGATGAACATGTTCCACCTGAATTACCACTTCCACTGTTTAGTTTATATTTAAATTTGTTATTATATTTTTCATATAATTATAAATTATTTATTTTATCAAATCAACCAAAAATACAAATACAGCCACAAATGGAATTAAATCAACCAAAGATACAACCACAAATGCAAATCAACCAAAAATACAAATACAGCCACAACCAGAGATTATTCGACTAGAATATGATTTAGAAAATATAAATGATGAATGCCTGAAACAATACCAAAAGATAAGTATTGATTCACCAACATATCTACAACAATATGTACCACTTAATATTGTAAATAATTTAATCAATAGTAAAAATCATACAAAAAATAATACACCAATCAAATCACCACCACCAATTATTAATAATAATCAAAATCAAAATCAAACACATAAAAAAAAGAAGAAAAAAAAGAAAACAAAACCACCAAAACATCAAAATAAAAAAAATAAAAATAAAAATCAGCAAAATCAAAATAATAATCAAAATCAAAATCATAATCAAAATAATAATAATAATAATAATATGTTACTACGACAACAACAACAACAATTTGGAGCACCAATATTAAATGGGGCAACCAATATTGCATCAGTGGGTGGCGCAGGTTTAACACAACAAGTTCCATTACATTTGCCAGGTTTTACTACATCGCAAAGTGCATTATTTATGAATGAATTAATGAATCCACAAAATTTACAAACAGCAGAACAACAACAACAATTAAATCAATTAATAATGCAATTAAATAATCCATTAGGTATTGGTAATCAATTTGCACAATTTAATCAAAATATAAATACCACACACCCAATATTACAAACACAACAACAAAATCCAAATATGCCACCAAAAAATCCATTAGGTATTGATAATCAAAATCAAAATCAAAATCAAAATAATAATAATCAAAATCAATCCAATAATAATAATCCATTAGTTGAAACCAAATCACGTATTGGTTCAACCGTTGTGACACCAATAAATAATAAGAATACATTATTTCGTGGTCCATCAATTGGTGGTACATCAATGGGCGATGCATTTGGTTATACTGCAGCAGAATTGACAAGCAAGTAATGCATTATTTACGCGACAACAATCTCATCATAAAAATGATCCAATTGTATCAATGATGTCAGCTGCTGTTTCTGCGCAAAGTATACAACCCAAACATTTATTTACTATGCCACACAGTCACAGTCGTAGAACATCAATTAGACCACAACAACATCAACATCAACCATTATTACATCAACAACAACAGCCACAACCAATGATACCAATTACACAAATGATTTTAATGATATTTCAATCATTAAATCCACATCAAAAAAAAGATTTAATTAAACAAATGAATCAATTGACACAAATCCCAAACCCAACACAAACACAGCCACAGCCACAAACCAGTAATAATAATACAATCCCTGCGGCATTAGCCAAAGCAACAAATAAGGCTAATTTTTTACCAAATAATCTGAAAGCATCGCGTTCAATCCCAGTGGATGATTTAGGTATTATAAATAATAATAAAAAAGGTTCAGTATCATTTGTA
>JAAENC010000590.1 GCA_024224815.1 Chloroflexota bacterium
ACATTTGTGATGTATCACATCATATTTACAATTTTTTTAAATTTGAAGTTGAAAAAGCATTGTTGAAAGAATGCAGTTTTCACCCCTAGGAGGGGAGACCCCTAACTCATATACATCCAGAAAGTTTCCATATGTTACATATTTTCTTCAAATAATATGACTTAACTCTAGCTAAAAGTCTCTCCTTCCTGTTATTTCACTACTTTTGAGAACATAACAGTATGATATTATAAAAATCATGTGAATAACTGGTCTCCCCTCTCTCAAGGCCGTAGGTTTTGGGAAAATATCACATCTTTTGTAAGTCGATTCATATAATAGTTATTTAAAAAAATATATATGCGCCATATTTGAAAGTTCTGATTTCAGATTTGAATTCAGAATGAAAAACTGATTATGAAACACTTTGTTTCCAGAAGTGGCTTTAATATTCAAAATTTTGAATATGAAAGCATCAATGTGGCAAGGCAGTTGTTTATGGTCCCTTATAACAACTGGACTATAATACAGTGTCAAGTATTGGTAATTATTGATCCCTGACGGATATTTTCTTAAATATCCATTTTTATGAAAATTTACGT
>JAAENC010000591.1 GCA_024224815.1 Chloroflexota bacterium
AATACTCAAGCAAGTCTATTCGTTCATTTGACCATCGTACAATTTCAGAAATTAATTCTCTTTTCTTGTCAATCAATCCAAGCTTCTTTAAGTGTAGAGCAGTCGCCCGTTCCGAATAGCTTTGTGAAAACGTTTCGTTCAAGTGCTTAGTAATATTGGTTTTGGTAGGTGTTTGCAATTCGAAAACGCTTGATATGAATTTCTTGATGATTTCTGCTTGTACTTCATTATTGAATTTGTAATCGCCTTTTTGTCCACGACGCTTATCCAGCAATCCTTTGGTTCCGGAAGACCTAAACCTCAAAAGATTTTTACGTACAGCAAGCCGTTGGCAGTCCATTATTTCACCAACATCTTTTTGCTTCAATAGGCCAGCTTCCATAAAAAGTATTGCTAAGAGTTTTTTGCCCAGGACATCGTCTTTTCTTATCTTTAATTTAATACTACCTATGGTTTCAAATTCTGCATATATACTATCGCTTTCCTGATATTCAACAGCCGTAACGTCAGCCGCATCCATATGGGATTTCTTTAGACCTATATGGCCTTTTCTTCTTTTGTCCTGAAAACGCTCTATCCCGTTCACATTTATCTCATGAACAAGCGTCTTCAACCCAGGCTTTGAAAGGCCGGTTATGTTGGATATGAACTCGTATGTGTAACCAAGCACATATAGCGAGTAGACCAGGATTCTATTGATCACATCAACCCCGAGGGAATCGACGGCCTGATCTAGGCGTTTCTGTCCTTTATGAAGACTCTGATAAGTACTTAAGTCCGGACACTGCATAGGAATTCTCGCTTTAAAGTAAAAAGACAAAAGAAATTTGTTAAAATACATATAAAACATCTTTTATTTATCCCATTCAGGTTCCTATGTCAAGATCTTTTTTAAGGTATTCAACCAGATAATTCGAATTAAGTGCGATTAATAAAGGTTTAAAGCATTTTTTGAACATCACAGCGTTCGATTGGATTCTATCTTCCGAAATTGATATTAGATGTTATATATCTGCTTTTGTGTATTGTTTCATATTGCACAGTGTTCAAAACCATCAAAGGTTGGATTTTCATTGTTAAGCGAGTGTCGGCGGGGGTTTAGAATCATTTCGACAATTCTATGCCATACGCACCCGGTCAAGTATGCGCTCGCGGAAAGTGAAACCGCCGCCCGATGGTCTCAGAAGATGTCCTCTTTTGTCGTCGGTGTAGAAAAGAATTCCAGTTCAAAGAAAGAAAAAATATGGGTCCTTTCCTCACAGGATAAAAGTGCCCCCGCCGGCTCGAAGTCGGTGGAGGAGATATTCATCCAACATCCGGAAATCGAAGCACTGTTTCATCTCATCAAAAACAAGAAATCCGGATACCTCGATATGACTTACAAAGGCGTGGATTCACT
>JAAENC010000592.1 GCA_024224815.1 Chloroflexota bacterium
GTGTATGCACATCGTACTATCAATTATTATTATTACTTCAAACAGTAACACAGTATTGTATTTTTTATTCTTTTTTGAAAGGCCGGTCATCCCCACTAAATCACCAACTGGGACGCCACATACATTGCACCTGGGGAAGTAACGCAAGAAATGAGAAAACGAAGAAATGATATACTCTACCTAGCAAGTAGTTTGTCACAATATATATATCTTAGTGCTGCACATCTCACATCTCATTGTGAGATGTCGAGATGTGCTGAGATGTGGAATCTGACATCTCACATCTCGAGATGTCTGAAACCCCCCTAAATCTGAGATGTCAGGGGTGTCAGATTTGCTTAAAATGAAGCATTTTTGAAATTGTAAATATTTCTGAATTTCGCTTTTCAAAGTGCACTTTGTAGAATTGTTTGATGGTTTAGGGTTGAGGATTTTAAAAGTGCACTTTTTAACACTTTTGAAACACTTTTTTAGAATTTCGCATTTTTAAGTCACTTTTTAGCACATTTTATGGTTTAGGGTTTAGGATTTCAAAAGTGCACTTTTTACAACTTTTTGAAACACTTTTTTAGAATTTCGCATTTTTAAGTCACTTTTTCGCACATTAGA
>JAAENC010000593.1 GCA_024224815.1 Chloroflexota bacterium
AAAACTCGCCCCAGAACGGCCTGCAGTCGGCTCCAAACGGATCCAAACCGATTCCAATCGACTTCAAACCCATTGTTGGGCCATTCCCGCGCCATCCAGCGACTAAACCGGCCGTCCTCCATGGAAATCTGGGGTTCTCCAGGGGCCTCCCTGTCCAAAATGGGCCCAAAATGGGCAAAAATGGCCCAAAATGGCCCAAAATGGTAAAAAACCGCCTGAACTCGCCCCAGGACGGGATCAATTCAGCTCCAACCCAGTCCAAACCGACTCCAATCGACTTCAGAAGCATTGTTAGACCACTCCCGCACCATCCGGGCATCAAACCGGTCCTCCTCCACGGAAGGCTGGGGTCCTCCAGGCCCCTCCCTGCCGAAACTGGGCCCAAAATGACCCCCAAAATGGCGGGGATGGGTTGGGGTCGGAAAAAAATTTCGCCTAAAACCTGTCCCCCCCCCCCAAAAGTGATGGCAGGAAGTCCAAAAAAGTGGGTCTCGGCGTTTGTAGACGACTTCAAAAAAAAATTACCCCTGGCCCCCTTAGGGCCCCTGTACCACGGGCATCTGGCTACCTTAGAGAAATTTCTGGTCCAAAAAGGCGGAAAATGGCTGAAAATGGCAAATTTTCCGTTGACACTCGTTTCAAAATCGCCTCCAACCTGGTCCAAACCGACCCCGTTCGACTTTGGCACCAAAGTTTGATTACCGCACCACCCGAGCCCT
>JAAENC010000594.1 GCA_024224815.1 Chloroflexota bacterium
CATTGTTGTTATTATTGTTGACGGAGGAAGCACCGAACTCGGAATGTGTTTGTGAATAAAAGTTTTGATCCGCAGTTTGGTGTTCAGAATTATGTTCTTGTTCAGAAGTGTTGTTGTTATTGGTGTCTGCACAAGATGACGTGAGATTTTTTTTTTTTTTTTTACACACACGCACATTAAAAGTAGTTTATCCCAGAAACAAAAAAAGAGATATTTGAAAGGTTACATCCCGGGCGTCGAACCTCGGTCCGGTAGCGTTTCCTCTGTCCAGGATCTGCTAGAGACGTCATTGGCTCTCAACCCACGGGTTAAAAAATTTAAAAGATTACCATTAAAATTGATTAAATTAAAATTATTTAAGGTGTTTTTGTTTTTGGTTTTTGGGTTTTTCGATAAAGTTGATTTTTTTAAACTATGGGATTTCTTAAAACTACAAAAAGAAGAAGAAGTGCGTTTTTTATTTTGATTTTTATTTTTATTTACTTCTCCTACAATCTTCTTCTCCGACGAGCGTTTCTTCCCAGAAACTGCTTTCGTGCTTTCAGCCACACTGACTGAGGCGGTCGCAGCAACGGCGGTGGGGCTTGGCCGTTGTTGCTCGAGAGCAGCACTCATCGGCGATGCCGCAGCGACCTTACGAGTCTTGGTGGGGTTCAGAGACTCGCAAACGCTGCCGACATCCTTTCTCAAATCTTCTTTGCCCGTGGCGAGGCACGATCCATGGCGGTGGAGGCGGAGCTTGCCGAAGCGGCGTTGGGGGGCAGGCACAGCACAGTTGGTGGTGGATGATTGATGGTTGGCAACATTCTCGTTCATCAAGCTGGCGGCGGAGGTAGCGGCTGCAGCATTGTTCTGCTCAGCGATCTCGGGGTTCGACGGTGACGTCTTCGAGGTATCCTGTTGGTGGTGTTCGTTGCAGGAACCTTCACG
>JAAENC010000595.1 GCA_024224815.1 Chloroflexota bacterium
ATACCAAGCGAAGATGATGATGGTAATTCGGCATCAAGCAATAAGCCAACCGAGACAGATATGTCATGGGTTAACGCAGTAAAGCAAGACCCTAAAAATATAGAACAAATTACAGACGCAGTATACAAAACTAGAATTCAATTATTAATTAAAGAAGGTTACTAAAATGAGCAAAATAGCATTAGCACTTAAAATCAACTTATCACAAATCGACATGGCGCGAGCTTTTCAGGGCCAAAAAGGTCAATACCTAGATGCCACTATCTTTGTTGAAATGGATGAACTGGATCAGTACGGCAATTCAGGAATGATTACACAAGATGTAAGCAAAGAAGAAAAGCAACAGGGCGTTAAAGGTAACATCTTAGGTAACGGTAAAGTGTTTTGGGTTGAAAACGGTCAGGCACCACAGCAAGCAGGAGCGCAACAGCAGGGCGGATTCCAACAAGCGCCACCACAACAGCAGGGCGGATTCCAGCAACAAGCGCCAGCTAATCAAGGATTCCAACAAGCGCCACCACAAGGATTCCAGCAGCAACAGCAAGGTGGACTCCAGCAACAGGGCGGAGGACACCAAACGCCGGGAAAGTAAACCCACAAGCGCCGTCAATTGATTTTGATGACGACATTCCTTATTAAATCAACAACTTGACACGCTAACAAGGACGTTAGCAACAAGGAGAGATAAGATGGATGACGAAATTGTAAATTTATTTAGAAACGCAGGCTACACACCTGAGCAGACTATAACTAGTTTAATTGGTTTGG
>JAAENC010000596.1 GCA_024224815.1 Chloroflexota bacterium
CATGGTGAAACTCGAATCCCGCCCCATGCTCGGAAAACCCTGGGAATATATGTTTTATGCGGATATTGAAGCTGATATAGAACATGAATCAATGGCCTCCGTATTGGCGCAGCTCAAAGAAAAATCGGAGAATTTGAGAATCCTGGGCAGATATTGATTTTAGGAAGTTGTCAGTTTGCAGTTGTCAGTCATCAGTTGATTTCGATGGCTGGCAACTGGACAACGATTTAACGGGGATGAAAAAATTGTGGTTGATAGACCGCTACGCTGGTATGTTTCTTATGACAACCGTTGAAGATTATCCATTATAAAACTAAATATCGTTTCGCTTTAAAGGGTACAAGATGTTGTGATTGGATACCTTTGGAGAAAAGCGTTGACTAATAGATAAGATGAGAAGGCTGGCACCCCCCAGAGCTGTGATATACTCACGTTCAAGTTTAATATATACGCAGTCTTAATGCTGCAAAAAAGGAGGGAAACCAGCCATGAATAATAATATCACAATTGGAATGGATTTGGGAGATCGTAATCATGTAGTTGTTGTAATGGATGAAAATGGAGAAGAGATAGAAATGAAAACCATTAGCAACACAGAACATTCTCTTAAGAAATTTTTCTCCCGATATCATGTTGCAACGGTTGCTATTGAAGCTGGCACTCATTCTCCCTGGATTAGTCGACTTTTAAAAGAAATCGGTTGTACTGTTTATGTTGGTAACCCACGTAAGTTAAGGATTATCTGGGACAGCAATGACAAATCAGATTTGAGAGATGCAAGAATACTTGCAATGGTTTGCCGGGTTGAACCCAGACTACTATGGCCAATAAAACATAGAAACAGACAAGCTTATGCTGATCTGGGGATTATTAAAGCAAGAGAGACATTGGTTCAAAATCGTGTACGAATGATTAATCATATCCGCAGTGTAACAAAAACATGTGGTTGCAGGATTCCAAAATGCAGCACACCAAGTTTTTCAAAACGCGCTCCAGATTATATACCAAAAGAATTAAAAGACCCACTTAAACCATTAATAATCGCGATTGATCTTCTGACTCAACAGATTAAAGAAATGGATCGTCAAATCAACAGATTATGCAAAAAATATCCAGAAACAGAAAAATTACTTCAAGTTCTTGGTGTTGGTCCTGTCACCGCTCTTGCATTTGTATTAACAATAGAAGATCCTCATCGCTTTACAAAAAGCCGACAAGTTGGAGCCTTCTTGGGATTAACACCAAAGAGAGACCAATCTGGAAAATGTGATAAACAATTAAGAATAAGTAAAGCAGGTAACACATATTTGAGATCATTACTTGTCAGCTGTGGGCATTATGTTATCGGTCCTTTTGGGCCGGAATGTGATTTGAGAAAATATGGTTTGTCTATAGTTGCAAGAGGTGGGAAAAATGCAAAGAAACGCGCTGCAGTTGCGGTAGCAAGGAAAATGGCAGTTTTATTGCATCAGTTATGGGTCAGTGAAAAAGCATATGACCCATTTTATAAGAGCACTGCCCATTGCGCAGCATAGCATAGAAATAAACTGATATGACCCAAGACGTCCTGTCCAGGAGACTGCGGAATGTGTCTTGCACCGGTTATCCGCCGATAACAAATAACGAGTGCGCCTAATAGATTGCAGCTCCTGCCGACGGATCTTAACATGCACCGAGACAATGGCAGATCTCAAAAAGAGTGCGAATGGAAGCGTGACGGTCTGGGTTAATAAAAATGGATGTTCGTGAATCGAACACTTGACTTGCCTTCTCATGGAAGACACATTAGTCGCTTTGTGAGATCAAATTTTCAGATGGCTGTACCCTCAGAGGAAGACAAAGCTTTTCTAACCATTATTGCCAATTGGGTTTTATCGAACGGCTTATCGATGTATTGTTTTATTCCCATCTCAACTGCAGTTTCACTATCAATTTTATTACTGAAGCCAGTGCACAAAATGATTGGCATATCCGGGTTAATCTCTAATATTTTTTTTGTGAGTTTGTCACCGGTTAAATTAGGCATGGTCATATCGGTAATAATGAGATCAAATTGAGACGGGTCGGCTTTTATCAGAGCCAGCGCATGAAGAGAATCGGTCTCGTGTACAACATCATAACCCAGATGTTCAAGCATTTTTGCCCCGATTTTTGCCAAAGCCTCTTCATCGTCTACAAATAGAATTTTTTCATTACCAGTGGGGATTTTATCCATTGATTTGTCATCTATAGCGGACTCTTTGTCGGCTGATGGGAACAATATCTTAAAGGTTGTTCCCCTATGTGGTTCGCTATAAATTGAGATAGAGCCATTGTAGCTTTTTACAATACCATGGACAACGGCAAGCCCCATTCCAGATCCTTTGCCAATCTCTTTTGTCGTAAAATATGGATCAAATACTTTGTGAACAATTGTACTGTCAATGCCGATACCGGTATCTGTAATAGTTAATTGAACATATATTCCTGGTTCAACATCCTGGAATTGGTATTGTGATATGCTATCCAATTCGATTTCAGATAAACTTATTGTCAATATACCTCCTTCCTCGTCCATAGCGTGCGCAGCATTTGTACACAGATTGATTAATATCTGGTGTATCTGTGTAGGATCGGCTTTGACAATCCCTTCGATATCTTCTGCATTAAGCTGAATGTCTATAGTTGTTGGAATGGATGAACGGATGAGTTTTATTGACTCTTTAATAATAGGGAG
>JAAENC010000597.1 GCA_024224815.1 Chloroflexota bacterium
ATATTTTTCTGTTATTCTATTAAAGTTATAGAATAATTTTTGATACCTATTCCAATGACTTGTGTTTATATTTTTAATTTCTGAGCTGTGTAGAATTTCGAAAGGTTTCCATTTTTGTGGTGCATATTTTAATGTTCTAAAAGGGTGTGCTGGATGTAATTTATTTACAAGCCATTTTATTAATCTTTTATTTAAGATATTATTAAATATTTCTTTGGTTACTTTATCTGGATTATCATTTTCTTGTTCTATTTCTTCATTTTCATCATTAAACATACTATTTATAGAATTGTGATATTTTTTATGTGTACAATTGTGATTTTTATTTATTTTTTTATTTTTTATATTATTATTTTTTTTTTTTAGATGAAATGGTATTTTTATATATTCTTTCCAAAATTCTTTTTCTGTATTTATTTTTTTTCCTACAAGTGTTCTGTATAAAATTTTGATGTATTTGTATTTTTCTGTATATTTTTTATTTTCTTTTTTATAATCTATAACTGGTGTGTAATTTATTTGGTTTTTTTTATTTTCAATTATATTTTTAATGTTAAACTGAAAACTTGATGGTATTTTATCTGATGTTAGATCTACCATTTCTATATTTGTTTGTGTTTCCATTGTTTTGTATTCTATTTGATTTTCTTTATTTTGTATTATATTTTTAATGTTAAATTTTAATGTTTTTGGAATTGGAATTTCATTTATATTTTTATTATTATTTTTTTTATTTCTTTTTTCAATTTCTTTTCTTATTTTTTCTAATGCTTCAAATATTTTTAATTTTAGAGGTTTATTTATTAATTTTAATTTAATACCTATAATTTTTGTGATTTTATCTTGTATTTCTGTAATTAAATTTTTTAATTCATTTTTTGTTTTACATAGATTTTTTGGAATCATAATTCCATCATAACATAGTGCTGCATTTA
>JAAENC010000598.1 GCA_024224815.1 Chloroflexota bacterium
CTCTTCCTTTTTTTAAAGGTGAATTGTACCTCCTTTTTTTTTTGAAGTGAGTCTTTTTTTAAACATAGGTTACCTCCTTTCTATTTGGGTAAAAATGGCAAAATGGCCAAAAATGGCCAAAAATGGCCAAAAATCGCCAAAACTCGCCCCAGAACCGCCTCCAATCGGCTCCAACCCGGTCCAAACCGACTCCAATTGACATAAAAAAACATTGTTGGACCAGTCCCGCACCGTCAGGGGACCAAACCACAGAAAGTTGGGGCCTCCCAGCCAAAATGTGTGTGTGGGGGGAAGAGGCAAAATCATTGTTGGGAACACCCCAAAAAATTGTACCGAAAATCCTTACTGAAAATTTTCCCTTTACAATCGCTGCCTTAGAGAAATTTTCGGTCCCAAAATGGCCAAAAATGGCTGAAATCCGCGAATACTCGCGTCCTAACCACTTACATTCCGGTTCAAAGTGGTGTACACCGCCTTCCATAGCCTTTGAGACCATTGTAGGACCATTGTAGTACCATTCGCGCACTATCCAGACATCAAACAGGGCCTTCTCCATGGAAATCCGGGTGCCTCCAGGGGCTTAACTGTCCAAAATGGGATTAAAATGTGTTATGCTTGACGTAATCAGTGTCCCAGAGACATGTGTTATGAAGTTGATGGACGATGTCATTCATCATAAGATATGAAGCAGTTGCGCGATCAGATCTTGCTTTGCATGATCTGATCGCGCTATTAATTGCGGCAAGGTGTCAAAAGAGGTTTGTAGGTTGTAGAGGCTAGATGGAACCCGCAGGGCACACCAGTCGAAATGTCCAACAGTTAATAAAAAAAAAAGAGGGTGTACCAGTACCTTGAAACTGTACATTTTTTTAGTAGTACTGCACC
>JAAENC010000599.1 GCA_024224815.1 Chloroflexota bacterium
ACAAGCACCTGTACCAGCCTTGTGAAGTTATAACTGTTGCACAAGATAGCTATTTTGCCGGTATCTCTGTTGCTTATAATTGTATGGAAACCTGCACCTATGTGCTTTTTGTCTATGGCCATTTTTTCGCCAAAATTAGACTCCTCAAAGATTGGGATATCAATAGTCTTGTGCTTGCCGGGGCTTCCTTTTTTAATATCATTTTTATGGACACTTACGCTACCGTCCTGTGCGTAAAAGCTCAATACGTTCCTATACCATTAATATATTGTGCTGCCCTTGATCCGTAATGCTTTTCCAAAGCTTGTTATATTCAGGGGGGGGCGGAGTCCAAACTCCCTTTTAAAAAAATCACCAAATTCATTGGTGGTCTTCATCCCTTGACGGTATAAGTCGTAGGTGTTGTGATAACTCATATCCGTTTTCCCTCGCTCCTTCTAGCGCCCACGTTTTACGGATATATATATTGTCTTGTCCTTTAACGGAAATGTCTTGAGTCCTATAGGGTCTAGAAACCATCCAGTACGGCATCCTTTTCTTTAAGTCCTTGAGGGATCAGGTTGGCCATCTCTTCAAATATTATGGTTATAGATTCCTTTTTCTCATTTACCGTAACCATCACAAAGTTTATATTGATCTCTCCTGGGGCTAATAGTTCGATTATTTCTGTACGTAATTTCCCCTTCATAGATCGTTTTTGCCAAAGTTAAAATTCTTGCCTAGCACATCAAAAAAATATTTAGCCGGAAACAGGAAGTAAATTCACGGCCGCCTTTAAGGTGAAGGTCGCCATTGAGGCACTCAAAGAGCGTATGACATTATCCGAACTTTCAGAGCAATATGAGATTCATCCCAACCAGATTCAAAAGTGGAAACAGAAGTTTGTATCCAGGTCAACAGAGATTTTCGAGACTAAAGCACCGGAGAAAAATTTTGAATCGGAGCGTAGAAAACTTTTCGCAAAATAGGCGAATTGGAAATGGAAAAGGAATGGCTAAAAAAAAATTCAGGAAAGGCCGGACTATGAGTGAATTAAAGGAGTACATCTCTCATGAAGAGAAGTTAAGTATACGAAAGCAACGTAACCTTGTGGGAATAAATCGTAGTAGTGTCTATTACAATCCAGTAGGAGAAAGTGATGAAAACTTAAGGATCATGCGCCGGATGGATGAGCTTCATATAGAGCATCCAACACATGAGATTTTGCAGATGCAGGATTTTCTCTTCAATGAAAAACAA
>JAAENC010000600.1 GCA_024224815.1 Chloroflexota bacterium
CAGCCGCGGCTCTCGCGCTGTACCTGCCCGTCGCTCCGCTCCCGTGCAGGTCAGCCCCGAGGGCCGCTTTCTTGGAGGCTTGTCTTGAGGCGACTTCTGCGGGTTTTTTGTCATTTGTAAACCCTTTTTGGCCCATTTTTGGCCGTTTTTGGCCATTTCTGGACCTTAAAACCTCAAATTTTCAGTCAATCCGAGTCGGTTGAGCGTCAGGATGGTGCGGTAATGATCCCATGTTGCTTCTAAAGTGGTTTGACACCAGTTTGAGTCGATTATAGGCTGTATGGAGGCGACTTTTGGCTGTTTTTTGTCATTTTTGGCCCATTTTGGCCCATTTTGGCCCATTTTGGCCCATTTTGGCCCATTTTTGGCCATTTTGAGCCTCAAAACCCCCAAAATTTCAGCGTGGGCTGGTCGTTTGGGTGTCAGGATGGTCCCATGTCCTGTCCAACGTCGGTTTGGGTCGGTTTGGATCCATTTGGAGTCGATTACAAACGGGTTGGAGCCAACTTTTCGAGTTTTTTGGTCAAATCGGGAGGTCGGGAGGGGGGGTCCCGACCTATGAGGGAGGTCGGGAGGGGGGGTCCCGACCTCCGGATTTTCATATCGTTCCCAGGACCTGTAGGGACGAGTCTATAGGCTAAGTCACCACTTCCCCGATGGTTTTTTTTTAACCCCAAGCCGCACGGTACCCACTAATATACTAACAGACCTGTTTTTTTGGGGATCGGGAGGTCGGGAGGGGGGGTCCCCACCTTTGAGGGGTGGGGTCGGAAGGGCGGCGTGGAGGGGAAGGGTGTATATCGCGGTGGGCGCCGTCTCAATAAAAAAAAAAGACGGCTGCGGTGCTGTTAGGGTGAATGGATG
>JAAENC010000601.1 GCA_024224815.1 Chloroflexota bacterium
AGTGTCATAGCAATATCGATTTTAGGCTATTTTATCAAAAAACAAAATACTATTCTTGACATGAATCTTTTCATTATTATTGATAATAGATTGTATTTTACAATAATTCAATATGTTAATCAATCAAGAATCAATATACGAATGAATAAGAAAAAATAGATAATACATCAAAAGAAATAATCAAAGAAGCGTGTAAATATATGTGCGGCTCAAAAAAAAGTGAATATCAAGCTAAAATAACATTGAACCTAAAAACTGCAATTGATATAATGGTGCGGCAAAAATACGCTAGCATGGGCTAAAAGTACGAGGCAAGCTGCCGATTCGAGCTTCGCCAAACCGTTTTGTCGCGCTCATGCAAGGCCGAAGCGTTAGAATATAAAAAAAAATGGGATAAAACACAAAATTGATGGCCCCAGCGCGCATCTATCCTGTGCTATCCCATTTATCCAATTGATCTTATATCTTAATAAAGCTAAATCGCTATGTGAATGACAATTTCAACAGCGATGCCTCCAGTTGTTCCCAGCGCTTTTTGAAGACATAGCTCTTTGACAATTTCAAGAACCACTGCCGGCCCCTGTACTGTAGCTTTGCCGGTACTTGAATCAACCATGCGCGAATAGTGTCAGGTTCCTGGCGAAAGCCGTTTTCATCATTGAGCCACATCATCCACACCATCAGGTTGTAGGCCAGGATGCTGGTTTGAAACAGCGCCGAATTGGCCCAAAAGTCCTGGGTTAAAAAAGTGGCTGCAGCCATGTGGTTTTTACACCATTCAATCCAGTTTTCACTGCTAGCGCGTTGACCATAGTATTTGTGAGCGCCCATAGGTGACAGAGGCAGGTCAGTCACATAGCAAAAATATTCATATTGCACTTTGGGCAGGTTGAACAACCGATCGTTTTCATCCTCAATCAAAATGATCTTGCGAATGGCCACAAAGCAGCGGGCTTTTGTCCAACCCGCGCATTTGTATTCAAACCGCGCACTTTCAAAGCCGGGTTTGTCAGCGATTTTGCGCCACTTTTGGGAGCCTAGCAATTTTTCAAGCCCTTTGAGCTTAACCTTGATAATGTACTGGCATCCCTCTTGTTCCAGCAACGTCAGCAACTTGCCGCTGAAAAAGGCGCTGTCGGCGCGCACCACGACTTTCCATACCCGTTTGGGAAGCCGTGCCAGGCACTCTTTCATAAATTCAACACAGCCGTTGGCCGAATAGGCAGAGCCGCACCGAAACCAATTATGCAGACATTCACGGGTCTCAGCCACAAAGCACAGCAAGGGATGATAGCTGTTTTGCCCTTTCTTTTTGGGATTATAGCCTCTTTCAGCTCCTTGCTGCTGACCTGACACACCGCGCACGGTTGAATCCATGTCCAGGGTGACTTTGCCAAACCACTTTTTGCCCCACACCTTGCGGCGCACAATATTTTCAGCCTGGGCCAGTTGGTTGCAGGTGCGGTGTGAAAAAAGTTTAAAGACACGGCTGAAGGTGGTGGCAAATGGAAAGCGATCCCATTTAAAAAGGGTTGTGATGACAGAGTCACGACCCAGGATAGCTAAGTGGCTGATGTGCCAGGCGCCAGCCAGTACGCCGAACATCAGCATCATCACAATTTCGGCTACTTGGTATTGGGCGTTATCGCCGCGCCTGATGTCGATGGTGCGGCTAAGTATACCGTCCAGGCCGAGTTTTTGTGCAAAGCGGCCCAGATGTACCAGCCCGGCGTTGCCGGTTAGATTTTTTTGATCAAACTGGGTGTGGAACTTGCGCATCATTTTGGTGCCTCCTTTGTTGTAGGTTTTTGAGAGTCTTTATAGTATAAATACACTAAATTATCAAGTATAATTTAGTGTTTTATTGCATTTTTTAGGTAAAATACAATCTTTCATCAATGATCAAATATCCATAAATTCATATAACAATATGAATATGTTAGATAAAACCGAAGATTATTTAACTAAAATAAGTGAGAGTACTAATGCAATGAACTCGAATCATAGAATTGTGAGCGAGAAACCCG
>JAAENC010000602.1 GCA_024224815.1 Chloroflexota bacterium
AGTTACTCTCTCAGACTATCTTGCATAGAATGATTATATTAGGCAAAATAGACATTTATTACATTATTTGGGTATTTCCTAAACAAATCTGACTATCGAAAGTTTTTTACTAGGAAACAAATTTAATATTTTCTCCGTTTTACAATAATTTTAAATTTTTTTCCCTTTTAAAAAAATATATTTTAAATTTCTTTCATATAAAAATTCTCGTTTTCATAAACTAAACTACATGGACATCTTAATAATGTTACACGTTAGTATGAGAACCCATTTTCAGATTATTTTATTCATTAAGGGGATTGTCCATGAAATATCACATAATCACATAATTCACATAATATCTCATAAGTATTCAAAAAGTGGGTTTCAAATTGAACTATTGAAACATGATTTGGATAAGTCATTCCTGACATGCCTCCCCCCCTCTGGAGGGTTTTCTGAGCCCCCAAGGCAAAAACGAGTACCTCGAATGAATTTTATAGATTTAAATGAATTAAATGGATAAAATGGACAAAAAATGACCTACATGTCCGTTTTTTTTTGTACTCTGTGTGTTCACCCTCCCCTCCCCCTATTGAGAGTTTTCTTGGCCCCAAGGAAAAAATAGTGCTTCTAGTACATTAAACTATCCAAATCTGTTATG
>JAAENC010000603.1 GCA_024224815.1 Chloroflexota bacterium
CAGTGGGTGTTAGAATAATAATAATATTTATACGCGTGATGGAATAATGATGAGAAAGAGTTTGATATATTATCATTATAATAATCATATATGCTCTTGTGGCGCAATGGATAGCGCATTGGACTTCTGATCCAGAGGTTGCGGGTTCGAATCCCGTCATGCGCTTTCTCATCATAAATAAAATATATTATTATTATTATCATATAACAAATATATAATAATAATAACAATATATAATAATATAATATAGAAGGGTCAATGGTCTAGTGGCATGATTCTCGCTTTGGGTGCGAGAGGTCGTGGGTTCGATTCCCACTTGAGCCCTTCATTATTATTATCATATATATATTTTATTTATATTATCATATGATAATAATATATTATAATCCTCGTTAGACTAGATGGTCAGGATACCAGGTTTTCACCCTGGCGACCCGGGTTCGATTCCCGGACGAGGAATTATTATTAAGCAATGCCGCTCGGCCCAAATAATAATTATTATTTATTATCATATAG
>JAAENC010000604.1 GCA_024224815.1 Chloroflexota bacterium
TATACTATCCTATACTAATACTATCCTATACTATCCTATACTAATACTGATTAATTAATGAATAATTAATGAATAATGAATAATTTCAAATACTATCCTATACTATCCTATACTAATACTATCCTATACTATCCTATACTATCCTATACTATCCTATACTATCCTATCCTATACTATCCTATACTAAAACTATCCTATACCAATACTATCCAAACCAATCCTATACTAACCTATCCTATCCTCTCCTATCCTATCCTATCCTATCCTAGACATATACTATCCTATCCTATCCTATCCTATGCTAGACATATACTATCCTATCCTATACTATCCTATCCTATCCTAGACATATACTATCCTATGCTAGACATATACTATCCTATCCTATCCTATGCTAGACATATACTATCCTATCCTATCCTATCCTATGCTAGACATATACTATCCTATCCTATGCTAGACATATACTATCCTATCCTATGCTAGACATATACTATCCTATCCTATCCTATCCTATCCTATCCTATGCTAGACATATACTATCCTATCCTATCCTATCCTATGCTAGACATATACTATCCTATGCTAGACATATACTATCCTATCCTATGCTATCCTACCCTACTCTATCCTTACCTACACTACCCCATACTATCCTATCCTCTCCA
>JAAENC010000605.1 GCA_024224815.1 Chloroflexota bacterium
GATGTTAGTGGAACTGGAGTGTCCCTGTTGGAGCAAAGAGTGCTCAAGTTCATCCAGGCAATTATTGGAAGAAGATGGAGTCTCCCTAGTTGAACGTAGGAAGCCGCGAAGTTCAGCAATCCCGCAAGGCTTTCCAGTGTGCGTCGAGTGGCGTTGTTTTCGTGTAGGACTGCATGACAGCGAGCGACGATTTGATTTTTCTTTTCCTGTGGAACTGACAAAGTCCCGTTCTTCAGATCCCAGGAAACACCTAGGAATTCCACTTCTTGGGCTGGGGTTAGAGATGACTTCTCCCAGTTTATGGCAAATCCTAGACTTTGAAGTAACTCCAACGATGTCTTCGTTGAATCTGACAGCAGAACTGCAGTTTCTGCGAAGAGGATGAAGTCCTGAATTTATTGGCTTTGAAGATTCTTATGAACACCCGAGGTGCTGGAGACAGCAGGGTGTCTGGAATGTCAAATATCTAGCTAATCTCAGTTGGAATTCTGAGAGTAGTTTTCCCGAGATCTCATTCCTACAATTTAGTTCTCCCGCAAACAAAATAATAGTTCTCCTAAGTTTTGGTTCTCCTGATTAGTAGTATGAAGATACGTGAGAAGTGTAGAC
>JAAENC010000607.1 GCA_024224815.1 Chloroflexota bacterium
ACACAAAGCACTTTAATATGCCTGTATTTTACGGCCAACAACAGTCACACTGTATTAATACAACCATTGCACATATGTTACAGTCCAAAAATTGGGTGGGTTTTTTTAAAAGGGGTTGGAGCTTCGACGATGATGGGACGGTACCCGAAGGTTGGGGGATTTGTATTTTGAGATACGTACGATCAAAATATGACATTTTTGAGCCTCCACCAGTTCGTGGTGGCCCGGAGGGGTCCTGGCGAACCCAGAAAACGCTCGAAAAATGGCCAAAAACAGGGTCTTTTTGTGAAATGAACCAAATTGCGAACAAATTTGGTTCATTTCACAAAAAGACCCTGGTTTTGGCCATTTTTCGAGCGTTTTCTGGGTTCGCCATGACCCCTCCGGGCCACCATGTACCGGGGGAGGCTCAAAAATGTCATATTTTGATCGGACGTATCTCAAAATACAAATCCCCACCCCTTCGGGCCCCTGCAAGCCTACAGAGGCTAACCCCCCCCCAATGTTTTTCCCTTTACATATACAAAAAAATGGGGGCAAGTCGACAGTAGTTTGAATATGGATGGTGGCCGCCAGGAGCTCTAGC
>JAAENC010000608.1 GCA_024224815.1 Chloroflexota bacterium
CGAACACGAACGACCGCGACCAGGTTATCATGTTCCGTAACCTGTGATAAAAACGTGACAGCGCTGCAGACCGTGTCGCCGACCACGACGCTTAACACATTTTAACGATTTCCTTTTAACCTATTGAAAATCATGCAATTATTTCCAATCTCATTCGTTCGGTTTTACAGAGCAATCGTCGCAAATGCCATGTATACTTACTTCTTGGGCGAGCCTGAACTTTTCCGGCCTTGTCATGATACAGCCCCTTTTGAAAAATGCTGCGAAAAAGAGTTTTTCGAAGCAGGGCCTGAAGCGCTTTAGGAAGCATCTCGGCCTGGAAAATCTTTATAAGAGTCATCGCTGTAATTTTGGAGATGATCCAGAACTCATTCGCTTTCAGACCTTGAAAAGGCAGGCGTTCCAGGTGATAGTGATTTTTAAGTTCCCGGAACCCGGCTTCGATACATTGCCTTTTATGGTAAAACCTGTACAGCTTTACCGCCGAAAGCACCAGGTTGCTGGCAATACCATAATAATAGGTCTTTACATGCCATCTGCCTTTTTTTCGTCCGATTTATTCGGCGGACAATAACAATTCTCGTTTTAACGCCGCTGGTAAGTGTGACCTTTTTCATGTCATACAAGGCGTCGCCTTTGCCCGCGCGAATAATTGCGGAAGATCTCTGCCTAACCAGCTTTCTAAAGAGTTTTTTCCCGATTTTGATTGCATTAAAAGTCGCGGGAGCTCCGATAGCGTACCCAAGAGAAAGTTTTGACAAAAAAAACAGGTTCTCATGCGTCATATAC
>JAAENC010000609.1 GCA_024224815.1 Chloroflexota bacterium
GAAGACATCGACGAGGCAATCAGAAGACGAATTGAAGATACTGGAAAGCTGATAAACCTCGATGTTTGGGAAATTCCGCTTCCCAAAGAAGCTAATTACAGTATTAGAATGTATGCCCCTAAAGTAGTAGGGGCTAAACTGGTTAGAAGAATCGCGGTTGAAGTTCTCGAGGGAGCTGACCAAATAGTAGTTAAAGACGAACAACCCATTGATGGAGGAAAACAAACGGCATAAAGTTACCAATAGTTGTTTACAATTGGTTAAATTGAGATTATAATATACCTATAAATTAATTAAATAGTTAGTTAATTTATTTAGCAACTTTGCTAAACTTAACAAAGGAAACTTAGATCATGAATGCAAAAACTACAAAGACTGAAATGAAAAAGCCTGAAGCTTCTACTCCAACTGCTTCTGTTATTGCTAATATCAACGGCGTAAACGTTGAAAACGCGACGGTTCTGAAGTATCAAGAATCAAATCCAAAACGCGCTGGTTCAAAAGCTCATCAACGTTTCGAGCTTTACATGAAAGCAAAAACCGTTGCAGAGTTTCTGAAACTCGGCGGTTTAAAAGCCGACCTTCGTTATGATGCTGATAAAGGCTTCGTTGAGATTGCTCCAAAATAATCTCGCCGATTAATCTGAAAGGCCGCTAAATGTGGCCTTTCTTTTTGAAAAAATTTTTTGTATTGGAGTTGTATTGGAGTTGTATTGGTGCAGTATAGTGGGAGGTTCCCACTTACCTGGTAGGCCCGTAAGCCTAGAGGCCGTTAAGCCTAGAGACTCAACCTGGTAGGCCCGCAAGCCTAGAGGCCGTTAAGCCTAGAGACTCAACCCCTAGGCCCAACCTTCCCTGAGGTCAAGCCTCCAAGATGCCCCTGAGGGCCCTAAGTCCCGTGGCCCATGTATACATGGCGCTGTTTTCGGGCCCGCCAGTTTTCACCTGAGGGTCCCAGAGGGCCATTCCTAGGTGAGCCCTGGTGCATGCACCTAGTGCACCCAGGCAAACCTGTGCCATGTATACTACCCCATGCCCGTGCCCCGCCCTCTGGTGAGCCCTGGTGCACCCTAGGGAGAGCGCCCTGGTGAGCCCTGGTGCACACCCCTTATAACCTAAAGTTATATAGGTTATAATTTCAAGTTATAACTTTTTATTATAAAAGTTAACTTATGTTATTTACTTTTGGAATAAAACGCTATATAATTTATATATCAGATAAATAATTATTTGATATTAAATAAAGGATAAATATTATGAATAAGCAATATAACATCAACGGCCATCTCCTCACATCTTCCTCTAAGCTCGTTTTCGTGAAGAAAAATCCAAAGAGGCTTGCCTCTAAGGCCCACCAGCGCTTCGAAAAATATATGAAAGCCAAAACAGTGGCAGAATTTCTGAAGCTTGGCGGGCTTCTAGCGGATCTGAGATACGATAACGATAAAGAATTTTTATCGCTGGAAGACGATAAATAAAAGTTATCGCGATTCTGAGAGCTCGTCAGCTCTCAGAGTTTAAGCCTCTGAGCTACCTCAGAGGCTCTTTTTTGCCTGAAATTTAAGCCTCTGAGTCAGGCCCCACTCGACTCAGAGACTTGACCTCTAGACTCTACCTTACTACAGGCTGCACCAAGCCGCATTTTTCCAGAGCACGCGACCCCTCGTGCCCATCTCGTTGCTGTCACGGGGTAGTAAGGGGGAGATCTTTATGCATGTTTCAAATTTGTGACTTGGGATAGTAAGGGGGAGATCTTTA
>JAAENC010000610.1 GCA_024224815.1 Chloroflexota bacterium
AAGGGTCTCCCAAGTTCCTGACGCTTCTCTTTCTACGTGCCATGCTCTCTGACCCCGGCAGGCCCTCCAGGATCTCGCCCTCTTATCGATCCCTTCGTGTAGGCTTCCGATACCTTAACATCGTCGCCACCTGCATATGCAGTAACGAGGCTGAATTGCTTCAGGAGGGTGCGAACCTCCCTACGGCCCATAGAATTCCCTGTGTACGCTTCGTGTGGGTCGTTCGACGGTGTGTCTATCCTTCCCAATCACGCAACACTCGGTACGGGTGGCCGGCTAAACCTTACCCGATGGAGACTTTCACTCCATAAGAAGCGCCAAACTTGCTTGGCGCACTAAGGTATTGCTTTTTCGAAGTAAAGATATAGTGGAGATATTTAGTCAAATATTGTCGAATTTATAACTACTAGGGGAATTCCCCATGGTTTTTCGAAAAAAATCTTAATAATGTGGTAACTGTTCACGGGTTCCCCCCTTCGCCTTCCAGGCTTCCGACTTCGCTCTCCGAGCTACGACGTGCATGCATGGGTGTAGGGCCTACACGGGCTGTTGCCCAAAACTTTCTTAAAGCCGCATTTTCCTAAAAATAGCCCAAATCCGTAAAGGGTCCTTGCCCACGGGCATGAGAAGCGTGGTGCCATAGTCTAATAAAGCCGGACCGCGGGCGCTGTGTTCCTATTGCCAAAGGCCTGATTCGATGTGAGATTTCAAGAGGGGTCAACGTTCGCACCAATAGAGAGATTTCCGCCGCCAGTCTACTCCGAGCATGTTGTCTGAACAGGCTGTTGAAACAGGGTAACGATAATTAATTAACGCTGTACAATATAATCAGCGAGGTGTCAAGAAAAAAACAGTGATTCAGACTAAAAAATTATTTACTATAAAAACAATCATATAGCCGGTGCTCCAGCAATTCCCGCTTATAGCCCGAAGGCCTAAAAACAGGGCATTTTGGAGTTTATGCTTCGTAAACTTTTAACACAAAAATAGACAAGAATCTAGTTATTTCTGAGATTTTTAAAAAAA
>JAAENC010000611.1 GCA_024224815.1 Chloroflexota bacterium
GGGCGTATTATCGCAGAGATAGCAGAAGAAACTGACGCGCCAATCATCGGCTTGACCGGGACACCATTTACAAAAGGTCTAGGCAAGGTGTATAACAACTTATTAAAGCCAACCTCTATAAGAGGCTTAATTGACGCTGGATTCCTTACTGATCTAGAGGTTTATTCGCACGATGTAAAGCCAGATTTAAAAGGCGTTAAGATTTCAGCAGGGGAATACAACAACAAGCAGCTAGGAGAAAGATGCTCAGAAGCTAAAGTTGTTGGTGACATAGTTAAAACATGGTTGAAACTGGCAGAGAATAGACAGACTATTTGCTTTGCTGTAAACGTAGCGCATGCAAACTATATAGAGGCTGAGTTTATCAATCATGGCGTATCTTGCGCTGTGATAGTAGGCAACACACCAAAAGAAGAACGAGAAGCTATATTTAAAGGGTTTGAAAGAAAGAATATCAAAATACTAATCAGTGTATTCGTATTATGTGAAGGTTATGACGGCTTTGTTGAAGCGTTGATTGATGCTGCGCCAGTAAAGAGTGAAGCTAGGCACACGCAAAAAATAGGCAGAAGCTGCCGCATAGCTCCCGGTAAAGACTATGCCATAATACTAGACCATAGCGGCAACATGGTGAATCTAGGATTCCCAGAGGATTTGGAGGTTGACGAGCTAGACGATGGAGAGCCAAAAGAAAAGGCAGAAGTAGAAAGAAAGGCGCAAGAGAAAAAAGAGAAGTTACCTAAAGAATGCCCGAAGTGTCAGACGGTTAAAAAACCGGGCGTACTCGAATGTCACAAATGCGGTTTTACTCCTAAATTTATTGAAAACGTTGAAGTAGACGAGACGCAGGAATTAAAACCAATAAGATTGCAGAATAAGCACTCAAAAGATGATAAGGTTCGTATATACGCTGAATTGATGGGCTTAAAAGCTGAGGACGCGTTAAAGGGTAGAGCTAAGGCAGACGGTTACTACTCGCATCTATACAAAGATATAACGGGCGTATGGGCTAAAGGAATGACGGACAAAGCAATAACTCCTAGCGAGCAATTACGCGGATTCGTCAAACATAAAAAAATAGCATTTGCTAAATCACGAAACAAATAGAGAGAATACAATGACTAAAACACTAGAAGCAATAATTGGACGCTGGGACACAGTGCTAACTCATTACAACCTAGCAGTAACAGGCAATCGTCACATAATTTGTGACCTCTGCGGTAAAAAGAAAATGCGTATAACAATGTTTGGTGATAGTTGCAGTTACATTTGTACGTGCAGCAATGGCTCAATCATTAATTATCTGATGGAAGTAAACGGCCAATCATTCGCTGAACTAGCAAAAGACATCGACCAAATCATCGGTAACACGCATGAACACGAAAAAAAGGCACCAGTACCTAAGGCACAACAAAAGACTTTAAGTAACCTTGTTGATTATCGAGGCACGGACACCGAAATGTATTTACGCGGACGAGGCATTGAAAATATGCCCGATATGAGCATTAGCCATTCGCACGGTGAACCGTATTATAATAGTGATGGAGTGCTAGAAGGTGAGTACCCGGCAATGATAGCTAAGATTACAGATTCACTGTCACTTGAGCCATTACAGATTCATATTACCTATTTGAAGAACGGCAAGAAGTTCGATCGCAAAGTTAAAGGTATAGCATCAGCGACAGACTATAAAACGCCCTGTGTGCGCTTATTCTCAGCCGAAAAAACATTAGGCTTAGCAGAGGGCATCGAAACAGCTTTAAGGTCTTATGATTTATACAACGTTCCGACATGGGCGGCAGTGAACGCCGGGTTTATGAAGAAGTTTCGCGCACCATTGGGCGTTACTGAGTTATATATCTTTGCTGATAACGATAAGTCAGCGACAGGTCATGCTGCTGCATTTGAATGTGCTAGAGCTAATCTAGCAGCTAAGAATGATGTAACTAAGGTAACGGTGATATGGAGTGACGCTCTGGGCGATATGAACGACTTAGAAGATAAAACAGAAGTATGTCACTGGACGTTTGAAAAATAACAAAGAGGAATAATGATGAACATAGGAAGCCATAAAAAATTGCCGCATTACTCGGTGGTCGGAGAGAAAAACAATTTCTATCTATGGATCGATAATGACGGCAAAGGCAGCTCGAGTAAATGGATTAAAGGTTCGAATGCTTTTAGTTTATATAACGACCTAGCAAGGCTATTTAAAAAGGACAAAAAAGCATTTATTACGCTTTTGACGCAACAGCACTCGAAGCACAGTAAATAACACTGGATGTTTGAAAAATGATGAATCAACCAAAGCTAACACGCAAAGAATGGAACATGGTAACTCAGATGCTATCGCGCAATAAGAAAAGTTCAAACGATGCTAGACTAGCGCTGAAAGACAAGATACTATGCCAATTAAATAAAACACGAAACAAAGAGGGATAACAATGGAACACTACGAGAAACAATCA
>JAAENC010000612.1 GCA_024224815.1 Chloroflexota bacterium
AAAACAATCAGCAAAGATTGTATTGTGTGTTCTAATTTTAATTGTTTCCAGTGTTTTCTGTGTGTTAATTTCGAATTGTTTCAAGAATTTTGTTTGATGATATTTGCAAAAGAAATAATGCCACAAAATCACAAGCAACCATCAACACTTTGTTTTTCCATTTCCTTCGGTTTCAAAAAAATAAATAAATCTTCAAAAGATTTTAAAGTGCAATGTCTTATTGTTTGTGTTTCTTTAGAATGTTAATATCTATTCAAACAAAATTAATTACTTTTGCAAAAATATTTTGAAATTGTGAAGAATTCAATTTTGTTTGTATGATATTTAGAAACAATCACAATTAAACAAACATCAATACTTTGTTTTTTTATTACATTTGGCCCAAACTAATGAATAATATCAATCTGCATGAATATTATAAATAAATCAATTTTAAAATAATTTCAACTGCAACTTGCCTTTCTTTAGAACTATTATTTGTGTACAAATATTAAAAAAAGCGTTATTAATTAATTTGGCC
>JAAENC010000613.1 GCA_024224815.1 Chloroflexota bacterium
GAAAACGAACAAGAGTTATCACAACACTTACAACGTGCACCGCCGAGGGATGAAGACCACCAATGAATTTGGTGATTTTTTAAAAGAGGAGTTTGGACTCCGCCCCTCTTAATATAACAAGCTTTGGAAAAGCATTACGGATCAAGGGCAGCACAATATATATATGGTATAGGGATGTATTGAGCTTTTACGCACAGGACGGTGGCGCAAGTGTCCATAAAAATGATGTTAAAACAGGAAGCCCCGGCAAGCGGAAGACTATTGATGTCCTAATCTTTGAGGAGTCCAATTTTGGCGAAAAAATGGCCATTGATGAAAAGCACGTAGGTGAAGATTTCTATACAATTATAAGCAACAAAGATATCGGCAAAATAGCTATGTTATGCAACAGTTATAACTTCACAGGATCGGAACAGGTACTTGTTGGCCACCCATCTGTCCTATCAAAAGTAAAAAGCATCACCCGTTATTTTTCAGCATTGCGTCAAAAACTGTGTGACCGGATATTTCCTGATGCGGTCCAGGTTGGGGATAAATTCCACGTAATACGCCATTTGATGGA
>JAAENC010000614.1 GCA_024224815.1 Chloroflexota bacterium
AAATTTTCACAAGATATTCAGGTTATATCCGTGGGTAACCTCTTTATATTAAATCTGCCCTCAAACTATTTCCCCCCTCCTCCACCCCAAAACCCCGTGAAAATTATATTGCCTCCTAGATATACCGAAAATCATTCTGGACACTCTGTCTTATATCAAATAAATTTGTATGTCCACGAACTCCTCCTAGACAAATCAACATAGAACCACCAAATTTTCACAAGATATTCAGGTTATATCTGTGGGTAACCTCTTTATATTAAATCTGCCCCTAAACTATTTCCCCCCTCCCCCACCCCAAAACCCCGTAAGTGCCCATGGTGCTGGCGACAGACCGAATGGCAGGAACTGGAACACGAAGGTCCGTCCCTTCATTCTGCAGAGCTCACATAACAATGCCTCTTTTAAAATGAGGATTAACGCTAAATTTTACTTTAATATGGAAGGTGAAACAATTTTTTTTTTGTCAAGGAATTGTCATGGATATTCGTCAACAACTTTATATGAACACCTTGTTCGGAAGTTGAGGACCCTAATCAGGGGCTCAATTTCCTTGGATTCCAAAAGCACCAAAAATCTATGAATAATTACAAAATCCAACAAAACCTAGATTCAAATTATTTAAT
>JAAENC010000615.1 GCA_024224815.1 Chloroflexota bacterium
CAACACAAAATGCGGCGGTTGTCGCGTGGGAGTGGTAACAATGAAACCTGGATTATATATTCAGAAAGGGAACGAGACAAAGCAGATAAAAAGCCTTGAGGCATTGCGCTTTATGGGTGACGAGGGCGAACTGAATGTCGATACTTTATCCGCTAACGTATCGTGGGTATTTACTGCTCTTGATCGGCGTAAAACACGCATAGCAGAAATAGAGTACGAATGGCGCAAGGGTGAAACGGTGCTAGATGTCTCGCCCTACCAGATGCGCTTACGCTCTATGCTACAGCGAACAGACGAAGCGTTACAAACTATTGGCGCGGCGTACTGGTACAAGCTGAGAAACGGAAGTGGAAAAATAACGAGCTTCCGCTGGCTTGACCCGCGCAGTATGTCACCAGACGAAAGCAGTGTAGAAGTTCCTAACGGGTATACGAGATATAGGCGCGTTGTTTCTGGTGGTGTTATCCTCATCCCCGCCGATGACCTGATTGTATTTTCTCGCATGGGGCTTGGTGAGTTTGCCCCCGCTCCATCTGCGGCGATCGCCTCTAAATTAGCAACGGAGATTTTGTACTTCTCGGATGAGAGTGAGCGCAAGGTCAAGCAAGACCCGTTGCCAGTTTCGCTTATTTCTGTGTTGCCTGGAACAGGTGAAAAAGAGCTTGACAGACTAAAAAACACCTTTTGGCGACTATTTAACAGAAGCACAAAGGCAAGCCCAGAGAACAGGGTTGTACCTGTGTTTGATGGTGTAAATGTTGAGCGGCTGAGTATGACACCAGAAGAGCTGGATTTTGCAACTGGCAGAAATCCTAGCATAGAGGCGGTTGTATCTTCTCACGGCGTGCCGATGTCGGAGCTTGTCGGTAATGCGGCAAACTTCGCAAC
>JAAENC010000616.1 GCA_024224815.1 Chloroflexota bacterium
ATATGTCCACGTACAAAAGTCTTCAAAGTCGTTTATCATTGAGGCGTCCTCCTTTGTAATTTGGTTTGTTTGAGTAACATCCCAAGTTTACTCTGGAGGACACTTCCATCAATCATGTAGAACTAGCATAAGGCCCTACTACTGCAACAATTACAATTCCTATTAGCACTAAGATAGAGTTACCAATTGGGGATAAGTTTGGCTGAACAACAAAACTAACGAAAAAAATGATAACGGAAACAATAACAATAACGAGCAAAGAAATTAGTAGTGCTTTTTTTGAATGCGATGATTTTGTTGATTTCTTTGTGGGCATGAGCTTATTTGTATTGTATTCGTCCTACAGAATAATTAACGTTGCGGTTATTTTTGTTACGTGTTAGCTATCTTAATAAAAACTTGCCCTGCTTATTATACATGGCAAGTTTGGTTTCTAATATTTTTGATGGTTGAGTAGTCCGCGGATTTCGATATCCCTTGGGGGCTACTCAATCACCGCCGCCATACCGAAGCCTACTCAGCTTCAATAACTTCGATCCCGCCCATCCATGGGCGTAAAACTTCGGGGACAATAATCGAGCCATCTTCTTGCTGATAATTTTCCATGACCGCGATCATGATCCGCGGCAAAGCCGTTCCTGATCCGTTTAATGTATGAAGGAAGCGATTTTTCTTGCTATCTTCCGGCCTATAGCGGATATTCGCGCGACGTGCCTGAAAATCGGTCACATTCGAGACAGAAGAAACTTCGAGCCACTCATCACATCCAGCTGCCCAGACTTCGATATCGTAAGTGGTCGTTGCGCCAAAACCTAAGTCACCAGTACATAACTGGAGAATACGATAAGGCAATCCCAGCAACTTAACAACTTCCTCGGCATCCGCTATCATTTTCTCAAAAGCGGCATCTGAGTCTTCGGGTTTGACGTACATATACATCTCAACCTTGTCAAATTGATGCCCGCGTTTAATCCCGCGTACATCGCGTCCCGCACTCATTTTTTCACGCCGAAAACAGGGCGAATAGGCCGTGTAATATCTTGGCAAATCCGCTTCTTCAAAGATCTCATCCATGTGATAGCCCGTTAGCGGTACTTCGGCTGTCGGCACCATATACAAATCTTCTTCATGGTCCTTATACAAATTGCCGACAAATTTTGGCAACTGCCCTGCGCCATAAACCGTCGCTGTCTTCACCATAAAAGGCGTATATTTTTCGGTATAACCTTGCTTTATATGCAGGTCGAGCATAAAAGAAATTAACGCCCGCTGCATACGCGCCCCGGCACCACTTAAAACGTAAAAACGGGAACCAGTGATCTTCACGCCCCGCTCAAAATCGATTATCCCGAGCGCAGGCCCCATATCCCAGTGCGTTTGCGGATCGAAATCAAAAGTGGGGATTTCGCCAACAGTCTTGATCTCAACATTTTCGGATTCATCCACGCCATAAGGCGTCGCATAGCTCGGGATATTGGGCAGGGTTGCCATAATCGACATTAACTCGGCATCCACATCTCGCAGATCATCGTCCAAAGCCTTGATCTTATCTCCGACAGCACGCATCGCATCAATTTTTTCCTGCCGCGATTCAGCATCCTTCATCCGGCCAATTTCTTTGGAAACGGCATTTCGCTCAGCTTTGAGCTTTTCCACTTCCCCCAAAATCTCACGACGACGCCCATCCAAAGCAATAGCAGAATCTACCACTGCCACGTCAGCTTGGCGTTTTTTCAGCGCCTCACGCACCACATCAGGATTTTCACGAATTAAACGAATATCAAGCATCTTGCACCTCCGGTAGAGACATAAGACTTTAGACTTAAGACCTAAGACTTTTGGTTTTGCTTTAGTCTGAGGTCTGATGTCTCATGTCTGAAAACAAAAACGCCCCGATCCACAGCAGGACGAGGGGCGCTCGTGGTGCCACCTGCTTTCGTTATGCCCCCTTTGCATTTCCCCCTAAGGGGGAAAATAATTCCTTCCCCATGAGGGGGAAGGCTAGGATGGGGGAACAACCTCTATGATGCTATAACGGGCATACCCGATTCTCTTATGACAAAGTCTCTACGAGAATAACGTGACGGTTTATGGGTAAACTACAAAAGTCTTAAAAACTTTTGTAGTCTTGTATCTTTTCCCTACGCCAATCAGAGTGGATTTCGCTGCTTTACCGACCCTCTCACACAACCGAAGGCTCTCTGCACGGCTACGCAACTACTTATCTCCGAGTTCGTTTTAATATTTCATTCATTATATACGCCAGATGGGGAGAGTCAAGTTTTTTGCACGACTCCGCGAGAAAAGCTTTATCCGACGAAGCGGTCTCATTTGTTGCAAGATTGCTTCGCTTCGTAAACTACTCGCAAAATCATTTGTGATTTGTGGTTAGACACTCCCATTGCTGAGATACGAACATATTTATAGTTTTTTCATGTATAATAGATGCAATCCGTAATGGATTTTTACTTAACAATTCTCTACCGCCCAATTGCGGTCATAACTTTTAAAAAGATATTCTGAAAATTTTTAGGGTTCGCCCTACTGGATTTTATTTGGGACGCTCATTTTTTATGAGCAATGATGTGAAAAGCGGGTCGAAAAATCGAATACGTACGGAAAGCACATCATCCCCGATGACCTCGTCATCTCTATTTACCTATATCTGATTCTCATCACCTATAGGTTTATCCACAAACAGAAACTCTCTTAACAGTCGTGACCTCTTAGTAGGGTCACGACTGTCTGTTTTTAAAATGCAAAAAATTACTGCCATCAAAGTGCAACGTAGGAATACTGAACGAGTAAGCATCTTTTTGGATGGCGAATTCGCCTTCGGCCTCGCCCGTGTTTTAGCTGGCTTTTTGCAAATTGGACAGATTCTCGGCGAAGAAAAAATTGCCGCACTACAAGCCGAAGACGAAATGGAAATGGCATATCTGAGAGCAATAAATTTTCTCAGCTACAGACCCCGCTCATCGGCAGAGATACGTAAAAACTTGAAAAAGCATGAGGTCCCGGAACTCTGCGTTGAACCGACAATAGAACGCCTCGAAAAAAATGGTTTTCTCAACGATGCAGATTTTGCAAAAAGCTGGGTAGAAAACAGAAATACCTTTCGCCCACGCGGAGGACGCGCCCTAAGAGCCGAACTCCGTCAAAAAGGCCTTTCAGATGAAATTATCCAATCTACTATAGATGAGATGGTCAACGAAGAAGAACTGGTTTATAGCGCAGGTATAAAGAAAGCCAAAAAATTAGCAAAGCGAAATTTAGAATGGCAAGATTTTCGCAAAAAGCTGGCAGCCTTTCTTGCAAGACGTGGCTTTAACTATGGCGTGATTTCCCCCATCCTTTCGCAGTTATGGGATGAGGTGCAAGAGGAAGAAGAAATAGAAGAGTAAAGAAAATCGTAGGTCGCGTTTTTATCGTGACGTTTTTTAGCAAATTGAGCAAGTCGTGCTAAAAGCATGGTCTACAGATTACGAGAAAAGCTTTGTTTCCAGGAAAATATCAGTTTAGCGGAAGCAAGCCTAAATCCGGGAGCGATGCGCTCCATCTATCTATAAAAATGACTGAATAATGAGGAAAAAATGAATCCAATACTGATCGGAATAATCTCTCTGCTAGTTGGCGCAGCCATTGGCTTTATGGTTAACCGCTATCTTAATGAGCAAGAACAAAAGCGTCAGAAAATGACTGCTGATGATATTGTCAAAGGCGCAACCGAGCAAGGACGTTTGATCGAAATTCAGGCACGAGATAGTGCACTGAAAATCACACGCGAATCCGAAGCTGATATTGCCAAGCGAAGAAGTGAGCTTAATCAGGAAGAAAGCCGAATTCATACTCGCCGTGATGAGCAAGATAGTCGCGCCGAGCGTTTGGAACAACGCGAAGAAAAAGTAAATAAACGGCAGAGTGCTGTAGACCGTCGTGCAAATGAAGTGAATAAACAGCACGAAGTACAAATGCAGAAACTGCAAGAAATTTCGCAAATGACAACAGATGAGGCCAAGGAAATTATTCTCGCCGAAGTAGAAAAAGATGCACGTGGCGATATGGCGCGTATTGTGCGCCAAATTGAAGCCGAGGCTCGCGCTGATGGTGAAAAACGTGCCCGCAAATTAATTGCAGATGCTATTCAGCGTGTCGCTTCAGAACATGTTTCAGAAGTGACTTCAAAAATTGTTACCTTGCCAAATGATGATATGAAAGGCCGTATCGTTGGACGAAACGGACGCAATATCCGTGCTTTTGAGCAAGCAGCCGGTGTAGATGTAATCGTAGACGACACCCCCGAAGCTGTAACAATCTCTTGTTTTGACTCAGTACGCCGTGAAATTGGTAGACGTGCGATGACCCGCCTAACATTAGACGGGCGTATCCACCCCGCACATATTGAGAAAATTGTAAAAGAAGAGACCAAAGCTGTCGATAAAGTGATGGCAGAAGCTGGCGAACAAGCCGCTTATGATGCCGGGATTAGCGGGCTAAAACCCGAAATTCTACGCATGATGGGGCGACTCAAGTTCCGTACTTCTTATGGACAAAATCAATTGTCCCACGCTGTTGAAGCTTCCAAACTTGCCAGCATTATCGCTGCCGAAATTGGTGCAGATATAGAAGTAGCCAAATTGGGCGGCTTTTTACACGATATTGGCAAGGCAATGGATCATAACCAGGAAGGCACACACGCCAAACTTGGCGCAGAATTCTGCCGCCGCTATGGTGTAAAAAACCAGAAAGTATTGAATGCAATTGCTTCCCATCACCATGAAGAAGATCAGGCGTCCGTTGAAGCCGTTATCACTGAAGCTGCCGACGCAATTTCTGGCGCACGCCCAGGCGCACGCCGCGAAGACCTCGAAGCCTATATCAAACGCATCCGCGCGCTCGAAGATTTGGCAAAATCCTTCAAGGGCGTTCAAAATGCCTACGCTATTCAGGCCGGACGCGAAGTTCGTATTATTGTCAGCCCAGACGATATTGACGATTTCACCGCCGGAAAATTGGCACGCGATATTGCCAAGCAGATCGAAGAGAATATGCAATATCCCGGTCAGATCAAAGTGATCGTTATCCGCGAAACACGCGCAATCGACTACGCGAAGTAACCTTACTATTTGCAATGCTCTGTGTTGCAGCTTTTCATTCTCCACGCAGAGCGTTGAGATAAAAACGCTAAATAAAAATCCCCTATTCTTTTTAGAGAATAGGGGATTTTTTATTTAGCTTCCAAAATTTGGGCAACAAGCAAAGCGCACCGAAGGTTCTTTATATTTCTGCCATGCTTCCATCCCTCCGCGCAAACTAAGTACAGAAGAGAAGCCTTCATCCTCCCCAAGAATATCAGCAGCGACCTTACTCTTAAGTCCGTGGTCGCAAATCAGGATCATCGCTTGCTCTTTATCATAACTTTCTTCGACCAATACTTCGTGCATAAAGTCGTCAAAAGGGAGCGAGATAGCCTGCGCTATATGCCCTGCTTCAAAAAGATCACTCTCGCGCAAATCAACGAGCAAAAGCCCATCTCTATTGCGTGCAAGAATTTCTTCCAACGCCGCTGGCTCAATATCACGAAATTCCGCGCCACTTCTCATCCGTCGCGCGAAATCGAGCAGAGAGACGCTTTCTATCTCGCGGAGCTTTTTTCGGGCGATCAAAGTTGCCACAATTAAAAGGACAATGGCTATTCCTATAATTAAAATATTCATACTCTAAACCGGTTTACGCGCCGTAATTTTTGCACTAAAAACAGCTTTATAAACCGCTTCTTTTGACAAACCATCTAATTGGATTTCTCCTCCGAGTTGGCGAACGGCATCATCAACTTGGTCTCGGTCTAAATACACCGGGGTAATTTCAACATCGACGAAACCTGCCTCTTTTATACCTGAGATATATTCTTCAACATCTAGGGCGCCCGAAACACATCCCGCCCACGCGCTCAGGCTGTCTTTTAGTCCATTCGGGAGTTCTCCCTCTGTAACCATATCGCTGACGGCTATCTTCCCGCCCGGGCGCATGGCTCTGTACATTTCACGGAAAACCTGCGGCTTATCGGTGCTGAGATTAATGACGCAGTTGGAAATAATCACGTCAATACTTGCATCTGAAACGGGGAGATGCTCAATCTCGCCCAAACGGAACTCCACATTATCTGCGCCGACTTTGGCCTTATTAGCGCGTGCTTTTTCGAGCATGGCGGGGGTCATATCCACACCAATAACATGCCCTTCGGGACCTACCTGCTGCCCGGCGAGGAAGCAATCAATTCCGCCGCCGGAGCCGAGATCAAGAACGCTTTGGCCAGGCGTTAAAGCTGCTAAAGTAACGGGGTCGCCACAGCCAAGAGAGAGTCCGGTCACTTCTTCGGGGAGGGTATCTGCATCGGCTTCTTTATAGAATTTTTCAATAGCCGACAAATGCACAACTTCGTTTCTGGCATCTGCATCGGAATCACCACAACAGGATGATGTAGCTGTATCACTACAACAATCAGCTGCGGTTCCGGCTTCGAAAGTTTCGGCGATTTTACTGTAACGGTCACGCACAGCGGTGCGGACATTGAGTTCGATCTTTTCTTGGGTCATTTTTATTTTCCTAATATTTTTTTATGACAAGGATGTCACGCTAGAAGCGTGACCTACTGTCTCTGCGAGGATGATGTTTTTTCAGGCATCTCTCGTTAAAGGGTAGCAAGCCTAAATTAAGGGTGATGCGGCTTTTTATCCGCTTAATCGGTTGCGCATTCTTTGCTGATCCCTTCGGCATCTGATCCGAAATATTTTTTCTGTATCCAAAATGCAACGGAAACCAAGCCGATCATGACGGGGACTTCAATAAGCGGGCCGATGACGGCGGCGAAAGCTTCGCCAGAATTGATGCCAAAAACGGCAATGGCGACGGCGATAGCTAGCTCAAAATTGTTGCTGGCAGCGGTAAATGAGAGGGTGGTCGATTTTTTATAGCCAGCGTTGAGTTTATATCCCATCCAAAAGCTGATGATAAACATCAGAACGAAATAGATCACGAGCGGAATGGCAATGCGGAATACATCGGTTGGGATGGCGACGATTAGATCGCCTTTGAGACTAAACATGACCATAATGGTGAAAAGCAGGGCGATGAGGGTCATGGGGCTGATTTTGGGGACAAATTGCTCGTGATACCACTTTTGCCCTTTGGCACGCACCAGGAAAAAACGCGTCAGGAATCCGGCAATGAAAGGAATGCCAAGATAAATGAAAACGCTTTTGGCAATTTCTGCGATGGTGATCTCGACGAGGCTGCCTTCCATCCCAAACCAGGTCGGGAGAATGGTGATGAAAACATAGGCGTAGAGACTATAAAAGAGGACTTGGAAAATGCTGTTGAAAGCGACCAAGCCTGCGGCGTATTCGGTATCACCTTTGGCGAGATCGTTCCAGACGATGACCATTGCAATACAGCGCGCGAGACCGATAAGAATTAGCCCAACCATATAATGAGGGAAATCTCGGAGGAAAATGATAGCGAGGACAAACATGAGGATTGGCCCGATGACCCAGTTCTGGACAAGAGAGATGCCCAGAATTTTCCAGTTTTTGAAAACATCGCCTAATTCTTCGTAGCGGACTTTTGCGAGCGGGGGATACATCATCAGGATCAATCCGAGCGCAATAGGGATATTGGTTGTACCCACAGAAACAGCAGTGTTGAAATTTTGTACGGCTGTGGGGAAGAAGAATCCGAAAGCCACACCAATGGCCATGGCGAGGAATATCCAGAGGGTAAGATAGCGGTCAAGAAAGGATAGATTTTTATTCATCTTTCATTCTCCTAAACAAATAGATGTTTGTCGATGCGTTTTTGTAAAAAAAGACACCTTATTTCGGTGTCAAATTTAAATTTAACTCTGGTGCAAAATCTCCGGCAAGTTGACAGCAGGCATCTACGATCTTCTTTTGATTAATTGAGTAAAAAATTTGCTTGCCTTCGCGGCGTGAATCGACTAATCCTGCTGAACGAAGAATGCTCAAGTGATGCGAAACAGTCGGCTGCGAAACATTCAGTGCAGCAACGATCTCACCAACACTGAGCCATTTGCAACAGCAGAGAGTCATTATTTTTTGGCGGGTTTCATCCGCGAGGGCTTTGGCAAAGTTAACGGTATTTTTAGTCATATAGATAATCTTCTATTTATTCAGATGCAATACTAATAGACAACTATCTATATGTCAAGAGATTAAAGCTTTTGCTTCAAAGATAAAAAATGCTCCGAGGGGATTTGCAATCCCCGTCTTTGAAAGAATCGCTGGATTACAAATCCAGCTAGAGCAAGGGAAGAGAAATCCAGCGACTTACTCTACTATTTCTTCTTGAAATTCTACATTTTCTTCTTTATGCGGCTCAACCTTAAAAATCTTAAATCCCCACTGTACGGCAGGTCCAATAAGCAGCGCAAAAGCCAATGTACCAATTCCTACTGGGCCACCAATCAACCCGCCAATGGTAACAACTGTGACTTCAATAATTGTTCGCGCCTTGCGGACACTAATCCCTGTTGTACGTTTTAATCCAAGCATCAGGCTATCACGCGGCCCTGCTCCAGCATTCACACCAATATAGATGGCACTCGCGTTGCCCATCATGAAGATGGCTAACAGTAGCATGGAAGTTTGCAAAAGCAAATTATTCTCCACAGAGGGGATTAGGCTGAGAAAGAAATCCAGCCACGGTCCGATACTGAGAATATTTGCCAAGGTTCCCCAGCCGATTTGCTCGCGCATAAGAAGTGCCCCCGTAAGAATAGTGAACCCGGAAGCAACAGCTATTGTTCCCGGCGTGACATTCAGAAGATACGAAATACCCACTTCCAGCACACCCCAAGCACCAGTTCCTAAATTACCTTGAATAAGAAGCGCAATGGAAAGCCCGAAGAGGGCGAAGCCAATTTGAATACGAAGAAAATCCCGCGGAAAGGTTTTCCAATTAATAGCTTTAAACATCCCGCGATAATACCACCCTTTAAATAATACAAGACGCAACACTTAAATACAAAGCAGTCAAAAGAAGAAAATAAGAAAGGTTTTTATTACGATATTCATATTTTTTTTATCACTCTATCGAGTTATCCAACCTTATCCCATGCCCTCTTACAGTGACAATATATTGGTGGTCAGGGTCGTATGCTGCTAATTTATCGCGCAGGCGGCGGATAAGGGCATCGAGGGCTTGGTCTGAAACGCCAAGGGCTTCGTCTTCACCCCAAACGGCGGCAACTAAATCTTGGCGAGAGACAACTTCGCTTTGTTGCTCGAAGAGTTTCCACAATAAGCGGAATTGTTGCGCCGAGAGCGGCGGCGTAACTTGTTGCTGGTCTACAAAAACGCGTCTGGAGCTGAGATCGATCATTAAGCGCCCGATGAGGGTATTGCTTTCTGTCAGGGGCATGGTCGCGTCTGAAACAAGGAACATAAATTGCTGCACTACTGCGACTTGAATCAAATCCCCGTCTTGTAAGACGATGGGGTCAGTTATTTGCTCCCCGTTACGGTGGGTGCCGTTTTTGCTGCCCATATCTTCGAGCAAAACACCATCTGCGGTGGGGGTGAGACGTGCATGATAACGGGACACTTTTCGGTCGGGAATTGTTAGATCACAAGCGGCATCACGCCCAAGCAAGAGCGTTTTCTCCAGCGTCCAGCGTTCCCCTTTAAGGGGGCCTTCTTGGGCAATCAGAATGGGAAAATCATCGAATTTTGTATTCATTATTTTAGATAATTGCTAAATTTAAACCACCACAAAGGCGTTCTTAGATTTTTTCTCGCTATTTAGTTCAAAGACACTTATAATATAGCAGAAAAAGAAATTCTGTGTAAAATTTCACGCCGAAATTTATGATTTGCACAGCAACTTACCCAAGACAGGAGTTTTTCCATGGCTCTCCCCCTCAATAAGGGAGAGGTTTTGCGTGGTCGCTACGAGATCCGTCAGCAGATCGGACAAGGTGGCACAGGAAGTGTTTACCTTGCCGAAGATCGTCGTCTCGAGGGTCGTCTTTGCGCCGTAAAGGAAGTAGAACACGACCGCGCCCTCCCCGCCAAGATGTTTGAAGAAGCCCGCGAGCAATTTATGCGCGAGGCAACTGTCTTGGCGCGCCTGGATCACCCTAATTTGCCCAAAGTTTCGGACTTTTTCTCGCGTGAAAATCGTGATTATCTCGTTATGGATTATGTCCCCGGCGAAGATTTACGAACGCTGATGCTCGATGCCCGCAGACAAAAAACATTTTTGCGTGAAGATGTGGTGCTGGGCTGGGCAAACCAGATCGCGAATGCGCTCACTTATTTGCATCGTCAATCTCCGCCTATTATTCACCGCGATATTAAACCCAGCAATCTTAAATTGACTCCATCCGGCCTTGTCAAATTAGTCGATTTTGGGCTGGTGCGCGTGCTTGTCCCCGATGAGATGACGATCACGGTTATTCAAGGACAAGGCACAATTCTGTACACCCCGTTGGAGCAATATGGCAGTGATGGTTCTCATACGGATGTAAGAAGCGATGTCTACTCTCTGGGCGCGACACTCTACCATCTACTCACAAATACTGCCCCATCGGATGCGCGGCAACGCTTCTTGACCCCAGAAAGCTTGACACCGCCTAAGGAAATTAACTCGGCAATAAACAGACGTACCCAACGCGGACTAAAGTGGGCAATGTCTCTACACCCCGACGAGCGCCCCGATTCTGCCGAAGATTTTCGACTATTTTTGCTCGGGCAAAAAGAGATCATCACGAGTCCGCTCCCAAATCTGCATCAACAACCACCAAAAGCAAAACTGCGCGACCTTCTCGCCCAACCTGCCGAGCAAAGACTGCTCTGGCTGATCGGCGGAATGATGGTGCTCAGCTTCCTGACATCGGTTTTGGGGTAAAGATAAGATACAGAGGTTCGGCCATTTTTTAAGGTTAATGATTGGAGGGGGCGCGATTAAGAGAGAAAAATTATGATGCAATATATAAAACTTCAGAAAAGCGATATTCACGAAATTATGCGTCGATATGCATTAGAAACCATTGGCTTTGAGCCGATCGCAGAAGGCGCGGGAAATACAAACTATTTAATCAAAACAACGCGGGGGGATTATGCACTTACCCTTTTCGAAATTGAAAAAAGTCGTGCTATCCAAATATGCGATTTGTTGAATTTACTGGAAGAATTCAAGTTCCCCGCCACGCGTATTCAAAGATTGCCTAACGGAAGTGTTATGACAAGCTATCGGGGAAAATCTGTTTTGCTAAAACCCTATATTATTGGGGATGTAAAAAAGAATTTGGATGAAAATATGCTTCATCAAATAGGTGAAAAACTGGCTGAACTGCATGAAATCCCATTGCCGCGATCCACTTTTTTACCTGAAAAACACCCTTATGGCCTGCATACTTTTTCACGTGTGCTGAAGAAAGGCATTGACCCAGATTATGAACGCTGGCTTGAAGGAAAATATGCTCTGCTCAAAAAGAATATACCTGAGGGCTTACCTTATGGCTTAACCCATGGAGATTTATTTTACGACAATGTCCTCTTTGATGGAGATGAATTCAAAGCCATGCTCGACTTTGAAGAGGCCGCTCAATATTACAAAATATTTGACATAGGGATGGCTCTGCTTGGTATATGCCTGAAAGATTCACAAATAGCGCTAGACAAAGCACGCTCATTAATCAAAGGCTATCAAAAGATCAGAATGCTCACGACTCAAGAGAAAGAAAGCCTGAAGCTATTTATCGAATACGCCGCAATTTCAACTTCCTCCTGGCGATTCTGGAAGTACAATATAGATACACCTATTGCTGAAATATCAATGAAATATATGGAAATGGTCAAGATAGCAAATAACGTCGGTGCTGTGCCCAATAGAATATTTATGGATGTGATATTTAATTGAAGCTAAAGCGCATTTCCAAAAGAAAACTGGAAATCAGGAGATGTTATGGAAACCGTCAAATAATGAAAATCCTCGCCATCGCCATGTCGCGCATCCCTGCGCCAAACGCCAACGGCATTCAGGTCATGAAAGTCTGTCAGGCGCTCAGCCAACTCGGTCACGAGGTCATTTTGCTCGTCCCCGATATGCAGCCACAGGGCGGCACGCGCGACGACTTAAAATCTTTTTATGGGCTGGAAAAAACCTTTGAAGTCCGCTGGCTGAAAACAAAATCTCGCCGTACTTTCACTTGGCACGCCATTCGTGAAGCAAAAAAACTCAACCCCGATGTAATCTATAGTTGGTCGCCACAGAGCAGCGTTTTTGCCCTCCTGCATCGTCTGCCGCTCATCTTTGAACTCCACGAGCCGCCGCTCGGGCGTTTTGGTCCGCTTTGGTATCGCGCCTTTCTGCGTCTTGGCGGCAAAAAACGGCTTGTCAGCATTACCAATGCTTTACGGGATGTCTTGGCTCGAAAATATGGATTACCCTCCAGCAGCGTCATCGCCCCAAATGGGATCGACCTAGAGCGCTACGAATCGCTCCCAAGTAAAGAACTTGCTCGGCGCAAATTAAACTTTTCGGATGCCCCAACAATCATCTGCACCGGTCATCTTTATGCCGGGCGGGGCGTGGAGACTTTTTTAGCATTAGCAGAAAAAAGCCCGAACGTAGAATTTATCTGGGTTGGCGGCAGGCAAGATGATGTTGAGGGGTGGCGCGAAAAAGCTGGGGAGCAGAAAAATGTCAAATTTAAAGGATTTGTCCAACAAAGTGAGCTGCCCCTTTATCAATCCGCAGCGGATATTCTAATCGCCCCCTACGCCAGTCAAATTTCCGGCTCCAGCGGCGGGGATTCAGCATCCGTTGCCAGCCCAATGAAACTTTTCGATTATATGGCCGCCAAACGCCCTATTATCACCAGCGATCTGCCCGTCATCCGTGAAATCCTAGATGAAGAGAGCGCGGTCTTTGTCCCCCCCGATGATGTGGACGCTTGGCACACAGCCGTCACACGCCTTTTAGATGATGAAAATTTGCGTAAAAAACTGGCAAAAAATGCTTGCGAAATTGTGGGGGAATACACTTGGCAAGAGAGGCAAAAGAAAGTCTTGCAAGAATTCTAAAAAACACTCTTTTTGATGCGTCTACAAAAAACATTTTTGAGTTATTGCTGTAAAACAGGATTCAAATCCTTAAATCAAAAGGAATAAAATGCTCTGGCTTATCGTCACCCTACTCACGATCTCTGGTTCAATCCTTCTTTTTCTTGGGGTAATCGCCGTCCAACAGCGAAGTACAAAGGCAGCTAGAGCTTTTTCTATGGCAATGTTTTGTGCAAGTCTGTGGTCTTTTGGCTTTGCAGCAGAGGTAATTAGCCCGGGTTTAGAAGCCAAGATTTTCTGGGCAAATCTCCAGTTTATAGGAATTCAGTTTTTACCTTTATCATGGTTAGCGATGACCCTATATTACACAAAGCAACCTCGCTGGACTACTCGCAGTTTGTTTTATTTGAGCTTTGTGCCACTTGTAATCCTCTTGATGATTTGGAGTGACCCTTATCATCATTTATTTCGTAAGTCTCCATCTCTTGATCTTATCAACCCTACTTTTTTTGTTCTAAATAATGACTACGGCATATTTTTTTATGCTGTCTCAGCCCCTTTTGGTTATCTCCTCTTTGCAGTGTCTTTATTTTTATTAACACGCTTTTGGATAAAATCTTCACAGCCTTATAGTTACCAAGGGCTAACTTTGCTCCTCAGTTTATCTTTTCCTCTCTTCGTAGATATTCTTTATGTTTTGGGCATTACCCCTATTCCTAATTTCAACTTTACGACAGTTGCTTTTTCTTTATCCGGTTTATTTGTTAGCTGGAGTGTCTTCTCGCTTCATTTTTTTGATATTACCCCTCTGGCAAACGATGTTGTATTTGAAAGAATGCAAGTAGGCGTTATTGTATTAGATAAACAAGGACGTATTATTAATATAAACGTGGAAGCTGAAAAAATCACAGGTATTTCTGCCGAAGAAAATATAGGCATACTTGCCAAAGAAGTTTTTCCAAGTTATGCATCTTTTTTAAATTCAGATGTAGATGAATCTGGTGAGCTTATCCTTGAGCAAAATGGAGAAAAGAACTATTATGCTGCCAGAGTTTCTCTTATTTTTGATAAACAAGACCATCTTTTTGGACGTGTAATTACACTTAACAATATTTCAGAACGTGTAAAACTGTATCAGAAAGTGAAAGAAGTTTCGATAACAGATTCATTGACAGGGGTTCTTAATCGTAGAGCATTCACAGAACGAGGAGAGACCGAAATTGCGCGCACATTAAGACATCAACATCATTTGTCTTTAGTGGTGATGGACCTCGATAATCTAAAACCTATTAATGATAAATATGGACATAGAGCTGGGGATAGTGCCCTAATGGCAGTAATTCAATTATGTCGAAAAGAAATGCGCTCATCGGATGAGATAGCACGTTATGGTGGGGATGAATTTGTCATCCTGCTCCCTGAAACAAATGTAGAAGAAGCCTTCAGCCTCGCTGAGCGCATTTGTAGAGGCGTTGAAAAAATAGATCTTGAAATTGAAAAAGAAAGCATACTCTCTCTAAGTGTGAGTATGGGAGTTTCTGGGTTTGATGGAAAAGAGACGCTGGAATCCCTGCTCCATCGGGCAGATCAAGCTTTATATGAGGCTAAGCGTGCAGGAAAAAATCAAGTTGTGAAGAAATAATCTCTATTCGACTTCTGTTACAATCACATTCTTAGCCCCCGCGTCATACAAAGCCTCAGCAATTGCCGGGGCATTTTCTTTTGTAGATAGCGCGATCATATTCCCGCCCCTGCCCCCACCGGATAGCTTCGCGCCCAACGCTCCCGCCTTTAGGCTTGCCTCCGTTAAACGATCTAATTCTGGGGAAGAAACGCCCATCTCGCGTAAAATGCGCTGATTCTCGTTCATCAGCGGGCCCAATTGTTCTGGAAATCCACCCTCTATTGCCTGACGGGCTGTTTTGGCGATACTCCCAGCAGCGGCAAAGAGCGCTTCCATCTTTTGTGGATTTTTCTCCCAAAGTTTGTGTACATCTCCCACCGATTCTTTTGTTGGGGCGGGGATGCCAGTATCGGCGATGATGATGGTAAAGGGTTCTGCAACGCTTAGTAATTCAATAGGCTGATCTTTGATAAAGAATATTGGTTTAGCGTAAGTCACGACCGTATTATCTATCCCCGAGGGAGTGCCGTGATGGATTTTCTCGACTTCGTAAGCAATTTCGTTGACTTTCTTGTCAGAAAAAGGATGCTCTAAATGAGTAGATAATGCCCGAATAATCGCGACAGAAACCGCTGCACCGGAGCCTAGTCCTGATGCTAAAGGAATTGTAGATGAGATTTTTATTTCTATACCCTTTGGCTTGTCATTGCGAGGAGCATGATTTTGCGACGCGACAATCTCCCCCACTGTCATGGAGATTGCTTCGCCGGGTAAAGCTCTCCTCGCAAAGACATCAATGTTAAGGGTTGAGAAAACAGCTAATATAACGGAAGCAAGCGGATTTTCAGGAGCGATTCGGGGGAGTTCTTCGTGGAGATTAATGTCGGGGGCGTTGACCCAGATTCCTGCGCGGGGAATATCTGAGACTTCCGCTTCTGCATAAAGCTGATTTACAGGCACGGCCAGCGCAGGTTGCCCATAAACAACGGCATGCTCGCCAAAAAGGATGATTTTTCCAGAAGCGCGAGCGGTGATCACGAGAGATAAAAAACAGCCATCACGACAATCCCCCATAAAACGATGGTAGCTTGAAGCGGACGATCTGTGAGCACAACTTCTTCGGGAGAGCCAGTGACGTGTGAAACCTGAACAAGATAGAGATAGCGAAAGATAGCGTAAATCACAAAGGGAATTGTGAGCATCATCGTATGGTTATCGGGCAGATTGGGCGCGGTAAAAGTATAAAGACTATAAGCGACGATGGTTGTGCCAGAAACGATGGTAATAAATTGGTCAAGAAGCGGGATAGTATAGCCTTCGAGCACTTTACGGTGAGAACTTGCGCCATCTTCGAGCAAGGATAACTCTGCGCGTCTTTTCCCAAAACCGAGATAAAGCGCGCCGAGAGTGGTAATTACGTAAAGCCAGGGAGAGAATCGTTCCACCGCGATTAGCGTCACGCCACTATGAACGCGCAAGACAAAACCTGCCGCGATAATCATTACATCCAAAATAGGCACATGCTTAAGTTTGGATGTATAGGCAAGCATCATCACAAAATAGAGCGCCAAAACCGCCGAAAAAGCGGGCGTAAGCAGATAGGCTACGGGAAGAACGAAAAGAACCAGAAAAATGCCAAATCCGCGTGCGAGGTTAACGGGTAAGTCGCCCGATGGCAGCGGGCGCTCTTTTTTCTTTGGATGTTGGCGATCTGCCTCGATGTCTTCGATGTCGTTAAAAATATAAACGGCGCTCGAGATTAAGGAAAATAGCGCAAAGCCAGCCAGCGTGCGCAGCGCAGGCTCAAGCTGAAAAAGTTGCTTGTCGAAAACCAGCGCAAAGAAAACGATCACATTTTTTACCCACTGGCGTGGGCGCATTGTCTGTAAAATAGCTTTTATCATGTGGATATTTTACCTTATGGGGAGGGTGCCATGGGCGCACAAATATGTAGACAGCTAATTTATGAAATAGGCAGTGGATGCATATGATAGAATGGTGGTTTCAGTAGAAGAGATAATCTTCTATAGGTGGGATTTACGCGGCGCGCTGAAGTATTTCCCGCTTGTCCTATTGCAACTGCGCTTCTCTTATTGATGTTTTTATTGGAGGTTTACGATGAAACGCTTTTTACTTGTACTAACTGTTTTGGCTCTCGGGATAATAGCCTGTGGCTTATCAGGACAGAATGGCCAAGAACCGCCTGAAAATCAACCTGTTATTGAGGAGCCTATTCCAAAAGAGGAAGAACCATCCCCTCAGCCTGACGTAGAAGCCCCAGCTCTTCAGCCTCCAACTTTACCAAATGTTGAACCTAGCGATTGTAGTACAGGACTTGTGTCTGGGGCAAATCTTTCTCTGTGTGAGTTTAGCGATTCGAATCTCAGTGGGAGTGATCTTTCAGGGGCAAATCTATCTCAGGCTTCCTTCTTGGATAATAATATGAGTGATACTGATTTCAGCGATGGTATTTTGGTTGGGACGAAAATACTCGAAAGCACCTTGACCGATACGAACTTTAGTAATGCTGATCTCACTCTTGCGGTACTGACAGGGAATAACCTGAGCAACGCTGATCTTAGCAATGCCAATTTAAGCTTTGCCCATTTGAGTGGCAATGCTTCGACCGCTAATTTTAGCGGAGCAAATCTCACTGGTGCGAACCTGAGTGGTCTCAATCTAACGAATGCTAACTTTAGCGGAGCAGATCTCACTGGTGCAAATCTGAGCGGTGTCGTTACAAAGAATGCTGACTTTAGCGGTGCGGATTTAACTGGTACAGACTTCACTGGCGCGGTACTAACAGATACCCTTCTTACCCAAGAACAACTTGACCAAGCTGGTTCTTTGTCAGGTGCTGTACTGCCAGATGGTTCGTTCGGCGGTGATTAGCATCTAAACAGGATCATAGCCGCGACAAGAAAAATGAAACTCCCCTTTGTAGGGGAGTTTTTTTTACCCAGTAGTAAACCAGTCTTTCTGTGGATAGTTCTACAAAGTTCAGAAACTCAACACGATATTATATATATAACCTAATGCCACAGCCCCGATCAGAGCAAAGCCAAGATAAAGAGAAAAGACTTTGCGATTGACCAATCCCCAAACAGCAGACATGGCAGGTAATGTTGTCATAGGACCTGCGATCAGGAAGGCTAGCGCAGCCGCGGGATTCATCCCTTGTTCCAGTAAGCCACCAATTAAGGGCATTGCCATCAGATTATTGGTGTAGACTGGCACACCCAATAAAGCAGATGAGAGAATTGCCCAAGCGTTATCGCCGCCAAGCGTACTCGTAATCCAGGTTTCGGGGACATATAACTTGATTATGCCACCAATGAGCCATGCCAAAAGCATAAATTTAATGACCATCGAGGTTGCATCCCAGGTTTCTTTTGCAAGGCGTGGCCAAAAATCTGATTTCTCATCTTCATCTGTTGAGCAGCAACTTTCTTCTTCAGTTTCACATCCGCAGTCTTCCTCTGTTATTGGTTGAGCCATAGGCAAAACATCAAGGCTCGCCGCCGAGACCCTTGTCACCTGAAGGGGGACTACGGTCTCGGCTGGCGTACAGCAACTTTCTCCACTAAGCGCAGGCTCTGTAGCCAAAGCTGCTTGTGGATTCAATTTTTGTCTGATGGCTTGCAAACCCTCCTTGAATATCTGGGAATATGTTTTCACAGATGTAGATTGTGTTTTACGCATGAAATCATCACCTATCCAACCATTTTGGATAACGAAATGCGTTACAAAGCCACCTGCCAAACTCAAAAGAAGCGTAGCGACCAATCGCCAAATAGCCAGATCCCATCCCAGCATACTAGCAGAAAGGAAGAATATTTCCGGATCCATCGATGGGGATGCCAACCAAAAAGACATCACAGGTGCTAAAGGCACACCACCGATCAGCATCGCCGCGACCACCGGAATCACGCCACAGGAACAGAATGGGCTGAAAGCACCGACAAAAGTCGCTAAAAGGATCGAAACGATTGGTCGAGATGAAAAGGCCTTGCTAATATATTTCGAAGCACCCGACATATTTACGGCAACAGCAATGGGGATCGTTACTAATAAATAAGGCCAAATATGAATAAAACTCTCAACAACATAATCTAGTATCTCAATAATTTGATCTAACATAACACACTCCTTTATCGCAAAAAAGCGATAGTCCTAAATAAAAAAATATATACTAAAAAACATCTCCGATTTCAGATCGGAACCAGACGATATTTTCTTCATACAAACAATAGCTCGTAGCAGTGCCCGCCACAGTACCCTTAATAAAACCCGCATCTCTAAGAACACGAAGATGCTGCGATACAGTTGCCTGAGCAATAGGCAAGAAGCTCACAATATCACCTGTAATACATCCCGGGTGCGTAACAAGAAACTTCATGATCTCAAAACGCGTAGGGTTTCCCAAAGCTTTAAACATGGCTATTAGTTTCTCTTGCCTTTCGCCCGAAATCTCCAATGTACAGCAAGCTTCTGGGATATTTGCACTCATCTTTTTTCCTTTACAAATCCTTTTATCGTATATTTACGATGATTATAAAAGCATTCTCCTAAATGTCAAGAGGGATTTAACATCTTTCTGACGTACAATATAATCATGCTAAAAATCCGTTTAGATATTGCTCTCGTCAAACACGATCTTGCCGATTCTCAAGATCTAGCGCAACGCCTTATCATCGCGGGCAAAGTTCGTGTGGATGGGCAGCTCGCAGTCGCCCCTTCGCAGATGATTAAAGAAGATGCCAAATTGGATGTAAACAGCGGGAAAAAATTCGTCTCGCGCGGTGGACACAAACTTGCTGCCGCTTTAGAAGCATTTTCTCTAAATGTACAGAATCTCCTTTGCGCCGACGCCGGAGCATCTACCGGCGGATTTACAGACTGCCTCCTCCAAAATGGTGCCACCAAAGTCTACGCCATCGACGTTGGCCACGGAATCCTCGCTTGGGAACTACGCAACGATCCCCGCGTAGTTGTTATGGAACAAACCAACGCCCGCCACGTCAAAAAACTGGATGAACCTGTCGGTTTGGTCGTCATAGACGCATCTTTTATTTCGTTAAAAGTTTTATTGCCTGTTGTTAAAGGATGGCTTCCCCCCACGTTTTCGAGGAAAACGGGGGGGGATAAGGGGGGGGGCAAGGCGGCAGCAGGCGAAGTCATCGCCCTCATAAAACCCCAATTCGAAGCCAAACGCGATGAAGTCTCCCGCGGAAAAGGCGTTATCCGCGATACTGAAATCCACAAACGAGTGCTGCACGAAATTTTAGATTTTTCCCAAAAGCAAGGCTTCACCCTTCACGGATTGATCCGCTCGCCCATTCAAGGACCGAAGGGAAATGTCGAGTTTTTGGTGTGGTTGGGGACGGGGGAGCAGGAGCCAGTGGATCAGGAATTAGTTATCGGTAAGGCAGTGAACAAGAGTTCATCTGAAGAGAAACTATGAAAAAATCATATGTCTTGATATTTTCACTTATCTTGGTGTCTTGTATATCATGTACGACACCTGTAGACAAAGCAGTTTCCATGATTCCTCCAAAACAATTTACCGAGAATGATTTATTCGGGCTGTGGAAAATATCTAACTCTCAATATAGTTTTGAAAGTTTAGAGCTACGAAAGAATCATACTTTTTCTCAAACTTTTAGGCTTATCGACTCTGATTATGTATTTGAAGTAGATGGTACATGGGAAATGATTGCAGGGGAAACAGAATGTGCTTACATACATTTGAAAGAGATGAGATTTTATTATCAGGTGTTTGAAATTGCAGAAAATCGCAATATGTGGGGTGATGACCCTGAATACTATTGGGATTCTTGTTCAGAAAAACCTGTTCAAATGGTAGGAAAAACAATTTTGTCTATAGGTTCCCATCCAGATTCTAGCAATGGAGTAGTGCTTTGGCATATGAGTTCTCAAAAAAATGGCACCAATATGGTATTTGAATATAGTGGTAAAAAAGCACCTTAGAAAATCTCTAAGAAACAAGATCTTCCCTAGATTCATCACTTACCGCTTTCTCAAGAACTTTATCCAACCTTCGTTATCCCCTCACTAATTTCCCATAATTTTCGCGCCACATCTTCATCATAAGAAAGTTCAGAAGACAAAACGTCATCACGTTTAACGAAATATTTCCCTGTTACTTTTTCCACTTCGGGAGAAGTCGCTAAATAGATCGTATTATCCGCGCCTTCTTCAACACTTAGCGCAAATAAACCAATCACCCACTTAAGCACAGAGCCAATTATAGGAAAATTTGTCTTCCAAATATCCGTAGTCACAACACCCGGATGCAAGGCATTCACAGTAATATTGCTCTCACCCAAACGCCGCGCTAATTCATAGCTAAAAAGCACATTCGCCAGTTTTGACCTACCATAAGCGGCCATCCCGGAATATTTCTTCTTAAAACCAAGATCATCAAAGTCCATTGTCCCTTTGTGATGGGCATTAGAAGACACATTTACGATCCGCCCGGCTTCGCTCTTTTGGATAGTCTCCAACAAAAGATTTGTCAGCAAAAATGGAGCCAAATGATTAACAAGCAGAGTCATTTCAACGTCATAAGAAGTTTCTTTTCGACTGTTAAAATAAGCCCCTGCGTTATTCACGAGCACATCCAACTTTGAGTGTTTTTCTTTAAAGTTTTCTGCTAATTTGCGCACTGCTGCTAAATCGGAGAAATCAGCCAATAAATATTGAATAGATTCGTTGCCGGTTTCAGTTTTTATCTGCCTAAGCGTATTCTCTGTCTTTTCTTTATTTCTTCCCACAATCGTCAAATCTGCGCCCATCGCAGCAAGCGCAGTTGCCGTAACTTTACCGATACCGGCGGTAGCGCCGGTGACCAAACATACTTTCCCGGTCATCTGCTTCCTATTCAAGGTTGTTTCCATGATTTCTCTTTCCTTATTTTCTATGTCACTATATTGATAATGGCTAAAATTATAGCGCACGCTCTATCCATACTTATGGAGCAAACAAATAAACTTTAGCAAAGCGGAAGTGACTGTCACCTTTAGAGCCACAGAAAACTGAGAATAGTCACTGAGAATTTGAAATAACAATCCGAATTTGATTTTGTAGGTGACAGTCACTTTTCTATTCTCTAAATGATTTGTCCATTAGCTCTTTTTAGTGAAACAAAGAAAAGAATGAGTAAGAAACCTTGCAAAGATACCATCTTATTTTTTATAAGAACGATACCAAAAGAGGAGTGACATATGCCCACAAACCCAAATATCACAGTATACGGTGCTTACTGGTGTCCCGATTGCCGTAAAAGCAAACAGTTTTTAGGAGAACACCAAATCCCCTACAACTGGATCGATATCGAAGAAGATAAAGAAGGCGAGCAATGTGTCATCCAGAAAAATGATGGCAAACGCATCATCCCAACCATCGAATTTGAAGATGGCTCGATTTTGGTCGAACCCTCCAATGCAGAACTAGCCGCAAAACTCGGGCTAAAAACCACCGCAAAAAAAAGCCACTATGATCTAATTATCATCGGCGGCGGCCCAGCCGGATTAACCACCGCCCTCTACACCGCCCGTGAAGGGATCGACACGCTCGTGATCGAACGTGCTGCCCTCGGTGGGCAGGCTGCCACAACCCAATGGCTGGATAACGTCCCCGGCTTCTCCGAAGGTATTTCTGGCGCAGACTTTTCACACCAATTGCGTCTTCAGGCAGAGCGTTTTGGTGTTGAATTTTTGCAAGCCCAAGATGTTACCGATCTTCACAGCCACAATAATTATCACCACCTTTCTACAGGAGATGGCAGTAAATACACAGCCAAAGCCGTGCTTATTGCTACCGGCAGCCGCTATAAACGCCTTAACATCCCCGGCGAAGAAAAATATATCGGAGCAGGCATCCATTTTTGTGCCACCTGTGACGGCCCTTTCTATAAAGGCATGCCCGTAGCCGTTATCGGCGGCGGAAATAGTGCCACCGAAGAAAGTGTTTTCCTCACAAAATTTGTCGAAAAAGTCACCCTCCTCGTGCGCGGCGACAAACTCACCGCCAGCAAAATTCTACAAGACAAAGTACTTTCCCATCCCCAAATTGACGTACGTTTCAACACTGAAACAATCGAATTTCAGGGCGCAGAGAGCAAACTTAAAACAGTCGTTATCAAAGATCGCAAAAACCGAAAAATCGAAGAGATTCACCCAGCAGGTGTTTTCACTTTCATCGGGCAGACCCCCAACACAGGCTTTCTCGCCAACTCTGGCGTCGAAACCAATGAGTGGGGCTTTATCATCAGCGGGCACAGTCTTGTTCATGATGATCCTCGCCCAAAAGGCTACGAATTCCGTGACCCTGCTTTGCTCGAAACCAGTGTTCCCGGTATTTTTGCCGCTGGCGATGTCCGTGCAGACAGCACCAAACAGGTAGCATCTGCAGCGGGAGAAGGCGCAACAGCCGCTTTGCTCATTCGGGAGTATTTGAAGAGTGTTTAAATTTAAACCAGACTCCGCGAGAAGCACGCTTTTGCGACGAAGCGGTCTCAGCTCTTATGAGATTGCTTCGTCGAAAGTACATTCTCCTCGCAAAATCATTCTTCTTTTTGGGATGTCTCTCCTCCTAACAGCTTGCTCGTCGAAAAACACCCCAATATCTCCAACATTTACCCCGCCCCCAACAGCGGAAATCACCCCTAGCCCGGAGCCTGCCCTCGTTATGGATACACCTATGCCAACCGAAACAGCTTTACCGCCAACATCCATACCCGAATCTTCTACCGCAGACGCCGACGTAACCTACGTCCGCGCGATCCAATCTGCCGATGGAAGCTGGACTTTTCATGTAACGGTATCCCATCCAGATACAGGGTGGGAAGATTATGCCAACGGCTGGGATATTGCCACTCTGGACGGGAGCAAGCTCAAAATCCGGGAAAGTGACGAGTTTACCCGCCTACTGGCGCATCCGCATGAAAATGAACAGCCTTTTATGCGCAGCCAAAGCGGTATCATTATCCCCGAAGATATAAGCCAAGTTATTATACGAGCACACGATATAGTAGATGGTTTCGGCGGGCAGGAAATCGTCGTTGATTTGCAAAAAGATTCTGGCCCCAATTATGAAGTAGTCAAGGAGCAATAAAATGAAACTAGCAATGATCGGACTTGGAAAAATGGGCGCGAATATGACCACGCGTTTACTACGCGGTGGACACGAAGTCGTCGCCTTTGATTTGAACGAAGAAGCAATCCAAAAAGCAGAGTCTGAAGGTGCAGAGGGTGCGCGTACTTTAGCTGAGATCGTTGAAAAATTACCCACCCCGCGAATCGCATGGGTGATGGTTCCTGCTGGGAAAATAACAGAATCCCTTATCAGTGAGTTGGGCGAGTTATTTTCAAATGGGGATACGATTATCGACGGCGGCAATACGATGTATAAAGATGATATTCGTCGCGCAGAAGTATTAGCTGAAAAAGGGATTAATTATGTCGATGTTGGCACCAGCGGCGGCGTTTGGGGACTCGCAGAGGGCTACAGCATGATGATCGGCGGGGATACAGAAGCCGTTTCAAGGCTGAACCCGATTTTCGAGACTCTCGCTCCAGCCGCAGATTTGGGCTGGGGACACGTTGGCCCTGTGGGGGCCGGGCATTTTGTCAAAATGATCCACAACGGAATCGAATATGGCATGATGCAGGCCTACGCTGAAGGCTTTGAAATTATGCACGCCAAAAAGGATTTTGGCCTTGACCTGCATCAGGTTGCAGAGATTTGGCAGCACGGAAGTGTTGTGCGTTCGTGGCTGCTTGACCTAACGGCAAATGCGCTCGAGGAAGATCAGGATTTAAGCGACATCGCTGGCTATGTCTCTGATAGCGGAGAAGGACGTTGGACAGTCTTTGAATCGATTGATCTGGATGTACCCGCGCCCGTTATCACGCTCGCCTTGCAACGTCGTTTTTCCAGCCGCCAAGACGAAAGCTACGCTGCTAAAGTCCTTTCTGCGATGCGAAATCAATTTGGCGGGCACGCAATTAAAAAGGCGGAATAATGTTAAAATTTTCCAATTATCCCTTCCCCCTCAGGGGGAAGGCTAGGATGGGGGCATGATACAAAAAACCAGCATCGTTATTTTCGGCGCATCTGGCGACCTGACTTGGAGAAAACTCATCCCCGCACTCTATAATAATTTCAAAAAGGGACGACTGGATGAATGTGCCAACATCGTTGGCTTTGCCCGTCGCGACTGGGATGATAATTTCTTCCGCACGCGCTTGCGTGAGGGCGTTGAGAAATTTAGCGCAGACACCTTCGACGAGAAAATCTGGGAAGATTTTGCCACACGCCTACGCTATTTTCGTGGCAATCTCGACCAATCTAATGATTTTTCAAAACTACATACTTTTTTACATGAGTTGGAAAGTACGCATGTCTTTGCGAACCCCGAACGTACTTTCGGGGTGAAGCAATCTCCCGCAAAGAGAGCAGAGACTGCTTCGCAAAAAGACGCTCGCAGAGTCAACTCCGCCAACCGCCTCTACTACCTCGCTACCGCGCCATCCTTTTACGCACCTGTCACGGGTTTTCTTGGCGATGCAAATATGGCAAAAGAAAACAAATCGGCTGGTACGTGGCGGCGCATCATCATCGAAAAACCTTTCGGGCGCGATCTTGAATCAGCGCAAGAACTCAACCGTGCCGTTCACGCTGCTTTTGATGAGAGACAGGTTTATCGCATCGACCATTATCTAGGCAAAGAAACCTCCCAAAACATTCTCTTTTTCCGCTTTGCAAATACAATCTTCGAACCACTCTGGAATCGCGGCTATATCAACAATGTCCAGATCAGCGTTGCCGAAAGTGTCGATGTCGGCGACCGCGCCGGATATTATGACAAATCCGGTGTTCTGCGTGATATGGTTCAAAATCATCTCTTTCAATTGCTCGCTTTGGTCGCAATGGAAGCTCCCGCATCCTTCGACGCGGATGCCGTCCGCAACGAAAAAGCGAAAGTTTTTCAGAGCATTCGCCCCATCGATCTTAACGACACCGTCCGCGCTCAATACGAGGGCTATGCTCAAGCCAAAGGTGTTGCGCCCAATTCTCAAACCCCAACCTATGCCGCTTTCAAACTTTTTATAGACAATTGGCGCTGGCAAGGCGTGCCATTTTACCTGCGCTCCGGCAAGGCGCTAAAACACAAAAATACCGAGATCATCATCGAGTTTCAACGCCCGCCGCACCTCATGTTTGACCTCCCCGAAGGGCGCGATATTACGCCCAATGTCCTTTCCATTTGCATCCAACCAGATGAAGGCATTCAACTCCGTTTTGAAGCCAAAGTCCCCGATTCCGATCAGGAAATGCGCTCGGTCAATATGGATTTTGCCTACGAAGATTTCTTCGACGGCGCCTCCATCCCCGAAGCCTACGAGCGTTTATTATTAGAAGCACTGGATGGGGATGCATCCCTCTTCACGCGCTCTGACGAAATAGAAGCCTCCTGGAAAGTGATCGATCCCGTGATTAACGGATGGGCGGAACGCGCTCAGCCCAAACTTGCTACCCATAAAAAAGGTGAGTGGGGTCCCAAAGAATCTACCGATCTCCTCGCCCGCGATGGACATCAATGGCGATTTGGCTGTGTTGAGCACCGCATAAATTAGCACAATTTTGATTTGTCATTGCGAGACAGTTTTATCGTCGAAGCAATCTCCAAGACAGTAGAGAAGATTGCCACAGTCGCTATCGCTCCTTCGCAATGACAACACTTATTTAAAAATGAAAAAACAAAACTTAACCATCTCCCCAAAGAGCGAATCTCTCGCCCAAACCTTCGCTGAATATTTTGTCCAAAAGGCAAAAGAATCTATTCAAGAGTGCGGGCGTTTTCTCACCGTACTCAGCGGTGGCGGGACACCGCTTAAGGCCTATAGGCTGCTCGCGCAGGAACCGCTTAAAAGTCAAGTTGACTGGCAAAAGGTGCATCTCTTCTGGGGCGATGAACGTTTTGTTCCCCACGATGATTCGCAGAGTAATTTTTATCAGGCGAAAGAAGCGTTGCTTGACCACGTAGATCTTCCAGAAGAGAATTTACATCCGATGCCGACACACCTTGAGCCGGATAAAGCGGTAAAAAATTATTTCCAAACTTTAGACTCTTATACGGAAGCAGGCCAAAAACAAGTCCGTTTCGATCTGGTTTTGCTCGGGCTTGGAGATGACGGGCACACCGCATCCCTTTTTGTGGGGCAATCTGCGCTGTGGACAAATCCCGTTGTCACCACAGAAGGTGATTATCAGGGCAGGCCATCCACGCGCTTGACGCTAACACCAATGATCATAAATCAGGCGCGCGAGATCGTTTTTATGGTCAGTGGTGCATCGAAAGCAGATGCGCTTGCGAATGCACTGGGCGTAGAAAAAGATATAAATCGCTTTCCATCACAAGCCATTTCCGGGCCTGTGCGCTGGATGGTGGATGAAGATGCGGCAGGAAAAATAAATGACTAAAAAATACGACGTAGCCATCATCGGCTCGGGGATGGGCGGCTCAACCTTAGCGGCGATTTTAGCGCGCCAAGGCTTGGATGTGATCGTTTTTGAAGCCGGGCAACACCCCAAATTTGCAATCGGCGAATCGACGATTTTGGAAACATCCGAGATGATGCGTGCTTTGGCGAAATTTTACGATGTGCCTGAGTTGGCCTATTTCAGCTCCGAAAATTATCTCGATTATGCGGGGACAACGCACGGCGTAAAGCGACATTTTGGTTTTGTGCATCATGAAGTTGGCAAAGAACCAACGCCAGAACGAACGTTACAGGCAGTCATTCCCAAAGAACCTTACGGACATGAGTTGCATATTTATAGGCAAGATAGCGACTCTTTTTTGACATCTGTTGCGATCTCTTATGGTGCGGAAATTCTGCAAAACACATCTGTGAAAGATGTCGGTTTCAGCACCGATGGCGTAAAAATCACAACAGCCAAAGGTGACGAGTATCAGGCCGAATATATCGTCGACGCGGGCGGATTTCGTTCTTTGCTCGCCGAGAAGTTTGCGTTGCGTGATTTTGATTTGCAGACAAATACGCGCGGGATGTTCACGCACATGGTCGATGTACCTTGTTTTCACGATGTCTCTTTTTCAAAAGAAGAGAATGGCCTTCCTTTTCGTTGGTCGGAGGGGACTTTGCATCATCTTTTTGAAGGCGGCTGGTTGTGGGTGATTCCTTTTAATAATCATCCCGAAGCGACAAATCCTGTCACGAGCGTGGGGCTTTTGCTGGATCCACGTGTCCATCCCCCACGAGCTGATTTAACGCCGGAAGATGAGTTTTACGCTTTTATCGAGCAATTTCCCGGGTTAAAAAAACAGTTCACAAATGCCAAGCAAATTCGGGGTTGGGTGCGTGCCGAGCGTCTCCAATATTCATCCAAAAAAGTTCTTGGCGACAGATTCGCGCTGATGGGACACGCGGCGGGATTTATCGATCCGCTTTATTCCAAGGGGCTTTATGTGACGCATATGACGATTATGCTTTTGGCGGATTTATTGCTCAAGGCAAAAAAGACGGGCGATTATTCGGCGAAAACCTTTTCTCCCTACGAAGAAATTACGCTCGGCTATGTTAAAATGCACGATCAACTGACCCTAAACTCGATTAAATCGTGGTCAAATTACAATCTTTGGCGCGTTTATTCGGTGCAGTGGTTGCTGGGCGCCTATCTCGAATATCTGATGCTGAGCATCACGCGGATACGCGCCAAAGACCGCGCTGAATATATTGATTTGCTCAAAAACAACCGTTTAGCGGGCGGTGGTTTTTCGGGGTTTTTTGAAGTGCAGAAAAAAGTAGATGCCCTTTTCGATGCCGTTGACCCCGCCAACAAAGCTGACGTAGACCGCATGGTTGCCGAAGCAAATGCGCTCCTCCGTGATTTTAAATGGCTCCCCTTACCTTTCGATGCTATCTTGGATGGAAAAAATCACCTTGCCAAGAAGAAATTCCGCCTGACGCTCTTCAACAAAGAAGATGGTTTCATGGGCAGCGGCGCGTATAAAAAACACTTTTTTGGTGATATATCTTTGCTCGAATTAGGCATCAAAGGCGCAAAAGATAAGCTCATATATGCGCGTGCCTATTTGCGCTGGCGGCGTAAAAAAGATGCGCGGCTGGCGTGGCGCAAATAATGTCATAACACAAAATGTCATTGCGAGGAGCATCTTTTCGCGACGCGGCAATCTTCAAAACTATCAGGGAGATTGCTTCGGCGATAAAACTGCCTCGCAATGACAGAGATAAGAGAGAATAATGTTCGATACCTACCTTCGTAACACTAAAGACCGCATCGCCGCGCCAATCGCTCGGCGCATGACACGTATTTCACCAAATACTATTTCCATTATCGGCGTATTTTTCGGCATCGGCAGCGCGATATTTGCCACCCAACACCGCTATCTTTGGGGATTAGCATTTTGGCTGATCAATCGTGCCCTCGATGGTTTGGATGGATTGCTCGCTCGTCTGCACAATAAACAGGATGATTTTGGCGGTTATCTCGATATTTTATTGGATTTTGTCGCTTACGCCGCCATCCCCCTCGGATTTGGGCTTGCGGCTGCCTCCCAGAGCATTTATCTGGCTCTGGCTTTTTTGCTTTCTATCTACTACCTCAACACCGCCTCGTGGATGTTCCTCTCAGCCATCCTCGAAAAACGCACCGCCCGTGACCCCGAAACGGCAACGACCATCGTCATGCCCGCTGGCTTGGTCGGTGGCTTTGAGACGATTATTTTTTACTCTCTCTTTTTCCTTTTGCCACAATTTATATTGCATATTTTCATTATCTTCAGCACACTGATTTTCATTACTGTTATTCAACGCCTGATTTGGGCAAAGAAGAATCTATCTTGATTTATCCCCCAAGCTATGTCTTTGCGAGGAGCATGTTCTTGCGACGCGGCAATCTCCACGCCTGTGTAGGAGATTGCTTCGTCGGGTAAAGCTCTCCTCGCAAAGACATTTTGAGAGGGCAAGCAGCTCTATTCTTCACAGTTATCTAATTTCTATAGGATTTTCATGCCAACACCAAAAAACAACAAAACCGCACCAAGTTTCACGCTTCAATCTGCGAATGGGGAAAAAATCACTCTCGCTGAATTGATAAAACCAGATAATAACGTTTTGCTCATATTCCTGCGGCATCTTGGCTGAATTCCCTGCCGCGAGCATGTGGCACAGTTGTGCCAACATCAGGAAGAATTCAAAGAACGCAATACGCGCGTCATTGTCGTTTCTTTTGGTACGCTACCCGCTGTCCAGCAATGGATGAGCGAAAATTGTGACCATTTCACCATTTTGCTCGACCGTGATCGGGAAGTTTATAAAGCTTATGGATTAGAACGTTCCTATTGGCGTTCTCGCAATTTGAAAACACGTTGGTATTATTTCACAGCCTGGTTTCGAGGAGAAAAAACCGGTGACTCACATGGTGACGATCTGGATCAACTCGGTGGAGATTTTATTGTTGGCAAAGATGGCAAATTTAAACTGGTTTATCCCAGCCACGACCCTACAGATCGTCCGCCAGTAGAAGATTTACTCAAGATATTGGATAGTTAGGTAGAAATAAATTGAATACCATTCCCACGCATCTAGTTATTAACGCTGCAATCAACAAGAAATATGGGAGCAAGTTCAAGCTCATCCGCTCTGCTTTTTTGTGGGCTTCGGTTGCGCCAGATATCCCGCTCTTTATCTTGTCGATTGGCTATTTTATTTATCTTCGTTTCTTTACAACACAGTCGCTGTCTGAAGGGATAAGTTATGCCTTCGATACTTTATTCTTCAATGATCCTTTATGGATATTCAGTCATAATTTATTACACTCGCCTACGCTACTCGTCATTTTCGCTCTTCTACTCTGGCGATTTAAAGACAAATCCAACAAACGCGGAAAATGGTGGCTATCCTTTGTTTTTGGTAGCATGGTCCATTCTATGGTTGATATTCTGACGCATCATGATGATGGCCCTTTGCTCTTTTTCCCCTTTGATTGGCAAAGGCGCTTCTATAGCCCGATCAGCTATTGGGATAGCAACCATTATGCCGGTCAAGTATTTTGGGTAGAGGTGAGTATCAATATTCTTTTAGTAGGTTATCTCTTTTTGCCAAAACTAATAGGTTATTTTAGAAAAAGGCATAGTCGGTAATCTTTTTCTACAAAAAACAGAAAATTTACTCAAGATTTTAGATAGCGAGTAAAATAGAACGATATTTATTAAAACAGGAGATAAAATGAAAACTGAAAGTGGTTTAGATTACAACGAAGTAGAAGCAGGAACAGGTACACAAGCCGAGGCAGGGAAAACTGTCAGCGTGCATTATGAAGGCAAACTTCTCGATGGCACCGTTTTTGATAGTTCTTATAAACGTGGCACACCGATTGATTTCAAGCTGGGTGTCGGGCAGGTTATTCAAGGCTGGGATGAAGGAATTGCGCTGATGAAAGTTGGAGGAAAAGCCCAACTGACTATTCCGCCAGAGCTGGGGTATGGTGCTCATGGTGCGGGTGGCGTTATCCCGCCCAATGCCACGCTCGTTTTCGATGTCGAATTAGTTGATGTCAAATAATAGTATTCTTACTCCCTCTCAAAACTGAGAGGGAGTTTCTTAATCGATTAAAGCGTACAAGAAGTTATGGCTGATAAAATCGGCAAAATTCTTAGAGAGAAATGATCCAGGAGACAGGATGAAAACAGAAAGCGGATTGGAATTTATAGAAAGAAAACGCGGAAAAGGCCCGAAAGCTGAAGCTGGTAAAAGCGTTAGCGTACATTACGAAGGCAGGCTTGAAGACGGGAAGATTTTTGACAGCTCTTATGATCGCGACATGCCGCTTGAATTTGAACTAGGTCTTGGTCAAGTGATTAAAGGTTGGGACGAAGGCATTGCGATGATGAATGTCGGCGGCGAAGCCACCTTCACGATTCCCCCCGAATTGGGCTACGGCAAACGCGGTGCTGGAGGGTTGATTCCGCCAAATGCGACGCTTATTTTTGATGTTGAATTAGTAGAAATTAAGTAAAGAAAAAGTTTTGCAATAGAATAGGAAGTTTCAATATAATAAAAGTGTCCTTGTTTTCAAGGACACTTTTTTATCTAACCATCGTATAAAAAGCCACCTGTAGGCTGTGTAATTTTTTGACTGGATTTGCCCAAAGAGTTAAATGTTGAGCAGGGAGCGTAATCATGTGTATCTAAGAAGAATTTCTAAGGTAATAGCAAGAATAAGCACGCCTGCACTCCAAGCAACCTGAAACCGACCAGCTCTTTCTGCCTCATCACCAACAACGAAAACAATTATGGGGGCTCTCATTGGAAGAATGGACACGCTTGTTATAACTGCAAACAAACCAATAAAAAGACCAATGCTTGCAAAAATCGCTGCTAAAAAAGAGAATATGTTTAGCGATGGAAACACTTTCGTTAGGAATAAATAGACAATTGCAATCCAACTCAGATAAAGAATAATATATCCCCATCTCATCCATTTATGACGAGGATATTGCTTGCTTAGTTCTTTTCCTTTTAGTCTCTTGTTATCCTTCAATTGTAACCAAGGTGTATACATGGCAATTCCACCAAGAATAATGCTTATAAAGCCGATAATTACGAGTATTCTGTCCATAGAATTTAATATTTTGCCCTAGTGTCTTATATTCTTTTGCTTTCAGGTTACTAGCCAACTAGCTAGTGTTTATACAGCAACACATTAGAAAAATGTGTAGCATAAATTGCGTAGTATAAAAAAATATTCCTTCAGATGTTTTTTATGTCTGCAGCCCAATCCAATAACGTCCAAATTTCTTTCCTTGGCCGCCCTTCCCTATGCTCTCAAGCTTCCCGCCGTTGGCAAGAATAAGATTTGTCGAAGGCTCATTATCAAGATCGGTAACGATCAAAGCTCTCTTTTCACCAACATTTTTTAATGCTGCCAACGCCAGGCGCAATGCTACGCTCCCATAGCCTTTGCCCCGTTTATCGCTGCGAATATAGTAAGCGATATGCCCCGTGCGTTCTTTCAGACTTTCGTTGAGATAATGCCATATTCGTACGATCCCAATCGCTTCCCCTCTGTCATCCAGAAACCAGAAAAAGCTTCGTGGGATATGACCTGCTTTTAGATTTCTATGGTCATTTGTTTCATGGCAATATTGGAGATATTCATCCAGCGTGAGTATCCCCTTAGGTACAGCTGTCCCGCCAAATCCGTTTTCACCCTCGCCTAAATCTGCAATTAAGTCGGCAAGTCCTTTTGGGGCCTGAAGCGATGCTATTTCCAATTTCATCCTGATTTATTTACTAACAACTTGTCCGCGTCCCTTTTCTTTTGCCTCATAAACACGTTGATCGGCAGTTTCCAGCAACATAGTGGGATATTCCCCATCATTTGGGTAATAAGACATGCCTGCGCTAAAAACAAGCGTTATTGGCGGGTCTTCAAGTATAGGTGTTGCCTTCATATCATCGAGTAATTTTTGTACCAAAACAGTCCCCCGTACTTCATCTATACCCTGTAGGATGAGCACAAACTCATCCCCGCCATAACGGAAAAGAAGATCTGTAGTGCGTAAGCCACTCATAATACGTTTTGCAAATTCGATTAAAACTTCATCGCCACATCCGTGCCCATAGTTATCGTTGACCTCTTTAAATTTATCGAGATCAATAAATACGAGAGAAAAACTATAACGATAAAGTTTGGCTCGTTCTATCTCCTCTACCAAACGAATGTCAAAAGCCTGGCGTGAGAGTGCGCCTGTTAGATGATCGTACATCCCGCTGCTATATTCAGCAGGCTTAATTTCACGAAGACGCGCGCTCAATACGCGCATAAGCTCCAGCCCAAAGTCAGGGATCAGCGCGAGCAAGTCCTGAAACTTATCCTTGTTGAGGTATATTAACTGGGCTTCGCTGATAGCGACAACAGAAGCTGTACGTTGTGTATCCTCGAGCAGGGCTATTTCACCGATGATATGCCCTGCTCTGCGAAAAGTGAGTAAACGTGGTTTTTTAAGATCCCCATCTAAGACAACCAGAACACCTTCTTTGATCCAGTAAAGACCATCTGCAAGATCACCTTGCCTAAAGAGTATTTCCCCGGGCTTTACACTAAATTCGTTACCATAAGAGACTGTAAAATCTTTTAATCCGGAATCAAATTTCGATTCATTTTTTAAAGAATCTGTATGCCTCGGAAAATGCTTATAGGTTGTTTGTAATTCTTTTAGTAAGTCAGAAGAAATATGTGCATTATTTTTCATAATAGACCACGCTTTTAGATAAAGGCCCGCTAAGAAAAATGCCCACCACACGTATTCTTAAAATAATCACAAAACTCACAGAACTGATTTTTCTATTAGAAGCCTGTGACTCGTGGTGAAGAGAACCCCGTTTTCATAAAGTTGAGTGCGGTCATCTCCCGCACTCAACTTATTTTACACTACTCTGTAGCCAAGACGGCGTCAATTGCAGTAGATAATGCTTCAAAGGAGGAGGGCCCAATTACTTTTTGACCATTCACTAAAAAGGCTGGTGTTCCGGGCAAGGCAAGTTGGCGTGCTTCTCTTTCACTTAAAGCGGCTTTTTCTTTATTTTGTCCAGAATCAAGACAAAGATCAAAGAGCGCGGTATCCAAGCCGAGTTCGGCCGCGTATTGCTTTAATTCATCCACGCCAATTGCAGGCGCATTTTCATAGAGTAGATCGTGATATTCCCAAAACATACCCTGGTCAAAAGCACATTGTCCGGCTTCAGCCGCTTTTGGCGATTGTGGTGTGATAACGGGGAAATCTTTCCAGACAAATTGCACATCGTCGCCGTATTTTTCTGAAATGGCTTCTTTAATGCCCAAATTATGCCAAGATTGGCAAGCATGGCAGCCGAAATCGCCAAATTCGGTAACTGTTACTTTAGCGGTAGCAAGCCCAATACTCGGGTTTGAAGCGAGACGTGCTTCATCCAAGGGAGGGGCTTTTGGGGGGCGAGTAACGATAAAAGCAACGAAAGCGACCACCAATAATCCCAGTGCGCCATAGCTCAGCCACTTTTTTCGGGCCTTTTCTGCGCGCAGTTTTTCTCGTCTAATTTGCTTCTGACTTTTCTTTTTTGACATAATTCTCCTAAGTCACTACGAATAAATATTCCTGCGGCAAAACCACCTGCACAGGCTCTCCAATAGAGAAAAAATCGTTTTTTGCGGGGATATGCGCGCGCAGTATTTTCTCTCCTACTGCAATTTTCATTTCGGCCTGCGTCCCGCGATAGATATAATTTTTGACCAAGCCTGCTAAGGCATTCTCAGATTTTTCTTTCTGAATGCGGATATGCTCAGGGCGAATGGCATATACCGCTCGACCCTTTTTTGTCTTATCTTCAATTTTTATCTCGCCCCATTCCGCCGAAACGAGCGTGCCCGAACTTGCTACGCCTTCGATAAAGAGCTCTACACCGACAAATTTTGCCGTCTCCACACAAGGCGGTCTCTGGAAAAGCAGATTAGGCTTGTCAATGGCCGCAATTTTGCCGCCCATCATTAAGGCCATTCGGTCAGACATCGCCATTGCTTCATCCAGATCGTGTGTGACCAAAATGGTCGTAATCCCCAACTCCCGCTGGATATTCCGTACCGCCTCCTGCAAATTCAAGCGGACAGGTCTGTCTAAACTATTGAAAGGTTCGTCCAGCAATAAAACCTTTGGACGAATAACGAGCGAACGTGCCAAAGCCACACGCTGTTGCTCCCCACCAGAGAGTTCATTTGGACGGCGATTTTCGATGCCAGGTAGCCCAATCAAGTCGAGCATTTCTACTACTTTCTTTTGACGTTCTTTCGAGGAGAATCCTTTCACTTTTAGTCCAAAAGCAATATTCTCACCCACGCTCAAAAAGGGGAAAAGATAGGCTTTCTGAAACATAAAAACCGCTTCGCGCTGGTTCGGTGCAATCGGCAAAATGCTCTCACCATTGAAGAGGATTTCTCCCGCATCGGGCTTTTCAATCCCAGCGATGAGCTTAAGCAATGTCGATTTTCCGATACCAGAAGGCCCGAGCAAGGAGACAAGTTCGCCGCTTTTGACCTCGAGTGAAAAATCATCGAGAACGGGCGCGTCTGCCTTGGGGTAGGTTTTGGAGATGTGGGTGAAGGTTACTGTTGTCATAATAATGGCCTTTTGTCATTGCGAGGCAGTTCTATCGCCGACGCGTACTCCGTAGGGGTAAGCAATCTCCAATTCAGTGAAGGAGATCGCCGCGTCGGGCTAAAGCCCTTCTCGCGATGACAGGAAATTCGCTAGAACTGCATTGCACCTGACAAGGTGCGTTGCAGTTCGGGTTTGTGTGTAAGCCCCGATGTGCAACGCATCCAAAAACGGATGCAGCGCACATCTACATCATATTCGCTCATGAATATCATTTGGGTTTTCGCCCAAAAAGCGGGCGGTAGCGGCGATGATTAGAACGGGCGGGGCTAAAAATAATAAAGATAATGCCGAAATGGTGGTTGGGTTGCCACCGGATACTGCGGAGAAAAGCAAAACGGGGAGGGTTAAAACTCTCCCGCCGCCGACGAGGAGAGTGAGTAGATATTGACTCCATGAGATGATGAAGGCGAATAATCCCGCTACGGCGAGGCCGGGAGCGAGAAGGCGCAGTGTGACGGTGAAAAATATCCGTGTGGGGCTGGCACCAAGGGCGAGGGCTTGATATTCGTAATTTTCATCGTAGCGGGCGAAAACGCCAGCGAGCGTGAAAACGGTGTAGGGCAAAGTGGGGACGATATGTGCCAGAATAATGCCAAAACGTGTGCCTGCTAATCCTGTTTGGAGGGCGAGGATGCTGAGGCCCATCCCGATAGCGAGAGGGGGGACAACTGTGGGGAGAAAAATGGCGAGCCAGACGTATTTTTTGGCGGGGAAATCTTGTGTGCCGATAGTGCGGGCGGCGGGGTAGCCGATGATGAGCGAGAGTAAACTGACGATAAAGGCGAGGCTGAGACTATCGAGAATCGCTTTTAGGGTGCGGGAATCTGTCAGTAAACGGGAGAATGTTTCGGGGGTCCATTTAACGGGAAAAGGCTCGGGGTAGAACCATCCTTTGGAGAAGGCAAACAAGCCGAGGGTCAGGAGCGGAGCGAGGAGAACTATCCAGATTAAAAACTTTTTCATCCCTGTATCTCCTCTTTGGCGCGGGCGAATATTGCAATCCCCAAAACAATAAAAGCGATGATGAGACTAATTGCCATTCCTTCGGCGCGGGCGTGCAGATCGGGGTTTGTGAAGGCTTCGAGGGCGAGGACGGAGAGCATGCGGGGGTAGCTTACGCCGAGCAAGGCGGGGACTTCGTAGGCGCCGAAAATGTAGGCGAAAACGAGTAGTGCTCCAGAAAGCAGGGCGGGGCGAACGAGGGGTAAAGTTACGAGGCGAAAGCGCTGCCAGGCATTTGCGCCGAGGTTTTCTGCGACGCGGAGATAGCCTTCGGATTGGGTGCGGAGTAGGACGAGGATAACGAGGGTTAAAAAGGGGATTTCTTTGCCGAGATAAGTGAGAATGATGCCAAAACCAAAACGGTCGCGGACGATGACGGGGAAATCGGCGGGTGTTTCGATGATGCCGAGCGCACCTGCCCAGCGGGCGAGTAATCCGCTTTGTGCGAGGAGCAGGAGCATAAAAACGCCCCAAACAAGATGTGGAAAAGCGAGATTCCAGTTGAGGGCGAAGGTGTTGAAATTGGATGGGCGGCGATTAAGTAGCGTGGCGAGAAAAAGAGCGCCGATGGCAGAAAGTATTGTAGAGGCAAGGCTAACCCAGAGGGAAAACCCGAGCGAAACCCAGAATTCGCGCCCCGCTGTTCCTTGCGATGTAATAAGGTTTTGATAGGCTCTTAGGTTAAGTTCTTTTTCCCCGATGATGGTGAGGTAGCCGAGACTTTGGGCAATGCCGTAGAGAAGACTCGCACCGAGGAGAATCGTTAAAATGACGAGGGTGGGGGCGAGGCGGAGGAGGGTTTTGGTTGAGGGTTTCAAGTTTAGGGTTGAAAGTTGAAAGTGACGAGTGATGAGTAATGAGTAATGAGTGAATTGTACACGGAGTTACGCGGATTGCACGGAGTTTTTTAAACCACGAAGGAACACAAAAGGATACGAAGTTTAAAGGCTTTTCCTTTGTGCTTCTTCGTGTCTTTTGTGTTAAAAATCCGTGTTCTCCGTGCTATCCGTGTACAAAAACACCTATTTATTCCCCAATTAACACGTACTCACGCCATCCATCTTCTACCATTGTCTGGTAAGGGGATGCGGCATCACCAACGAGGGATTTTGCCATATCTTCGGCGGGGGTGGCAGCTTCGCCGAGATTGGCAAGGGCATCTTCGAGCACGGCAATTTGGTCGGAATCACTGACGCGGGTTACGTCGATGCCAAAACCGAGACCAAATCCGTTTTCGGGGAGGACTTGTGCGGCCTGAAATTCGGGATCAAGAATCAGGTTTGCGAGAACCAGCGCAGCGGCTTTATTGCTCGCATTTGAGGGGATAGCGACATAGTTGAAATCGCCGATCATATAATCGTCAAAAACGAATGCGCGGGATGTTTCGGGGACAATCCCTTCGTCGATGAGTGCGCCCGCGCCAACAATGGCTTGGGTGATCGAAAAATCAACTTCGTTGTTAGCAAAAAGATTGTGAAGTTCATACTCATCTTTAGGATAAGTTTCGCCTTCACGCCAGAGGCAAGATTTGAAACTGTTGAAATAATCCCAAGTTTGGGGAGCGTATTCATCCCAGAGGACTTCATCGACTGTGCCCCATTGAGCGGCATCTCCGCTGATTTCAAAAAGCGCGCCTTTCACAAAACGTGTACCCTGAAATGCGCCGGGGCCAGGAGCGATATAAGTAAAACGACCGGGGTTTTCACAAGCCCAGGTTGCCAAATCTGCGTAGGAGCGGGGGAGAGAATCTGCATCCATGCGAGCAGAATCGTAGATAAATTGGAATTGTGCCGAAGACCAGGGGCTTTCCAGATCTTCTACAGGCTCGCCAAAATCGCGGTTGATAGCGGGATTATCCCAATCTACAAGTGAGCTGTTGGGGATGGCTTGCGCCCAATCTGGGTAGAGCATTTCGGCTTGCTTGAGCGTGAAAAAGTTTTCGCCGTTAATCCACATTAGGTCAACTGCGCCATTTTCCACGCCCGCTTCTTTCTCGCTTAAAATCTGATTGACATAATCAGTTGAATCCGCAACGGGGACGCGATTGAGCGTGATATTATAGCGTTCTTTCAGCGTTTCACCGTAGAACTTATCAACGTAGCCGTTAATCGCATCCGAGCCGCCCCACATATACCAATTAACGGTTTGGCCATCGGCGGCAGCGAGCACGCTATCCCAATCCGTGAGATCAAATTCGGCGGAAGCCATGTCGCTTTTTGGGGCGCAGGCTCCGAGTAGCATTGAAAAGATGAGTAAGATAAAGATTGTTGTACGTTTCATTTTTTTCTCCTTAATATTTTTGTAGCGGTGGTTGAGCAAGCGATTCTTTTCGCCGTATAGAAACCGCTATTTTCATTCATAATCTAACCCCATCCCCCAGCCCCTTCCCCATTTTCGGAGAGGGATAGGGTGAGGGCTTTTTTATTAAACCCGCTGCTTCCTTCTCAGCACGGGTTTTATCAACTTGTAATAGCCAATCGCGCCCACCTGTCGAACGATGGCCTTACTACGCGTATCTGCACCCAAACATCGTTGGCAAAGCGGATTATTCACACGCAAGCGGCGAAAATCTTCGCGTAAGTTGCGAGCGGGGGCGTCGGTCAGAATTTCTTCCAAAGAGCGATTACTTACATCTCCCAAAGGGATTAATCCCTCATAATCTGTGCAGCACGGCGTCACGCTGCCATCTTGCAAAATGCCTATTTGCCCGACCGCGCCATCGCAATAGCCAATCTTGGCAGGGAAAAACTCATCCTGCTCCAAATTGCCCCAATTCTCCAGCGGAAAGCTGTGCAAAATGATCTTCGGATGGATCTGAAAAAACTGCGGAACACCCAAAAGCAAACGAGCAAACTCTTTTTGGATGAGCGCATCGAGCTTGGCATTAGGCATGCTTCCCTTTAATAATTTCTGTGCCCAGCCCGAAAGATGATGCCGCAACTCGTCGCGCCCGTCAATCACACGCAAATTCTTATAGGGCATCGAAAAGAGCGTCGGCGTGCTATCAAGAAACTTAATCTGAACAACCGTCCGCGAATCCGATTGCATATTCTCCCGCGTAAAATTAATAATGCCCTGAAAATAATCATCTGCGCTCAAATTCTTGAACTCACCACGGATCGCAAAACTATCTTCATCCGGCGTTTGCAGCGAGATAGTCACCTTCGGCGCATTTGCGGCAATCAACTTCTCAATATGCTTAGGGACGAGGTGAAAGGTGCTTCCGTTGGTAATTAACTCCAAATTTAAGTCGCGTTCAACGGCCATGTCGATGGCTTCAAAAATATGCGGGTAGAGCATCGGTTCACCCATCACGTGAAAAAGCACTGTTGGGCGATTTTCAAAAGTTGCTACTTCATCCAGTATTTTACGCAAAAGATCGAGCTTCATATGTCCGCGCGGACGTTTCAAAATCATGTCCGGGCAGAATTCGCATGCAAAATTGCAAACATTCGTGACTTCAATATGAATATGTTCAAAAGATGATGTTGTCATAGCTTATTCACCACAAAGACACGAAGGGCACAAAGGTTTTCTTTGTGCTCTCTGTGCCTTTGTCGTGCAATTTTTATTTTGTAGGTCTTGCAAATCTATATCGTAAATACGCCTTAATCTCACCAACAATATTTGTCAGCGTCTCGCGCATGAAAAAGTCACCCACTTTCAGGATAGCGCTAGAAAAAGTCGGGTAGGGGTAAACCAGGCGGTAGATTTTATATAAAGAAATTTTCTGACTTATCGCCAAGGTAAAGAACGAGATCATCTCAGACGCATGCGGCGCAACAATGGTTGCGTGCAGAATTTTTCCCGTCAGGCGCACAGCGTCTACGATGATGAAACCTTCTTCGATTCCATCAGTGTAGGCGCGGTCGGTATTGCCTTTCAAATCCACGCGGATGCGTTTGATAGCGTTTTTGTGGCACGAACTTTCGAGCTTGGCAGAAGTCAAACCAACGGTAGCAACTTCCGGGTCAGAAAAGATCGCGTTCGGGAAAATAGGCTCTTTTTTCGCCATCGGCAAAAGCGGAAAAGCGATCCGCTGTACAACGCGTCGCCCCTGTGCATTTGCAGAATGAGTAAAAGCGGATGTGGGTGTTACATCCCCAATTGCATACACGCCCCGCACATTTGTCTCGCCAAAAGAGTTGACACTGATCCCCATCCGCGCATCGGACTTGACCCCGGCTTGCTCGAGGCCAAGAGAATCTATATTGCGCACCCGACCAATTGCCACCAAAACCTGATCTACATCATCTACCACTATTTCATCATCACCCTGCGCGAGCGTCAGCGTGCGGCTGGATTCATCGAAAGATTTGGCTGTTGCGCCGTAATGTGTAATGATTCCCTTGCGGTCTAAACTCGCCTGAACTGCCTCCGCCGCTTCGGGGATTGCAGTTGTTAGCGCACGATTATCGAGCGCAAAAAGTGTGATTTTTGTGCCCAGTTTCTGAAAAGCAAAAGCCATTTCGAGCGCAATCACACCCGCCCCAACGATAACGAGATGCTTGGGGGCAGTTTCTGTATCGAAAAGTTCGATATTGGTCAGATAGCGTTCATCGGGCAATCCGTCAATTTTTAGCTGACGCGGGCGCGCGCCTGTCGAGATAACAATATTATCGGCGGAAAATTCTGTTGTTTCGCCAGCGGCGTTAGTGACCGCAAGCTTTTTCGGCGCGGTGAATTTTGCCATCCCTTCGATAAAAGTCAGATTTTCGATCTCTTTAACTTCTTCTGTTTCAATGTCGCGGAGTTCATCCCGCTTGCGAATGGTTTCTTTTAGGGCGTTATCTGGGTTCATTCCAGCGCGAAAGTTTTTCGCTTCGTGGATAAGTGTTTTCGATGGCACACAGCCAACGTTGGTGCAGTCGCCGCCAACGTGAAGCCCTTCGATCATGGCAACATCTTTTCCCAAAGCGGACAAGCCAATAGAAACGGTCATTCCGCCTGAGCCTGCACCGATGACGATGGTTTGAAAATGTGTTTTCATGATGATTTCCTTTTATTGGAAGAAGTGCGTTGCATCTGCTTTTAGATGCATTGCACTTCGGGGCTTGCTAAAACGCAAGTGCAACGCACGCTATCGCGTGCAATGCACTTCTACATCTTTTAGACTTCCGAAGTTTCCAAAACTTCGGAAGTCTGCCCTTCTTTCTTTTTAAATAAGCGCGAAAGCGCGATACTTAGAATAAAAATTACGACCGAAACTCCGAGAGTAACTGGGTTAAGCGAGGGCAAGCCGCCATCAAAACTCTCCACCGATGCGCCAAAGCCGACGAAGGCTATTGTCCCGGGAATCGAGCCGAGCGCGGTTGCCAGGATGAAGGGCCAAAATTTGATACGAAGAAATCCTGCTAAATAGCTGACCATGTCGTAGGGTAGGAAGATGAAGCGCATCGTCATTACGGTCTCGAAGCTATTTTCGCGCATTCGACGGGTGTAGCGCTGAATCCAGCCATCGGATTCGGCATCCTGTTCTTGTAAGAGGCCCTCACCGAAATAGCGACCAACATAGAAGGCAATGGTTGATGAAATATTGCTGGCAATGATAGTGTAGACCACGCCCAAAACAGGTCCGAAAACGAAACCTCCTGCCAGCGTTAAGAAAGTTGCCGGGAAAAGAATCAAAGGTCGAATGGCGTAGAGCAGAATAAAAATCAGCACACCTAAAAATCCGGTTTTCATGAAGCCCAATAATTCTTGAACGACCTGCAGCGGGGATAATCCTTGCGCATTTGCATATAGGTTATACGCGACGATCAATCCCAGCCAGAAAAGCAGCGCGGGGAGCTTGCTGCCGTGTTTTTGAATAAAAGTTTTTTCAGTTGTATCCATAATTTATCTCCACCTAGCATAGATGGATTGGTTCTCTTATTTCTTACCATATTTATGGTAGTATTTTTGACATATTTATCGGTTAGGAGAATAGTATGCATGATGAGAAATTATTGACCCAATATAACTACGACGAGTTTGTTCCGGAAAAATTTATGCGCTGGATGCGTTTTGCCGAAAGCCCGCAACTTGGAGAACGTGCCCCTGATTTTCCCCTTTGGTATTTGGATGGAAGCGAAACGCTCTTAAGTGAAATTTGGTCTGCTTCCTTATACACGGTCGTGGAGTTTGGTAGTTTTACCTGACCATACTGCGGGATGGCGTCGCCATCTATGAATGCCATGGCTGAGAAATATGAAGATCGAAATATTGGCTCTATCTTCCTCTATACACATGAAGCTCACCCTGGCGAAAATTATCCCCACTTAACTTCTATGGCGCAAAAAACACGCCATGCCTATGATCTGCAAAATCTGCTTGGTGTTTCTCGCCCCATTTTGCTGGATGCACTCGATGGCGCTTGTCACCGTGCTTATGGCTCCATGCCAAATATGACCTGGATATTTAACCGCGCCGGCATACCTGTTTACAAGTCGGATTGGTCTGATGCAAATAGTGTTGAAAATGCCCTAAGCTATTTTCTGGATGTCAGTGAGCGCCGCAAAGCAAAAGAGCGTTTAGCACCATTTCGCGTGGAGCGTCTGGATTACCGCAATCAAGATAAAGAGGCATTTTATATAGGATTAATGCGTAGCGGTCAAAAAGCAGTAGATGAATTTAGTAAAGCTTTTAGCTAAAATAAAAATCTGCAGCTTTTTATACCGTCTTCTAGAAAAAACTCTTGCTTTGCTCTCAAATAAGGGGTAGATTATAATAAAAGTAATAATTATTGACATAGAAGAGCGTTTTCTTTACGCTCATGGAGAGAGACAATGAAATATATAAAAAAAATCTACCCTTTTATAATACTGGTTCTTTTAGTTTTGGCCTTATCCGCTTGTGGAGGACAAACAGTAGCAGAAGTCGAGGCTACCGCAGCTGCAGCAGCAGAAGAAATTGACTCTGATGCTATATTTACTGCTGCGGTAGAGAAAGTTATGGCGCAGCTTACAGAGACTGCGCTTTCTTTTTCTCCCACACCTTTGCCGGCAACAGCAACCCCAACCTTGATTCCACCTACTGCGACATTGGTAGATCTAAATAGCACTCCTTTGCCTACTGTTGCGATAGGAACACCACCAACGCTTGCTGCCGGAGCACCTACATTAACCCCGTTTCCTACCGCCACACAAGTGACGCTTGGTATTACGCCCGATGGTCCCATTTGCGATGAAATGACCTATGGTAGTCCCATTGATGTTAACTACCCTGATAACACCGAAGTTCCCGCTGGGAAAAACTTCCAAAAGATATGGCGCGTTTATAACACGGGCGTTTGCACCTGGGATGATGGCTACCATCTCGTTCCGATTGCCAGTACCAGCACTCGCTCAGGTGATAATAATCCCCTTGATGCCGCCAACCCCGCTTGGGAATTTAATAAAAAGGATCGTTTTACTGCACCTGGCGCAGTGGCTGATATTGGCGTACATCTCACTGCTCCCCTTCACAATGGCGAATATTCGACCACCTTTATCTTGCGAAACGACCAAGGTTACAATTTTGGCGGACCCTTAACGGTGATTATTAAGGTTACAGATGGAAAATAAATGAAACTAAGGAGGCTCCATGAAAATTAAATGCATTGTTTTTTTGTGCGGGGTAGTTTTTCTTATAAGTGCCTGCGATACAGTTGCGCCAGCCTCCCCAACACAAGACGTTAATGCTATTTACACAATGGCAGCAAAAACTGTTGTGGCAGAACTTACTCAAACGGCAGCGGCTAATAGCCCTACGCCTGAAGCGACAGCCACAGAAACGCAGACTCTTCAAACAGAAACGCCTGTCCCTACTTCTGACCTGCCTACGGAAACACCCGCAGCAACGGTA
>JAAENC010000617.1 GCA_024224815.1 Chloroflexota bacterium
AAATGGGGGTCAAAAAGGGCGTTTTTAGGGTCAAAAATAGATAAAAACACTTTTTGCAAATAAATGACAGAAATGCTCATGCAATGTCACTAGAAATATGTTTTTAGTGTCAAAAAGATGAATTTTGTTACATATGTGGCAACATTTAACCCTATTTACGCGAGATGGGGGCCAAAAAAAGCATTTTTGAGGTCAAAAAAAGGTCAAAAACGATAAAAATGTTAAAATGCTCCCAGTTTGGGCCATTAGAATACACATAGTCGCCACAAAAATACATTTAGAATAAACCTTGATGCTATATCTTTGTAATCAACTGCATAACAGTTAAGGGGGACCCTGTAAATGAGCGCCCCAGGGGTCAAAACCAAAATTTTGGCCAAAAATGACCCCAAGTATTGATATTATGCAAATATCCTCCCAGTTGGGCCATTAGCTAACACATAGTAACCAAAAAAATACATTTGGGTTAAACTTTGATGCTATATCTTCAATATAGATTGCATAAGAGGTGGGGGAACCC
>JAAENC010000618.1 GCA_024224815.1 Chloroflexota bacterium
CGGAAGTGCAGGAAGACATTAAGTAGTAGAGTATTAGGGAATTAGGCAATACTTTTTTCAGCCTGTAAAATTATTGTCCGTAGATGGATAGGGCAACAGTGCTGAGGGGTCCCAAAATGGGGTCCCAAGTGGGGACCCCACCTGGGCCATACCCGGACCCAGTTGGCTTTGGAACTCGAGATAGAGTTGACCAGCACTGCCACGCAGTGCGTGGCCAGTCCATGGGGGGGGGGTGGTATCCATGTACATATGGTATACCTCTATACTATATATATATATATATATATACATATACATATAGGATGGGGGCAGGCTGCACGTGTGGGGTGTGTGGGCATCGATGGTCCCCGTGGGTCCCCATTTTGGACCCCATTTTGGCCACTTTTGGTAAAAGTGGTCCAAAAAGGGGGTACCCCCCAAAAATAAGGGGGGTAAAATCGTATATGTCAAGATCTACTTTTCTGTAGCCATCATATGGCCAATTTGAGCCATGCCTGAAAACTTTCCAGACCTATATATGTTTTCAGGCTGGGCTGGTTTCGCCGAAACCCTCGCTACAAAAAAGAAGATTTTGACATATTGGGCCTAGGGGGGGGCGCGCATAACACCCTATAGTACCCCCCTGTTTTTTCGACTTTTTCCAATAGCACCGGATCCAGTTTTCGTAGTAGGCCGCACTAGGCGTGGGAAGGCCAGGGAAGTCTACACCTGTACTTACAGACCGGAGAAGCCACACAAAAAAATGGATCCGGTGCTATTGAATTTTATGGGGGAGGGCACGGTTTAACTCCACTCGGTCGACCTACTGATGTATGTTAAGTTGACCCCACCCCCCCATTA
>JAAENC010000619.1 GCA_024224815.1 Chloroflexota bacterium
CCACAAACGACTGGGTTGCGTTTCGCAGAGATGGGTTGGTTTAGTGTTGGTTTTCTCTTTGTCGTACGGCGATGGTCATCGTCCTCAAAAGGCAAATAATTTGCCACTCAGCTCCCAGGGAAAAGAGGGTCTTATGTATATTATCAATTACATGTTCAGAAATCGATTATTATAAAAATTATAAATTAAAATTGGGAAAATTATTCAATTTTCAAAGGAAAAAGGGTTTGGAAATGTGTTGACTTTTTTACGTATCATCATATCATCGGCACACGGACAGCATTCGTCATTCTTTCTTCCCTTCTTCATTTGGTCGCCGCGGACGACTTCAACTGATGACAACAACATCGTTCCGATCATTCATGTCTCTACCTATTGAAGGAATGGAATCAATAACATCCGTGCGTGGTTTGTAATTGTTTTCGGGCCGCCGCGGCGGGATGCAATCATCACCATTTTTGCAATGTGATCTAGAATTAATAATATGGTCCTTTACAATTGATTAGAGTTACTTTCCTCCTCTAAAAAATTATCCATGTTCTTTTTGTTGAGAACAATAACTATTGCTTCTCGTTGATTGTTGCGTTTGAGCTGCCGCAACCGTCGTGGATTTCCACAATCGCCGCTGCTTGTTTAAAAATTCTCTCCACACGACACAAGTAAAACAAGTAGCGATCAAATGGTCCCGATGCCACCAGAGAGCCTCTAGGGACAACGACGAAATTGATCCACGATTGTTTTCGTTCCAATTGTGCGTTGCATCGGAAATATGGCTGTTATCTTATAATGAATTGGAGCGGGCACGGCATCAGCGACCACTTTCACCGTCCCCGCTGCGCTGCTCCGTTTGTTGGTGCTGACAGAGGCATCATCGCTCGTTTGTGCGGTTTGCCGTTACAGACGAGGCAACACGAGCAGAAGTTGCTCGTTTGTGCCGTAGGTAGGTTTGGCCAAGTAAACGCTTTGTCCGACTTCGTTGTTTGTTTGACGTCGTTTGTTTGACGCCGTTGTCGCTCAGGTAATTTGTTTTCTTTCGTCGGATGGCATCAACAAAGCAGCAAATTCAATGCCGATTGAGCTGTTTCTGGAGCCGATAGCAGGGATTGGTGAACAGGGATGGGTGAAAGGAGGTCGCTTGTCCATGTCGTCGGCTTTCACTTTCAAAGGGGTTGAGGTCTCTTCTTGGACGATGGTGATGATGGAGGAGCGACCATGGCTGCGCTACATTTGGGGGAGATTGAATGGATTTTACTCCTTAAACTACTATGTTTGACTTACTTAGCCATGAAAGAAATGGACTGCGAAGGCATCAAAAAGTGTTTCGGTGATAGGGAGTAAAAAGAAGTGATACTATAACATGAAAAATATGGCTATATTGATGTATCGAAAA
>JAAENC010000620.1 GCA_024224815.1 Chloroflexota bacterium
AGGAGGAAATGAACATGAAAAGTGTGTTGACCGGTCTCAAAGAGGCTGCAGGGCTTGTGAGTGACGGAGCCCTGGTTACCTTGGGCGGCGCCACTTTCCAGAGGGCGCCCATGGAGTTTGTCCGGGAGCTGGTGCGCCGGGAAAAGAAAAACCTGAATCTGATCGATCGTGAGCCGGCCATGGATTTTGATCTGCTTATCGGGGCAGGCTGCGCGGCCATGGTCCGCACAGGCATGCTGGGCTTTGAAGTTTTTGGAATGGCGCCCAATTTTCGTAAAAAATCGGAGAAAGGCGAAATTATCACCAAAGGAGGTGCCTGTCAGCCGATCATTGCCAGATTTCGGGCGGCAGCCATGGGGCTGCCGTCGCTTCCGATCAAGGGCATGCAAAGATAAAGATAGGACATTGCTTATTCGAGTGAATATATTTTCTGAATTAAACGTGCCCAATTCTTTCTGAAAGCCTTTCGAGAAACATCCGAATCTATGAGGGCGGCAACCTCGCTATCTGTTCCGGCCTTTATGCGTAAGCCACGCGATTTATTAGAATAAAATCCATAATATCTGACCATCTGTTCGTTTTTATTGGGAATATGTGTGGTTAGCAGCGCTAACCAGTCTAAGGCGTCAAATGTCTTTTGGGTCCGGCCATCCTTGGATTCATAGACAACCTTTGCCGTACCATCGGATGATTCATGCGCAGGAATATTAAATACACGCTCAGCACTTTCCAGACGCATTGACTCAGTTTTGCCAGAAGACTGCGATCGAACAAGAAATAAATTCGCAGTCGTTTGGGAAGACTGAACACCCATTGCCGGTGCGGCACGTGTTTTAGCACTTCAGTGCATAACCATTCGCCGAATTCCACTACCCGTTTTTGATGGCAGGATGGGCAAAAATGTCTGCGTTTACAAGAAAATGGTAATA
>JAAENC010000621.1 GCA_024224815.1 Chloroflexota bacterium
TGATGAGCGTTTTTTTGGAAGATAGAAATTTTTTTAATTAAAATAGTACTAATTCCAGTATAGCAAATTTGAAGTGAACAAGCTGGTAGAAAAAAAGAGAAATCTGGAGTGAAAGTCAGCAATGATGAGCTCTGTCCTCTGTTCAGCAATCTCTTGCAATTGGGACATCTTGTGCAATGTTGAACTTTACACTAGCTTACCACCCTTTTGTTGCATTATAGGTCCCCCTCTGATCCTATTGGATCAGTGAAATCGCCGCATTTGCTTGTAGAGCTATAGGTCCTACACCTGATCCTATTGGATCAGTGAAATCGCCGCGTTTGCTTGTAAAGCTGTTATATAATGATACGACGCCGAAAAGGACAATGAAAAAAAATGACCGCAAAAAACGCTGCGCGAAAAGTGGCAAAACTCAATCAATATGTCCGAAAAAAATTTGAAAAACAAAAAATTGGGAGTTTTCCGACATGCAAAACATGTACGAAATAAGAATAAAAAGATTGCAAAAAGAAAAATCCTCTATGCGGTTTTGAGTTCGCGACCTCTCGCGTGTAAGACGCGTATTGACACATTTTCTGGCGAATTTCTCATAATTGAAAAGAGCTAGCGGAAATCGGATCACGTATTCTTACTCGGCGTAA
>JAAENC010000622.1 GCA_024224815.1 Chloroflexota bacterium
AAAAACTGCCCATTTATCTGCCTGCCCCTTACCTTGTCCTGAAAAGGGGTACTGATCAGTATGGGTATGCAGCCGTTGATGGCAATTTTTATTGGATACCGGGCACCGATCGAAGCGATGTGAAAGTGCTGCAATATGCCGAGCATCTGATGATCTATCGCAACCGCAAGCTGATGGGTCGCTACCCGATACCCACCGATGGTGTTAAAAATGAGCTGGTTGCCCCCGAAGGGCAGCAAAAACCGCCGTACAAGCCTAAAAACCGGAAAAAACCCTCTGCAACAGAAGAGAAGACTCTGCGCACAGCGGCCAAAGAGATCGACGACTATCTGGACTTTGCCATCAAAAACGGCGTCAAACAAAAACACCGCTTCATCCGCGAACTGCATGGATTGTATCGCAAAATCGCTCTTGAGGTGTTTACCAAAACACTCAAGCGGGCGTTAAAGTATCGTATCACCGATATCAAAACCATTGAACGCATCGCCACACTGCAATTGACCGCCGGTCATTTTCAATTGCCGCTGCCGCAGATCAATCAGCAGTTGGAAAAAAGAGCATCGTATATCGAGGGCTGTTTTGCCGATGAAGTCGATCTAAGCGTCTATGACAAAATCACAGGAGATGACGATGGATGAACAACTCCAACAAATGCTCAAGTATGTCCGGCTTTCCGGCCTGCTGGCAAACTGGGACCGGTGTCTTTCAATCGCCCAAAAGGGCAATTATTCTCATGCGCATCTGCTCAAATATATCGTTGAGCAGGAGTATAAAATCAAAAAGGAAAATGCCAGAAAGATGAGGCTGGCCCGTGCAAAAATCCCGGAAAAATACGTGATAGAGACCTTTCCTTTTGCCCGACAACCGAAGCTGAACAAAAAGAAAATCGTGAACATGTATGATCGGTTTGATTAC
>JAAENC010000623.1 GCA_024224815.1 Chloroflexota bacterium
AACTTCGTTTTTAGACCGGACTCAATGATTTAAGAAAATATTTTAATCTTGAGGTAGTTCAGGAAAATTCGCTATAGGGTTGTGCGTCTTTTTTTGAATCAAAAGCGAAAAATGAATTTTTAGAGCCCACCTATATTTTAAAATTTTGTCTGACGAAATGGTAATTTTTATTTTTTAACTGCATTTTTTTTAAAAATATTGTTGAAATTTGTCGAGATTTCATTTTTTTAGACATACCTCTCCCTCTCAGGATTTTACTAAAAATGAATTGTCGGTACTTCTGTTTTCGTTCAGAATATTGACAATATCTGTGGCGACGTCTGGTATTTCGCCCATAAATCATTAATGTTAAGATTATTATAAACTGTGTTTACAACTTGCAAAACTATTTCCCTGCTATGTGATACTATTTTCACGGCAAAATCAATCAATTGCCTTCTAAAAGTATAAGGGTAGCTCCTTAAAGGAACTACTTCTGAAGTAACATCAGCTTTGTAAGTTTCAAACAAAAAA
>JAAENC010000624.1 GCA_024224815.1 Chloroflexota bacterium
GCGATGAGTGCGGCGGTGCGGAATTTGTAGATCACGAAGAACCTATCTTTTTTTGCTGGGGATGTGGTAACAGAGTAAACGATGGAAATTGTCGCCCCGTTGAGTTCCCGAAGGACAGAAAGAATATAGAAAAGAAGATATTAGAAAGACCCGTGCGCGTGCGTTTTGGTCTTGATGATTTGAGTATGGCGGAGGGTTCTTTCGCTGAGGTGTCCGTAAATGGCTTGCAGCTTGGGCGAACATGGAAACCTGGAGAAACATTGGAAGATTTAGAAAAACAACAGAGCAAGGTTATAACGGAATATAACAAAAGCAAGAAGAAAACAGGTAAGGTGAATGATGGCGTTTAGTAACACTTACACAGCAGTAACAGGTGGCACGCTTTCGGCGGCGCAATGGAATACGGGCGTTCGTGACAATTTAACCGCTCTTTGGACGTACACAACCGCAGGTGATATTGAATACGCCACAAGCTCCTCAACTTTGGCGCGGCTTGGAATTGGCGCGGCGGGTCAAGTTATGCTTACAAATTCAGGCGCAACCGCCCCCGAATGGGCTTCTGGGCTTGTGTCAACAGACAGCTTGACAGACACGAATAGTTATTCATACTCTACGACTACAGAGAGAGATGTGCCGAACAGTTCTAAATCGGTCACGGTTGCCACAACGTCAACAATTATCGTGGTCGGAAGCCTTGTCGGATATTGCGCGGTTGCAGGAAAGCATGGTAGTTTTTGGGTGAATGTTGACGGCTCAAACTATGCTGTTGAAGCAAAGGTTGGCGCAAGCGTGCTTACTACAGCTTCATTGCTAGGAATATTTACAGGTGTTTCATCAGGGTCTATTACTGTAAAGCTAAGAGAAAAGCCTGGATTTGGCGGTAATGCCGTAAGCGTAGACAGATTCTCTTACACTGTTTTGGTAATCCCAGAATGATAATTCTATACTTAATTTTTCTTTTCTCTAATATTGAACCCTACTATGTCAACGCGCCTGAGTTGATACGCGGAGAAGCAATTTCATATCATGCCGAACAATTACACATTAGCATTATAGACGGTGGCGATTGGCAAGCGGCGCAAATTGGAAAAAGAAAAGGCGATATTGAAACA
>JAAENC010000625.1 GCA_024224815.1 Chloroflexota bacterium
CACGACCTCTCGCACCCAAAGCGAGAATCATGCCACTAGACCATTGACCCGTTACCATTGTAAAAATATATACGAGCTCCGAGAATCGAACTCGGGACCCTTTGCGTGTTAGGCAAATGTCATAACCAACTAGACCAAGCTCGCACTGTCGTTGGAAGAACTGTTATTATTTTGCTCACACGGTGAATGTCTGAGGTACGTCGCCAAAAATATATGTGAATGTGCAAATATATACTCATTTTGGATGGCACATGCTTTTTTTTCACACGGTCACAAATATGTCATACACAATTCAGTAGATGCCACATACAGAAAACAATGGTGTTAAAAATGAAGGAATTGTTGTACAAAAAAAATGGTTGAAGCTAACGGGATTCGAACCCGTAACCGCCGGGTCTGGAATCCGACGCGCTACCAATTGCGCCATAGCTTCAATTGGAAATATTTCCTCGTCCGGGATTCGAACCCGGGTCGCCAGGGTGAAAACCTGGTATCATAACCAACTAGACTAACGAGGAAAAATGTATGTCTGTGAGAAAGGAACAGACCGGGATTGAACCGGCGACCATAGGATCTGCAATCCCATGCTCTACCACTGAGCTACTGTTCCGTGGGTGTTGTCAGTTGTACATTTCATTTTTACTCGCACGTATATATAAGTGGCGGTCATTACGTATCCTAACACGAGACCTCATAGCCTCGTACCATGTAGTTGTACAATGAGTGTTGGAGTTGTACAGTTTTACAAGACCGCTCACCTATATATATGTGACGGTCATTACGTATCCTAACACGAGACCTCTCACAGCCTCGTGTCATGCAGCCATGAGGTCTCCCGAGACAAGACCTCTCATAGCCTCGTACCATGTAGTTGTACAATGAGTGTTGGAGTTGTACAATTTTTACAAGACCGCTCACCTATATAAACGTGACGGTCATGAAGTACAGTTTTACACGACCTCTCATCTATACATGCGACGGTCATCAGGTCTCCTGAGACGCGACCTCTCACAGCCTCGTGACAGTGAGAAAAAAAAAATCAATCAACCTTGACGGGATTCGAACCCGCAACCGTTGGATTCGAAGTCCAACGCGCTATCCAATTGCGCCACAAGGTCAGTTATGTAATATGCACAGAGTAAGTAAAAAAAGCCGATTGCGAGATTCGAACTCGCGACCCTCTGCTTACAAAGCAGATGCAATAACCACTATGCTAAATCGGCACAACTGTGTTGGACAGATGACCGTGTGTGACTGACTCTCTCGCTCACTCACTCACACGGCCGAAAATAAAAAAAAGTGCCTGAAGTGGGATTCGAACCCACGCCTCTGACGAGAATCGAACTTAAGTCGACCGCCTTAGACCACTCGGCCATCCAGG
>JAAENC010000626.1 GCA_024224815.1 Chloroflexota bacterium
ATCTAATTCATAAATCACTCAATTTTCGCTCAATTTTCAAAGGGTTGGTATCTAATTGTTTAGAAGGTTGAAAAGGATCATATAAGGTTACCGCTACAATTTGGGAGTTGTCGAAAATTTATCAGAATGGGTGAAATTTCAAATAATGGTCAAAATAACCCTAAACTTTGTGATTTGACCATATTTAAAGCAATTTGGACAAATTTCTCTAATGTTCCGGTAACTGAATATGGTAATTTTTGGCCTTCTGAATAATTTGACACCAACTATTTGAAAATCAAAGCAAAATTGAATAATCTGTGAAATAATGAAAACAATACTCAATACCGTAAAATAATGGTAAAATTGCTGTTGATTTAGGAAAACTGATAATATTTAAAAAAAACCATGGATGGTTAGATTTTGGTCAGATTTTGGATTAGTTGGTCTTAGATTATTTAGAAGAGCAATTATATTCATGAAAAGGTACCGGAAAAGTTATAGTTGGGAGAAAAAAGGATAAAAAGATATTACAATTGAAGATTTTGTAAAAATATTAAAAAAATTACCCATTTTTTTTAGTTTAAT
>JAAENC010000627.1 GCA_024224815.1 Chloroflexota bacterium
AAGACACAATATAACAGTCCAGAAATCAGAAAGGGATTCATTTTGAAACGAAAAAAATACAACAAAAAATTAAAAAGCAAGGTCGCATTGGCAGCTATCAAAGGAAATCAGACTGTCAATGAAATCGCCTCTGAATTTGGGGTTTTTGGCACAACACCCCGAAAAGGGGCATTCCAGGTTTAATGAAGGCTAAAGGTGTGTCTTGGCAATGTGTTGCGTTCTGTCTCTCATCAGTCAAATATAATCAAACAGGCCAGATCCATCAACCATCCCCACTGGCTTTTTGTATATATAATCAGCAGATACCGGCGGTGTTCCTTACGAAGCCGGATGCAGGTCGTTATATATTTGCGACATCTCCCGGATGATCTCGTTCATGTTGACAGGCTCGGGATGTTTGTTGAACTCATAGCGGCCGTAAAGATTGATATGCTGCCAAGCAACAGGAGAGATATGGCCAAAGCTGGCAGAGTTTTCAGTATTTCCAGCGCTGTTCATATCGTTCAGAAGACCTGATAGGATAGTGGCGTTATAGAAGATAATGCAGTTGGTTATCAAGCGACTGCATTCTTCCCAGATCTGTTGTTCGTATTCGGTTTTAAAACGCAGCTTGCCGAAATTGGCGTAGGCCACAGCTCTGCGCAACTGGTGATAACTCTCACCGCGATTCAGCGCCCGCTGCACATTGCGGCGTAGCGGCGCCGAATCTATATAATCAATTAGATACAGACTTTTTATAATGTTGTCATATTCCCACAAGGCCCGTCGGGTCTTGTTCTTTCGCGCATATGCACCCAGCTTGCCGACAATTATGCTCTGCGTTGTAGTCTTGAGAGCTAAAGACACCATAATTCGCTGGATACCCTCCCATTCCTCCATGATGAGCTTTTTGTTGATTTTTCGAACAGGAACAAGCAGGCTGTCTCCGTATTGGCTTGGGTGCCTGAAACCGTAGAGCGAAGTTTTGGTTTTTCTGTATATATCCCGATAACGCGGCGCAAACTGATACCCGAACAAATGAAGGATCGCAAAGTTGATCTCGTTGGCGCCATGGCTGTCCGTGGAATGGACTTCCGGATGGATTTCCGAAGTGTTGTTGAACAAAATGTCGAAGACATAATGGCTCTCATGCTCGTTTGCGCCTATGATCCGAGCGTTGACGGGAATATGGTTTGCAACGAGCGTATAAGCTACAACTCCCTTTTTTAGGCCGAAGTATTTGGGAGAATGGCGGGCATTAATAGTATTAATCCCGGTTTCAAACTTCTGTCCATCTGAGCTGGAATGAACAACACCGTCGGTATTGTAATGGCGGAAAACCGGCATAGCGGCGATTGCATTGCTGATAAGGTCATTTGCCTCCCTGAGCGTCTCAAACCGGATAAAATTGTCCGATGCGGTGGACAGCACATTGTAGCTGATGTCAGATACCTGGCCCATTTTGCCCAGTCCCATATTGGTGCCCCATGCCAGTAGACAGGCTGTGATAATCCGGTTATCCGCCACCGTCCTTGCACGGCGTCCAAGAACGTGTTCGAAAGCATCCAGAAACCGGCAACGCCGGTTGGCAAAATCCATAACGCTGGCGATATTGACCTGTCCAAGTGCATCAAAAAAGGGATGATTCAAATCTTCCCGGCCGGCTGGATACCTGAGATGCCAGCGAATCTTGCCGCCCTGTTTCCGGATACAGACGTATTCGTTTTCACCGGCCGCTATCCGCCTGTTGACCCTGGCAATTTTGCCTTCGAATTTATGTTCAAGTGCCTCCAGGTGTTCTGAAATCGGCTGTCCGAGGATTGCCAGTCCGGTGTTGTCAAATAGCTTGTCCTTTTGCCGCCACAGGCGGTCGCCGACTATATCGTCCGTGAAACTGCGAAAACGCACACTGTCCTGGCAGAAAATATCACCCGCTTCCAGTCGATCACGCAAAAGGCGACAGATCAAAAATTCGTACCGATCCGAAACGGGTAACCTGTTCCTGTTATACAAATAGCGTTTGACTTTGGGCGGAATAAACCGGGTCGGAATCTTTTTGACGGGATACTGGCTGATCGGTCGCCCCTTGCCAAAAACGCCTTTCAGGAAATTTACGGCTTCGATCAACGGAACCTGTGCTGGTGACCCCATGAAATCTACAGATGACAGGACAGGCCGCAGATATAGCTTGAACTGACGCCCTAATCGGTCGATGTGATCCCACCGAAAGGCCTCTTCGTCGAAACCGGTTTTTGCCGCAATGTGAGCAGCTACTTGCTCCATTTTTTCGCGATTGAGAATGCGGAAGGCTTTTTCCTGAATCTCGCGGAAAAGAACGTTTTTTCCGATACTTCCGTCGGTAAAGAGATTTAGGGCCTGTGCGGCTTTTTTAAGATCGCGGTTGGTTTCAACGCGATGTTCATATACTCGCTCTTTGGCGGCAGACTTTGCGACGTCGACAAATTTTCTGACATAATAAATCAAACTCACCAGCAGATTGTCATGGTGCCGCTGATACCGGTGATTAACGAAGCACAGCAGGTAAACATAGACAATCCACGCGTCAAAACGCTTCAACCGGTAAACTGAATAATAAGTCACCAGTGAGGCATAATATTTTATGCTCTCATTCGAGATTTCCAACCTTTGCAACACTCTTCCGGAAACCCCATACAGTTCGTACATCTGTTTGCCCCGTGCAATTTCGTGCTTGATTTCGGTTGCGGTGAAATCCTTGGGTTCCCTTTTGAGACAGGTTATCTCGTGAAGGCCTGATGTATTTTCCAGAAGCGCATCCAGATTTTCTGTATCACTGGCAATCAGGTGGTTCCGAAGTATATCGATCATGCGGTTTTGCTCAAAAATCAGCGACTTGCCAACGGTTTCCTGCAAAAAAGTGTACCCGGGCACAACAACTCGCTGTTCTTCCAGCTCGCGGATAATTTCCTTGAAAATATAGACGGGCTTACCGCAAACCCTAGCGGCACTTCGGGCTCTTTTTTTCAGCTTTTGGCGGGCGGCCGCATCGCAGTTCCGGTAATCAAAGAGCGCAAGAATCATGCGCTGCTGCTTCAATCGAGTCTTTTTCGAAACCACCATTTTGGTTATTTGGGAATCCGGGAAATATTGCTCCAGAACGTACCTGGCATCCTCTTCTATTTCATCGGGATCGAAAACAAAGAACATTCGCCGAGCTTTGAAGTAGTCTGACTGGAGAATAAAATTAATTTTTGACCTGATGGTGTGGAGCTGGTCAAGAGTTCTTTTTTCTGAAGGTGACAATGCAAAATACTGTATTCTTTCTTCGCTCGTAAATCGTGGCAATCCGTAAATAGCATTGATCTCGTCATCGCCCAGGATCTTGATCCGTTTATTTCTATCATCAGGTATCCGGTTCTTTACAGTTGGTGGGGCATTAAGAAACACAAGCCGATCCTCCCTCATTGGTCTCAAAAAGTGTACTTTGTGTGACGTTTATATTGACATGTCTCAAAAAATGTCTCAATATTAGATTCGCACATCGTTTAAGAAATGATGGGACATAAACAGTCAGTCTGGAGGAAAGGCTATGGCGCTGGTCGGGTATGCACGGGTTAGTTCGGTAGGACAAAGCCTTGAGGTGCAGCTTGACTGTCTGAAATCCTGCGACAAGATCTTCAAAGAGAAAAAAAGCGGCTCATCCGATAAGCGGCCCAGGCTGAAGGCTTGTCTGGAATACGTCAGGGAAGGCGACACACTCGTTGTCACGCGCCTGGACAGGCTGGCCCGTTCCACCCTGCATCTGTGCCAGATCGCTGATGAACTCCAGCGTAAAAAGGTCAACCTTCAGGTACTGAACCAGAACATCAATACGGCCGATGCAACGGGACGCCTTTTGTTCAACATGCTGGGGGCTATCGCGCAGTTTGAAACGGAGATCCGTGCCGAACGTCAGATGGATGGTATTAAAAAAGCCAAAGACAGGGGCGTCAATTTTG
>JAAENC010000628.1 GCA_024224815.1 Chloroflexota bacterium
AACGATGTGAAGATCAGATACGTCACTGGCTGGGGCGATGCAGGGACAGACGTACCTGAAGATATTAGAACTGCCATGCTCTTGTTAATCGGTCATTGGATTAGATTTCAAGCAGAAGCTGAGAGCGGCGTAGGTCCGACACGCGTGCCGATGCAGTTTTACGATCTTCTAAATAATTACCGTATCATAAGGTTCTAAAAAATGTCACACGCAAGAAAGCAGATAAGGGTAGCCGTAGAATCCCTCCTGTCTGACTCCCCTGTAAATTGGCAGCGTGTATTTGATTCAAGGCTATCTCCCCAGCGTGACGTTTTACCTTATCTTAATTTCTACGTTGAATCAGAAGTTACCCAGCCTCAAACAATCCATCCGGGCTTTATTCAATCGCGTGTTATGGCTTTAGTTATAAATGGCAGAACGCGAATAGTAGACGGCGAAGAAATAGAGAATGCACTGGACACTATGGCGGAAGAGATAGAACAAAAGATAACTTTTGATAGTCTCAATGCGCTATTAGGCGGAAAACTAAAATCTATATATCTTGATAGTTCGGCTTCATCTTTTGTAGAAGACGAGCGGGAAAGAACATTTGCAGAGATAGCCCT
>JAAENC010000629.1 GCA_024224815.1 Chloroflexota bacterium
ATATTTCTTTTATTCATTTCACAAATAACATAATTACATTTGATTACAATAACAATTTATTCTAAATCGTGTTTGTGTCAGTTAATGGAGGAATTTCCTTGCATAAAACACAAAGATGTTGTAAAATCTCAACCAATTGTGATTCCACAACAAAATTACGTATCTCCCAAAATATGTGGGATATATTTATACATTTTGTTAGCTATAAATTTATTCTAAATATTGCTTGTGTCAGTTAATGATCGCATTTCCTTGCATGAAACACAAAGATGTTGTAAAATCTCAACCTATTGTAATTCCACAACAAAATTACGTATCTCCCAAAATATGTTGGATATATTTATACATTTTGTTAGCTATAAATTTATCCTAAATATTGTTTGTGTCAGTTATTGAAGGCATTTCCTATTTTCCTTGCATGAAATACAAAGATGTTGTAAAATCTCAACCAATTGTAATTCCACAACAAAAATATGTATCTCCCAAAATATATGTGATATATCCACACATTTTGTTAGCTATAAATTTATTCTAAATGTTGTTTGTGTCAGGTATTGAAGGCATTTTCTATTTTCCTTGCATGAAATACAAAGATGTTGTAAAATCTCAACCAATTGTAATTCCACAACAAAAAA
>JAAENC010000630.1 GCA_024224815.1 Chloroflexota bacterium
CCCTCGAAGATTTTATTGTTTTATATAAATATATCAATTTTACCTATTTTATGTCCACTGATAAGTCTATATTGACAATTTTTTTTAAAAATACCGGATTATCCGGATTAGGATTACCGGTTACCGTATGTATACCGTTTAAATTCAGATTGGGATTACCGTTACCATATTAGGATCCGGATTATCCAAATTAGGATTACCGTTTACCGTATGTATACCGGTTGAATTCGGATTAAGATTACCGTTACCGTATTAGGATTACGAATAAAAAATCCGGATAAAAAATCCCGTTTCTTAACGGATGCCACGGATAAAAATCCGGATTGAGATTTTTGCTCTACCGTTATCCGAAATTAAAATGTTTGTTACCGTCAATTCCGAAATTTTTTCTAGGGTTTCTGGGCCCTAAGAAACCCAAAAATGAAAAAAAAATCGGATTATTTTCGTTAACAATCCGTTAAGGCGTCAATCCGGGAACAACTCTACTTTATAGTCTAAAAACAGTTTTAAAAAGCATGGACGCATAAATTTATGCACAAAGATGTATATATTAGAGTTGTTCCCGGATTAGCGCCTTAGCGGATAGATTTTGGATAAATCCGAATTTTTTTTTCTTCATTTTTGGGTTTCTTAGGGCCCAGAAACCCTAAAAAAAATCGGAATTGACGGTAACAAACATTTTAATTTTGGATAACGGTAGAGCAAAAGTCTCTACCGGATTAAATTTCGATAGCATCCGTTAAGAAAAGGGATTTTTTATCCGG
>JAAENC010000631.1 GCA_024224815.1 Chloroflexota bacterium
CACTATCTGCGGCGTTGGGATTTAACGAGACTGCAGTTTCACTCTCTTCGATCGCTTTGTCCCACTGCCTCAACACAAGGTGGATCATGCCCAATATCGCGTGGGCGTCGGAATGCGATTCATCTAAAGCAATACATTTTTCTGCATATTGTATGTCAAAAAGGTTGAATCGATCACTTGTTTCCAATACATTGATGCATATGAAGTGGAACCGCAACTGAATCCACCATATTGAACATTAGGAAAGAATATGTTGGGTAGTGTTGAAGGACACTTTGCGGCACCTGATTCGATGTTATTACCAAAACGGAAAAGGTAGTTTTGGCTATTGACCATTGACCCATTGACCCATTGACCTATCCATATAATGTTTATATTATACCAGCATTATATCATTGGGCGAAACCTTACTGCCAACTAATTATCCAACCACATATCCAACTAATTATCCAACTAATTTCCCAACAATTATCCAACTATTTATCCCACCAATTATCCAACCAGCGGTCCAGCTGTGAGGACACGCTAATATAATTATATGAATAGGTCAATGGGTCAATGGGTCAATGGTCAATTCCCAAAACTACATTTTCCGTTTTGGTAATA
>JAAENC010000632.1 GCA_024224815.1 Chloroflexota bacterium
TCCATATATCTAGTGTTCTATAGTCTTATATACTCACATATAAAGGTAAAAACTTACAAATAGTGACAATAGCCCCTTACTTATATATCTTATAAGGCTTATGTCACACTTTTTTTAAAAATTGTTACGTATAGAGGGTGATGGGGTTGCCACTCCCTCTCACAAACACAAAATTTTAACAAAATCAACATAAAAAAACCACCCCCGGCATCATTTTCATACATTTTTCATATACTTTTAGCTTTTTTACTGAATAATTTACAATGCATTTACGTTTTACAAACAAAATAGAAATACAATTGGATAATAATAATGTAAATAAATACTAACAATAATAAAATAAATACTATGTCTAGCAAATACTTAAATATATCTTACAACTTATATGGAAAACATTTTAACATGTTAACTAAAGAACAAAAAGATAAAGTCATTGAAATATACTATGACTTCTACTAAACAAATTACAAACAAAATAATATTGTAATTGGATAATAATAATGTAACTAAATAATAATAAATATAAATATAATAACTATGCAAAATTTACAATCAAAAAGATTTGTTGTACGCAAATCACTAATCGGAAAAAATCAAATCATTGAAGTAACTTTCAAAAATGGTAAGTCATTCACTTACAATCATGATAAAGTATATGAAATCATGAAAGATAAA
>JAAENC010000633.1 GCA_024224815.1 Chloroflexota bacterium
CTGGACCTGATACGAATATAAGAGAGGAGGTTTTCATGCCGGTAAATAGCGTTGTATTTTTCGATTATATGGATGCGTTTTTCGCCTGGCGCAAAGACATTTACGGCGCCAGTGACCAGACCTTGAAAAGCAACCGGGTCGATCTGAATCTGTTTAATTCTTTCATATCCGAACAGAATCACGATTCCATCACTGGTCCTTCGGTTATCGATTTTCAATACTATCTCAAGGATATTCGAAACAATTGCGGAGGGGCGTATCCATCAGATGGGGGGGGGCAAATTGCATTTAAAATATCAAAATCATAAAATAACGCGGGACAATTTTTCCAAAGTATGCAATCATATCGTGAATCAATGTTCGGATATGAAATGGAATTGAAATGGCGCTACTTTTGGAAGAAATTTCTCGTGCGGATCAACGATTAGAACCATTGGCATGTTCTGTTTACAACAGCGTGAAACTTCATCAGCTTGTTTTTTCCGTATTCAATTTTTGTCTTACTTTGGCCTTGATAACAATCGAAGAGATTCTGAATTCAAGAGCCAAAAATATGGATGACAGGGGCAATTGTCCGTATTGCTCTTTGCCGCTTGAAAGCAAAGGCATGGTCAGTCGCGTCATGAAGACATTAATTGGGACAATACATTGGAAAAGGCGGGTGAGAAGATGCAGGAACGGGTGTCCCGTCGGCCTGATTGCACCTTTTGATGATGAGCTTGGAATAAAACGAAACCAGAGAACCAGCGCGGAAGTCAAACACATTGGTTGTTTATTGGCTGTTTTTGTACCTTATAAAATAGCAGAATCGCTACTGAGCAGCTTGTTTTGTGTTAATGTGAGTGACGGTGCCATATGGAACTGGGTGCGGGAAGCCGGAGAAAAATCAATAAAAAAACTGCAAGCTGAATTGGAACAACTGAACAACGGGGAAAAACCGAAAGAGGACGAAGCAATTTTTCAAATTGAAAATCTCCCCCTGATCATAGGCGGGGATGGTGTTATGGTTCCTTTCAGGCCCGACGGCGGAAATCCGGAAGGGAAAACGGTTTGGCATGAGGTGAAGGTCGGTATCGTGGCAAGAATGGGCAAGCGAATAAACAAAAAAGGCAAAGAAGTATCTGTTATGGTCCGCAGACGTGTTGTCGCGGTTTTGGGAAAAGTGGACGAATTCAGACCTCTTCTATGGTTGCTATCCGTTAAAGAAGGAATCGACCGATGCCAAACGGTTGTATGGCTCAGTGATGGAGGCAAGGGTTTTTGGAGGATATTCCGGGAACAATTCTCGAAACACGCAATCGGAATTCTTGATTATTATCACGCGGTTCAAAATGTGTGGAAAGGAGTAAAGGTTTGGCTTGATGGACGGACAAAAAAAGCCTGCCAATGGTTTGAACGTGTGCGCAAGCGCATTCGAGGCAACGAAACGGAAGGGGTGGTAAAGGATCTTCGTGGGGTTTTGGCTACGGCCCAATTGACAGACGAAGCTCGAAAGGCATTGGAGAAACTTGCGAATTACCTTGAAAACCACATTGATCATATGAAATATGCGGATTATAAAAATCTTGGGTTGCCGATCGGGAGCGGGATAGTGGAAAGCACATGCAAGTGGCTTGTTCAGCAAAGATTCAAAGGCGTTGGAATGAGATGGAGCAAGAACGGCTTTATTTTGCTTTGCAGTCTTCGTGTTGCCTGGGTTAATGACTCTTTTCATGAATTATTTTTTGATTATGCTCCCCCCAAGTAATGAATACGCCCCCTTTGAATCCTTAAAAACCGTAGCTGCCTCATCAAAGGCTACACCGTGATTATCCCGATTTAGTCTTGCTTTCCAGATATCCCATTCAAAATTATAATTCATAGTCTTCTTATTATTATTTCTTCTTGTTAGATGTATCCTTAAATGTCCAATTCCGATACATTCCGATTTTTTCTCTTTTTTGCATTTCCTCCCTTCTTATCAGATACTTCTTTCGAGGTCAATAAGGCTTCAAAATCCATCGATTCCTTCAATGAAAAGAGTACTGCCATGCAAAAGAAACCACGAAAAATCCAGTATTCTCCGAGCGTAATCACTTCAAAAAACGCAGCGAAATGCATCAAAACGAAATGGTACGATGAGGCTGTCAGAAAACTTCAGCTCGCCGGGAAAGCATGTAAACGCCGGTCAAAAAATAACCCAAAATCGCCGGTGAAAAAATACCCCACTCCAGAGTTTTGACGCACGAATGCGTATCGGGTATGAAAATCAAAAAAATATCACCCTCGTTTTTTTCAGCTCACGATGATATACATTGCTGAAAATACAGTATTATTTTTTTTCTGCTACTTTCTTTTCAATTTCTTTCGATAGCTTTCTCCTTCCAGAATTATCGGTTCCGAGTTGGCGACGAGTCGGTCGGCAATCGCCGCGGCGATAACGGTGTTGTCGAATATTTCGCTCCAGTCCGCAAAGACACGGTTTGTCGTTATCATTGTCGACTTTTTCTCATGTCTTGCGCTGATTACCTGGAAAAACAGATTCGATCCGTCCCCGCCCAGCGGAAGATAACCGATTTCGTCAATAAACAGCAGCGCCGGCGATTGATAATAATGCAGCTTTTTCAAAAGCGTTCCGTCAACCCGCGCCGCGTTCAAATGATTGATCATGTCCGCGGCAGTCGCAAAAAGCGTTCTAATCCCGGCCCTGGTCGCCGCGTAAGCGATGCATTTACCTAAAAAACTCTTCCCGACACCGGGATTGCCGATCAGAATCACGTCCTTTTGCTCGCCGATAAAACCTAACGTCAACAGGTCCAAAATCCTGCTCAGCTGTTTCTTGCGTGAAACATGATGGTCGAAATCGAATTGGTCGATAGTCGTTTTCTCTATCAGTTTGGAATCCTTAAAACATTTTTCCATCCGATAAACACGCCTTCGTTCCAATTCGAGATCAAGAAAATGCTCGATTATTTCAGCGGCTGGCCAGTTTTCTTTTGCGGCCTTTTCCATTACATCCACGTAGTTTTCGGCCACGGCCTTGAGC
>JAAENC010000634.1 GCA_024224815.1 Chloroflexota bacterium
CCTCTGGTGACCTTTATGGAATTCTGGGATCATATTATTAAATTAAGATATCTTCGTTTGGGTTGTAAATATATTCTCAGAAAAAATGGTATCAATAACTCTAATAGTTTAGCGGCAATTACACAAAGTCTATTATTTTTCCAATAAAAAAGCTCCTTTTATATACTGAAAGAATTAAGGAAATACGCTACATCCAAAAGAAACTTTGATAAGATCAAAATTGTCTGCCGATCTCAAATATGTCAACGTAAATATTTTTAAGATTTAACTTTTTTTGTTATGGATCGATTTTTCTAAGATTTGACCTTAATTCATTTAAAATAGTAAAACTTGACAAATTTTTATGAAATTAATTTTTTATAGTCTTACCCGTGTTGAAAATGACCTGATAAAAACTGAATTATTTTACACCATTTTAAATGCCATTTTTATGGCATAGCGCCATATAGCACTACAGCATTTTAAAATATGATAAACTTGGAATTTTTTATATCTTTTTTCAGAAATAGTAGAGCTAGTGTGTATCTACCATGACATAAAATTACAGAAAATTCTAGACACTTTTAGGATTTTTTTTTGGCTTAAAGTAATTATGTAACTAAACTATTTGATAAAAAAGTACTTTAAAAATATTTGAAAATTACAAAAATTACAGTATTTATTGAAAATGTATGCACCTTCATTTCAGCAAAGTTAAAATAATTTCACTCCATATTTGATATGCTTAAATTAATTAAAACTTGAAAAATAGTTCTTTTACGAAATTAGGGTCTCAAATTGATGTTAAATGATCAAAAATTATTTTCGTACCATATTTAACCATCATAAATGTATCCAGTAATTATGATAAATTATATCAAATTTGGATACCTAATTTGATGAAAAACACTGTTTTTCCATTTTTTATGAATTTAAGCACATGCATCATACATAAATTTTATTTTTAAATTCCGCATGATGTAGATCCTTATATGTTCAATAGATAAAGTCATTTTTATAAAAGTATAAGTAATTTAAAGTAACTTTTAACAATTTTTTTAGTAAATTATTTGTTATAGCCAAAAAATATATACAAAAATGTCTGAAATTTGGCTAAAATTTATAAATACGATAGATAAATAGTTTTTTTACCATTTCTAAAGATATTATCAAAATATTCTAAGTTTATCATATTTTCAAAATGCTGTATTGTTCAATTGGCACTGTGCCACAAAATGCATTTTGAATGGTGCGAAAAATTTAGTTTTTCAAC
>JAAENC010000635.1 GCA_024224815.1 Chloroflexota bacterium
CATCACTAAATTTAAATTCTGTTTTATCCTTTTTCCCTGGTCCGAATAGAGTAAATATGCTCATAAATATTATTAAAGTAAGTGAAATTCGTTTTGTCATTCTTTCGTAGTTTGAGTTTTTCTAATGCACGCCAACGGAATTGTGTATGGTTAGTTGCGTGGTTAAAAAACTAATTTAGTAAACAAATACGAACCTGAGAAAATTCCGAAGGAATTTTCTAAATAAGCACTTGCCAAAGCAATTAATTATACACGGTGTTAGGGCAAGTTATTATTCCGCTAATTTCAGTAAATTTCTCTTTTCCGAATTCCGTTTTTGTTTTTTCATAAGTTACTTTTCGGTCATTTCTGTAAGTCAGAACTTTTTCCGATTTTGTATAAAAATTCCATAATTCGTTTATTTCATCACTATAATGTTCGTCAGAAATCACGATTATTCCGCCTAAATCAAATTCCAATTCCGTTATATTTTTATTAGCATTGATTATTACTTTATTCAGCTTTTGTCCATTTATAAATCCGAGTGCAAATTCAATTTCTTCTCGTTCGCTTTCGTCGTGAGCTAATTCATTGTCTTTTGCATATATTTTCCAGTTAGACATATAAATGAAAAAGGAATATTCTCCTTTTATTTTCACGTGTCTATTTTCAAACTCGTTAAATGGAAATTTATTTTCTTCTTTTGGTTTATGAATTCCACTAAATTTAGTTTTCGGATTACCAAATTCCAAATTCAAGAATGAGCCATAACCTCGTTGAGCTCCCCAAACAAATTGTCCGATTATTGGTAGTAAAACATCTTGAATTTCTTTCTCTGTCATTCGTTTTTTTTTCTAATTTGCCCTAACG
>JAAENC010000636.1 GCA_024224815.1 Chloroflexota bacterium
AATACTAATACCACCAATTACTCTTGAGTACGTCACTCAAGTTTTTGACTGAAAACGTTTCTCCCCCCTCCCCAATATTTTTCAGAAATGTTTTCCAAAAGTTTGTATACGATCAATCTGTTTTTCGGAAATGAAAATTTTACCAAAGAGATTACTTAAGGATTTTGTATAGGAATTATGAATTTTTGGTCATATTTTCACCAAAAATCCGAAAAACGTTTTTGAAAAAGTTTGTATACCATCAATCTGTTTTTTTTTTTTTTTGAATTTCAGAAACGTTTTTCAGAATTTTTTCGGATTTTAAGAATTTTTCACCAGGTGGAGTTTTCCACGAAAAAGTGTAGTAAAAAGTATTACTATTCGAATTTCGGATTTTCGATATTTTCCGGATTTTTACATTTCATTATCGAAATTTTCTCAGATTTGGGATTTTGAATATTTTCCCGATTTTCGATATTTTCCCGAATTTTCGACATTTTCACAAATTTTCAATATTTTGCAGATTTCATCATTTTTCATCATTTTTC
>JAAENC010000637.1 GCA_024224815.1 Chloroflexota bacterium
AATATCAGCAATGCCGTTCTTGCGCCCCTGCGCTTTCTCTGACGCGACTTGCTTGTACCGCTGTGTGCTGTTACCGTGTAACCATGCGCCGCTCATTGTGGCAAAGAGAAGTTGCTCCAGGTGCGGTATGAAAGGGTATAAGCCTTTGGCGTATCTAAAGAAGTCTTTTTGCTCATCTTTTTCTAGTGGGGGGTTAGTCATTACTCACCTTCTTTAAAATAGCAAAACATCAACAGCACTTAATCTTTTCTTAGCAAGCTGTATATAATCAAAACTAAGCTCAATCCCTGCATATTTTCGTTTGTGCTTTCGCGCCACTTGCCCAACCGTAGACGTTCCAGAAAACGGGTCAAGAACAATGTCGCCTTCTCTACTTCCAGCAAGTACCATCGGCTCAACTAAATCAGCGGGGAAAGTTGCGAAGTGCGCGCCTTTATATGGTTTTGTTGTCACATCCCATACGCTGCGCTTATTTTTAGTTTCATATTTGTCCGCTATATGTGTCGGTTCTTTTATTGCCTCATGATCATAATAATATCTTGCGTTCTTCGTTAGAAGAAAGATATACTCATGTGACTTTGTGCATCTATCCGTTACGCTCTCAGGCATTGGGTTTGGTTTATGCCAGATAATATCCTGGCGCAGATACCAGCCATCGGAGCGGAGCGCAAAGGCAACCATCCAGGGGATGCCTACGAGGTCTTTGGGTTTCATTGTTTTGACGTTGCGCCCCTTATACTTCGGTTGTCCTTCTTTCAGCCCGCCTTTTGAGTAATCACCGCCAGCACCTCCGCTTCCATTGTAACTATCCCCCAAGTTCAGCCAAAGCACCCCGTCATCTTTCAGGATGCGCCAAACTTCACGAAACACATTGACCATATTCTCAACGTATTTTTCTGGTGTTTCTTCTAGCCCCAGCTGGGCATCGTTTAAATAATCTCTAAGCCCCCAATAAGGAGGTGAAGTAATAGCGCACTGAACACTTTTATCTGCTAATGGTATGCTTAATGAATTTCCGTTAATTATCATTTCTCTTCCTTCACTTCGTACCGCTTACCGCTGCAATTTGTCGGGCAACTAACAAGCTCCGATCCCAGCGCACGATCTACAGGGTGTACGTTCATCACCTCCCCGCAATGGGGGCAAGGGCGGTAACGCTTCAATAATTCAGGGTTTTCGTGAACATTACCGATTACCTCCAGATTTGCTTCATCGTTTTTATTCAAAAAAAACATTGTTCCATCAAGCATAAAACCAGCGCGACCAGAAAGTGACTTGTCTATAATGTTACCCCAAACAACTTGCATCGGCCTCCATTCTTGAAGTTTCACAATATCCCCTTCGTAAATCTCTACACCGTTTTTATCTTTTACTCCTGTATATTGCTCAGGGATTATTTCGGCAAAGTCTTCAAAATGCGCCCAATGTGGCTTACATTCGTAATCAACATTTTTAGGGTCGATCCACATAGACGGGCAATGCCATTTTTCGTCATCTTTGTCAGTATTGCCAACACTAACCCTGTAATTCATGTATTTATAAATACTGTCCCAAGCTCTAAATTTTATTATTCTCATTCTGTGATCTCCTTCTTTTCGATACAGGCGCAGCAGTTCGGGGTCGAATTCTTCGCCGCTTTCTTCGTAGTTTTCGTCCATCATTATACAATCCTCGCTTGTTTTATTGCATATCTGAGCCAAGAGGTATTTAGGTTCTCTTGGATAATAAAATCATCTACCTTCTCCGGCAGCATCAAAAGCCGCGCTCCGGCTTGCCTAACCACAGGTACAATGTCTGATATACCGTCAGGATCAGGGATTACAACAGCGTTACGCCCTTGCGCTTTCTGCACAATATCGCGCATCATGCTCTTGGATGGCACACCGACAACTTGCGTGCCTGGCTTGTCGTAGGTTAGATAAGTGACAATCGACTTTATCTCTCCTTCTACAATAATCAAGTCACCTTTCTTGTCGTTATCAACATCGCATAAATAAGGGTGAGAGCCTAGCCCAGCCATATCAGGCCTGTACTTGTCACCATCGAGAGCGTTTAATAGTCTGTGGCGTATCGTGATAACTTCGCCGCCTTGCTTTCTAACGGGGATTACTAACGTCTGACTTGTGGCCTTCCCCGCCTTTGTTGTGTAGTTGAAATCAGGTTCATAACCTAGTCCGAAAAATGACTGCCATTCATTAGGAACACCGCGCAAATTCCATAGCCCTTGCGCGTTTGGTGTGTTTGATAGATTACTGGCATACCTTACCCATGCCTTGACATCTTGCAACCTATCATAAGCGTTTTTATACTCACGATCTGCAATCTCTTTTCTTTCTCTCGCTCGCTCTGCGTTTTGCTCTCT
>JAAENC010000638.1 GCA_024224815.1 Chloroflexota bacterium
AATCTATAAGTTCTTATACATACAATTTACCCTCATGAAGTTATATGACTAGAACAGTAATTCCAGTTCTATATAGAGCTTGTAAAGATGCTATTAAAGATATGTTGGAACATGTACCTTATATAGCTTTAACTACAGATGCTTGGAAATCAATATCTAAACAATCTTACATTACAGTAACTGCTCACATGATAGATGATGAAGGTGTGTTACATAACTTTATTTTGGACACTACAGAAATCAAAGTTAGACATACTTCTGAGAATCTGCGTAACCACATCCAGAATGTATTACAAGACTGGGGTCTGAAAACTGATCAATTTGATATTACTATAAACTACAATAATACTAACCCCAGTGACATTCTAGCAGAAGATATTGAAGATGGAAAAGACTTCTTACAAGAATTTAATTTTTATAGTGATGATGAATATGAAGATGAAGATGAAGATGAAGATGAACAAGTAGAAACTAACACAAATGACATAGGAAATGAAAACAGTGAATTTACTG
>JAAENC010000639.1 GCA_024224815.1 Chloroflexota bacterium
GGTGCAACACTTCAAGCCACCACCTTTGGTGGTGGTACTTTACACAGTTGGCTGCCTGAAGAGGTCTTGCCATTCTTGACTTGCGATTTCTCATTTGCACAGTGTGGGCATTTCATCATAAATCATTTATATCATGCCTATACAACTAGTCACTCTAATACTTCCTATATAAGTTCCGCATAAGAATAGCAGCGAAGATGCGAAGAGGCTATAATTGGCTTCTTTCCAAATATCTGCACCTAAGCAAATTGGTAGAACATTACGCGGTATTTATGTCGTGTTACGAACAAAAAAATAGCAAGAATATGAAAACACTTTTAATTGATAATTACGATTCTTATACCTTCAATCTCTTTCAGCTTTTGGCTGAAGTGAATGGCGAGCAGCCGCTAGTCATTCGCAATGATCAGCTCAGTTGGGATGAGCTCAATACGCTCGATTTTGATAATATCGTTATTTCCCCAGGCCCAGGGAAGCCTAATGTGCAACGGGATTTCGGGATTTGTGGCCGCGTATTGCGCGAAACTAATTTGCCCGTTTTAGGCGTTTGTCTTGGACATCAGGGTTTGGGATACGCCTTCGGCGGCGGAATCGCTCCTGCCCCGAAGGTGATGCACGGTTTATTGAGTCCGATTCGGCATAATAACGGGGTGCTCTTCGAGGGCATTCCCCAGCAGTTCCGCGCTGTACGCTACCACTCGTTGATAGTTGCAGAGCCACTCCCCGATGTGCTCGAGGCAATCGCCTGGGCAGATGATGAGGTGATTATGGCGCTGCGGCATCGTGAGCGTCCGCTTTTTGGGGTGCAATTTCACCCGGAATCAGTCAGCACTGAATACGGGAAAAAGCTGATTGAGAATTTTGCAGAATTCACTGCCAATTTTCGGGCAGATGTTCCTAAAAGGGAAGCAAGCCTAAAGTCAGGAGCGTTGCGCTCGCTTTCGCTTGTCCCATCCCGAAAAAATGATGAGATCAATCCCGCTAAAAAGAAATTTTCTATTCGAAGCAGGAAATTAAATCAGCTATATAACCCGGAGCAAGTTTTTTATCATCTATATAAAGATGAAGAATTTTCTTTCTGGCTAGATAGCAGTCGCGTGGAGAAGAGTTTGTCGAGATTTTCTTTTATGGGGGCGAGTGTGGGAGAATTGGGCGCAGTGGTGCAATATCGGGCGCAGAGGAAAAAGCTGGATATTATAAAAAATGGAAAAAAGGTTGAGCGAGAAGGGAGTATTTTTGATTATCTTGATGCTGAACTGAGCAAAAGAAAAGTTTCATCTCCAGAATTGCCTTTTGATTTCAATACCGGCTTTGTGGGCTATTTGGGCTATGAGTTAAAAGCGGAGTTGGGTGCTTCAGAGAAATATCAAACAGATTTGCCAGATGCTAACTTTATTTTTGCCGATCGGATAATTGCTTTTGACCATGCAGAAAATGCGACTTATCTGGTTCAACTTTTTTTAGACGAAAGTGCAGATGTTGCTGAAAGTTGGTTTAACCGTGTTGAAAAAGAATTGGAGAAATTGCCCGCCTTGCCTCCTTTGATGAGCTTGTATGAAAAAGCATCTGCGCCGCTTAAATTTCAACTACACCGTTCTCATGCTGACTATGTTAAAGATATCCAGCAGTGCAAGGCATATTTACGGGAAGGCGAATCTTATGAAATTTGCCTAACAACTCAAATAAGCACGGATGCTTACCTTGAGTCGCTTGCGCTCTATAGGCATTTGCGTCACAGCAACCCTGCGCCTTATGCGGCATATTTTCGCTTCGGCGAATATGCAATTTTAAGCTCGTCTCCAGAGCGGTTTTTGCGCGTAGACCGTGAGCGTTGGGCTGAGGCAAAACCAATCAAGGGGACTGCCAAACGAGGTCTTACGAAAGAAGAAGATGAACGATTATGCGAGGAACTGCGCACCAGCGAAAAGAACCGTGCCGAGAATTTGATGATCGTGGATTTGCTCCGAAATGATTTAGGATTGGTTTGCGAAATAGGCAGTGTGCATGTGCCAAAGCTGATGCAGATTGAGTCTTATTCAACTGTACATCAAATGGTCACCACTATTCGCGGACACTTACGAGATGATATGAATGTTATCGACTGTATAAAGGCGGCTTTTCCGGGCGGCTCAATGACTGGCGCACCGAAATTGCGCACAATGGAACTTATCGACCGTCTCGAAAAAGAAGCGCGTGGAATTTACTCTGGCACAATTGGCTTTTTAGGATTAAATGGAACCGCCGATTTGAATATCGTTATCCGCACGATTATTAGCACTGCGCAGGGAATGAGTATGGGCGCTGGCGGGGCGGTTACTATTTTGTCGGATGAAGAGGAAGAATACGAAGAAATGCTTCTAAAAAGCGATGCGCTAATTAAGGCGATTGTGACAGCCGCTTATGGAGAGTTCGATGAAAAATTCTATAATATTGAGCAAGATTGAGTGAGTTTGCGATGAATATAGATAAAAAACTTTGGGTAAATGGTGAATTAGCCCCTTACGATAGCGCCATTCTTAATCCTAGAGATCGTGGTTTTACATTAGGAGATGGGATATTTGAAACAATCCGCGTTCGGCAGGGAGAGATTATTCGCATAACACAACATCTTGCTCGACTTGGAGAAGGTGCTGAGGCAATAGGACTAGCTTTGCTTTGGACAGATGCTGAAATTCAGCAAGCTATTCAAGAGACCCTTGTTGCTAATCAATTAAAAGATGCGTATCTGCGTTTGACCCTTAGTCGAGGTGTGCCTACTCAACGCGGATTATTACCCGATGAAAAGAATGCCAAACCGTTATTCATAATTCAAGCTGAGAGTTTTACTGGTTATCCAGCAGAACTATATCAACGCGGTATGCGAGTTGTGGCTAGCTCAATCCGCCGAAATGAATACTCCCCTTTGGCGAATATCAAATCGCTCAATTATTTAGATAATATCCTTGCGCGCCGTGAAGCAGCAAGCCAAGATGCGGATGAAGCTATTTTGCTAAACACCCAGGGGAATATTGCCTGTGCCAGCGTTGCGAATATCTTTTTTGTGAAAGGCAAGACTTTGCTCACACCTCCTCTTAGCGAAGGCGCATTGCCTGGAACGGTACGCGAATACCTGATAGCCAATATTCTTCCAAAGCATGGTTACGATATTATTGAGCGAGCTGTTTCACCCGCAGAACTCACCGAAATGGATGAAGCCTTTTTGACCAATGCGCTAATGGGCGTTATGCCGTTAATCAGCGTGGATGGAAAATCTTTTGGGGGAGGTAAGCCAGGGGTGATAACGTTGGTGTTGAGAGCTTTGATACTATAGGTAGAAGACAAATATTTTGATTGAGACATCCGAAGTCTTAAAGACTTCGGATGTCTTTTTTTGTTGCTTGCAACTTTTTTCCAAATTTCCTGTACTGATATATAGAACACAAAAACAGGAGAAAATATGGCAGACGTACAAATGATCTTTGGTATCTTATTGCTTCTTGGCATCGCCTTTCCCGGGATGTTAACGGCTTATTGGTTACTTTTCCCTGCGACAGTGGAACGCGCTCAAAATCGTCTCGATGCAAGCCCGTGGAAATCTTTCTGGTTAGGCGTTGTTTTACTTTTCGTGCTTGCTATCCCTGTCGGGATTTTGCTTTCAGCGGGCGGAGGTGTCGGTCAATTTCTCGGCTGGGTGATCGTCGCAGCAACCCTGACAATAGGCGGGATCGGCGCAGCCGGCATCGCCGCAAAAATGGGCGTTCTTCTGGCAAAACGCTCAGACGGAATTTCTCCCGCAGCAGCTTTTGTACGCGGTGCAATTGCGTTGGAATTAGCAGCGGTTTTTCCGCTTGTGGGCTGGTTTATTGTCATTCCTTTGGCCATAGCAACATCGCTCGGCGCAACCGCCTTTGCTCTTTTGCGCTGGATGCCGCGTGAAAAAACATCCACGTCAGAAAAAGCCACCGTGCCCGAAGTTAGCTCTGCTAATTGAGCACTGCATACTATGAAACCCTCCCGTCGTGACTTCCTGAAACTCGTCGGCGTTGTCGCTAGCAGCGCAGCCTTATCCTCCTGCGCGCCCGTTTATGAAAATCTTGCGCGTCTGGATGAAAACCCCCGCTTTGATATAGAAGGCGTGAGTGCTCAAGATTTTGCCCTTGTTAATCGGCTCACCTTCGGTGCAGGGGCGGCGGATTTAACGAGGGTTGCTGAAATCGGCATCCAGGCTTGGTTCGCCGAGCAACTTGAATACGAGTCTGTTTCGGACGATAGCTGCAATATCCGTTTGCGCCAATTTAAGACCCTCGGCTTATCTGCAAATGATCTTTTTGACATTAGCGATAAAATTTTTGATGACCAGGATCGACACACTGTCCCCAATGAATTACGTCAGGCAACGCTTATGCGCCAGACTTATTCGCGCCGTCAATTTTACGAGCGCATGGTTGAGTTTTGGAGCGATCATTTCAATATCAGCACCGAAAAAGGGGATTGTTTTTATCTAAAAACGGTCGATGACCGCGAGGTTATTCGCCCGCACGCGCTCGGCTTTTTTAGCGATCTGCTTTGGGCATCGTCTCACTCGCCCGCGATGCTTTTTTATCTCGACAATCAATCTAATCTCAAGGACGCGCCCAACGAAAATTATGCCCGCGAAGTGATGGAACTGCACAGTCTTGGCGTGGATGGCGGCTACAGTCAGCAAGATGTGATGGAGCTAGCGCGCTGTCTGACGGGCTGGACGATGAAAGAACATTTTTGGCGGGGCGATTTTCATTTTGATGAAGATGTGCATGATTTTGCACCAAAAAAAGTGCTGGGAAAGGAGATTTCTGCAAGTGGTTTGGATGAAGCCGAGCGCGTCATCCGTGATTTGGGCTTGCATCCCTCTACAGCGCATTTTCTCGGCACCAAGCTTTGTCGCCGTTTCATCGCCGACGAGCCGCCTGCAGTATTGGTCAACCTCGTGGCTGACACATTTATCGCCACAAATGGCGATATCCGCGCTGTAATGCAAACCCTGCTCAAAGAAGGAATCCCCCATATTCAGCCGAAATTTAAACGCCCGGCAGATTTTATTATTTCTGCTTTGCGCCTTTTAGATGCGCGCACCGATGGCGGCGCAGCCCTGCATAAATATCTTGGCCGAATGGGTCAACCCTATTTTACGTGGCCCACGCCCGATGGATACCCTGATACGTCCACTCCCTGGATGAGCAATCTTATGCCGCGTTGGCAATTTGCCGCAGCACTTGCACAAAATAAAATTAAAGGCACAAAAATTGATGTTGAGTACTTGCTCGAACTCAGCGGTGCAAAAGAGATCGAATCTTTCACGAAATGGATGAGTGCATTATTGCTTGGTGCGCCCCTCTCTGAGAATGAATGCAAAAAAATGGCAGATGCTTTGCGTTCTGCTGGTACAGGCGATGAGATTTCTACTGCGCGTGTAATAATTGCCGGTTTATTGGCTTCGCCTGCTTTTCAATGGCGATAAAGAAGTGACAGTCACCTTGGAAAAAGTTTATGCCGATCACTCTCGGCTAGTGAATATAGTTTTAGCCGAAAATGATTTTGTAGGTGACTGTTACTTGTAGGGAAATAAAAAAAATGAAAACACAACATATCTCTCAAATAGCTCGAAAACCTTTGCTTTCTTTTGCGCCCGTAGAAACTGCTCCGCGTGGTGATGTGCTGGTTCTTGTCTTTTTACGCGGCGCAGCCGATGTGCTAAATATGGTCGTTCCGCATGGAGAAGATGAATATTATAAGTTGCGCCCGGCATTAAGCATTCCGCGTCCTGATGACTCTAAATCAAAAAAAGAAGAACGCACCGTAGACTTGGATGGGTTTTTTGGCTTGCATCCCATACTTTCGCCATTGCTCCCAATTTGGCAGGAGGGACATCTTGGCCTTGTTCATGCTTGTGGTGCGCATGATGATTCTCATTCTCATTTTAAGGCGCAGGAGTTGATGGAGCGCGGCGTGGATAATGAAGGTGGTTCTGCTTCGGGATGGCTTGGGCGGCATTTGGCAACGCTGAATACGGGCAATCCCTCTCCGATGCGCGCTATTGCTTTGGGTGAGCTGCCGCAGCGTAGCTTATATGGTTCTGTTCCTGTATCTTCTTTGCGCTCCATAGAAGATTTTAAATTACGCGGTAATGAAACAGCTGTTTTACAGATGCAAGCAGCACTGGGTGCGCTTTACAGCGGGAAGGATCCGCTTAGTGGATTAGGACGCGAAACATTGCGCATTTTGGATACGCTCGAAAAAATAGCGCCATCGTCGGATGAGCGGGTTTATCCTGATTCCAGTTTTGGGCGTGGTTTGCGAGAGATAGCATCCATTATTAAGGCGGAAGTTGGGCTGGAGGTGGCTGCAATTGATTTGGATGGTTGGGATACACATTTTGCGCAGGGCGTGCAAACAGGTTTAATGCCGCGCCTAATGAACGATCTCGCTGAGGGGCTGGCAGCTTTTCATGAAGAGATGCTCGATCATGCAGATCGATTAACGCTTGTGGTAATGACTGAATTTGGTAGACGCGCCTATGAAAATGCAAGCCTTGGCACCGATCATGGTCACGGTGGGATGATGATGTTAATCGGTGGCAATTTAAATACCAGGGGCGTTTTCGGGCAGTGGCCGGGGCTGAAGCCACATCAACTTTATGGCCCCGGAGATCTGGCTGTGACCACAGATTATCGTGATATTTTAGGCGAGATTTGTGCGAAACGATTGAATAATCCGGCTTTGGATAATATCTTTCCTGATTATGCAGTGAAGATGCAAAATCTCTTTTTATAGGGTTTCAGGAAATACGTCAAAAGGGGTAAAAAATCGAGTATAATTTTTTCACTTTAATCAAATAGTTTGCATTATTCTCCCCTTTTGTTCGATGCAGGAGGGGAGTTTCTGATGCACGAAAGGATAAAAATGGGACACGTCTCACATAAACTTAATAATGCTTTTGAAGGGGCTTTGGCTGGGGGTGGAGATCCTGCAACCTCACCGCTATATGTTTTTGGCCCTTTTCTAAGGCTGATCGTTGTTGGAGGAGTAGCATCTGTTACTTTTGGTGCCTCTGTTTGGCTGGTTATTCTTACAGTTGCGGTTGTTTCTGCCATGTACAGACTCGTTATGCAATGGGTCACAGATGGTAGTGGTGGCAGTGGTTTAAGCGAAGAAGAATTTGGCCCTTGGGCTGCAAAGATCAACGCGGCGATCACTTTTATTGAATACACGCTTACCTTCTTGGTAAGTATGGCTGCAATGGTTACTTTTATTGCTGATCGTGTTCCTGTGCTGAACGAAGTTTTAATCTTCAATATCCAATATCGTACATTGGTTGCGATTGCGCTTTCTGTGCTAACGGGTTGGCTTGTAAATCGCGGCCCTAAAATGGCGGCGCGTACTTTTGGGCCAGCGACAGCGGGCGTTTTGGCTTTGCTCTGGGTAATGATCATTGCAACGATCATTAAATATGGTTTCCATCTTCCGGATTTCAATTTTCAGGCATTTTCTCCTGAAAACTTACACTATACGCTTGGTGGTTATGTTCGTATTTTGGCGGTAATGACAGGTATTGAAGTTTTTGCAAATATGGTTGCCGCTTATGATGGCACCGAAGCTGAGAAAGGCAAGAAAGCCTTCAACTCCTTGCTCATTATTATGGGTACAACGGGCGCAACAATGCTTATCGTAGGCCCGGTTATCAAAGAGCTTTCTAATCCTTTGCTTGAAGAAGTTTCTGTTTTTACGCAAACAATGGATCAGCTACTCCCCGCACCTTTGCCTTATTTGGGCACCTTAGTCGGAATAGCAGTCCTTATGTCTGCTTCGGCGGCGGCGGCACAGGGTTTGCAAAACCTTTCGCTTGGCCTTTCTGAGCGACGCTATATCCCGCCCATTTTGGGGAAGCGTAATGAGTTTCAAGTCGCAGACAAACCCGTTTGGCTGCAAGTTGCATTAGTCGGCTTGGTCTTTTTACTTTTTGGCACGAACGAAGAAACTTATCTTGCTATTTATGCGGCGGGCGTTTTTGTCCTCCTCAGCATGACAGGCTGGGCAGTTACCAAGCGTTTAATAAGACAAGTTCGCGAAAACTTCAGCGTAAGCAAAGCTTTGCTCATTGTCGGCACAATTGTTGCCGCGATCCTGACCACAGGCGCAACGGGCATCATTTTTGTCGAACGCTTTTTTGAAGGTGCGTGGACATATCTGGTTTTGATTCCGCTGCTCTACGTTATGTTTGGATACTCACGCAAGCAATTGGGCGAACCCTCAGCAGACTTGGATTACCTCGGACGGCTCGACGCCTCCAATTTGGCTGGCTTCGGTTTTGGACAGTTAATGCCGGCATCTGGCGTTGCAGCTGCTAAACCGACCTCCCCCGATGAACTTCGCTGGGAACCCGCTCCTATTGCCAAGAGTAAATGGCGACACCAAAGTTTTGACCTTGCAAAAGTAGCCGTTTTACTGGATGGGTCAGATTATGCTGCACAAGCTTTACCGTGGGTCAAGATGTATTGCCAGAAAACAGGGGCGCAATTGACATTATTATCGTCCATTAAGACAGATCTTGTTGAAGGTAGCGACAAGTTCGAGCAAAAATTTGCTAAACGGCAAAGTTATTTAGATAGTGTCCAGAAAGAGCTTCAAAGTGAAGGCGTTGATGTAGACGTCGCTATTCGGTCTGGTTTTATAGCTGACGCTACGCAATTGCTCGTTCATGAAAAAGATATTGACATTGTTGTCACAAGTACACGCGGAAAATCCGGTGAACTGAACTGGACAAGCAGTGGCGTTTCACAAAAATTGATTCAGAAAATCAATCAACCTGTCTTCCTGGTGCAAGCCAACGCAGACGGTTCCGTAGACTTGCCTAAATTGGATAAGATTTTAGTACCGCTTGATGGCTCAATCTTCTCAGAACGTGTCCTTCCCTACGCCCGTTCTTTAGCGCAAGTTTTTGGTTCAGAACTCATTCTGCTTTCCGTCCCTGCAGTACCTGAGCCAGAAGATTATAGTGCGCCCTCTGGTCTTATCGAAGATATTCGAAAAAGAGCAGAAGCAGAAATGGAAAACTTCCTCGATGCAGTAGCGCGTTCCTTACGTGAGAGCGATATAAATGTCCGCACAATGGTTACTGGCACATTGCCCGCTCGCACCATCGTTAATGTCGGAAAAGAAGAAGACGTAGATATGATCATGAGCACATCGCGCGGTCGTGGCGGCCTGGAATTATTCATGGTCGGTAGTAAAGCGCAGCGTATTGTTGAGCAATCTGAAAAGAACGTCTTTATGATCCCTATCAAAGATACACCACCAGTTTAGATTGAATTAGAGAAAAAGAAAAAAGCCACCTTCACGGTGGCTTTTTTCTTTAAGGGTGTAAAATAAAATGCTCTCTCAGTTTTTTAGTGCGTACTCTCCCAAAAGGAAAGCGCCTAAAATTCCTGCCTTTCCATCTAAGGTGACAGGAACAATATAGTCGTTAATTTCCTCCAGAATTTGTGGCGATTGGACGTAGCCATTTAGCTCTTCCAGTGTTTTTTTGCGGATAAGCGGAAAAAGATGTTCCTGACTCATAACCCCTCCACCCAAAACGATCCTTTCTGGGGATAAAGTACAGATAAAGCCTCGCAGCGCTCTTGCTATATAACTTGCTTCCATTTCCCAAGCAGGATGCCCAGTGTGGAGAGTGTCCGCTTTTTTGCCCCATCTATTTTCAATTGCCGGTCCCGATGTTAGCCCCTCAAAGCAATCATCATGGAAAGGACAAACGCTCTCTGCAGAATCATTCTCTTGACGCACAAGAGATATATGCCCCATTTCAGGATGTAATAACCCATGCACCAATTCGCCGTTTATCATCGCGCTTCCCCCAACGCCTGTTCCGATTGTTAGATAGACAAAATTGTTTAGTCCTTCTGCAGCTCCCCAGCGCCATTCGCCAAGAGCTGCGCCGTTTACATCTGTGTCAAATCCGATGGGTATATCAAAGGCTTTTTTAAATGTGCCGACAATGTCGGCATTAGACCATCCCGCTTTTGGTGTGGGGAGGATATGCCCATATTTATCGGAATCAAGCCGAGGGTCAAGCGGGCCAAACGACGCAATGCCAATGGCAGAGATATTGCCAAAGGTGGTAGCCTGCTCTTCGAAAAAATCTACGCAACGAGATAGTGTGTCCGCTGGGGTTGTTGTTGGTATGCGTGTCTCAGCTAAAATTTCACCCGTATTTGTGCCAAGCGCGCAAATAAATTTCGTCCCACCGCCCTCAATGCCGCCAAAAAGCTCTGCCATGTCTTCTCCAGATTTTGAATTGTTGTTTTATCTTTTTATTGAGAAATAAAACCACTACCTATGGTAGTGGAACCATAATCGGTTCTACCGTTGTATAGAGTATTACGAGTATTATGTATCGACCTAGAAGATGCGAAACTAATAGGAGATACATAA
>JAAENC010000640.1 GCA_024224815.1 Chloroflexota bacterium
GTGAGCCTCTCTGAGGGCCTCTCGGCGGCTATGTATTAGCTCGGCAAGACGCTGGGCTTGGTCGTCGCCCACCAGCTCGGCCTCGTAGGCTTTCCACAGGTCCCGCGATAGGTAGTCTAGCTGGTGGAGATAAGCGCCTTCGATGGCGCTCTCTAGCTGTGTTGTAAGCATGGCGTGCCCCATAGGTGGGCCGCCGCCTTCAAAAGCATTGACGCGCGCGCAGAACTTTGAGATCTTCGTGATTGTCTGTTTTCACGAATGTGCTTCAAGACGTTCCTAAGGCCCTAGACGTTCCTTGCGTCCGGGGCCTTTTGCTTTTGTAAGCGTCGGTCTGTTTTCTACATCATTCTCGATGAAGCCAGTGGGCAGTGATTTGCTGATTCGGGTCAAGGCCAGTCGTGTTGCACTTCACGCTGGAACTCAGCCGGTGGCTACGGCGTAGCATCAAACTGACTGCAATCTGGGTCCGTGAAAAACAGTCAGGCGGTCAGGCTGAGGTCGAACATGCGCACCTCATCTTTCACCTGCCGATCAAATGGCTCGA
>JAAENC010000641.1 GCA_024224815.1 Chloroflexota bacterium
ATAAGTTTGGCAGATCGTTTCCTGAGAGTTATGAATTTTATATTATCATCTTCAAGCTCGTCAAGAACGCTGTATGAAGTGAACTTACAATCAAAAACAAGCGTTTCATTTATATCTCCTTTTATATCTTTCCAGTAAGTACAGACCTCGTAAAATGATGGTAATTTTACCCCTCCTTTTTGGACAGTTTTTTGGGTGGTCCCCCAACTTCAATTACTAACAGCTTATTACTCGTAGTTCTTGCGCACAAGCCGGATAATTTACGGCACAACTGTTCCTGTGCCCGGCGACGTTTCGTCTGTTCCAAAGGCTCTAGCCGGACGATGACCTCATTATTCGTACTTTTTATCCATCCGTGGGAGTTTGATATTGCATAAAAAAGATCAACTAATTCATTTTCCACATTCAAAAAAGGACGAAGCCAATCTACCATCTGTTTGCGTGCATTCCATCCTGAAGCCATCATAAAATCAAACAGATTTTTCCCTTCGTTATCAATTTTCTTGAATGATCGATAATCCTCAAGCGTGGACACATCAACCTTACCGGGAAGCTGCTTCTTTTTATTCATCAATCCATTCAACTCAGCTTTCCTCTCGTCAATCTCCTTTTTTATCTTCTCACGAATGCTATTGTCACGCGGCTTTCCATCTTTGTTAAGGACTTGCTTGGTACCTGCAAGTTTCTTATAGAGTTTGTCCATGGCTTTTTTCGTCTTCTTGATTAATCCGTCCATTACTTTAATCTCGGGGTTCGTAATGGTCTGATTTTGGCTCTCAACCATTTTGAAACCCGGATGATAGTGCATCGGATGCTTGGTGCTCTGGTGTTTGAATGTGTTTTCCGAAGCTCCCCATCTGCTCAATATCGCTTTGGCACAGTCTATAGTATCCATCTGTACTTGTGGCCTATTAAGTACGCATACCTTTCTATCATCAGGCCAAGCTAATCCACAAACCCTTTTGCCACTCGACTTGTTCCATATATAAATCCGTCTTAACACAAATGTATGGCCGTGATGCTCGGCATTTTTATCCTTGTATGTTAAAATTTTGTCACCTTCGAATACACTATATTGTTTGCCATTAAACTCAAACTCGTCACAAAAAAGGCTATCATCAAGAAGCGATAGTTCTTTTTTTTGGGCATTCTTTTCCCACGTTACAAAAGGTACGTTGTTCAATACAAGCTCCGAAAAAAAACCGATCCCGCTGCCCTCCCGGTCGAAAACCATGATCGGCTTTTCGGGGATTTCGCTCCCCCACTTTTTGCTTAGCTCAACAATATGAGATCGTAGATCGCCTTTGCCTTCCTGAATCTGAAAATCGACAACCCGGCCACTGCCATCACAAGTGACAAGATTCGTTTGCCCCGGAAAGGGCATCCGGCGCTGTGTATGATATCCCGGTCGGATTTTTTCGTGCCCCGAATATGGCAACAAATGCCCATCCGTGAACCATACCCAGCACCCCACAATGCCTTTGCGAATTTGATATCGGAAAAAATCAATTAACAACTCCCGTGAAATCATTTTATCCACAGCAAGATAAAAGCTCTTCCATATAGTCGGCCGGCTTCCTATTCCCCCGATACCCATCACGACTCCAGCCTCTCTTGATCGAACATTCTTCAATTGCTCAATCGAGCGAATGTTGTGTGCCACCATTAAAAGAAATGTCATCATGATCCTATAGGACGGTCCGAAATAGCCTGTAATAAGTTTCAACCAATTCCATTCACTCACCAAAGTGATTATGTAAATAAAAACTCCGGCATATCGAGTCTTTTCCCATCCATGCGTTTCAGCAAATGGCTTTTGTTCGGGTTCCAAATGTTCTTGTTTGCCGGTTTCCAAAAAGCTGAATTCAAATTCCTGTTGCTTGCTTCGAGCTTGCTCCCGCTCTTTTTTCCTGATTTGTGCAACTATACCGGCTTTGTTGCCGACGTATATTTTCCCTCTATGATCCTCACGCTGTTTCCGTCTGCTTTTGCTTTTTTGGGGGGAATATCCATTGATAAGACCTTCCATGCCAAAATGCTTTTTCATCTCCTCATAATTGTGAATTGATTGCCGACTCATTTCAAGAGCTTTGGCCAACTGCGCTTTTGTGGCTCCCTGTTCTACAGCTTCGATAACGAATAGCCGTTTTGCAACCTTATCTGAAAGGGTAACCTTCTTTATTATCGACCCGTTACGAATAAAGTGCAAGTCTGTCTTGGATTCATTAAGAAACTTGATAGATAAACCGTTCCCAATGCCGACAGGTTCGGCTTTTTTATCTTCCCCCTGGTTTTCATGAAATAATGAAATCTGTTCAGCAACCATTCTCAGCTCTCCCGATGGGTTTTTGTCGGATATAGTGATATATATGAGAGTTGGATTGATATGTCAATCAATTTTACTATAAATAGATATTTACCTATAATATCAGTTTGGTATCATAAGTAATGTCCAATTTGCTAAATAATTTCATTGTCCAAATTCCTTGCTCTTGTGCTGAATTTATTGCAAATTTTTCATGGGTAATATATGGTTTTTTACGAGGTCTGCACTCTTCATCTTTTACAGTTTAGTCTTCAGCCTATGACAAATATTTTTCACAAAGCAGTCTTTATTTTTTATCAAACAAGGTTCAAAACCA
>JAAENC010000642.1 GCA_024224815.1 Chloroflexota bacterium
CGGAGGATACGGTCTATCTTTTGTGCAAAAGCGAGGGCAGGAAAGCGAAAGAAAGAGCCATGCGCACAAGCAGGGAAAAAAAGTTTGAAGCCGAGTTGAGCAACTTGAAAGACCAGATTGCAAAAGGCAAAAGCAATATCGCATCTACCATAGAACAAAGAATCGGAAGGATAAAGGAGCGTTACGGCAGTGTGTCGAAGTATTATAAAACCGAATATCACCACTGGGAGTTTTCATATACCCTGGCGGATAACACAAAGGTCTGCAAACGATTGGCAAATTCGCTAAACATACTGAGCAACAAAGCAAAAGAGAACAAGATCACCTTTTTTGGCATCAAAAAGAAATTAGCTGAATTTAAACGAAAATATCCGTGCGATTATTCGCAGATCGATATTCATCTTAAGCCGGCAAAATTTAAGTGGTGGACGAGCGACGAGCAGCAGGAAAAACAAAGGCTTATGGACGGCAACTATCTTTTGAAGACCAACCGTAAGGATTTAACCACGGATGAAATATGGAAGATGTATGTGATGTTGACCCGGATAGAAAATGCTTTTCGTGATTTAAAGTCTTATCTGGGCCTGCGTCCGAATAACCATCAGATCGAAAAGCGAGTGGACGGGCATATTAATATAACGATTCTCGCATA
>JAAENC010000643.1 GCA_024224815.1 Chloroflexota bacterium
GGGCTTTCCCTTATGTGAGTAATAGTTGGCTATTCCGGAAAAGAATCTTCCAAGATATTTGCCATGCTTCAGTTCTTTTGAAAGTCTCACGCCTTCCTGGTATATTTCGAGACACGGTATTTCCTCTGGATACCCCAATACGCTATAAGTCGTATACCACCACCTACATATTCGCGCAAGGGAAAAATGTGTCCCCGATATAGATTTGATGGTTCCCCTTGCATGGAGCCTTTTTGGAATGCTTCATTAGGACATTTTCAAAATAGCATCAAATATTATGACGAGGTGCAATGGACCTGGTTGACGGCTCTTGTTTGGGTCGTTTTAGGTTACACTTGCTCTATGCTTGGAGATCCGGAGACCGGCAGAAAGCATGCTGAAAAGGGGATTGAGATCCAACGTGAAAGCGGTGTTGAAATGCATTTGGCATTTGCCAACTATTATGTCGGTTTGATTCATCTGGAACTTCACGATCTGAAAAATGCCCGCCGGCTTTACGCAGGAGGCGTTGAAGTTATCAGAAATAAACAATGAAACAGCTACCCAAGGACGCACGTGGATTTCACTTGGTAGAATATTATGGCAAGAAAATCCACCGCAAGTCCATAAGGCCGAGGAGAGTATTGCGAAAGGAATAGAAATTTTACAGGATTTAAAGGCAAAGGCTTTGTATTCCCCAGGATATCTATATTTAGGTGAGCTTTATCTGAATTTGGGTGAAAAGGAAAAGGCTGCAAAAAACCTAAAGAAGGCCGAAGATATGTTCCAAGAGATGGGGATGGACTATTCGGGGCAATGGGGTCGCCCATTAAAGAGCTTGTCAAGAGAAAAAACACCCCTCCGTAAGAAAAAACATGCCGTTTTTTCTTTGACACTTTACTAGTTTCTCGACTCGGTGAAGATCTGTTGTTTATTTTGTTTCGCGCCCGTTATTTCTGTTTATGGTTCGCGTGGTCTTTGACCCGCATCAGTCACCCATCTGGATCAAGGCAATTGTGCTTTATACTTCAAAACACCGCCCCTTCCGCTCTTGCGGACCAGAAAATCATCGGTGCCATGCCGGTTCCAATTGTATGTTTGCAGACCATGTGGTTATGAACCAACCCCTTTGTGGCTACCGGCATAGGCGAATCAAAATAAAAAACAGGTTGCGGGTGCAGCAAATTCCAATCAGACCAGGTGGATTATTACCAACCCCAGTAATGGTTCAATGCTGCACCCAAACGTATTATCCAAATAACTTGTCCTCATCAAAGGCTACCTGATCGCGCATGATATAATAAGTTGCCTTTGTCAGTTTGTTGGCCTGAGCTTTTGTAGCCAGAGCCCGTTCGCTATTGGCCATTTTACGTTGAAAAAATTTTTGGGCCTTCGGGCAGCATCGAATAGCATGGTTAGCCGCTTCAACATATGCCCAGGCCAGATATCGGTTTCCGTTTTTCTTGTTGTTTTCACCTTTTTTCTTGCCATTGGAAGTTTTTTTACTTTCCACGCATCGGCTATATGAAGAGTAATTGCCAGCTTTGGGGAACCGGCCAATATTGCCAACTTCCAGCATTATGGTTAGTCCTAGAATATTGCCGATACCCGGCGTGGTCAGCAGTGAGATAAATTCTTTTTTAATTTTAATTTGCGACCCTACTTCCTGCTCAATTTCACTTACGATTTGATCTAAAAATCGAATCGTGGCTATATTTTTTTTTGCCGTAAACACCAAGTGACGATCAGAAAACAATTTGTCTATAAATTCATCTCTGAATCTTTTGATCTGAGCTCCGGAAAAATTAAGACCACGGTTTCTGGTGATCATGCTTTGCAGACTCAAAATTTGAGACGTCTTCTGACTAACGAACATCAGCCTTCGTCGCAATAGATCTCGTAACGGCCGTTGATGCTTCGGATAAATATATCCCTCGGGTAAAATGCCCAAACGCAGCAGATGGGCAAGCCAGAATGAGTCCCACTTGTCGTCGGTGTGCTTTAAGCCGTTATAGGATTGAATTGCGTTGGGATTTGCCAAATGTACCTTGTAACCCTGATCCATCAATCCGTCCACCAGCCAGTACCAGTTATAGGTAGATTCAATCACCACGCCTTGCAAACTTGCTTTAAATTTGCCAAGCACCTTGAGCACATCCTCGATCCGATTATCGTGGCGCTTACTGTAGAGCCGTTTGTCTTCGGCGTTGATGACACCGATGAAATTATTACTTGAATGCAAATCAATTCCAGCGTATGTTTTCATTGGACACCTCCTAAAACCATAAAAGTTAATATTTAACTAATCCCTTCTGGTTCTATAGCATAATTTGCTAACGATAGGGAGGTGTCCTTCTTCCAACTCGTCAGGCTGTAGTGATATTTAGCGCAGCGGTCCGTAGGAAAATATCACGCTTGACGAGTCCACTTATGGGACAAAAACATTTTACGGCGACAGGCTCTTTATATGAATATCAGACCAAGCTAACACGTTGATATTATGATAAAAAGATTCAAAAAAGAGGTGATTTTTGGTCTTAAAAGCACCTTTTTGGGGGTAAAATGGGCAGTTTAAGAAAAAGACATGTAAATGGATTTAGGGATTTAAATAAGAATTTAGGAATTTAGGGATTGAAAAAAAAGAAGGAGATTTTAATTATTAATTTTGGGTTTTGAGTTTTTAATTATA
>JAAENC010000644.1 GCA_024224815.1 Chloroflexota bacterium
TCAATCGACCAGAATAGATGCAACGGTAAAGCGTATCAGGCTTTAACTTTAACGCCTCACAAATCTCTGATCGGCTTTTGCCTTCATTTAGCATCTCCTGCGCCTGATCCATTACTTCCGGGGTTAATACGTGCGCTGTGCGTTTAACCACCCTTTTTCGGAAAAATCCTTCCATCCCTTCTTCTCGATATTTTTTGACATACCGCTTTACGCTATCAGTGTTAAGTACCAAATAAAAATCCGAAAGCATAGAAGAATTTTAAAGCGGCTGGTATGGTGCCAATATAAAACACTCGCACGTATTTGTCATAATTACAGATGGTTTTGTAAAATAATTTCAAAGCAAGGTGGCAATACCATAAAAATAGAGGTCAGTTTGTCTGAATATATCGTATCGAGTTGACATGGGGCGATCCATGCCCCCATGTCAATAGGTCCATTACGAACATTAATAACAGCTGGCTTCAATATCTCTTATTTGCCAAAAGGGAGGATGAGACTCGGATCCCATCCTCCCTTGGTTGAATTCTACTCGTAAAGCGTCTCTGACCTATTACAGGTAAGACGTTGTTTGGATATTAACGTTGGGGTAAACATTATAATTGCCCTCGACGCTTAATTCATTGGCTTTGGTACCCGGAAACGGGAAGAAAAAAGACCAGCGATAGCGGCCTGGTCTGGGCTTGGGCCATCAAGTGGATAGTAGCCATCACATCGTCATAGGTTTCAGCGGGCAGTCCAATCATTAAAAAGACGGAGGTGTGCAGGCCATGCTGATGGGCTGTTTTAATGGCCATGATTATTTTATCGTTTGACATGCGGCGCTGTAAAATTTGACTGCGGATATGTTCACTGCCACTTTCAACACCGAATTTAACGATGTTGCAGCCGGCCTCCGCCAGGCAGCGAGCTCTTCCGGTCGTTGGAAAGAATCACCAACGATTCTCAAGATGTTGATTTAGATATATACATAAACTTTTACATTGACGCTTACATTTTTATCGGTTAGGGTACTAGCATTTTACCGTATGGGATTGATCTATATGTTAAACGCGAGCCCTGCCGCCATTGATTTTGATGTTTATTAAATGTGAAGACTGTGGACATGAATATTTATTGGCATTTTCTTGTAAAAGAAGGCATTTTTGTCCGTCCCTGGCCCAGACCTGGCTACCCGATCAACTTCAAAGGATCGCTTCTTGAGCCAAAAGCTTAAATCTTGACCTTGAAATGGCGTTAGTCGCGCCAGGGCAGGCTTGCCATCAGAAGCGGGTGGTGGAATTCGGTGAATGGTTATGTGCGGAAGTGCTAAAATATGTGCCGCATCGGCAGTGGGTGTTCAGTATTCCCAAACGGCTGCGAATCTATTTTAAATCAATGATTTGGTGATCGAGAGCATGATGAATTGGCCTCCGGCTCCGCTTCCAGCCCGTAGGGCCTTATAGGGCTTACAGGCCGGAGGGTAGAGTATAGAGAGCCTACGCCTCGGAGAGCGCCACAGCGGATTCAACGTGTACTGCGGCAATGCCATATGGCCGCA
>JAAENC010000645.1 GCA_024224815.1 Chloroflexota bacterium
CCTAATAACTCAAATATCTCCAAAACTAAAAAGCTACCTAAATGGTCAATAGCTCATTTTTTTCGTAAGTTGATATGCAATGATGTAAGATTAATTTTTTTTCAAAATTATATGATTTAAACCCCTATTTCAGTAGAGTGTATTATTCCTATTTTACTCTATTTTACCTTAAAGCGGCAATAATTAATGTTCTATTAAAGCTAAAAAGATTGTATTTTTCATGTTTTGCATTCATTTTAAACATTTATCATATTTTGTAATTGTAGATCATAATAAATGCAAGAAATGAAGAAAAATTAACTTCCTTACTAAATTATAACTATTGTTATGGCCATATTTTGTTAAAATACAGTCAAATAGGAATAATACTCTCTGTCAAACGAGGAGTTTAAATTGCGGAACTTTGAAAAAAAATTACATCATGTCGAAGCACTTAAATTTACGAAAAAAATGAGATATTTACCATTTCTATAGCTTTTTTAGTTAGGGAGATATTTGAGGCACAAGGGGTAAAAACACCTATTTTTTAATGAAAAACGTCAAAATGGAAATAAGATATTTTAACAAATATTTTACCTTTGATAGATATATTATGATTATTTTTATTGTTATAACTTTTTTGCCTTAAAAAAGCTTTCCGATTAAGAATATAAACAAAAAAAATTATACAATTTGAAAATTAGTGCCATAAAATGAGGTTAAATCGACTTTTAAGGGTCAAAGTGACCAAAAAACGGCGAAAAAATATTTTCCTCAAATTTGATGGCCCAGAATCTTATGAAAAAAAATCTAAATTTTTTGGTCAAAGAATCTTAGTTTCTGAGAAATGTCGGCCATCTTGGATTTCGGTGA
>JAAENC010000646.1 GCA_024224815.1 Chloroflexota bacterium
AACAAAAAATTGTATACGATTTTTTGCACACAAAGCATTGCGAGTTTTGAGTTGAAACGCTCGTGATAAAATATTAACACCACACAATGCCAGCCATCTCTGTTTCTCGATAAATAAATCATTTAGAAGAATTCTGTTTCAATAGGATGATGGAGAATTGTATCCTCATCACTTTTATGAAATAAAAAAAAATTGGTAATGGATCAAGTGATGATTAATTAGGCACGAATTTTGCGGAATGCAATCACGGAAAAAAATGTATGTATTTGCGGAATGCAATCACGAGAAAAAAAAAACAAAGTGATTTTGAATATCCGTGATGTGTACCAAAACATAAACGATAGTATTTGTTACGTACTACAAGATACGATATGGCGTATACTATTCATTATTAAATGTTAATTTAATTTGACTAATTGAGTTTGCGGAAAAGTTTAAATTTACATCAATTGCATTCCCCAATTGCATTTCGACCGTGATTGCATTCCGCAAAATTCGTGC
>JAAENC010000647.1 GCA_024224815.1 Chloroflexota bacterium
ATTTGTATGAAATAAGTGACACCCCCTTGACACCCCTACGATTTGTCAGATTCAATGCAAATCTCCATTAGCAATGAAATTTTGTTTTTAATGGGTCAAATTTTGTTTTTATTTGATATGTATGGTGTCTAAACACATACATATCAAATAAAAACGATAGTATACAATACTATTAAGGTTCAGATAAATGAGATAATCTCATTTTTAAATTTCACTATTGTGCAGAAAGTGAAAAGGTTTCATATTTTTCACAAATCCTATGCAAAAAAAGATGGGAGCACCTTTTGAAAACCATTACAAAATCCATAAACGTGGATTATTACACACATTTTTTCAAAATACAAAACATCAAAATATGACTTGAACAAACAAACAACACATATTAAGCATATAGTACAATCATATGCAACAATATTAACATGTATATCATGTTTATTTGCATATTTAAATGTTTGATAATCACAAAATAGTTTATACAAACACTTCAAACATTTATTATCATTCACACAAGATGCAAATTTAGTTTATTTTATTTGCAATAACAATCATCATTTGTATCACCTTCTCAGCATACGATTTTTAATCAAATGATGTGATATACGTCTGTATGATGTGTTGTTTGATAACCATTCCTCAAATGCCAACTTTCAGCAATGTAATGTACCACAAATTTCATCTGTTTTGATTATGTGATATCTTCATAATCATCAAATTAAACCACAAATAATTGTCC
>JAAENC010000648.1 GCA_024224815.1 Chloroflexota bacterium
GGTTTGCACATTACTTTACCAGATCCCCACTTCCTACGATCCTCCCCTGATATAGATATGTATTTTTATCACAACGCTACCAAACCCCACCAAACCCCACCAAACCCCACCAAAACCCACCAAAACCCACCAAAACCCACCAAAACCCACCAAAACCCACCAAATCCCACCAAATCCCCCAAACCCCCCACAAAGGGGCCAAAATGGCCAAAATAGGCCAAAAATGGCCAAAAATCACCCAAAATCGCCCAAAATCGCCCAAAATCGTACTCAGAGCAAGTCAACACAGGTTCCAACCGCTTCCAATCCACAGCATACCATTCAAAACTCTGCGTTGGGGCATCATGTGCATAATTTTAAGCAATAAAAGGCAAAATTAGGCGAGTGGGCCTTCCTGAGGGCACCTCAGGAAGGACCACTCGCGTACCATGGCCACCCCTGGTCCCCCTCCTTTACTACCACTGTAGGGTGGTGGGAGGGTGGCATAATAGTAGGTGTGGTTGGTGGTGCACGTATATCGTTGTGATAAAAATACATATCTATATCAGGGGAGGATCGTAGGAAGTGGGGATCTGGTAAAGTAATGTGCAAACCCTCAAATATTCTAGGTATGCAGACCTTGCATACCTACCTATTTTTTGGAAAGACAGTATCGAGATCACGAAAAAGCGACCACTCGATGTATGGCCATTTCGATTCTGGTTTTGAGTGGAGAACCAAAGTGATTTGCGTTGTTGTTCTCAAGATCTTGCCACGGCCACGGCGGCGGTTTTTTGCGACCAACCGGAAGGTTCCTTCGATACTGTGCGTGCGAGGAACCCCTTACTGGAAATTA
>JAAENC010000649.1 GCA_024224815.1 Chloroflexota bacterium
CCAATAGCTGCGCCAGATGTCAGGGCGAACCCAAGCACAGCAAGATAGAATTTTTCTTCGGGGAAGATAAATGTAAAAAAGTTGATAGTGTGGAATCCCATGAAAGCAAGAACCGCGACCCCTAGAATTGCCTCAATACCCACGCTAACCATTTGTTTTGCTTTGTTTTTTTTGCTCATAATTAATCCTTTACTAAGTTAATTGTCGCTGGCCTTATGCCATCTGATAGACATAAGGCCAGCGTAAGGAGGAGATCACTCATTATATTATCAGGTCACGCGCAAAAAGAATAGTGACATTCTTCCTTTTTCTGTGTGACATCATACACTTGTTTACGCGTCCTTGACTTATGTGATAAAATAAGGTAATGACATCAAAAGAAGTCAAGCCAATACAAGCATTATTTGAAGTTATCCGCGTTCAAAACATGGCGAGCGGGTCTATTCGCGTTGTATTGGAAGCGGACGAAACAAGGACCGATTTGCTTTCTATCCTTGCGGACGTAAAGCGGGGCGGGGGGTTGCTTGAAAGCGTTATGTTGCCGGTGTTGCCTAAGAAGGATAATGATGGCTGGTAGACCTACGAAGCTAACCAAAGAGGTACACAACACGATAACAGAAGCCATTGCGCTTGGTGTTACATATAAGAACGCAGTTGGTGCGGCTGGAATCAGCTATCAGTGTTTTCTTGATTGGCTAGAAAGGGGAAAGAAAACGCAGAAGGGCGAGTTAAATAGGACTAAAGCAAATAAGATTTATCTTGAATTTTTTGAGTCTGTGGAGCGTTCTAAGCACAAGGCGTTTTCGGAGTATACTAAGACAATACATAAGGCGGCTAAGGAAGGCGACTGGCGTGCCGCTGAGAGTTTCCTGAAACGCCGTGACCCTGATAACTGGGGTGATCGGCAAGAAGTCAAAAACGAGACAAAGGGCGAAGTGGTGATACGCTATGCGGACAGTAATAACGCTGCCGAAGATGCACGCGGCGCAACAACAGATAAAGAATGAGCGCAAGCGGCGCAACGTCATTAACTGCGGGCGTAGGTTTGGCAAGAATATACTCTTGCAGGATTTAGCGGTAGAAACAGCACTAGCAGAAAAA
>JAAENC010000650.1 GCA_024224815.1 Chloroflexota bacterium
CCGTATAGGTGGCCCATATGATACGTAGGAGGGGGGGGGGTACGTACCGTATAAGATCAGTAGGAGGGGGGCACCGTATTTGGGTCGCAAATCGAAAGTTGGAACAGAAGGGTCGGAACGAAAGTTTTGAAGGGGGTAGTTCACTCGGTCATGCAGGTGGTGAAAAAAAACTGTTCGCCTCCTCGAGGGTCCACCTAGCCGGGCCACCTGAGTGGGGGACCCTTTTAAAAAAAGGCGAAACTTAAAAAAAATTTTTTTTGAACCGAAAATCCTTACTGAAAAAACACATACACTTTTTTCGGCCTTATGCATTTTCAGGCGAAATGGCCATTTTAGGCCAAAAATGACCAAAAAGGCCAAAAATGGCTCAAAATGAACCCGACTGTATCCTGCGGAGCATGTAATGCTCCGCATGATGCAGTCGGGTCAGAAAACAGATAACACTGGTACACGGGACCGTCAAAAGTGTCGTTGGTTGGCAAGCAATGCGATAATTTTAACTAAAAAGGCTTCTTTTCGCCCAAAAAGAGCTGCCATGGCTGCGTATGGCGGTCATGGCTGCGATTTTGGGCGAAAAGAACAGGGAGAAGAAGGGAAGAAGTGGAAGAGTTCAGTATACAGCGAATAATCTACTTTGCACTTTGAACGCCCACAATGCAACGCAACTAAGACATGGCCGCGAGCAAAAAAAAAAAAAAAAGCCGCGCAGCGTAAAAATCCACAAATACCGTACACACAGAATTGGCCGCGCAGCGTTTAAAAAAAAAAGGACGAGCAGCGTAAAAATACACAAATGAGGTACATACACACAGAATTGCTGCGCAGCGTTAAAAAAAAAACAAACAACCGAGTGGCAGCGCAGCGCCATCTCGGGCTTCTCCCACCTATTTTTTACCGAAAATCCTTACTGAAGTCCCCATGGGCACTTTTTTCACACTTAGA
>JAAENC010000651.1 GCA_024224815.1 Chloroflexota bacterium
GAGTTCGATATTGCCAAGGATTGTCTAAAACTATCTGAAAAGAATAAATTCTCCCCCTTGACTCAAATGAAAATATGCTCTGCCAACAGAGCAGGATCATATGAGAACGCCGTAAAGAATCTAAGTGAACTGCTTACTCTTGATATAAACAAGAATCAGGTTAGAACGGTTAGCAATTGCGTGGGAAAATATATCAATGACGAATTTGACGAACTATATAAAGATATATCAATGGGTATAGCACCGAATATCATATCCCAAAGGCATCCGTTGGTGCAGGAATTAGAGATAGATGAGAAATACCTGAATCCCTCAAGATATTTGATTGTTTTGTCAGTGGATGGGGGAAGAATGCAATTGTTTGATTGGATTCCTCCGAAAAACGATCAATCAAACGGCAAAAAGAAGTTGTATTGGCATGAGACCAAAGTTTTTAGAATAAGTATCTATGATAAAGCGAACTTGTGTAATATATCAGGAAGCATAGATAGTACCGATGAAAAAAGAGTCTATCAGTCGGCTCGTATAATGCCCGGATTGAGCACCTATGGAGCGACCAATAGGAAGTGGGAAGAGACAGGTCCCTTAATAGTAAGCCATCTTTACATGAGAGGCATTAGACCGAAGAATATTGAAGTCTGCATAAGTGATGGAAGCGACCACATACTGAAAAAAATCTTCCTTCCCTTCTTTCCCAAATCAAACCACATTCTGGACTACTATCACAAAAGTGAAGCATTGCATAAATGTTTGAAATCGGTCGGCAGTCCAGAAAGCGAAATACACCAAAAACTAAAAAACTTCTTATGGGAGGGACAGATA
>JAAENC010000652.1 GCA_024224815.1 Chloroflexota bacterium
TATATCACCAACGCAACCACCATCAAATACAGCACCACATAATCCAAATAATAATAATAATTTATATCAAATGAATTCATATCAATCCAATCAAATTGGATGTAATAATCCAAATAATACTAGTAATAATCAATCATCGAATACAGGTATAAATAGTATACATAATCATGCACAAACTGGTAGTAATTATGATGAACTACCATTAGAATTTATACATAATATACCAAATCCATCAGTGAATGCGAATAATAATACACGTGGTAGACCAATTAGAGGTGGTAATAGAGGTGGTCGTGAAGGAAATAAAAATATACCAAATCCATCAGTGAATGCGAATAATAATAAGAATATAAATAATAATACACGTGGTAGACCAATTAGAGGTGGTAATAGAAATGGTCGTGGAGGAAATAAGAATATACCAATCCGACGTGGTTATCGAATATTTATTTGCGATGGTTATTGAAAATTTATTTGCGATGAAGATGTATTTATTTACGACAAATTCGACGTGGTTATCGAATATTTATTTGCGATGAATTTTATTTATTTACGATAAATTCGACGTGGTTATTGAATATTTATTTGCGATGAATTTTATTTATTCAATAACCATCGCAAATAATTATTTACGATAAATTCGACGTGGTTATTGAATATTTATTTGCGATGGTTATTGAATATTTATTTGCGATCAATTTTATTTATCGACAAATAATCCTACATTTAAACCAACACAAAATCCTACATTTAATCATGCATTCCATCCTCAAATCCTGCCAATACTGCAACAGCAAAACCAACGCAAAAACCAACAGGCAAATCATCGAGTAAAGAATTAATACAAATTACAAAAGATGAAAATATTCAACCCAATTCAAATAAAATACCATCACATGAAATTGTTATACAATATAATTATGCCAGGATTTTGGCTAAATTGTCATTTTATAAACTGGCTAGAAAAATTTATAGGTTTGTTACTGTGTCCCTTCAAAAGTTTTTTTTTTAGTGTGTCACTTAAAAATGGGAAATCATGATCGATTTTTCAAGCTTTGTTTTTTTTAATTTTGAAGTGGCACACTTAAAAGTTTTTTTTAGTCTGTCACTTCAAAATGGAAATGCTCAATCGATTTTTTGAAGCTTGGATTTTTTGGTTTGAAATCAAATTTTTGCATCTACAAATATGTTTTTGTGTATGGTATTTATATAGACAAATATTATTATCATGTCCAACATTTATTGAAGCATGTAATGCATTATATTTATATCGTTGTGGAAAATATATAGATTGTATTCGTAAATTAGAAGAGGTAGCGAACAAAGCACATGAATATAATTTTATTGATATTGAATTAAATGCATATTTATATATTCATAATATTTATAATGCAATTGGTCGTCGAACAGATTCAGAAAATATATTAAAAA
>JAAENC010000653.1 GCA_024224815.1 Chloroflexota bacterium
ATATTTTTATAAAAAAATACTTTATTTATTGAGCATATAAGTTCATTTGTCATGCTGAATTATAAAAAAATTAATTCTGTATAACCCATGTGCTTAAATTCTTTAAAACTTTAAAAAACAGTTTTTTAAACAAATTATGTATCAAAATTTGATGTATTTTTATAAAAATCACATGATACATTTTTGATGATTAAATGAGATACGAAAGTAATTTTTGTACATTTAAACTCAATTTGAGGCCCTAAATTCGTAAAAAACTCTTTTTCGAGTTTTAAGTCATTTAAGCATATGAAATATGGAGCAATTTTTTTTTTATTTTAGGGAGACATAGTTGCTGACATTATCAATAGATACTGTACTTCTGATAAATTTAAGATATTTTCAAAGTACTTTTCTATCAATTATTTTAGCTACTTAATTACTTTTAGACCCAAAAAATACTAAAAGTGTATTGAATTGGCTGCAAATATATGGCATGATAGATACACACCAGATCTAATATTTCTGCAAAAATCTCTTAAAAATTTCAAGTTTAACATATTTTAAAATGCTAAAGTGCCAAATGATGCTATGCCATAGAAATCGCATTTAAAATGCTTTAAAATAATTCAGCTTTTATTAGGTCATTTTCAACTCTTGTAA
>JAAENC010000654.1 GCA_024224815.1 Chloroflexota bacterium
AGCAAGATCTTTGTAGTTGTAACCTTTACCTGGAGGACAACCGAACTTGTTACCATCGTCATCTTGCATTAAGAATTTACCGATAGTACCTTCACGTTTGCCTTTACCTTCTTCGTAGCCTACAATAGTAGCTTCGGTGTCACTAAAGTCTTTAAACTTTTGTAAATTGTAAGATCGTTTTTGCTGATAAGGTTTGTCTAGACGCAATATAGAGCCTTCGTAACCGTTATTTAAGTTGTATTGATGTCTTAGCTGTGCAGACTCTTTAGAATTAACTAGATTAGTTTCTACATATTTAATAGACGCATCGTAAAAATCAGCACAAGCTAGTTGATCAGATCTGTAACTGTAAGGTTTATCCATAACTGTTTCTATATAGTCATAGCAATGAAACTGTATAAGATGTTGAGCATTACGTCTATCTTCTTCAGTTGGTTTTTGTTTTCTAACTAAAGATACAATCTTTTCGAAGTCATTTCTAAGTTTATGGTTGTATAATTCACCGTCAAGAACGATGTCTACATTAGCATAGTCGAAGAAAAACTTTCTTAGTGATAGTTTAATGTGTTCAAGGTTGTGAAATTCTTTACCTGTACGTGAAAAACATCTAAT
>JAAENC010000655.1 GCA_024224815.1 Chloroflexota bacterium
AATTAGGGTAAAATGGTCACTTTTGTGGAAAATCTCAAAAATATCTGCCACCGTTTTCCTATGCAGTACAGTAAATTTTGACCCAAAACCGAAAAAAACGCACAAATGGAAAAAGTAAAAAAAATCAGGGGGGGGGGGGTAAGGGGGGGAAATTTGAACTTTTTTTTTCTGAAAGTACACAGGAAATCCTATCTGTCTTCCATAAGGGTCCTTTAACAAAAGTTGCATGGAAAACCCTTAAAAATGGCTTTAAAATGAAGGTGTCGAAAAACGACCACTTTTAAGGAAAAATACGACAGACCCCCCTTAAGGGGATGCGGTAAGATAGGCTGACTCAGATTCAAGTCTATTTTTGGCCAAAAAAGGAATTAATGGTAATAGGAAAAGTATGCACCGTTGGATTCCTTAGGTCCCCCCCTTTCATTTGGGCTATGTCCCGACCCCTAATCCATATGTAACTTTTTGCTCCAGGGGCCTTGAAAGGTCATAGGGTCCCCATCTTCCAGAAAGAATGCCTCAGAAAAAATAGAAATAATAGAGCAAAAGACTCCAAACTTTGTGTGTATAGTCATGTACCACCCCTCTTCCGCCCCAGAAAAAATCCCCCCCCCAGCACCTTCAGGGGTGGCTCTAGTGGGGGGGGGGGCTACCCCGATAATCAAAATTTCATAAAACCAACTGTATTCAAGGTACATTCACAAAACTTTATATTTGTAGTCATCTACTACCCCTTGTTCAATCCAGAACAAATCACCCCCATCCGACCTCCAGGGGTGGCTCTAGGGGGGGGGGTGGTTTTTCCCCTGTGTGTAACAAAATCATAAAACCATACATAATGAGGTTACAAAGTCCAAAATTTACAAGTATAGTCATATACTGACAATGATTGTGTATATGTATCATCACATTATGCCATTTCATACACATTCACTCCCCTAACCCCCCCTAGCCACCCCCCCCTAACATATTCATGAGTGCCTCTATTCTGTAAACCAATGTCCGTCCATTTGAACGACATTTGCCGTGTACTCTGTTTACAAGACACTGGTCGCGGTATTACGTCATAGTATCAGTGACGTTCATGTTCTGTTCAGAACATGTCCCGTCGATCTCCCTTGCCTAGCAACGGATTTGTTAGTAAACTAAGATGTCCGTCGCTAGGCAGCGAGTAGATATCGCATCGACGACTGCAGTAAACTAAACCGCAAGATATGAACGAGAAAGACGACTGAGGTGACCGCACATAGACGCAGACCAATGTACAATGATGCTAACATATATATTATACGATTTTAGAAGTAATAAACATACATAACCATCGATTCCATACAGTTAAAAGTAGCAAAAACTGCAATTAGCTGT
>JAAENC010000656.1 GCA_024224815.1 Chloroflexota bacterium
AAGAAGTGACAGCCTGCCTGGAAAAAAATATTCCCCTGGAAACTCAGGGCGCCTGTGATCAGAGGACTGTTTTTGATATCCTGACCCGGGCCGCCGCTGCGGGGGACAGCGTGGAAAATACCTGCAGGACAATGCGGGATGTGCCGTGCGGTGCGAACATTCATTATCATCTGGAAAAATATAATGATATGAATGATTTGGAAAATCAGATAAACAGGGCGATTCAAGAACGCCTTCCTCCCCGCATTGTCGATGGTGAACAGAGCATCGCTGCAGACCTGAACCTCATCCCTTATTACGGCATACCGAATCCCAAGGAAGAGCCGTACATTGTCAGAAGTCAGGCAAAGGCGGGCGCCTGCAGCTTCTATGCATACGCTACAGTTTACGTTATCCGAAAGAATAAGAGGGTCACAATAGCGATAATCGCTGTCCGGCGTGATGAGACCTCTGTTTCGATTATCACCCGCCTCCCAGACAAAATAAGCTGTCTGAATCTCAGGATCGCCTGCCTTTATATCGACAGGGGATTTTTCAGCGTTCCTGTCATACGCTGGCTGAAAGCCCTTGACATCCCGTTCGTGACACCGGTTATCATTCGCGGGAAAAATGGCGGTGCCCGACAGCTGCTCCGAGGAGGCAGAAGCTATAAAACCGTTTATACAATGCACAGTCAGAAATACGGCGCCGTCACGTTCGATGTGTGGATAGTCTGTGTTTACAGCAAAGGAAGGTACGGAAAACACGGGATTGAATACCCAGCATACGCCGTCTTCCGGCCTCCGATCAGTCTGAAAGGAATTCAGAAGGCTTGCAGAAAAC
>JAAENC010000657.1 GCA_024224815.1 Chloroflexota bacterium
AGCAGCGGGACATTCCCTGCCTGGATGTACCCCTTGATACGGAGTGAAGCATGACGATGAAAACTGAGAAGAGAAAGAGCCTCGTCCGCCTTGGCTGTGTGTCCACGGACACGCATGGCAGAGGAGGCCAGCAGACCGAGTCATGGCCGTTTATTTGGAAACCAGAATAACCCATAGAGAAAGAGCCTCGTCCGCCTTGGCTGTGTGTCCACGGACACGCATGGCTTTAAAGGCCAATATTGCGATGGGGGGGCCTTCTCCAGGAAGCGGCGCTCAGAGACGCCAGGCTAGCATTGAACGTGATCCACACATTGCCGACGGCGGGAAGGGCTTAGTATTTTCCCTCAGCAGCCTCTTTGAGGATCAGCGTGTCCAGCGTCAGGTCGGAAACGGCTTTGCGAAGTCGACCATTCTCGCGTTCCAGTCCTTTAAGCCGCTTCGCTTGATCGAGCTTCAACCCCGCCGTACGCGCGCCACCACCGATAGTAGCTCTGCTCCGAGATGCTCAATGAGCGGCAGATGGCTCCAGCCTTCTCGCCTTGCGCAAGCCGAACCTCAAACTCGCGAAGCATCCCGATGATCCGATC
>JAAENC010000658.1 GCA_024224815.1 Chloroflexota bacterium
ATGTCATGATGTAAGAAAATATTATTATATTGTGGGGTTTTATGGAAATTCGCTATAGAGGTAGGCGTTTTTTTTTATTTAAATCGAAAAAATGAGTTTTTAGAGTCCCCTAAATAATAAATATAACTTATAAAGGAGAAGTATAATGAATGTTAACTTAAAACGACAATCGATGGGGATTAACCAATCTGCTGTGAATCGACTGCCCGGAAGGGAAAAAGCGCCGGGCAGGGAATGGTCTAAATGGTTACTGATTAAAGGCTTTATCGTGGGGCTGCTCGCCCTTGTACTCTACATTCCCGATTACGCCCAGCAAGTAATGAAAATTTGCTCATACATAGAAGTTGAACGCCAGTACGATAAATACATCGACCTAGTCCTTCCTACAGCGGATATCCTGGCTTCTGGGTGGATTTATCTCGAGGCCAGAGGAGCAGACGGAGGACTGCGGAAAGTAGTCGACGCCTATTACAATGGGGGCGAAGGAGCGACACTTGGGGGTTGGTTGGGCTAAGATTGAAGACGACGAGCAAGGCTGTATTCCATCCGGTTCTACGATTCGGTATATTATCGGCCAACACGGAGAATCCGAAAGCAGCTTTCTTGCTAATGGTGGTGGTGGCGGTGGGGGTGGAACGGGTATTCTCTTCCTCCC
>JAAENC010000659.1 GCA_024224815.1 Chloroflexota bacterium
AATTAATGACAAAATTTGCAACCATAAAATCATCCATATTAACGTACGAATAAGAATTCACTCGAATCAATTCTAATTCAGTCGATCGTTGGCTCAATTATTGACTCCAAAATGCAAACAATTTCCCATATAAATTCCATAGACTCGATCACCACGGTCTAATCAGAGTGCACTCTCACTCTGATGGGTCCTCACTCTTGGCTCTAAATGAAGATATATATGAAATGATTATTGGTGTGCAAATTTTGTCATTAATTGGATCCATATAATTTACACAATATGTTATTTTTTCAGTGCAAATTTGAATAAAAATTGATAAAAATCGTTGATTGGTTTTTGCAAATAATGATGAATTTATTGTATATTCGTTATGATAAGATTGAATTTCATAGTGAAAACAGAATCACAAGGATTTTTGTCTAAAAAAAGTGATCTTGGTGAAGTTGATGAAAATCGACATACAACGAATTGGAAGTTATTGGATCTATCATGATTTATAAATCTTAATTTGATCCATATGATGGATTTTCATTTGAGTTGTGTTTAATACCAAATCTGAATAATCATCCAATATTTAACAAATCATCAAAGTGAAATAGGTGAAATACAAACTATTCACTGATCTCACTCACTTTTCACTTTGTGAAATTGGTGAAATACAAATCACTTATTTCACTGTTAAATCACTGATTTCACTTGTAAATCACCAATTTCACCATTAAATAGTATTTAAATTCACCATCTCAAAATTCATTACTTTCCACGTTTTCCCCAGCTACTTCAGCTCAATGATGCGCATCATTCTTTCATTTTTTTGATGAAGGTATTCACAATG
>JAAENC010000660.1 GCA_024224815.1 Chloroflexota bacterium
ACCGGCCTGATCTTGCCGTTGCCCTTGGGGATCGCCATCAGGGTTGACGACCCGAGGACCCTGCGCTCCTCGGCAGAGAGGTCGTTCCTCAACGCCCTTCGGACAAATGACACGAGCGCCTCCAGGTCCTTCTCGGCTATGTTCTCCAGCTGCTTCGCGACCATGCCGTCCGGGCCCACGGCCTTCTTGTGCGGCATCGACTGGATCGCCGCCGACACCATTTCCCGAAGCTCGGAGTCGGTGAGGTCCGGCGCTTCTCCCTCCACTGTGCCGTCGACCACCTCCTCCTCGCTCGGGTGCAGGCTCATCAACGCCTCCAGCGTCTCCCTGTCTTGCGCGACGGTGCCCGCCGACGCCATGCTCTTCGCCAGGTCCTTGGCGGAAGTGCCGTTTTGACGCCGCAGATACGCCTTCAGGGCCGCTACCGTGGTGAGCTGCACCCTTATTCCCGCCGCTTGCTCGACGGTCGGGTGGCCCTCCGCGTTGCCTCTGCGCCCAGCACCCGCCAGGGACGCCGCCGCTGCC
>JAAENC010000661.1 GCA_024224815.1 Chloroflexota bacterium
ACAAACAACAAAAATAAATGATATTCACTCGGATACCATGTAGTTTGCATGATAATAAATAAATATTAAAAACGTTATTAAAAACTTCACTTTTTTAATAATAACAAACTACTCTGATAATATGTCAGAGAACAATGGAAAACACAGTTGCAACTCAACCACATCAGCAATTACGTTAGCATTTGTATTTGCATTTTCATTTGAATTTCTCGAATGGATTACACCAGAAAGTTATGCATTACCAGGTGGTTTAATGATTGGGTCAGATACAAGTGGAATGAGAATCATGTATGTTTTGTGTGCTTTGTTTATCTCAAAAAAACACACTAAAATAAATAAAAAATATAGCAATTCACACCAACCATCAGATCCTACCGATGATCCAACTCAACCACCAACAATTGCTACCAATAAAACAGATACACCTGTAATTCATCCAACTGCTAATCCTACAATTCATCTAACATTTAAACCAACAAACACTCCAAATAATCCTACAATTAATCCAAATACTAATCCAACATTTAATCCAACATTTAATCCAACATTTAAACCAACATTTAAACCAACATTTAAACCAACAACACTCCAATTAATCCAACATTTAATCCAACATTTAATCCAACATTTAAACCAACAAACAATCCAAATATCCTATAATTAATCCAATAAATCATGTGTGTTTTGATTTGTGTTTTGATTTGTGTTTTTATTTGTGTTTTTATTTTTATTCAATTTATTTTTCAATGTATCCTTGCACATCCTGACACAATCGTTCTAAATAAAATTTTGTTTTTAGTTTGATGATGAGGATGTAATATATTGAATCAAACCAAAAAGAAATTACATCTTCATCATCAAACTAAAACAAAATCATTGATTATTAATTGATGATTAATCTGTAAAGTTTTCTACCACTTCACTCAAAACACCTTTTTTCCTTCCATTTCCATTGCTCAACCGTTTCCATTGCTCAACCGTTTCCATTGCTCAACCATTCACATTGCCATTGCACCAGAGACACCAAAGAAATCCATCATTATTCGACTGACCATCATTATTCGACTGATAATATTATTAATAATCACCAGATTGGTGATATACACCATTATGAATCAACAAAGAAATAATAATGAATATAATGATCTGGGTATGTTATATATTTTATATTTTATGCCAGATCATACAGAAATCTGTCAATGTATAAAATATAAAACATATATAAATATTTAGATCTATGTAGCGAAGATCAATATAGTAGTAATGAATATAATCATACCATCATGAATTCACCACCTGCAGATATAAATATGACGCATGGTATGTTATATATTTTTTATTTTATGTTTTTATGTCAGATTATCAAGAAATCTGTCAATGTATAAAATATAAAATATATATAAATATTTAGATTCAAATAATTCGTCGTTAAGTGGTAGTATTGGTGCTGAAAGTGACAGTAGCAGTGGTGCTGAAAACATGCCAGCATTAGTATATATTGGACACCAATTCAGATTACGTTCACCTGAACCAAGCGATTTAAATTTTATTCATGGTAGTGATGTTAGTAGTGATGGTAGTGGCTCTGATAATCATTCACCACATTCAACTGAAATTGAATTCATTGGTAGTGATGTTAGTAGTGGTGGTAGTGGTGGTGGTGATGATGATAAATGTATGTAATCTGTAACTATATATATTTAGATCTGTAACTATACATAAATATATATAAATATTTAGGTGATTCAGATGAAAATCATATGAGTACTGATGAGAATCCATCCGACAGTCCAAATCCATATTTACACGCTGAAATTAATG
>JAAENC010000662.1 GCA_024224815.1 Chloroflexota bacterium
AGCTCAAAAAGTGGTTTTGGGTAATTTCGGAAAAAAACAAGAAATAGTAAAAAATATGGCCTTTATGACGTTCTATTTGAAAAACTGAGTCTAATATTGCAAAAAGCTTTTGATACTTCCCAGGGTGAAGATATTCTGATTGTTTTAAGATAGATAGTATGATTATGTATCAAAACTGTTCACATAATTTAGTTTGAAAAACTTTTAAAATTTGTAAAAATTACAGAAATTTTAAGTCTAAGTAATTATTATGATATAAAAGAATTGTTTTTTGGGTCTATTTGACATAACATGATAGAAGAATACTCATATATATATTTTCTATTATTTACAAGTCTATTCGTTAGGCGCATCATTTTCTGTGCATTTTATACTGTGTCTTGAGAGGTCCCGCTACGAGGCCAAATAAAATGGACTTGGCTTTAAGGGGATATATCAGGTAAAACTTATATATTTCTATTAGTAGGGAGTAAGAAGAACATATTCCAAGAATTCATGAAAAATTTGACTCCTATTGGTCACTTTTTTGGGTCATTTTTTAAAAAAATTCTATCTCAGATACCCAAAAATTATTAGAAGCCCTCGTTAGAAGCCTTGGGGGTCGAAAAACCCACAAGATGGGGGGATGTGTCACTTAGGCAAT
>JAAENC010000663.1 GCA_024224815.1 Chloroflexota bacterium
AGCGTGAGCGTGGATCTTGTTGGAGGAAAGCGAACTTATCATATTGACAAGTTTGTAGCTGGTACAGCTTTAGAAATACCAACAAATGAATTGCTGAATATTGGCAATTACTATGCAATCACTATCCATTATGATGACACAGAGGTGAACGTATACGGAGCGAATACATCTTTTAATAATGATTATTATGTGAACGGTTATGCTTTCACCGCACCTGACGAATCGACAGCGATAACCAAACTTGGGCAGTATAATGATATTATGTTTTGTATTCATTCTACACAAGATGCTTGGTTAGTTGCTTTTGGTCTGCGTGCTGACGCTGTACCAAACGGCGGTTCTGAAATCACTTGCTATACGGAAGATAACAACATGATGAGGGTTAACCCGCTACTAACTGGCGTTCAGCCCGCAGAAGAAAACAAGATAGACGTAAGCGGTAGACCAGCGTTCTTGGTAAAAGGTGGCAAGTTTGAAGCTGAGTATAACGATGACTTTACAGATAGCGTATCCGTTATTATTACCGAGATAGTCTATTACTACGTCCCCCCTACGGTGAATGGATAATGCTTCTATTATGGTACGGCGCGGGTGAAGTTAGACCACCTAACAAGCGACCTATAGCGGAGATAGTCCCGATTGATGAAGGTGACGAAGATGTTGTTTATCACATTACGCCGCCGCCTATCTATAAGCTAGAGAGTGTTATCATAGAGTACAAAACAGATGACGAATAAATTTCTCCCGCTCATTATAACTATTGCAGATCTAGCAGCGCGGCGCGGTGTTTACGCTCCAAACGATGCGGAGTTATCAGAGCTTATCAAAACAGCGCGAGGTTACTACAATGCCATGCTTCGTGCGGTTGTCGGGCTATTTAATCGTAAGATAGATGAATTTGAGTTTGTCGGGCGCATATCTGACATTATAAGAGATCAAATGCGCCGCGCTTATAACGAGGGATTGCGGCGCATTGGTATTGATCCAAAGAATATGACAAGCGCAATGCAAGCGGAGCTTTCAGCGTTGATAACGAACGAAGAAACTTTCGCTTTGGCTCTCGCCGCAGACATTCTAAAGCAACGCGATATTGAAGGCGCAACATCCGCGCAATTTAAGTCTCGCCTGGAAGTGTGGCGCAATCGATATGATGACGTTGCCAACAGAGCGGCGGTCACGGGTGCGGAGAAAAAAGGCTATAACCTTGAATGGCGAATTGGCGCAACAGAGAAAAGTTGTAAAACATGCTTGAAATTAAACGGGAAAGTTGCAACAGCGGAGCAATGGCGCATTAGTCAGTACAAGCCGCAATCCCCACCAAATGCGGAATTAGAGTGCGGCGGTTGGCGTTGCGATTGCAAGTTAGACGTAACA
>JAAENC010000664.1 GCA_024224815.1 Chloroflexota bacterium
AGTAGCAGTATCATTATTATTAGATTTTGTTATAGTAATCCATGATATAATGCTTTGAGAATGAATATTGGCAAAATTATTACGAAAATTCGTTTTTCTATGATTTTTGAACAGGATTGGTAACAAACTGTCGCTGGGATTTTATGTATAAAATGTTTCTGCTCATAAAATAGCAGCAGATCATTTTTAAAAAATTCGCTTCGTAAATATTAAAGTATAGAACCAGAGCTTTCATTTGATGGTACTCTCAACTTCTAATATCTATTATTCGTTGCAGAATGGTTCAATCAAAAAATGATAACAACTCAGGCGAGGCTTCTATTGTTTTATAATATCGCAGCCTCACCTGAGTTGTTATCATTTTTTGTTTGAACTATTCCGCAACGAATAATACATATTAGAAGTTGAGAGTACCATCAAATGAAAGCTCTGGTTCTATACTTTAATATTTACGAAGCGAATTTTTTAAAAATGATCTGCTGCTATTTTATGAGCAGAAACATTTTATACATAAAATCCC
>JAAENC010000665.1 GCA_024224815.1 Chloroflexota bacterium
CGTTTACGATCTACTATAATATGCTTCGGGAATAAATAAATATATATATAAATACCCAGTAAATAACATACCAAATGATCCATGTGTTAATTCAATTGATAGAGCATGTGTTGTTGTAATTGGTGGACTATGTGTTTCTGTTATTGTAAGTAATTATTTAATAGAATTATTATAATTAAATATATAAAAAGTCTACAAAAAACATACCATTATTTTCATCTGATTTATCATCAACACCAAATGGATCATTATTATTATCATTAGCTGGTGATGGTGTTGGTGGTATACTATCAGGTGCAGATGTATGTCTTTGTTCATCATTAATATCATCATCACTTCCGTCACCATCTGATCCATCATATTCTGTGAATGTTGATTTGGTTGTTGATGTCGATTTGTTTGTGATTGTATGTATTGAGTGTTGGATGGATCTGGTTGATGTGAATGTAGACGTGATTGTTGTTGATTTATTTCATATGTAATTGATTTGTATTTGTGGTTGTATTTGGTAGTTGTGTTTGTAGAGCATCTAATGAGGGAAAAATGTTTGAAAAAAGGTTTTGAAAGTGAGAACCTTCCTATTCCAAACCGTTGCTGAGTTTGTATTGAAGGGAATAAACGGATGTTCCGAATCTATTCATTCGGATGGAATCATTCAGATTTGTATGATATTTCGTTTTTAATGGATAGGTTTGTCTAGTTTGCTGCTTTACTTGTTTTATACCTTTTCAAATATTCGTTTTTATTTTCAGAGAAAAGACTAGAAACAAATAACATAACCCCATTTTTTA
>JAAENC010000666.1 GCA_024224815.1 Chloroflexota bacterium
TATTTCGTCTCCCTGCGCTCTTGCTTATCATCTAGTAAAACCCGACCCCTTCCTTTTTCGCCAATGGAGTGAACCATTCGTGCATACTCGATACTCGGAGGGGGTGGGGCGTTTAAGTTGTTAAGGTGCTGTGTAAGTAGCATGTAAACCTTGCAATCTACTTGTCGGCGTGGTTACCGATTGCTAGTGGGGGGTTATTGTGCTTTTAAGGCAATCTCAACAGCCGTTTTAATTTGTTCTATATTGAAGTCAACAGACAAGCCGTAACCTACATATAAATAAGCGAAGCTTCCATCAATGCACCAGTCGTCAATGTTGGAGAAATAATCTTCTGGTTTGCCTTCAAATTGAACTTCTATTTCACTTATGTTCAGCCAAATGTGTTGATCATTCTTGCAAGTAGGAGAACCATTGAACCAATACGCTTCCAAATCTGCGGATGAAAGAATAAACTCTCTTTCGTGTTCTTCAACTTTTAAGAGTAGGTTTCGCATCTCTTGATTGCAATACGCTTCCAAAAAGCTCTCATTAAGTTCAAGACAGTTTCCGAGTGCTTCAATTAGTTTTATTGCTTCGCATTCTTCGGCTTGTTCTCTTGTGTATTTTCTGTTCATTTGATTTTCTCCTGTTAGGTGTTTCGCTCTCAATTGACTACAGTATAGCAAACCGATACAGCCGATACAAGTGACATTTGTCATGACTTATTTGTTCTATATTATGACAGCTATTGAGTTTTTGTGAACTTTCTCTAGTATATTTGTTCTATATTGTGCTATAATGCGAGATATGGCTACAAGAGACGGTAAAGAAGCAACGTTTGAAATGATAGAGTACAACGGTCAGGATGCTAGGCTGTACCCTGACGGGGCTATCAGGAACGAGAAAGGACACTTTTTGGCCAAGCACCCAAAGGGAGCGACCATAACAAGTGAGAACGCTAGTGAGTTACGCGCGCGCGCGATACAGCAACGCCAAGAGGCGGCGGCGTATGGCATAGCAAACAGCATACAAAAAAACAAGGGTTTACAGTACCCCGTCGGCCCCGTCGATGCGTGGGTGCTGGCAGCGGAGCAAGTCACTGACGGCCTATTTAGCGATAAATACAGGGATCGTACCGACGCAATGCGCGTCTTAGCAGACATTACGCCCAGCAAATACGATAAAACGATGCAGATTCAGCAGCAGAGCGCACCAGAGCAAGCGCAAATCAACCTGGTTGCTGTGTTCTTACAGCAGATCAGCGACGAAGAAAGCGCAATTGACGCGGAGATCGTGGAAGAAGATGAAGGTTAAGATATGGCTAAGTTATCAAAAGCATTATGTTTCTGCGTTGTGCGCGTCGCTGGTACAGTGCGTTGTGGCTAGGTGGCGGGGGTGGGACCTGGCGCGCGCGGTCGGTGGCGTTGGTGTGTTCGTTATGGGTGCAGGGGGGATGGGGGTGGGGTGGTTGTCTGGTTGGTCGTCTGGTTGATTGGTGATACAGCCCGCGATGAAATCTTTATAATTTCTGGAACTTTTTTCCAGAGCTAATTTTCCGCAATGCGGGAGAAAGGAAGCAAGATGCTAAAACTCTACATATTCAACTCGACAAAAAAATGGGACTACTTCATAAACCACGCCGTTGTAGCCGAAAGCGAAGAAGAAGCAGTACATACATGGATAGCGTCTATTTGCACTGAGCATTATAGTTACGCCGACGTAATGGCACTTATGGATTATGCTGTAGAAGAAGTGGTAATAGAAGCTGGTCTTGTTTTAGAAACAGTGGTACGCAATACCAACATAGTTATTCTCTAATGTCTGA
>JAAENC010000667.1 GCA_024224815.1 Chloroflexota bacterium
CGCTGGCCCGCTACATGCGACCAGAGTCGTGATCAGAAAAACTAGGGATAACCTATTTCGCATAATGCTTGTGTTTCCTATCGCAAAAAGAAATGCCAGCACAGTAAAGATCCAACGATGGCGACCATCAACCAGCCTATAAGGTCCGCATAACGTCTTAACTGTTGCTCGAACCGCTCGCCGCCAAGAAATATTAACCCGGCAACCAGAAAAAAACGTGCGCCACGCCCGACAGCCGAGGCCAGCACAAAAGGCGCGAAAGCCATTGTCGCAAGACCCGCGCTGACGGTAAAAATCTTGTAGGGAATTGGCGTAAACCCAGCGATAAAAATGATCCATATTCCGTAGGATTTAAAATGCGCTTGGGCCGTCGCGAATGCCTCGCCGGCGTCATAGAAGTCAATCAACGGCTTCGCAATCAACCCGAACAAAAACATTCCAATCAAACATTTAAGATTTTAGGTCCTAGTTTCGTTTCGTTTCGTTTGAACGCCCTGACTAGTTTTCTGGTTAGTAGCACGCCAATAGCTTTTTATGATTGGTCTGGGCTATCATTAGGTCCAAAATAGGAACGATGGTGGCGTACTGAAAACTCAAAGCGTTCAAACGAAACGAGATGAAACTAGGACCTAAAAAGTCAATTGTAGTTCGTTTGTCAGCAAATTCTTTGTATCAAAAAATGCAGCTTCCCAAATATCAATTTGGTCAAACAACCACGCATAATTATGTACAACAGATTCTAATGCACCTCCTTAACGTTTGATACAAAAATATTTCTCTACGGTCTATTCATAATAATCATAAATTATCAGGATAATACATAAGTGAA
>JAAENC010000668.1 GCA_024224815.1 Chloroflexota bacterium
ATATATATTAGGGTGCATCAGCTCCCCTCGAGGTCATATTTTTTGGAATAATTTTTTCTATGGGTCAAGTTAGACCCAAATAAGAAAAAAAAATATTAGAAAAATTTGTCAATATTTGTAAAAACTATTGATTTTTAAATTTTTTCGTTAAGGCTAACAGATAATAATTTTTCAAAACTAGATTTATTATGAAAATTGTATTTTTTCGCATATCTTTATCAATTTTGTATATTTTTATTAAAAAAAATTATATAAAGTTTCATATCTATATTATAAGAATTTTATTATTATATCTATATTTTACCATAAAATCCATGATTTTTGAATGGATGAAATGATCCCCTTAACATTCAATGATCCAAGAGTTTTTTTTTTCCACGCATCATATCGACATAAAAAGGAGGCTCGTTTAATCCCAGCTCATTTAATTGATGTTTACTACCCCCACATTGAGCCTGAATATCATGATTTACCCCAGAAATACCTTATTTTAGCCTATTTTAGGAATGTTTTAAAAAACACTCAAAATTCATTTATGATTGTACAAATAACATTTTAGCTTCAAAATGACCTCATTAACTTAAGTCTGAAAACTTATATAAAAATATTGAAAATGAACCCCTTTTTGGTGCAAAATAAAAAAAGCTAGAAAATATTTTAATGAATTTGCCAAAAAATGCTAATTTACCAA
>JAAENC010000669.1 GCA_024224815.1 Chloroflexota bacterium
ATTACTGAACGTATTTATATACAAAGATTCAATTTAAATATTCAAAGTGTCTGAAAGTGATGAAAATCAATTCATCAAAACGAATTTTATGCATTATACTATTGTTATGAAGTTATGAACACATATAATAATAATAATAATAATGAAGAAAATATAAATAATGTTATTACAACAATAATTAATTTTATTTATGGTATAATGAATAAATATATAAATAATAATAATAATAATAAAAATAATGAAATGATGAAAATTAGCTATCCTATGCGGAATATGTTAATGATGAAAATTAGCTATCTAAATTTTATTTTGTTTATTGCACATTGATGTGATTTGTCATTGTATATTTTTGTTTTATTTTGTTTTGTTTTATTTTTGATTATTTATACGATTTCTTTGACTCTGTTCAATGCTTTGTAATAATCATTTATAGTCGTTTCTATTAATTTTGTTTTACAAATATATTAACGAATATTTTTGTGGAGAATATATCACAAATTCTTCTGATGCGTTTCACTTTTTTTCTGAACAAATCCCATGAATAAATCAGTGATATTAAAAAGCCGTATTTATATCAGATTGAGTGTAATGCAAATGTAACAAAAAAAAATCTGATCAATGCTTTACACTATATCTCCAACAGTTAATTGTAAATGCATTTTTTTTGTTATATTTGCATTACACTCAATCTGATATAAATACTGCTTTTTAATATCACTGATTTATTCATGGGATTTGTTCAGAAAAAAAGTGAAACGCATCAGAAGAATTTGTGATATATTCTCCACAAAAATATGCGTTGATGTATTTGTAAAACCAAATTAATAGAAACGATTATAAATGATTATTACAAAGCATTGAACAGAGTCAAAGAAATCGTATAAATAATCAAAAATAAAACAAAACAAAATAAAACAAAAATATACAATCACAAATCACATCAATGTGCAATAAACAAAATAAAATTTAGATAGCTAA
>JAAENC010000670.1 GCA_024224815.1 Chloroflexota bacterium
AAAAAGGGGCATCTGCATGTAAAACACGGAAATATAAAAGACGTTTACCTGTATCCGCTTAGGAAAGACTTTAGAAATAAACTGATGAGATAATCCGGGCAAAAGTGGCCGCTTCCACCCGGATCGTGAGGTGTTTGGTGAACCCCTTCAAAAAATTCACCATTAGCAATGTTAGCAAAAAACTCAATGAAATCAACTTTAAAATTTCATTGTCCCATCAAAAGCCTTTCCCGAATCTAAATTTCCTTTCAAATTATCGTTTCAAAAAAAGATTTGTTAAAATTCTGCCCAACGGTGACATTCAGGGCGGATACATAAAAATGATCACCTCGCTGATCGATTTTTCATTTATCCGATCGCTTGTTGCTGATTGTTACTCTGAATACGGCCCTGCCTGTTATGATCCGCCAAGCTTGTTCTTACTGGACTTGTTTCGATATATCGACGGTTACCAAAATATGAGCAAGTTCCTTGAACTGCTCCGCGATAAAGATCGCGGCCGTGCTTATCGCTCACACGCCGGCATCTTGGACAATATTCCCTGTGAAGCCACCTTCTCCGTTTTTAGAGCACGATTGGGTGAAAATCTCTACCATTTACCCCGTTAGAAAATCAATAAATGAAGGAGGAGACTCCAAAATACTGAGATTGAAATATAAATATTTCTGACTCGGAAAGCATTTAGTAAATTTTCTAACGGGGTGAATCTTCCATGTCCTGGTGGATATCTTTCACCAACTTGAAATGATCACCTTTAATATCCTGGCTCATGATGGCACCTTGTACCCTACCTGGGCACGATATAAAGGCTGCACTTATTTTTGTGATCAGTGCTGCTGTATCATCGTAGATAACGTCATCGACAAAGTGAAAAATCGTATCCTTTATCGTCTCAATAAACTATCCGAAGGCAATCTGGGATCTCAAATCCGGGTCTATGAAGACTGCCCCAGTGACCGCTTCCCCGAGGATGTCAAAAAACCCAGAATCGAATTGTTTGCCTTTAAACTGGCTTTTGCGGACGGTGAACCTTCTGAAGAACAGAAAAACACGGCCATCTTGTTTGGGGTTGAAAAGGAGCTCGAAAAACAACAGCTGTGCATCCATACCCTGCGCTCGGCCGTTACGGCCATCAACTTTGCTGACAGCTCCATGACCATGGCCTGTCCAAAGCTGCCAAAAGACACCGATGCCAAAATCGGAGTCAGGAGGGATCCGCAAAACCCAAATAAAAAACAAAAAATCTTCGGCTATAACCTGGTCTTAACCACATCGGTGGAACTTCATTTGAAAATTGAGCTGCCGGTTGCTGTGACCAACATCGCCGGCAATGCCGACGAGGGCAGCCAGATCATCACCAATGACGACCAAATAGACAGTCATCATTGCGCCACGACGGACCGGGTCAACATAGACATTGCCGATGCCAAGTACGACATCACCAAAAATTATGAGTACATCCGCGCAAAGGGTTCCATCCCTATTATCGACTATAACCGTAGAAGAGAAAAT
>JAAENC010000671.1 GCA_024224815.1 Chloroflexota bacterium
GAAAATGTATTTGTGATGTGATTTACACATTCATAAACTAGATATTTGCAGTAAAATTTAACAAGTACCACAGCATAATTATTATTACCGAAAATAGAAAAAAAAACTGACGTAACATACGAATTTTACACAAAATAGCAAAAAATGCAGATGCTAGGTTTGAAATTTACCCAAAACACTCATACGGTTGAAACTACTCTATTATAAAGAAAATCATAACGTAAACAGTGTTTTTCACACGAAAATGTACTTGTTATGTGTATTCGTTTGTTTTAATTCAAGTGTGATAGTCATAAATAAGTGAAATACATTTATACCATTTTTATGTGTCGATGAAAAATAATGTGACGTTTCATGTAGATGTATACAAAGTTGACATTTGTAAAATATACTCATTAATCAGAAATAATGTTATTTACATGTATTGTGTGTTGGATTGTTTTCAATCAAGTGTGATAGTCATAAATAAGTGAAATACATTTATACCACTTTCATGCGAATATGAAATAAACGGTGCCAAAATATTGATTTAAACCAGTAATTACCAGAGTATGAGACGGGTCGATGAAAATTAATGTGTCAAACCACAAGAACATTCATAAACGAAAATTGGATGCATATCCACACCGACATTGACAATATAAAAACATGTAAAAACATCTAAAATATTATATGATATAAATAATACATTCGACAATTTGGCCCCAAGAAACTTGTTTAACCAAATATATGGCAATAATATCAGTATATTGCCAAGCAACATACCCCCCCCCTCCCCCTTCGGAGATTTTGACCAAATTCCAAGGGGTGGGTATGTTGCATGGTATTTTGATTTTTTTTAAATTTTTTTCGCGGTTCTCGGCGAATGCATTTTTGATGTTTTTACACATTTTTAAGAAACAAAAAAAAAAAAAAATCTCAAATAAGGGGTGGGTATGTTGCTTGGCAATATACTGATAATTTTACGCAAAATAGCAAAAAAATGCAGATGCTAGGTTTGAAAAAAACTGTTATCTGGTTTACAAATTCATAAACTAGGTATTTGCAGTAAAATTTAGCAAGTACCACAGCATAAATATGATTACATAGAAAAAACACCCGATGTAACGTATGAACTTTACCCAAAATAGCAAAAAATGCAGATGCTAGGTTTTAAATTTGCCCAAAACACTCATACTGTTGAAACTACTCTGTTATAAAAAAAATCATAACGTAAACAGTGTTTTTTACACGAAAATGTACTTGTTATGTGTATTCGTTTGTTTTAATTCAAGTGTGATAGTCATAAATAAGTGAAATACACTTATACCATTTTCATGCGATTATGGCAAAAATATTGTCCAAAATATTGATTTAAACAGCATATTTATGAGATGCGTCGATGAAAAATAATGTGTCATTTGATGTAGATGTATACAAAGTTGACATTTTGAAAATATACTCATTAATCAGAAATAATGTTATTTACATGTATTGTGTGTTGGATTGTTTTCAATCAAGTGTGATAGTCATAAATAAGTGAAATACATTTATACCATTTTCATGCGATTATGAAATAAATGGTGCCAAAATATTGACTTAAAACAGTAATTACCTGAGTATGAGATGTGTAACATGTGTTGAAGAACATTAAAGTGTCAAACCACAAGAACTTTCATAAACGAAAATTCGATGCATATCCACACCGACATTGACAATATAAAAACATCTAAAAACATCTAAAATATCGTTATATGATATAAATAATACATTCGACAATACGCCCGTAAAAACATGTTTAACCAAATATATGGTAATAATATAATTTTACGAAAAATAGCAAAAAATGCAGACGCTAGGTTGAAACTTGTCTGTTATAAAGAAAATCATAACGTAAACAGTGTTTTTCACACCAAAATGTACTTGTGATGTGATTTACAAATTA
>JAAENC010000672.1 GCA_024224815.1 Chloroflexota bacterium
TCTTCAAGATGCTCTTGCTGGACATCAAGACGATCCTGCGCTATAAGTTGAGCCCCGATCTTTCCCATTTTGGAAAACAGCCAAATATTACACTTCTGGCATGCATGGCCCAAGCCCTGCGATACTTTGAAAAAGCCAAAGACAACGATCCGAAAAGGGCTGAAATAGCATTGCGACAGTTCCAGAAGCTATACACTATCGAACGTAAGGGCAGTATTCTGGGATTAAATCCGGAAGAAACCTGGTGTTTGCGCCATGAAGAATCCCTTGAGATGTTAACGGAAATGGAAGCCTAGTATAAAGAAGAAATCTACAAAGTGCTTCCACAAAGTGTATTTGGCAAACCCATTGCCTATACACTTCAGATTTGACCCCGTTTGGTCAGGTATATTGATGATGGTCGTTTCCAGAACGACAACAATCCTATTGAAAATACTATTCGCCCGATAGCACTCGGAAGAAAAAATTATTTGTTCGCGGGATCACATGATGCGGACCAGCATGCCGCTATTATCTACTCGCTACTGGCCTCAAGCAAAATGAATGATATCGAACCTTTTAAATGGCTAAAAGAA
>JAAENC010000673.1 GCA_024224815.1 Chloroflexota bacterium
AACAGAAGAAATGGAGATTTGATTTAGCAAAAGAATATAAACAATTTACTACATTTGTGGTAAAAGAAACGAATAACAACAGCCGGGTTTCCCTTCGCAGGGAGAGCCTTAAAAGTGCCTGAGCCGTATGCCGGGAAACTGGCACGTACGGTTCTTAGGGGGCGTAAGCTACCCGGTTTCACTCAACGCCCTCAACTCTTCCCTGTAATCAAACTGCAAATCTTCGTGCAAGCTACCGATGGTTTTCTTAATCTTTTGGATTTGACTGGTATAGACATTCCTGAGGGTAGTATCTTTGTACATAAAAGAATCAAAACGTTTCATTCGCCCGCAAAAATGAAAAAGCAATTCAACCTCTGTTTGTTTTTGCCCGGAATAGCGGATGAATTTTTTAATGGCCCTCAGAATTTTACGGATGCTCTTTTTTACAAAATAGATATGGCTTTGATTGACCTCTTCAAACTGCTCATCCATCTCCACTTTTATCGCATCTATGTAAGCCTGTTCATTCTGAATTTTAAAAAGCAGATAGGTGAGCAACTCTTTGTTTTCCTTCTTAAATCGGGCCAGGCGCAGGCATATCTCCAATAATTCAGCAGATGTACGCTGTTGCATTTCTTTTTTCAGTTGGGTGATTGGGGACGGATTCATTTTACACCGGCTTCGATTTTTTAAAAATTCTCTTGCGGTTTTTGTTTTTCTTCCACTTTCTTCTATTTGTCGCTAAAAATACTGATAATTATAATGATATGGTATCGCTGATAGCGTTGCCGGTTTCCCGAAAAGTTTTTACCGGGTAGCTGAAAGTTTTATCCAGAAACCCCATCAATCAGTTGCAATTCTTCTGCTCTAAAATCAAGATTATTCAAGGCCCCGGCAATATCTTCAATCTGGCTAACTTTGCTAGCGCCAATGAGTGAGGAGGTCACCGCAGGATTTCTCAGCGCCCAGGCAATGGCCATTTGAGCCAGGGTTTGTCCGCGTTGCAATGCAATGTTGTTCAGTTTGCGAATGGTTTTGAGTTTTGCTTCGGTAATATCCGCTTCTTTTAGAAATCTACCATCACTGCCAACACGCGAATCCGAAGGAATGCCAAAAAGATAGCGGTTTGTGAGCAAGCCTTACGCAAGTGGAGAAAAAACAATAGCGCCAATGCCCTCGTCCGACACACATCCGTAAGCCCATTTTCAATCAAACGATCGAACATGCTGTATCTGGATTGATGGATTAGCAATGGAGTTCCCAGGTCACGCAAAATTTGTGCAGCCTGCCTAGTTTCATCCGGTTGGTATGGAGATATACCGATATAAAGCGCTTTCCCGCTGCGTACAATTTGATGAAGTGCACCCATAGTTTCTTCCAATGGAGTTTCATGGTCAGGACGGTGGTGGTAAAAAATATCCACATAATCCAAATCCATTCGCTTCAAACTTTGATCGAGGCTGGCAATTAAATATTTTCGTGAACCAAAATCACCATAAGGTCCCGGCCACAT
>JAAENC010000674.1 GCA_024224815.1 Chloroflexota bacterium
ATTTCTACAACCATGAAAGGATACAATTAAAAACGAAACAGACACCTTATCAAACTAGGTGCCTGTTTCGATAATCTAAGGGGAGGGCTTTCTTTTTGTGTCTTGCCTAATGGGGGCAGTTCATTAAAGGAGCGGGGACTTTTTATTCTAAGAGCTAATTTACAAAGCGATATTTGAGCAAAGCCCAAACTGCTTCAAAAGCGTCATGGAGCTTGATTTTCTTCCCATCAGAATAATCACGCGGGTTGAAAGAAATTGGCACTTCAAAAATACGTACTTTTTTCTTGAGAATTTTTGCGGTAAATTCCGGCTCAAAGTTGAAAGAATTAGAGTGGATCGTAATTCCATCCAGCACTTCACGCTTGAAGACTTTGTAACCTGTTTCCATATCGGTCAGAATATTATTATAAAGAATATTAGTCGCCAAGGTGAGCAACTTATTGGCGATCATATGCCAAAACATCGTTGAACGACGCGGGGCGCCCAAAAAGCGGGAGCCATAGACTACATCTGCAATGCCTTCTTCGATAGGCTTCAAAATTGCGGGGTAATCTCGGGGGTCATACTCAAGGTCTGCATCCTGAATAAGGAAAACATCACCTTTGGCTTCGCCAAAGCCTGTGCGCACGGCTGCACCTTTCCCTTGATTTTTTTCATGCAAAACAACGCGGATGTTATCTGTACCATCCAACTCTTTCAAAATATCGCGTGTCCCATCTGTAGAACCATCGTCCACGATAAGGATTTCCCAAGGCAAACCTGTAGCCTGAACACGCTTAAGAATTTCACGAATATTTTGAACTTCATTATATACGGGGATTATCACTGATAGATTCATAGGGCAGATTATAAATTAAACGAGAAAAAAGTGGGAAAGAATTTTAGGAGCACCGACAGATGCCAAAATAAGCAGGCTGCGATAAAATAGAGAAGGAGAAAATTATGAGAAAAAATTCAACAACCCTGCTTTTTCTATTCCTAATAATTAGCTTTATCACTGCTTGCAGTATGGAAGTTGCAAAACTGGATGATGCGGATGATTCTGCCCCGGATATGGGCCTCATCACCGCAACGCTCCCTCTTACATTTACACCGAGAGCGAGCGCGACCCCGCTGCCTGCTACCGCGCAGCCAACTGTGGAGCCGGTCTCGGGCAAGGTCACGGCGCAAATTAACGTGCGAGAAAACCCCAGCACATCAAGCGAATCGATGGGAATGCTCGGCATCAACAGCGAAGTAGAAATTATCGGGAAAGATGCCAATGAAAAGTGGTATAAAATTCGCTTCATCTCACCCAACGGGGAAAGCGGAGAAGGTTGGGGCGCGGCAGAATATATCTTAACCGAGAGCAAGCCAGATGTCCCGGTCGTCTCGGGCGGCAGCCCATCCGCAGGAGATGAAAACACAAATGGTCAAACTACGCAGCAGATCAATGTGCGCATCGGCCCAGGAATAGATTTTGCCGTTTTGGGACTGCTCAATAACGAAGATGGCGTTGTGTTGACGGGTAAAAATATCGACGGGAGTTGGCTGCAAATCGAATTTGTATCAGGCAATGATAATAAAGGCTGGGTTTTTGCAAATTATATGAAAAGCGACATCCTTGACGAATTACCGCTGATTGACGAAAGCGGCGAAGAAATTGCTGAAAGCACCCAAACGGTGATGGCCGCAACCGCCGCGCCGACATTTTTCCCCGCCCCAGACGATGGCGATTCGGCTGAAGAACCATCCATTTCTGTTGAGTTTTCTGCCACCAATTCGCGCGCTTTTGATTACAGCAGTGACCTTTCTTCCCCCGAAGGTGATGCAGAAGACTGGATCGCTTTTCACCCCAACTCACCGGATGATCGCGTAAATTTACTGATTGATCTCAGTTGTGAAGGAAACGGGAGTTTATATGTTGAGTTATGGCAAGGCGGCATCAAACTGGACAAATGGGGCGAGCTAGAATGCGGCGACAGCGATTATGCCCTTAGCATGTTCCGCGATGAAACTTATCAATTTCGGCTATATTCAAAATATTCACGAGATTTAACTTATATTAGCTACAATTTGCAAGTCCGCGCAGCGCCCTAGTGGATAAACCATAAAAACGACGGGACGATATGTCTTTGCGAGGAGTATGCTTTTGCGACGCGGCAATCTCCTATCCTGAAGGGAGATTGCTTCTCCCCAAAAAGCGTTGGGGCTCGCAAAGACATCGCTTTGTCCAAACTTAACTTGTCCAAAAAGCAAAGGAAATTCTATGAAAAAGGCACTCTTCTATCTCCTCTCCATTCTTCTCTTTCTACTTGCAGCCTGCCAAAGCGATGAAGAAATACCCGTAGCAACAGAAGTTTTAGCAACGTCCACAGAAATTGTCGAAGAAGAAACAGAAGCGCCTCCTCTTCCTACACCAACGCCTGCCATTGACCTAAGCGCAGAACTCCAGGAAGTGGAGGGGAATGTAGAGACAAAAGAAGAAGTTGACAGCAATTTTTCTGTCGCCACAAACGGGACAACACTCGCGGAAAAGGGAGAAATTCGCACATCCGAAAATGGCTACACGCGCGTTGACTTGTCAACAGGCACATTGATCAGAATGGCACCACTCTCTCATTTCACATTGCTATCCAACGAAGAAAAGGAAGAAAGTCTTCTAACGCGCATTAAACTGGAAATAGGTCAGCTTTGGGTTGTGCTCAATGGCGGGAGCGTTGAAATTGAAACGCCATCGGGTGTAGCAGCCGTGCGCGGTTCTTATATGATGGTAGAAATTAACCCGGAAACACAAGGAGCCGTTATTTCTTGTCTTGAAGGACATTGCGAGTTGGAAAACCCGGCCGGCATTGTAAAACTTTCTAATGGACAGCGTGCAGAATTGCATCCACCCGAGCTAAGTGAGGGAAATTTCTCCTTACCCCTGCCCGAAGAGATGAGCGAAAGAGATTTTGCCGAGTGGCTTTTCTTTGCCCCGGAAGCAGAAGATATTTTCCCCTTTCTTGAAGAAGAAGGCCTGCTCCCTTGGAAAAATTGGAAAGACTTCATCCCCGAAAAAGACGGGCCGCCTTTAAGTTTTGATGAGTTTTTCTCTGAAGTTGATTCTCCACTTCGTGATGGTTTATGTCCTCCAGAAGAAGAATGTCTTCCCCTAGACGGGGACGGCCCTCTCGGAGGAGATGGACCTTTGGGCGGCGATGGCCCACTTGGCGGAGACGGTCCTCTTGGGGGAGACGGCCCGCTCGGAGGCGATGGGCCGACAGGCGGGGATGGCCCGCTCGGCGGCGATGGCCCACTTGGTAGAGACTGAAAATGAAAAAGAAAAAAATCCCCATTAAAGCAATTTCGCTCATTATTATCGCGGCATTTTTAACCATTGCCGAAGCAACAGCACTCTTCTTTCCGACCTCTATCACGCCCATAGAAAGGCTCGATTATGCCGCCAGAGATACAGCAATGCGCTTACGTGGTATACAGCCCATAGACGAGAGAATTGTGATCGTCGCCATAGATGATTTTTCCTTTAACTGGACAGGTCTCTCCTGGCCTTGGCCGCGCACGTATATGGCAGAGATCGTTAATTATCTCAATGATGCAGGCGCAGAAGTAATTGGCCTAGATGTTTTTCTCTTCGAAGAAGACCCCGAAGGCGACCAAGCTTTGGCAGAGGCATTTTCTGAAACACCGCTTTCTATTAGTTTGGCCCAACCGCTCGAAGACCATCAGGGCGTAGATACACTCAAAGTGCCGCGCCCTGAGTATAAAGATAGCTTTGACGCTTTAGGGATCACTGAAATTCATCTGGATGATGATGCAACAGCCCGTAGCATTATGGCTTATAAATATGACAAATTCTCTCAAGCATATTTTTTTAATTGGGCACTTGAAACTGCACGGCTCGCTCAAAATGCGCCGCCGATCAGCCAATTCTCCACTATAAGCCTTAATTTAGGTGAAGACGAAGTTCCCTTAAGAAAATCGCGTATCCTCGTCAACTTTCGTGGCCCCGCAGAGACTTACCCTATTTATTCGGCGGCACAAGTGGTCTTGGGCGACTACCCTGCGGAAAACTTCAAAGATAAGATCGTGCTGATCGGGGCAACATCGCTCACTTTGCAGGATGTGTACCCCACGCCATTTTCCAGCCGGACTCCTACATCGGGGGTAGAGATTATTGCTAGCACGGTCGATTCGCTGCTCAATCAAAATTATCTGCGCATCGCGCCGCCGTGGGTCAATCTTCTCTTTATTTTGCTCGCTGCCTATCTCTCCCATCTTATTATCCGTACTTCGCGCCCGGGTTTTGCAATTGGCTTAATGCTTGCCGGTATTCTCTCTTATGGGCTTATTTATTTTCTGGTTTTCAGCCAGTTTGGGCTTTATTTGCCTTTTATGGCGCCAGAAGCGATGCTTTTTCTCGGCGTGATTATCCCCACTTTAGAAGAGGCTCTTTCTCAAGATGTAGAAAAACGGCGCATTCGTAACCTTTTTTCACGTTTTATTTCGCCCGAAATGGTCGAGCAACTGATCTCTACGCAAGACATCAACTCGCTCAATAAACGCAGCAATATCACCATCCTTTTTTCGGATATTCGCGGCTTTACGACCCTCTCGGAGCAACTCACGCCCGATGGCGTTGTTTCCCTGCTTAACCCCTATTTAGATGTGATGACAAAGGTCGTTCACAAATATGGCGGCACAGTGGATAAATATGAAGGCGATGCAATTGTTGCCTTTTTTGGAGAACCCGTGCGCTACGAAGACCATGCCCTACGCGCCGCGCGAGCCGCTCTGGATATGCGGCTTGCTCTCGTTAAATTAACAACTCAGTGGGAAGAAGCAGGCGTCCTGCCCCCGGATTTCATCTTCGACATCGGCATCGGCCTAAACAGCGGCGATGTTTTTGTCGGTCTGCTCGGCTCCGAAGAACGCGTTAATTACACCATCATCGGCGATAACGCCAATCTCGCCGCCCGCCTGCAAGATTTAAGTAAAGGCTACGGCTGGTCGATGATCATCAGCGAAAGCACCAACGAAGCCATCAAAGATGAGATGGAAACCGAATTTATCGAATCGAGACTGGTCAAAGGGAAGAAAGAAGCGGTGAAGATTTATAAATTGATTGGGTATAAAGAGCGGTAACGCAAAAAGGAGGGATACTTGGACTCAATGATACTTTTCATGCTCACGTCGATTGGGATAGGCATTTTATTTGCTATACCTGGAATTGCTTTTGGTTCATTTCTGGAAAAACATCAAATCGCTTCTAATCGTATTCGTGATGTCTTAGCAACATCCGTATTTTTTGTTTTATTTAGACAAGTGTGGTATCCACAGATACCATATATCTGGCTTGCTCTTGCAATAATTCTTGGCACGACCATGGGACTATATAGAGTGGAGATTTTTTGGGCAATGAAAAGCAAAGATAAGGATAAAAGATGACCAATGAAATGACTAAACAAATAAGACGAAAAATCAAAATATTCTTTATTTTATTTTTTGTTTTATTATTTATTCTTGGCCTTGCTTCTAATCTTTATAAAGCGCTTGCTGACCCCGTTGAAGATTACAGGCAAATATGGTGTCATGATTGGGCTGGTTTGGCTGGAGGGGTTTTATTTGGAAGCGGCTTCCTAGTAGCTGGCCTTTCTTTTATTGTCTTCCCCCGAAAAACGATGAGAGTATTGGGCAAAGGTGAAGATAATTCTGATAATCACAGTATCCGGGGTTTCATAGCGGGCGGCTTAATTATCGGGACACCAATAACTTGGTTTGGAATCGATATACTCTCAAGCATGCTTGGGCCTTGGATTACATATTGTTCATGAATTCTCAACTACATTCTGACAACATAAAAGAAAGCAGTGAAGATTTATAAGTTGGTTTGGTATAAAGGGTGGTAACGATCAACCGCACTTACAGAACGGATGCTGAAAACAGACCTTAAAAGGATGAGAATGAATAAAAAAACAGTAAAGCTAATAAAATGGATTATTGGGCTACTTTTCTTTTTAGCTTTTGCCTTAGGCGCATACTCTAGCCTTAGCTTAGCATCTAAGCCAGCTTCGACTTGGGAATTAGCTTGGCAAGAAAAATGCCTAGATTCTACTGGAGACTTTTTGTTTGGAGGTACTATTTCAATAATAGGATTTTGCTTTATCGTATTTCCACGTCAAATGATGCGACTATTAATAAAAGACGAAAAAGCCTACAATAGCTTTGAAAATTGGAGGCTTATAGCAAGTGGCATTGCTGCTGGAACACTATTATTTTGGGCAGGAATAAACTTTCTCGCAGGATTTCCTGCGGACTGGATTACACATTGCTATCCTTCCTTTAACTAAAGTTGATAAAAAAGGAAATCATTGATCAATTTGGCAACTAAAATTTATCTGGTAGCGGTCTAGAACACCACCAATAATAAATACGGTATAAATACTGAGCCATAAAATTACTCAATAAAAAGGATTCCCATGTCTAAAATCCCCGCACGAAATGAAGTTGACCCAAAATATACCTGGAACGCCGAAAGCGTTTTCGCCTCCCCTGAAGTATGGAGCGCAGAAGCCGAGCAAATCATTGTCGATATTCCTTCTGTGAAAGCCTTTCAGGGCAAATTGGGCGAAAACGCCGCAACTCTAGCCAATGGGCTGGAAGCTGTCGAAAATCTTCTCGTCCGCGCAGAGCGGCTAACTATGTACGCCGGTTTCGCCTACAGCGTAGACACCGCCGATCAAAATGCTGCCGCAATGGCTGGCAAAGCAAGCGGCGTTTACGGGCAGGTGATCGCCGCAACATCTTTCCTTCAGCCAGAAATACTGGCAATCGGAGAGAAAATTCTGCGTCAATGGATGCAGGACGAATCTCGTTTGGCAACTTACGAACATTATGTCAACGACCTTTTCCGCAAACAGGCACATGTCCGCTCATCCGAAGTGGAAGAAATTTTAGGTATGTTAGCGGATCCTTTTAGCGGCGCAGGCTCATCAACATCGCTGCTTGCGAATGCAGATTTCAAATTTCCCCCCGTAAAAACAACGGATGGGGACGCTCTTGACCTCACACAGGGTACGATGCAAAAAATATTAACCGGCCCCGATCGTGATGCCCGCAAATCCGCATGGAATCAATATCACGACAAATATCTCGAGCATAAAAATACGCTTGCATCTAACCTAGCAACATCTATTAAACAAAACGTATTCCAAATGCGGGCGCGAAAGCACCAATCTACGCTTGCGGCATCCCTTTTCGAGAATGACATCAATGTGGATGTTTTCCATAACTTAATTGATGTTTTCAAAAAAAATCTACCCCTTTGGCAACGCTATTTTGATATAAGACGTAAAGTTTTGGGCGTAGAAACATTGCATCCCTACGATCTCTGGGCACCGCTTACAGAAAATAGCCCAAGTCTGAGCTATGAGCAAGCCGTAGATTGGATCTGCGAAGGACTTGCCCCAATGGGCACAGAATATGTCGCAACAGTGCGCAAAGGCGCGCTAGAAGATCGCTGGGTAGATGTTTATCCCAATCAGGGAAAACGAAACGGGGCCTTTTCTTGGGGCGCGCCAGGGACACACCCATTTATTATGATGAGTTTCAACGACAATATGCTCGGTTTAAGTACACTGGCGCATGAGTTGGGACACTCGATGCACTCTTATCTAACTTGGCAAAACCAGCCTTTGGCCTATAGCGAATATTCGCTTTTTGTCGCTGAAGTCGCATCGAATTTCCAGCAGGCTTTGGTCCGCGGGCATTTGCTGAAGAGTAATCCCGATAAAAATTTCCAGATTGCGATCATCGAAGAAGCGATGTCGAATTTCCTGCGCTATTTCTTTATTATGCCCACTTTAGCGCGTTTTGAACTCGAAACGCACGAACGCGCCGAAAAAGGCGAGCCACTAACAGCAGAATCAATGATGACGCTTATGGCAGAGCTTTTTGCCGAAGGCTATGGCGAAAGCGTAAAAATAGACCGCGAGCGCGTCGGGATGATCTGGTCTACTTTTGGGCATCTATTCTCGGATTATTACGTTTATCAATACGCAACGGGCATTTCGGGCGCACATGCACTCTCCCGCCGTGTATTGGATGGTGTACCCGATGCTGTTAAAGATTATATGAAATTCCTGAAAGCGGGCTCTTCTATGTATCCACTGGATGCACTAAAAATGGCGGGCGTTGATCTAACTAAACCTGACCCCGTTGAAGAGACTTTTGCTGTGATGAGCGAGTATATTGATCGCTTGGAGAAGTTGACGGGTTAAACGGATTTGATTTACCCATAAGATAAAGACCTGACAGGTTTCAGAAACCTGTCAGGTCTTGTTTTTTTAACGGAAGCAAGCCCAAATCGTGAGCGAGCCGAGATTTATATCAGATTTTCGAAGACGTTTTCTACATCCTTATCGCCACGTCCAGAAAGGTTGACGACGACAATATCATCCGGATTGCTATATTTTCCGTGATCCTGGAAAAGATAGGCGACGGCGTGGGAGGATTCGAGGGCGGGAATAATCCCTTCAAAGTGAGAGAGCGCAATAAAAGCGTCTACGGCTTCCTTGTCGGTTGCGCCGCCAAGAGTCAGACGACCGTTTTCTTTGAGCATACTTAAAATGGGGCTAATACCCGGATAGTCCAAACCAGATGCTGCGCTATAAGATTCGGCGATCTCACCATTTTCGTCGTGCATGACGTAGGTTTTAAAGCCATGAATTACATCGGGGGAGCCTTTGCCGAGAGCGAGTCCATGCCGATCTGTCTCTGCACCTTTCCCAGCTGGCTCAACTGCAACCAACTCAACACTTTCATCTGGAATAAAAGCGGTAAATGCGCCAAGAGCATTACTGCCGCCACCAGCACAAGCGATAACGGCCGTAGGTTGTCTCCCTTCAAGCTCCTGAATTTGGGCCTTGATTTCTTCGCTGATGACTTGTTGGAAATCGCGCACCATTGCGGGGTAAGGATGCGGGCCAACCGCGGAGCCGAGCAAATAATAAGAATCTGCGTGGTCTTGTGCGTATGCGCCAAGAGCAACATCAACGGCGTCTTTAAGTGTGCCTTGCCCAGCGGTGACAGGAACAACATTTGCACCAAGCGCTTTGATACGATAGACATTTGGTTTTTGCGCGTCCATATCACGCGCGCCCATATAAATATCACATTCAAGATTTAAATATGCGGCAATGGTCGCGGTCGCGACACCATGCTGCCCTGCGCCAGTTTCGGCAATAAGCTTCTTTTTACCGAGCGCTTTTGCGACCAACCCCTGCCCAACAACATTATTGATCTTGTGTGCGCCCGTATGATTTAAATCTTCACGTTTGAGATAGATCTTTGCTCCGCCAAGTTCTTTGGTTAGACGCTCTGCATAATAAAGCAAACTGGGACGACCAGCATAATTTTTATACAGGTCTTTAAGCTCATCCTGAAACTCTTTTGTGACCTTCAATTCATCGTATTTCGCAGCAAGTTCTCCTAAGATCTCTGCCAAAAACTCAGGCAAATAAGTTCCGCCAAAATCGCCAAAATTTCCCTTTAGTTCCGTAGTGATGATCGTGCTCCTTTTTAGTTGTTTTTTTAGTTTAATACTGTCTACTGAATACTGTTTACTAAACACTGCCTACTGATTTCTTTTCATACACCGCATCTCCTTTTTTGGGAAAATTAAAAGCCTCCTCTCATCTCAGGGACGAGAGAAGGCTTCCGCGGTGCCACCCTGTTTAAGCTAACTTTCATAAATTATGCCCAATACTTAAACAAAAAATCCTGTTGTGATGCAACAGGAAAATTCAATAAGCCCTAAAGCCAGCTTCACTTTTCGTAGCCTTGCAGATTTGCACTGCGTCAACTACTTTGCCCTGATAACGGTGGCTACTCCGGCGCAACTACTAACTGCCAACTCTTCGAAGAAGAGCAGACAGCGTTCACCTTGCAATTCCGAGACCCATTCAACACCAGCCTGTGTGCGAGATTTCCACCATCACTCGCTCTCTAAAACACAACTCCGGCGTTTACTCCTTCTCTTCATCATCTTTAACTTATTAACTTAGTCGGTTTTATATCATAACCACAAGCAAAAGGTCAAGAACTTTTTTAAAAGAAGCGCATATTTCATCACTCGCTTAAAGACTTAAGTTCAGGTAGAATGAAAATATACTGCACGGGATGGACATCATAAAAAAAGCTTATTCCACTCCATTATTGCAGGAAAGGAAAAAACATGAATAAAAACTCAGGCTCTGCCAGCAACACAATCGACTCATATCGCAAACGCCAGCAGCGTGGCCCAGTCCTTATTTGGGGTATCGCAGCTCTGCTCATCATAATCGGAATCATCGTCCTTGTCGTGCTTTTTACCGGGGATAATAAACCCCAAATCGCTTTCTTCGCGACAGAAACCCCGACACCGACCTTAACCGCAACTACTACCATTACACCATCACCTACTGCGACCTCAACGCTTACCCCTACGCCCACCCAAACACTTACCCCAACCCCATCGGCACCTTTTTCCTACATCATAGAAGAAGGGGAATCTCTGGCGTCTATAGCAGATAAATTTGCCCTAAACGAAGAGAATGGCATTCTCTTGCTTCTCGCCCTAAACCCAGTAGTTGAAGAGCGTGGTTTTGTCTTTGTTGGCGAAGAAATACTGATTCCAAACCCTGGTATGAAACTCCCAACACCAACACCAGTCCCCTTCGATCTGGCAAAAGGAACTGAACTAAACTACACTGTTCGCCCAGGCGACTCAATCGCTGCGATCGCCATCAAATTCCGCAGTACAGAAGACGCAATCATCGAAGCAAACGAATTAGAAAATGCTAACTCCATTCAGGTCGGGCAAATATTAATTATCCCCGCAAACTTGGTTACTCCCGAACCCACTCGTTTACCGCCAACTGCTCCGGCAGACGCAACTGCAACTCCGGCAGCTGAATCTACACAAGAAAGCGGAGAGAGCACCCCAACACCCATTGCCGCTGCCTGTGACTACGATGAAAACACAGACTATATCGCCCAAATATTTGAATTGCTAAACACAGAGCGTGTTACGCAAGGGCTAACACCGTTAACGGAAAATGCACAGCTTAGTACTGCTGCTATTGTTCATACAGCGGATATGGCCTGTAACAGCTTCCTAAACGAAACAGGTTCTGATGACTCTTCACCTGAAGAACGCGTTTCTACGCATGGCTATGTCGCTTCTCTGGTTTTACAAGAAATCCATGCTCAACCTCCAGAATATGGCGGCGACGGGCAAGCAGCCTTCGACGCTTGGATGGGCGGTACAACATTACTCAACCCCAACGCTACAGAAGTCGGAATCGGCTATGCTTATTCCAAAGACAGTTCTCTAGGCGGCTACTTTACGATTATTCTCGCAGCACCCTAAATTTGCTGGACAAAACGAAGTCCATCAAGTAGAATACTGGCTTGTCTATTGAAAGTTTATTTCGGAGGAAGTTCTGTGGCAAATCTTAAATCTCAAATCAAACGCAATCGTCAAAACGAAAAACGTCGCTTGCGCAACCGTGTTTATCACGGTTCAACTCGTATTGCAGTAAAAAATGCTCGTCTCGCACTAGAAAGTGGAAATCTCGAAGAAGCTCGCGAAGCCACTATGGAAGCCGTAAGTCGCCTTGATAAGGCTGCTCAAAAAAGCGTTATTCATAGAAAAAATGCTTCTCGCCGTAAAGGTCGCTTGATGAAAAAGCTTGCTCAACTAGAAAAAGAAGCATAGCAAAAAATATTTTGATCATAAAAGCGGATATGTCTTATTTGAGACATATCCGCTTTTTGTTTATGAAACGTCATATTTTTATTTTTTTCTTTCTCTCTTTACTGATACTTAACCTTTGATGAAGACTTTCCCATCCTCATCGCATACCAGCCTAAGCCCGCCCCACCGAGCAACAAAACAGCCCCAACAATACCTAACAACGCTGATTGACCGCCACCTTCATCCGCTGTGGGATCATCAAGTGTAGAAGCTTGAGATTGCGCCCCAAAAGCAACAAAAGCACGATCCCCGGCCTTGACTTCAATCGAATAGCTAAGATCAATTGTCGGGTTATAGCCATCAGGGATCGCCGCGCTAACAGTATATTTCCCTTCAGGAAGCTTTTCACTGTCAGGCAACTGATCAAGACCATCAGGAATTTCCCCAAAACATATATAAGCTGGCTCTTCCGTCTCCAGATCAATTTCGCTAATAGAATTACGTGTTTGAGAATAACCGCCCAAAGAATTTGTAACACTGATCGCGCCTCCTGCTAAGCCTAACTCTGTTTCTTCACGAAGCGCATTTCCATTAGTATCTTCAAATAAAAGCACGCAAACTTCTGTTGTTCCTCCAAAGGGAGTTGGGGTAGGCAAAACTTCTGTTGGCGTAGGAGAAGGGCCAGGAGTAAGCGTTGGTTCACTAGCAGGCCCACCCACACCGATCATCAATTTTTGACCAAGAATAACCGTGCAATTTTCATCCAATTCAGGATTAAGAGAACGCAACTGGTTTAAATCAACATTATGAAGCAAAGCAATGCGCTGACAACTATCTCCATCACGCACGGTATAAATAATACGTCCATCAGGACCAGCCGTTGGGGTTTGAAATTGCCCAATTTGTGGAGAAGAGGAAGCCTCTGCAGAAAAAGAAAGCATCAGCAACAGCACAAAAAGTACAGGCAAGCTAAAAAGAAATAAGTGTTTTGTTTTCATAGTTTTTTTACCTGCCGCATTATATCACCCAGAACCTATTTCGCAATTAGTATAATCACTCAAAAAACAACAAGCTTTTTTCACGCAATAAGCGCAGGATACGGTACAATTCTGCTATATTCTTTATATCATTGAGGAAGAAAAACATGAATCGTACCCAAATCATTGAAAAGCTCAAAAAAACACCCGACCTCGATGTTCTCATTGTTGGCGCAGGAGTTAATGGTATTGCAACCTTCCGAGACCTTGCTCTTAATGAGGCAAGAGTTCTTCTTGTTGACCGTGCCGATTTTGCATCTGGAGCTACCGCAGCATCGTCTCATATGGCTCACGGGGGCATCCGCTATCTCGAAAATGGTGAATTTCGCCTTGTCCGCGAAGCAGTTCAAGAACGAAACCGCATGCTTTTAAACGCTCCCCATATCGTAAAACCCCTGCCAACCACCATTCCCATTTTCAAAACCTTCTCAGGCTTGCTTAATGCCCCGCTCAAATTCTTTAATATTCTCGACCGTCCATCCGAACGTGGCGCGCTTGTAATAAAAATCGGGCTAATGCTCTATGATGCCTTTACACGAAAACAAAAAACAGTACCCAAACACAAAGTCCGATCAGGCAAAAACTCCTTAGTACGTTGGGGGCTTCTTAACCCTTCTGTCCGCTATACCGCAACCTATTACGATGGTGCAATAACCGAACCGGAACGCCTCGCGACAGAAATGCTTGTCGACACTGAAGAAGAAAAAGAAAATGCACATGCTCTTAATTATTTCAGTTTGTCTGGCGGAAAATTGAATTTCGTCACATTAAAGGATGAGCTAACAGGAGAGCTTTTAGATGTACGCCCCCGTCTCGTTATCAACGCAACTGGTGCGTGGATTGACGAAACAAACGCCACCCTGGGCTTGAACGCGCGTTTCATTGGCGGAACAAAAGGCTCACACTTGGTTCTCGCTAACCCTCAACTGCGAGCAGCCATTGGCAACCACGAATTCTTCTTCGAAAATAACGATGGACGCATCGTACTCATCTACCCACTCCACGACAAAGTTCTTGTGGGCACATCTGATCTCCCCATTAAAAATCCCGACGATGCACTTTGCACAGAAAAAGAAGTAGACTATTTCCTCGAAATGATAAAAACGGTCTTTCCCGACATTCTGATAACACGAGATCAAATCGTCTTCCGTTTTTCCGGCGTGCGCCCCCTCGAATATAGCGGCGCAAAAACAACGGGGCAAATCTCCCGCGACCATACGATTCAGGTGCTCAGCGGGGTCTGGACAGGACAAAACTACCCCATCTATTCGCTTGTTGGCGGAAAATGGACTTCTTTCCGTGCCTTTGCAGAGCAAGTAACCGATAAATCTCTTGCCTATTTAAATATGGAAAGAAAAACATCCACCCGCGACCTGCAAATTGGCGGCGGAAAAAACTACGAACGTCGAGAAGAAGACCGCAAAGAAAAACTACAGGGTATTGCTGCGTGGACCAATCTCCCACTCGAAAGACTCGAAGAACTTTATCAACGCTACGGAACGCGCGTTGAAGAGATGGCCATTTTTATCGGAGACAGTAGCAATAAAGCATTAGATTCTTTACCCTCTTACTGCCAAGGCGAAATTGTTTTCCTAGTACAAAAAGAAAAAGTTGTACATTTGGACGATCTTCTTTTACGCCGCACCCATATTGCAAAACTCGGATTGTTAACAGCACCACTCCTCGTAGAGCTAGCAGATATTCTTGCCGAAACACTCGGCTGGAGCGATGAGCAAAGAGATGCCGAAATGTTCCGAACAAGCCAATTATTGGCAAGCAAGCATGGGGTCACGTTGTGACACGGAATTTTATCCCGGAAAAACAGGGGCTTTCAGTTATTATCCCCATTTATAAGAGCGAAAAAATCATCCCATCTCTAGTTGAACGTTTGGCAAAGTCACTGGAGAGATTAGAAAAAAACTACGAAGTCATCTTTGTAGTGGATGGCAGCCCGGATAATAGCTGGCAACAAGTGCTGACTTTGCAAAAGGAATATCATTGGTTGCGGGGCATTCATTTATCACGAAATTACGGGCAGCACAACGCTCTTTTGCGCGGCATTAGAACCGCAAATTTTGACAAGATCGTCACGATGGACGACGATCTTCAACACCCCCCTGAAGAAATCCACAAGCTATTAACTGAATTAAAAAAAGGCTACGATGTTGTTTATGGCGTACCCGAAAAAGAAACGCATCTTGCATGGCGCAATTTTTCTTCGCGCTTTACAAAACGGCTACTCAATATTGCGCTGGGCGTTGCAGGTATAGAAAAAAGCGGCGCCTTTCGCGTTTTTAAAACAAGGTTACGCGAAGGCTTTGCTGACTACAGCAGCTCCTTTGTCTCTGTAGACGTTTTGCTCACATGGGGGACAACAAATTTTGGATATGTTTCGGTTGACCACGCCCCTCGAGCAGAGGGACATTCAACGTACACTTTCCGAAAACTGATCACACATACTTTCAACCTAATGACGGGCTTTAGCACCCTGCCTTTACAATTAGCAAGTTGGCTAGGATTTGGATTAACGCTTTTCGGCCTCGGTGTTTTTCTCTATGTCATCATCCGCTACCTTTTACAAGGAAGCCCCGTACCGGGCTTTCCCTTTCTTGCTTCCATTATTTCGATATTTTCCGGTGCCCAGCTTTTTGCTATCGGCATCTTTGGCGAATACTTATCCCGGATGTATTTCCGTCTAATGGGCAAACCCCAAAGCCTTGTTCGGGAAGAAATTGGCTTTTCAACTGAAAAAGAATAAATAATGCTTAAAACATCATTTTCTTTATCCTCCATAGAAGAAAAACGTTTTGGCTTCCGCACAGCGCGCGCGTTCGCAGAAAAAAGAGCAGATCTATCTTTGATTAACGACTTTTGCGCTAGAGAAAAAGTCAATTTATTGATTTTACGCTGCGAAACCATTCAAATAGATTTGGTTCATGCTTTAGAAAAAGAAAACTTTTCACTGATGGACACCCTGCTCTATTTTCGCTATACCGTTTCAGATGAAGATACTCTGCCCAAAAAGACAAATATCTCCCCCGCTCGTCAAGAAGATGAAAGTAGTCTCTTAGAAATCACAAAAACTGCATTCTCAGGATATTCAAGTCACTACCACGCTGACCCTCGCCTTGGCAGAGAAAAAAGCCACGAAGCATATCTTGATTGGGCATCTCGCTCTTGCCGAAAAGAAATCGCCGATGAAGTATTAATCGCTAAAAGTGAGGGAAAAGCAATCGGTTTTTTAAGTCTACGCAAAAACGATCGAGATCAGGTAGAAGGTCCGCTTTTGGCTGTTTCGCCGGAAGCACAAGGGCAAGGTATCGGAAAAGATTTAATGCGTGCCGCTTTTCATTGGTCACAAGAAGAAGGCGCAAAAGATTTTATAATTTCCACGCAAATTACAAACTTGGCATCCCAAAATTTATGGACAAGTTTAGGAATGAAGCTTTATCATTCGCTATACACTTTTCACAAATGGTTTAATGAAGAATAATGAAAATTCCTTTTAATAACCCAATTCCTGTCGGAAAAGAAGAAGAATATATAAAAACCGCCCTGCAAAGCGGACATCTTTCTGGTGATGGACCCTTCACCAAAAAAGCCCATAGTCTTCTCGAAAAGAGTCTAGGCGTTCCTAAAGCTTTGCTGACCACTTCTTGTACCCATGCTCTCGAAATGATGGCTATTCTCTTGAATATTCAGGAAGGCGACGAAGTTATTATCCCCGATTTTACTTTTGTTTCAACTGTAAATGCCTTTGTCTTACGCGGTGCACATCCTGTTTTTGTAGACGTACGTCCGGACACGCTTAATCTCGACGAATCCAAGCTCGAAGAAGCAATCACACCAAAAACAAGAGCGATTGTCCCTGTCCACTATGCCGGCATAGGCTGTGAAATGGACAGAATTATGGAAATCGCGCAGCATCATCAAATCCCTGTACTCGAAGATAATGCCCATGCGCTTTTTGGCAAATACAAAGGTAAATATTTGGGCACTTTTGGCAGTATGGCGGCTCAATCTTTCCATGAAACGAAAAATTTCTCCTGTGGTGAAGGTGGTGCGCTTTTAATTAACGACCCCGAACTGGTTGAACGCGCTGAGATCATCCGTGAAAAAGGGACAAATCGCTCGCGCTTCTTCCGCGGACAAGTGGATAAATATACATGGGTAGATATTGGCTCATCCTATCTCCCCTCAGATATTTTGGCAGGCGTACTTTTAGCGCAACTCGAAGATCGAGAAAAAATACAGAGCTATCGCAAAAATCTCTGGAGTACTTACTATTTTGCGTTTAAAGATTGGGCAGAAAAACAAGATATTCAACTCCCAACTGTGCCCGACCATACAGAACAAGCCTATCATATGTTTTATATGCTCTTGCCCGACCTTGTATCACGTCAAAAATTTATTGCCTTTTTGCGTGAACATGAAATCCACAGTGTTTTTCACTACCTACCTCTCCACCTATCTGATATGGGTACTCGCTTTGGCGGAAAAATTGGAGACTTCCCCATTACAGAAAGCGTCAGTAACAGACTCGTCCGCTTGCCTTTTTCCTGTGGGCTGAGTTCCAGTCAGCAAGAAGAAGTTATTGACACAGTTCTTAAGTTCAAGGTTTAGCCCAATATATGCAAACACTAAAAAACTATCTCCAAAAATACGCTACACACCTTACGCTTTTCTTTACCGCTCTTATAGCCTTTGCTTTCTTTGCAACTCAACAAGGCTACTATTGGGATGATTGGGCCTTTGCCTGGGCGCGCGACCATCTTGGCGCAGAGGGGCTGATCAATATTTTCAACGCGACACGTCCCATTCGCGGCTATTGGGAAGGTGTACTAACGCTTTTTTTGGGTACAAAACCTGCCGCATGGCAATTTTATGCAATTTTCATCCGTTATTTAGCAAGCCTTGCACTCTGGCAATTACTCAAAACCCTCTTCCCTGAGAAAAAAGCACAAAATACGCTCGCCGCTTTTTTCTTTCTACTCTATCCCGGCTTCACCCAGCAACCTCTCGCAGTCACTTACCATTATGCATGGACGCTACTTGCACTTTTTTTTCTTTCCTTAACGCTGATGCTGCAAGCAGTGCAAAACTCACGTCTACGCAGCCTGAAAATCGTCATCTCTGTTCTTTTGAGCGTTTTTGTGCCGCTGGGCGCAGAATACTTCTTTGGCTTGGAACTCCTTCGTGTCCTCTTTATTTGGATAGCCCTCACAACAACCTTCCCTGATCTCAAAGAACGCCTCCAAAAAACACTCGCTTTTTACGCCCCTTATCTAATTGCCATCGCGGCTTATCTTTATTGGCGCTTCTTTTTATATAAAGACACCATCTACGCCGCTCAAGATCAGGTCAACCTTTCTATCAAGGGGATTTGGACTCAGCTCTGGGATGCACTTCCGCTCGTCAGCATCGGGGCGTGGATGAAGGTTTTCGTCCAACCATTCTCTCCCGAAAGCGGACTCAGCCCTCGGCTTGCTCTCGTTATGGGAGCCATTCTTCTCGCCGGGACATTTCTTCTCGCAAGCCTTTTCAAGCATCTTTTCAAGAGCGAAACCGATCAAGTCTCCACACGGAAAAATGATTGGGCGTGGCCGTTGCTCTCCATCGCGCTAATCCTTGCCGCAGGCATCCCCTTTTATGCGGTTAATTTCCCTGTTGAGTTGACTTTTCCCGAAGATCGTTTCACATTTCCTTTCATGATGGGCGTGAGCATGCTTTTGGCGTGGCTTTTCTCGCTCATCAAAAACAAGACGCAACGCTTCACGCTTGCCGCTTTATTGATCTCTTTGGCGATCACGACTCATATTTATAACGGCGATATTTACCGCCGCGAATGGCGTTTGCAGCGACTTTTTGCCCAGCAGCTTTTCTGGCGCGCGCCCGACATTGCGCCAGGAACATTGATCTTGGCTGAGGATGATGGCGTTTTCCCGCATAACGACGATGAAGCTTTCGCTTTTCTTGTTAACTGGGCCTATAAGCCTGAGCAAACGAGCAATGAGCTTGATTATGAATATTTTTATCTTTCTGCGCGTTTGGGTGGAGATTTGCCATCTATAAAAGGTGGGGAACCTGTTTTCAAAGATCATTTTGCAGCAACATTTGAAGGCAATACAGATCAGGTTTTGCTTTTGCACTTCTCGCCCCCCTCCTGCCTGCGAATTTTAGACCCTCTTTATGACGCCGACATTTTAGTCGCCCCTCGCGATGTAGAAAATGTAGAGATGGGCAGCCTGACTTTGCCGCGCGTGCTGGAACCTGCTTTATCGCTTTCAAATCCGCGTGAATTAATTTCGAAAAACAACGATGATTTCAACCCACCCGAATGGCTTTTTGGCGCAGAGCCGGAGCGAAATTGGTGCTATTATTTTGAGAAAGCCGATCTTGCCCGCCAAGATGAAGATTGGGAGAAAATCGCGAAGTTAGGAGATAAAGCTTTCAATATCCCCTACGCCCCAGCAGATGCAGCAGAATACCTTCCCTTTGTTGAAGCCTACGCCCGCTTAAGACGCTATGAGGATGCTCAAGAGCTAACAATTCTAGCTGCAGAAAAAAACCCCGCCTTACGCCCGATCTTTTGCGCCCTTTGGCAGCGAATGACAAAAAATGGTGTCTTCGGGAGAAATAACACATTACTTCACGAGATGCAGGATGAATTAATTTATTGCCCGCTTTATTAAAAAAGTGATGAGTGAAAAGCGAGCTTTATCTCACTTTTCACTCATCATTATCACTCATCAAAACCCTACCCAAAAGCCGGAACTTCCACTCTCCCATCACCAACTTCAACTAAATAATAAGGCATCCACGCCACACCAAAATCGTCTACGAAGATATTTGTTTTTGTGGGCTTCAGGCTTACTTCGCTGGTTTCGTTAACCACATTGCCCCAACGCTCACTAATTTCATCTATTTTTACTTTGAAATCAGCTTCAAGCTCACGAATCTGACGCTCAAGGTCATCAATCGCTTCGATAGATTCTTCCACATCGGCTTTGGCTTGTTGGGTCAAGCGGCGTTTGGTCAGCGAGGTTGTCATTCGTCGGCGACGGCGGCTAAAAAGGCTTAACACGTTTTCTGCGTGCGTACCCATTTCTTCCATTTTTCGGTCAGAAAGCTCATCTTCATCCTGGCGTAGTTCGCGCTCTTCGCGTTTCAGGCGATTATCGAGCGTATCCAGTTTTCTTTCGTAGCGGTCGCTGACTTTATCAATTTCGGCATCCCGTTTTTCGCGGGCAACATCGGCGCATAGGCGCATAAAATCAGATTTCGATGTTTCTGGTCCCGCATAAACTTTCAGTGTCTTATTTGCACGCGCTTTCAAAGTCGTTGAGCGGTAAAGCCAATCTTTGAAATCTCGCTTGAGCGCATTCATCAGCTTTGTGGTGCTCAATGGCGGCTCTAAAGCGAGAAAACGCGATTGTGGGGCAGGCATTCTTGTCAAAACACCCTCTTGTACACTGCCAAAATCATCCCAGCGCACCACACCGCGCGAGTCAGGATTGGGCACCAATACATTGTGTGCAACTTCGCTATCTACGCCGTATTTACGGTCTAAAAATCGGACTGTAGCGGATGCCAGCAAGCTCGGTTTATATAAAATGCCAACTTGTTCGGCATCTGCGCTTAGGGGGCGATTGGCGGCAGAAAATGCCTCAGCCAAACTTAAGTTGAAGGGTAGAAAATTTTCGCTAAAACTAGATGGAATAGCGGGCCTGGTCGAAGAACTTCCATCGTGGGGGCGGGATTTGACGCGCTTCCGCTCGGGGCGACGGGATGTTTTTTTAACGGAAACAGGCTGATAACTTGCGAGCGTTTCGCCGCTCGATTTGGGCTGGCTCGGCGCTTCATAATCATCTTCCGGCTCAATCCATTGCGCGTTAACCAATCCGTTTAATGCGGGGATTTGCGTCCGCGTCATTGGTCCCGCTAAATAATTCATCGCCCAGCGCGTACGGAAAAGAGCGGGCTGTTTTTCGTGCACATTATGCAAAATAAAGGAACGTTTACCGAGGCTGGAAATCAATTTAGCGTAGGCCTGACGATTTAGCCCGCCTGCTGCGCTATCGAGACCATCAAGAAGACGCTCTTTATCGCGCTCTGTTTGAAGTTTTCCGATAAACCAGCTCCCCGCATTGGAGAGGGCTTTGTAATCAACATCGACAGGATTTTGAGTAGCGAGCATTAGCCCAACACCAAAAGCGCGCGCCTGTTTAAGCATGCGCAAAAGCGGCGGCTTGGATGGCGGATTACTCTGCGGCGGGAGATAGCCGTAAATTTCATCCATATAAAGAAGCGCACGGAGAGATTTTGCGCCGCCCTGTGTACGCATCCAGGTTTCGACTGCGGAGAAAAGAAGGGTAACAAAGAACATACGCTCCGGCTCAGAAAGATGCGCGATATAGAAAACGCTGTGGCGCGGGCGGCCATCAGGCGTGAAAAGTAAATCTGGAATATCAAGAGCTTGTCCTTCGCGCCAAGTCTCGAAAGCGGGCGAGGCGAGAATGGCATTAAGCTGCATGACAAGTGAAGTGCGAGCTTTCGCTGGAAAAAAACTGTCAACGGGGAGCGCGCCAAGTTTATCGAAGGGCGGATTTTGCGTTTGGAGAATAAGTTCGGTTAAGTCGAGACTTTTACCTTTGCTCCAGGCATTTTCAAAGATATGTGAGAGCAAAATATGCTCTCGCGAGCGGAGCGGGTCAATATCGCTTTCGCCGATCAGGCCAAGTAGCGCGGTGACGGTGCTGGCAATTTTCTCGCGCAAAATTTCGCGGTTTGATTTCCAATCCATATCGGGGACAGCCAACGAAGACAAAACGCTGATGGGAATGCCCGCGTCTGAGCCGGGGGTGTAAACGGCAAATTGAGCAGAATTTTTCAGCGCACGCAAGCGATCTGTGCCAATATCCCATTTTGCGAGGCCATCTTTCCACATTTTGGCTGTGTCGGAGGCTGTCTCCGGGGTGCTTTTTCCGCTGCGCCGTGCTGTTTCAGTATCAATCCACGGCTCAAAATCTTGTGGCGCTAAATCAGGGAAATGAAGCAGAAGATTCGTAAGGTCGCCTTTAGGGTCAATTATCAGCGCAGGAATCCCTTGCAAGGCAGCTTCTTCGAGCAGCGTCACACAAAGCCCTGTTTTACCGGAGCCTGTCATGCCTGTCACGATAGCGTGGGTGGTCAAATCGGGCGGATCGTAATAAAGGGCTTCGTTGGATGGTTCAGCTTGGGGATTTTCGAGGGTACGACCAAGATAGAATTTGCTTTTCGACATGAAGTGGCTCCTGCGATTTTATTTGCAGGTGACTGTCACCTACGAAAACAACTATGACATTCGGATTTTGCGTAAAGAGATGAATTCCCATCCAAAAATGATTTACGAGGTGACAGTCACCTCTATTTTCAGAACGAATGTGCTAGGCATAAATTTACCCCACTTTGGTCAAATTCGCAACTAAAAAGAGCGGGCTTTTGCCCGCTCTGCCTTTAGTCATCGTCTCCGTCGTCATCATCGTCATCGTCGTCGTTATCGTCGCCGTCTCCATCATCGTTATCATCAGACTCATCGTCATCTTCGTCGTCGTCAGAATCTGTCTCAGTCGTATCATCCCCGCCATCATCTTCACTATGACTATCATCATCGCCTTTTTCAGTGCCGCCCTCATCATCATCAGATTCTGGCGTTTCTGTCATTTCTACATCATCATCTTCATTTTCTTCTTCGGCTTCGGGTGTTTCCTTTTCTTCCGGCTCATCGACTTCTTCCTCTTCACGAGGTGTTGCAGGCAACTCTTTATGACCTTCCGGGTGCCCACTCAAAATAATTTTTTCTGCCAAAACTGTCCCATCCGATTTGGTTTTACCGCTGACAATAACATCGGAGCCAATATTTATCCGCATATCGATCTCTGTTTCTTCAGATACGCTGACCGGTACGCCCGCGACCTCCCATTTGCTTCCGTTTAAACGCGTTACAACGCCCTCAAAACGGACTGCCACTAAACGCCCGCCACCAAGCAACTCCTGAACTTCTTCGCGACGCTCTTCTTCATATTTTGCTTCGAGATTAAGTTGCTTATCTTTGTCTGCAAATCTCAGAGAGACATCTTCCCAGCCGCGTTTAACAACATATAAACCATCGCCGGGCAAAGCTGATGCCGAGGCTTGAACGATAGTTGTTCCGCCAACGAAGAAGATGAGCAGTAATGTTAGGGTAAGGGTAGCAAGCCTAAAATCGAAGAAAGAAGCGCGTGGTGCGGGTGCGGCATCCCGCATTTTAGCGGCTTCTGCTAAAAGACGCGTACGTCCACGGCGAGCTACATCCGCTGATGCTGGAGGAACTACCAGAGCACTAGCATCCATCGCAGATTCTACAAGGGGGCGTAATTCTTCTGCAAATTCAGGGAATTCGGCCAAGGCACTTTCAATATCGGCGTCGTTTTCGAAGATATTTTCGAGCATGCTTTCAAGCATTTCATATTTATTCATTATGCTACCTCCCCGACCTGTCGCCGGAGCGCAGCCAAAGCTCGAAATTGAAGAGCTTTTATTGCGTTAGTTTTTTTCTTCATTACTGTTGCTGTTTCTTCAAGAGAGTAACCTTGCCCAAAGCGTAAATTGAGCACGTTTTGCTGCTCAGATGTGAGATGTTGAAAAGCTTCGCGGGTAAGATTATTTTGATGGCTTCGATCAAAAAGGGTGGAGGGGCTATCTGATTGATCTTCTAAATTTTCTGGCAATGATTCTGTGGGTCGTCTATAACGGCGGCGTAAATGATCGGTGATTATGTGAGAAGCTGTTGAGAGTAACCAAGCTTTGATATTTTTCTTAGGCCCGCGTTTCTTTTTGACTGCTTCTAATAGACGCAGGAAAACATCGCCAGATATATCTTCGGCAAGACTTTCGTCATTAAGCCGATAAAGTATAAAGCGATAAATATCTTGAAAATAGCGATCGTATATTGCACTAATAGCCTGCGGATCTAGTTTCCGCAGGCTATTGAGTTCATCTTGAGATTCAGAAAAGAGCATTGTTTTTATCCATGCCTGGGGTTGAGAGAAGTAAATTTCGTGCCATTTTAGCATAATACTCTCGTTTTCGACTTTGATTAAGAATTTTCGTTATTTTTAGCTATCATCGCCGTCGTCATCTGAATCATCGTCCGTGTCATCGTCGCTGTTATCGTTTGAATCATCGTCCGCGTCATCGCCGTTGTCATCGTTTGAATCATCATCTACGTCATCGTCGCTGTCATCGTCTGAATCATCATCCGCGTCATCGTCGTTGTCATCGTTTGAATCATCGTCCGCGTCATCGTCGCTGTCATCGTTTGAATCATCGTCCGCGTCATCGTCGCTGTCATCGTTTGAATCATCGTCCGCGTCATCGTCGCTGTCATCGTCTGAATCATCGTCCGCATCATCGTCGCTGTCATCACCATCATCGCTTAAGTCATCATCCAAGTCGTCATTATGCAACTCAATAGATTCTGCAACGAGGTCACCATTTTCATTAGCTGAGGCTTCAATCTCAACAATATCGCCTACTACAAAACCGCCAGATGTGATCATCTCAGGAGCAACCGTAATCACTTGACCGTCAACGGTAACTTGATTTCCTTCAATTGATTCCACAACACCCGTAAACTCAACTGGAGAAGCATCTACTTTTGCGCCGGCACTATTTGTAGATGCTGCACCACCACAGGCACTTAAGAGCAAGCTAAATATTACAAAGACTGTAAAAGCAAATACATTTTTTTTCATTAGTTTTTCCTCAAAGTAAAAAGTTAGTTGGATAAGTCTTATCTACATAGTCGCTTAACTCTGTAAAAGGTTACGGGTAAATCAAAATTTCGATAGTAAGCAGGCTTTGAAGTTATCAACATTATGATATAGTGAAGGTGAAATACTGAATAAGGAGCCTGATAAATTATGAAGATCAAACTCAAATATTTATTTTTTCTCACGACAATACTGGCCTTCACTACAGCTTGCTCTCGTTCTGTTGATATCCCAACAGAAATACCACCAACTGAAACGGCTATAATTCCTCCCACGCTTGAAGTTACCCTTCCCTCAACAAAAATACCCGCAACCCCAACTGAAATCCCGCCAACGCAAGACCCAGACTGCACCAACGAAGCCCTTTTTATTGCTGATGTAACCATTCCTGACGATACGGTTCTGTCAGCAGGCGAGGCTTTTGTGAAAACGTGGCGCATTCAAAATGCAGGAACATGCACTTGGAACAAAAGCTATAAACTTGTTTTTAGCAGTGGAGAACAAATGAATAGCGCGCTAACTGTGTCTCTGAGCGAAACACCTCCTGACGAAAACTTGGACATCTCCGTAGACTTGGTCGCGCCAAGCAATAATGGCAGTTTTACAGGAATTTATCAACTTCAAAATGCACAAGGCGAAGTTTTTAATATTGGCGCATTGGATAATATCTGGCTAAAAATCGTTGTAGGAGATGGTGCTGTTTCCCCCACAGCAACAGCAGGAGGTCCTACCGCCGTGCCTGGCGTTTGTAACCCCGATCGAAATGCAGCCTATGAAAGCGAAATTTTAACTTTGATAAACAATGCACGCGCTAATAATGGTTTATCTGCTTTAAGCTTAAATTCTCAACTCCAAGCAGCAGCAGATGCACACAGCAAAGATATGGCTTGTAATAGTTTGCTCAGCCACACAGGCTCAGATGGCTCTTCTGTCTCATCCAGAGTGGCTGCACAAGGCTATGCGGCTTCCTATTCAGTAGAGAATATTTACGCAGGTGGCACTGCTCAAGATGCTTTTACATGGTGGATGAACGACCAGCTCCATAAAGATGCTATTCTTGACACACGCGTTAGCGAAATCGGAATTGGCTACGCTTATTTAGGCACTAGCACTTATGGCGGCTATTTTGCGGTCGACTTTGCTGGTCCGTAAATGGGTCACCTAATAAAACTTGTGAAATGAGAAGTGACTGTCACCCTCGAAAGCATCTTTAGTCTACAAATCTTCAGGAAAAGAGATCAAGATAATTCTTTCATAATCCTATAGGTGACAGTCACTTTTGTACTTTCTCGATGAGAATTAGATATTCTCAAGTACTGCCGCAAGTGGAGCTGGCGCAGTGACTGGTTGGTCGAAAACTTCGTTCTTTTCCATATCTCGTGCCCAGAGATAGAGACAGGTGTGATAGGCGGTAGATGTGTAGGTTCCGATGACTGTTGCGACCATGACGAAGAGGAAGAAGATGAGCAATCCGATGGTGATGCCAATGACCAAGCCGAGGGTCACGGTCGTTCCGCCGGCGAGATAGATGATCCCGTAGCCGAGTGCGCTACCAAAGACGGCTCCCATTAATCCAAGCAACAATCCGATCAATGTTGTTACCGTTTTTACGCCAACGGTGCTGATTCCGATCAGAAGAAGATTATCCTGCACGATCTGTGATGCCCGTTTAATCCCATTTTTAAGATCAATATCTTCGATGACCATCGCGGGGAGAATAAGATAAGCGGCCTCCGTCCAGATAGCTCCAATCAGAGATGAAAGCATATTGCGCCCGCCTTTATTACCATTGCCCTTAACCATATTTTTGATCGTGTTAACGACCGTAGCGGCTGCTGCAAGCGTAGCAAGATCAAAGAAATCTCGTTTGACAATTGCCCAAGCTTTATCCATGCGCCCATCGCCTTCGGAGAGATAGCCATAGATCAGATAAACGGTCATCGCGGAGAAAATATAGCTAACGATAAACTCACCGAAAACCAGCAAAACGCCAAAGAGAAAGATAATCCCTTGCCCGAAAAACCCACTGTTACTAAAAAGTACCGAAACCAAGACCATTGGCACGATTCCAATAATCGAAACAATTGCACCCGCAAAAAGGGTATAGATGGAGGGTTTGATCAGGTCTTTATCGGCAACTGCCATTTGCCAAGCTTGTTTGAGAAATTGCCAGCCACGAGAGAAGGATTGCATGGGAAAGCTCCTTTTTTATCCACAGTTTACGCAGATTTTACAGATTTCTTTTCAAGGATTATAGCAAACATCCTATATGGCTCTATGCTATAATTTTTTTCATCCAAATACGCCCTATACCTACAATTCAAAAGGAAAATAGTATGGATTCTAAATTTCCGCATCACAAAAGCAAAGAAAATATAGATATTTTTTTTGAAGCAATTATCCAAGAGACACTGAAACCCGTAGTTGAGATAGAAGATACTGAAAACGCGCATCCTGAAGAACTGAACACTTTATTAGCACGACTAGGCGAAAAGGGCATAGAAGATGCCATTGCCTTGGTTGCAGAGGTCTGTAAAGAAAGAAATATCAACACTTTCAATCTTCAAACATGGATCGGCCCGCAAGGGGTAGGAAAAGGCGCTATCGCAGATACCATGCGGTGGGTTCAGAAAATAATCAATGGCAAAGGGGATGAGCTTTATGAGATTTTTTCAAAAAAATATGATATTGATGAAAATAAAATCATTAAAATAAAAGAAAAAGCTTCAATCGTGCCGGGGACTTTGGATGAAACGCTAAAGAAAGTCTTTGATATTGTCGCAAACCCAAAGGCTGACACAATCTACACAGGCACAGGCGGCATCTTTTATCCGCAAGGAAAAGCAATCCCAGACAAAAGATATGTCCCCTATATTCCACAACAGGCAGTGACTGTAGCCATTCTCAGAGAGGGATTTTTGGTAGACGAAAAATGGACCAGCTTTCTAGTAACGCTCGAAATAGCGCGGTCTTTATTATATGGAAAGAACGCAATCGAGCTTGATGTTTTCCCCAGAACCATGAGTCAGGCAGAATATATCAACAAGCGTTTGGCGACAGATTTAAAAGATAAAGGGATTACCCTAATCCACAAACTCATTCATATCGAGCCGATTGACAGCACAACGGCAGAGCTGATTTCCAAAGACCGAAAAGGAGCCCTTGATATTTATCTAAAACTGGGAAAAATATTCATAGAGCTATCAGAAAGACCTGAAATGCACGGATACAAAGAAGAAGATTTCAACCTACTAAAAGCTCTGGGTATTGAAGATAAAAACTACGACAAAGAAAAACCAAGATTGATGATAGAAGGCAGCGAAAGAATGAGAAAAACCGCTGTCAGGATCAAATCTACAATTAGAGAGTTGACAGGAGAAAATACCGAAGAAAACCTGAAACGCATCGGGCTTGGCTTATCCGCTTCAGCCGGCACAACGCTGTATAGAGTGGCCAATAGGCTCTCTACGCAAGGCAGAAAAGACGACGCTTCTTTATCCAAATTATTCCGCAGGCTTTCAGCCTATTATTCAGACACCGCCCCCGTCGCCATCAAAAATGGCGCAAATATCATCTACGCTGGCGCCTCCGACCCCAATTCACAACCTGCCACAAACTACCTTGATGCGGTTGAAGGAACGCTCAAATCCCTATCAACTATGGTCAATGCCAATTACAATTTCGAGAACAACACCTATAAGAATTTACTGGATTTGACCAAAGAGATTTATCTCATCCGAGTATCCAAATAGTTTTTTTAGGATGAAAAGCCCCGCAACGCCCGCGATTTGAACTTGATTGCCCCCAAATAACCAAAAGCCCACAACTGTGGGCTTTTTTCTTGCCTATTTACAGGCTGAATATTCATCATCATACTCCCAATTAGCTGGGTTCGCTTCGATATACAGATGAATTTTACGCCACTCATCTTCACTGCGAATGACACGGTCATAAAATCCGCGTTGCCAGATGCGGTTGGGGGAGAATTCGTCAGATTTGTGGATGCGCTTGGTAACGCACGATTTAAATTGCCCGATTAATGCTCCTAGAGATTTTGGGCTAGGGCCTTTGCTGTGTAAGGGCGACCCTTTGTGCTTTTTACCTAAATTTATATTGGCTATAAAACTTTCATCTTCAGATACAGTTTCCAAATTATCCAAACGGGTCGCCCCTACATCTTGAAGGATAACGATTCCGTGAAAATGATTGGGCATCACGACAGATGCGCCTAATGCTATAAACTTAAATTGGCTTGCTAATCGCTCCCATTCCCAATGAACTATTGTTCCCAACTCATTTAATTCCATTTCCCCATTAACTACCTCCCCAAACAAACACGCTCGCCGATGCGTTACAGCCGTGACAAAATATGCTCCCGGCTGGGAATAACCATATCCCTTCAAACGTAAAGAGTTTCGTCGTTTGTGTTTCTCGTTTGCCATCCTTTACGCTGCCTACACCACTACCTATTAGTTTGGTTTGTAGGCAATGGGATTTTTTTCACATCTCTAGCAGGTAAAACAATATACATAATACCTGTCAGAAAAGCTACCCAAAACAAACTTGCCTGAATAAAAAAGAAACGCCCAACTTCTGGAGAATAAGCCTGAAAAACAAGATCGAACTCTTCAACCGGCAAGAAAAAGATAACCATAATAAAAACCGCTCCTATGCTAATAATCATAAATAACAAAACCTTCAATATTGAAATTAAAATTTTGATTATTATATTTTGAACTGGTGCATCTTTATTTTTTGCTTTTGTTCTATCTCTAAAATATGCGTACTGTCCCCCAAAGTTCAGAAAAACTGTAATGACTCCTGACCATGACAGTAACGATAATGAAATCGGAGAAAAATCATTTGGTATGTTTTCCCCTAAAACTGCAAGCACTAATACAACTATGGTAGCAATCAACAATGCAAAAAAATCCGTACCTTCATAAAGAGCAACAAAGATATAAGTTTTATAACGCCGAAAAACAAGATGTTTGGCATAAGTCAAAAAGCCATCAAAAATTAGCGTTGCTACTACAATAAGGAAGAAACCACTGGTCTTTTCTGTTAAAATCATATTGCCGATTTCAAATCCCAAACCACCTCCGAACATATAAGCAAGAATCCAAAAGAAAAAGAACCCTAACTTTATTCTCAGAACTTTCGTTTTTAAAACAGGCCTATACATAACACTCCCCAGAATAATGAATCATAACAAACTAACCGGATTAACTTCCACTCGCCACCCCTTCGACAAGCTCAGGGCAAAGCCTCTCAACAAAGTCTCTGGCTCAGGGCCGCGCAAGATAATTTGCCAGCGATAGATGCCGTCCATTTTGGCGAAAAAGCAAGGAACGGGGCCAATGACAGTCGTCTCTTTTCGGTTTTCAGTAATCAGTAAGTTTTTGATCTTTGCGGCGAGCTTATTTGTCTCTTCTTCAGCTTTGATGGGGTCACGATGGCGATATTCCAGACGTACTAAATTGGCAAAGGGCGGATATCCCAGCCGACGACGCTCTTCGAGTTCGTGAGTGTAAAAGTTTGCATAATCATGCTTAGATGCGTGTTGCACCACGTAGTGTTCCGGCTCAAAAGTTTGCAGCAGCACGCGTCCACCACGAGCGGATCGTCCTGCTCGTCCGGCAACTTGTGTGAGCGTCTGAAATACTCGTTCTGCGGCAAAAGGATCGGGGAGATTCAATCCTACATCTGCCAGTACAACGCCCACAAGCGTCACAAGGGGCAAATCTAGCCCTTTTGCGAGCATTTGCGTGCCAACCAGTACATCGGCACGGTGCGCTGTAAAATGGCTCAAAATCAGCTCGTGGGCATCTTTTGTGCGGGTGGTATCCCAATCCCAGCGTAGGACGCGGGCATCGGGGAAAAGGGCATTTACTTCATCTTCTACCTTTTCGCTGCCCAGCCCATAAGCACGGATTTTTGTACTCTTGCACTCAGGGCAAGTTTTCGGCATTTGGCGGGTGTAATTACAACGATGGCAGCGTAGTGACCCCCGCCCTGTGGTATGCAAAGTCAGGGGCGTTTCGCAACGCGGACAATTTAGGCTATACCCACAATCACGACAAAAAACATAGGTGGCTGTGCCACGCCGATTGAGAAAGAGAATGGCCTGCTCACCACGCGCCAGCGTTTGGGAAAGAGCATCTTGCAGGGCACGGCTAAAAATGCCGCGATTGCCGGATTTTAACTCTGTGCGCATATCAATCACATCTACAGGAGGGAGTTTGCGCTGGCCGATTCTTTCAGGGAGTTCGATTAGGCGAAAAGCGCCCTCACCCGTTCTTGCTTCGCGCGAACTTCCCTCTCCCGTTTCACGGGAGAGGGGGAGCGAGCGAAGCGATGCGGGGGTGAGGGCTGCTTGATAGCGATATTCGATAGGCGGGGTTGCCGACCCTAAAATACAGACCGCGCCATTGATTTCTGCATAGCTTTCTGCCGCTCGGACGGCGTCATAAAAAGGCAAATTTGTCTGATGATATGAACCATCGTGGAATTCATCCAAAACGATTAATTTTATATTTGGCAAAGGCGCAAAAAGCGCAGAGCGTGCGCCGATGATGACTTTTAACTGTCCCGCTCGTGCCCGCCGCCAGGTATCATAACGCTCGCCCGGCGAAAGCTTTGAGTGAATCAATCCCACCTGCCCGGGGAAACGGGCTAAAAATCGACGTACGGTTTGGGGCGTGAGCGCAATTTCTGGCACTAAAATTAATGCTTGCCCACCACCTTTGATCGCTTCTTGCGCAGCGCGGATATAAATTTCGGTTTTGCCGGAGCCGGTAATGCCATGCAAAAGAATTGGACGAATCAGCGAATCAGCGAAAGATTTGTGAACGACATTCATTGCTTCTTCTTGCGCGTTTGTTAAATCCCATTCTTTAGTCTCTTCTTTCTCAATCTCTACTTTTTGAACGGGGTCGCGCCAAATTTCTGTTTCTCGCAAAACGATCAGATCTTTTTTAGCCAAAATTTGCAGATCAGCGATATTGCAATGGCTCTCTGCATAAACCCAAGAAACTGCCACAGCTTCTTTTTCCTGCATCAGGAATTGCAAAGCAGCTGCGCGACGGGTTTGAGTTGCTTCTGTTGTACCTAAAGAGAGCATAGCTTCTGTTGCAATATCTGGCGGAACAGCCAATTGCGCAGTGCGGATAAATTTCGGGCGCACCTTCGGAGCCAGCAAAACAGATTTGCTTGCTAAAATGCCGCGTTTTACCAAATTCTGTGCTGAGGGTTTCCAATCTATATGCTTGAAATGACGGTCGATTTGTCTACCGCGCAAAGCACCGCGTTTTTGAAGCAAAGCCAAAATCCGCTTTTGCGCCTGGCTCAAATCTTCAACTGAATACTGCTCTTTGATTACTGAATACTGAAGATCTGCCTGCTGACTTAATCCGCTCGGCAACATCATCCCCATCATCGCCGCGATGGGGTTTAACGTCTGCTCGGCCATTTTCTCTGCAAGAGTAATTTGCGCAGAAGTCAGCACTGGGAGTGCGTCAAGCAAATCAATAACAGATTTTGTATCTTCCACAGCAGGAGTTTCGACAAAACGAAAAACTACCCCCTGCACAACTTGATGCCCAAAAGGAATAGTCACCAAATGACCAACGCCAACTTTCCCTTCCAAATTATCGGGGAGATGGTAATCAAAAACCCCACTCACAGCGGGGACGTTTACGGAGATTTGGACAAAAGTAGGCATAGAAAATTAATTCTTGTTTTTAACCATGATATTTTCAGATCAATTGAATTATTTTTATTCCAAATAAAAGTAAAGCAAGAGATGTAAACTTCAAAATAAGCAAGAGATAGGTTGGAACAAAACAATCTGGAAGGAAAAAAGTACCTAAGCCATAGAGGCCCCACGTAGCTTTTTTCATATTCGGTAAATTATTGCTTATTTCTTGTTTTGTTTTCGCGCTTTGAAACCAGCTTTTCCAGCCGAAATAAAAACCTGGTATCCAAAAAGAAAAAGCCAATGAGGTATAAGCCAAAATATCAACCCACAGACCATTATACTTAGGAGGAACAAGATATAAAAGCAAAGGAGGAAGTAGAATTAAGAAAACAGTTAGGTACAACACTGTAAAAAGAGATTGCGGAGTTTTTTGTTTTCCTTTATTTCTTTTCTTTTTTTTATACCGTCTTCTCTTTTTTATATTCGTTTTCAGAGAGGGAGCATCTCCTGTTCTCTCCACGAGAATATCATGTACTATTGAAAAAGCTTCATCAGACCATTCTTCTCTATCATTTAGCATCCAAATCTGAAGCAATTCATCAGTTTCTTTAAGTTGCATATTTCGATAGATAGCGCTTGAAAGTGTAGAACTTTGTTTTTTATCCATCTACAATTATTAGCCTGAGTAAAGTACCACCACCAAAGGTGGTGGCTTGAAGTGTTGCACCTAGAAGGTGCGATGGTACTCATCTAATCAAACAAACGATCTTGGTTACCGGCAAACTGTTCTTCCTTCTTCATCTGCCATTTTACATATTTGCGGA
>JAAENC010000675.1 GCA_024224815.1 Chloroflexota bacterium
AGAACACTGGGCAAAACATCCCCGCTTTTGCCTTCATCCTTTAAGTAACAATCCAAACTATTGGACATCTCTGGCTGCGTCTCCATCCTTTCTTCTAAGGCTTTGACAATTTTTCGTAGAGATGGGCGAATACTGTATTTTGCTAACTCACTTCTAATCCTTGCATATTCAATTCCAAACAGATCATTGCCAATATCTCGCAGAAAATGATAATGACAGATACAATCTAAAACCTTGGGAAAAACTTCTTTAACTGCTGATAATATACCGGCACCCATATCATGAACCAGGGCAAGCGGTATACCGTAGCAGCGTTTGATCCGTCTGAGGAAAGGAATGATCTTATCTGCTTTCTCTGAAGGTATCTTGATATTGTCTAAAACGATCTGTGCGATTGCGTCAAGAGCACTCATCAGATGTGGACTGTCCCCTTCACAAGTACCATCCAAATGTAAAATGTAGCCACCTCTTGCTGAAAGCAAATCTTTTACCTTGCCGCGGCTTTGTTTATGAGCAAGTGCCAGATAAACAATAAATTTCTTGGCTAAATATCCAATCTGTCGAATTGAAATCGGAATATTACAGCTTTTAAGTTCTGCTTTAATCTGTTTTTCGTTCTTACATTCAACAAACAGAGCCATGCCGACATATACCAGAACATCATATCCAGACCTGCATCCATGCGGTACCAGCTTTCGTGGTTCATCGCAACGGTAAATTCCATAGCAACTGTCACAATGCTTAATTGTCTCATGGATTCTAACCAACCCAATTTCTAAGGTCGCTGCCGTTTTTGTATGGGTCTTCAAGACTTTCAGCTTTTTACTA
>JAAENC010000676.1 GCA_024224815.1 Chloroflexota bacterium
ATGTCACTAATGCCATCTAAATCTGATCTGCTTGTTGCCATTTTAATATTATCTTTAGTGTTAATTCGTTTTGCTTAGGTGCATAGGGTACTTATTTACACGTATTTCCTTTTTTTTACAATTGTTAGATGTATATAACTATAGGGTTGCCCCCCTCCCCCCTCCCTTTTTTTTTCTAGGAAAAACGCGTTTCCCTTTCGCGGGTCCCCTTTCTCCCTTACGTTTACCTTTCATTGTTTTGCCTTACCCCTCCCCTCCCCTCCCACCCTTAGCCTTTCCCCTTTGTAGCCTACTATCTAGCCTGCTCCTGCCTATGCGCATCTGTTTGCTAATTATTACGGTTTAAATACGAGTATATATAGATAATATATATATAACAATTAAACTTATAACAATGCTTAAATTAAATCAACTACCAATTCTAAATAATAATTATAATAACGGAAACGGCTACGCCGAAATTCTAGCCGACAATCCAGATTATTCAGATCTATACCCAATCTCTAAACATCATCACCTCATCGTCTATTCTTATATACATAATATAATAGATATTACTTCTGAACTAATAATTAATAATATAGAATTCTCTCACCACCTCTGCCCTTACTCATCAGAATCTTATTTACTAATTAATAATAATCAAATAGAAATTTAATACAATGTAAATACGAGACTAATAAGATAATAATAATGTAAATAAATTAATAATAAATAAAATAAATAACTATGTCTAAATTAACTAAATTAACTAAAAAAAGATTTGTAATCGCTAAGTCATTAATTGGCGAAAATGTTGAAATAACATTTACAAACAAGAAAAATGAAACATTCACTTATAATCATGATGAAGTGTTCTCACTAAATCAAGAAAAATTGCTAAGTATGGCATGTTTCAATGAGTATGGTTCTTATACTAACTCAAATAAAATTCCAAACTGGGTTAAGTAAAACTCAGTTTAGTATTTTCAAACTAACACTCGTCGTTGATAGTAATAATTTAGCGAGTATAAATAATACGAACATATTACTGCACCAAACTGTGACATTAGCCTCTTATTAGAGTAACTTATAATGCTATTGTCATACTTTAATACTATAAATTTTAAATTTAATAATTAAATATTAAGAATTTAAGTATTGTACTAAACACTAATTTTTAACTATTTAACAAATATACACTCTTATGAATAATCAAAACTATACTAAACTCGATACTAAAACTGAAATAAGAATATACATTATAATAAGTATTTTATTTTGTACTATAATAATTCTTGATTATATTAA
>JAAENC010000677.1 GCA_024224815.1 Chloroflexota bacterium
CTATTTTGGCCCTCTTCGGCCTTATGCATTTCATGCGAAATGGCCAAAAATGGCCAAAAAAACCCCTAACAAAAACTCGGCATACACCGTCTACACTTGCCTGCTGACCGCCTCCAGTAGGTTCGAAACGGGTCAAGATCGACTCCACTCGAGTTTACAAGCAGTGTTGTAACATCAACGCGGCATATGTGCATCAAACATACCATTTTGCACGTAAATTTGTGGTCCCGTAGGGGAGAGCCAGGCCAAAATGGCCCTACAACGGCCTCACCTTGGCTGTGTACGGCACATACGGTATGACTCACTTGACCAGCGTCGCAGACACATGTGTTATGAAGGTGGGTACAAGACGTCACAGACTGCACTGCAAGATCTGATCGCGGCATGTTGACGGCGATTTAACAAACGTGATAGGTAGGTTGTAGAGTATGGATTGTGCCCGGAGGGCACAGAGGGCGGGAAATACCTCGACCAAGTAAAATCGGAGTAGCCAAATACATGGTTTTTTTTTAAAAAAAAGAAACCAACCACACACCTTTTTTTTTAAGAGCAAAAAACGAGGTTTAAAAAAAACACCACCACACACCTTTTTTTTTTTAAGTCGGTAAACCAAGATGTAGGTTTGCACCATCAGTAGTCGTCAAAAAAAACGTGCCCTTTTTTTTGAAAAAACATGTTTTCCCTTTTTAATAAAAAAAAACCCGGTACAATATGTTTTTTTAAAACCAAAATTTCACGAACCACTGCTTTCTACTCCTTGTTTAAAAAAAAACCACACTTTAAAAAAAAAGGCTACCACCACTCCCCGTGCCCTACCACTTTCCTAAATGACAACCACCACCTTTTGTTATATTCCATCTAGCCCTCATGATTAATTCCCCACTTAAAAAAAAAAAGGCTTCCACCACTCACCGTGCCCTACCACCTTCATAAATCCTAACAACCCCCCAACAACCCCCATAACCCATCTAGCCCTCATAACCCATTTTTTTAAGGTTTCAGGGTCCCGGGAACGCGGAGATTTGGTTCATTTTGATTTTTTTGGATTTTGGTAGGGTAACACCCCCCCTGTTACCCTACCAAATCCGGAAGGGTAACACCACC
>JAAENC010000678.1 GCA_024224815.1 Chloroflexota bacterium
CAGTGGGATGGGCACAGGGGGCATGGGGGGCAAAGTCGAAAATGGTCAGCCGCGAAAAAAATGGTCCGCCATGCTCCGCCGATGCTCCGCTTTGAAAAACCGTTTTCCGAGCACATTTTTTTGACCTCGACACATTTTGCTGACACATTTTCCTACAAAATGGCCAAAAATGGCCAAAAATGGCAAAAAAATGGCCAAAAATGGCCAAAAATGACCAAAAATGGCCAAAAATGGCCAAAATCGTAAAAACTCGTATCCACACGTGCACTGAGGAGGTTGATAGGACATCCAAACAACTTCCTTGACCATTGATAGCAGAAACGGCTTGAAAAAGGCCCAAAAATGGCCTAAAATGGCCTAAAATGGGCCCAACTTGGGTGTTTAATGGCATTGGCGACCATTTGGAACTTTATGCTCTTCTCAGACCGGTCTGTCTAGCTGTCACAACCCCGAAAGGAAAAGGACGCGCTGTTGTGGTTTGCCGCCGTGCTTGCACGGCGACTACGCAAACCACAATAGCGCGTATGTAGGTAATCTGTGCCACTTTATACCTCTTTTTTTTAAAGACTTTGTTACCCTGTGCTGCTTAACACCATACACACACTGTGTGTTGGTGTTTTTTGTTTTAAAGATATAGATGTACTGTGCTACTTACTATGGGACTGCCACTTGTGTGTAACTTAGTAGACACCCAAATGTTAACGGTTCCGAAGCAAGGAAGTAAATGTAAAGCACACCGAAAAGATAACAGTTACAAAGCGAAGATGGGGAAAGGAAAGGAAAATCACACACTAATGTGAGACCTGATAATTAGGTAACTTCGGAAACCAAGTACACCACAAATGCCGTGCGGCCGATCTCAGTCGGAGCTATTTTTCTGTTACACTCGCCCTCCAGATACGGACGTACCAAGAGATATACGTCCGGCGCCCCATTCGACGAGGCGATCGACATAATTACCCGCTCCATGAAACATAGGTAACAAACTTCAAGCCCAAGAACTGTGAATCCGACGTCGGCGCCTATGAACCCGGGAATCGCGTACCGATCGCGGCTCATACCCGAGTACCTTGTTGGCCAAGCGAAATTTGTGGTGCTCGCAAATAGTGCACCATGAACACGTACAGCGAAGATAGGTGATTCTCAGTGATGCGACCGTACTTTCTGCAAATGGAACGTCTGTCGCGTTTTAGACACGGGCGTGCCTCCTGGTTGAAACTTCCCC
>JAAENC010000679.1 GCA_024224815.1 Chloroflexota bacterium
CGCAAATATGTAAAATGGCAGATGAAGAAGGAAGAACAGTTTGCCGGTAACCAAGATCGTTTGTTTGATTAGATGAGTACCATCGCACCTTCTAGGTGCAACACTTCAAGCCACCACCTTTGGTGGTGGTACTTTACTGGTTGCAATGATATTGCACCCAAATCTAGAATAGATAAAGCAAGCTTAGATAATTTATAACTGTGGTCCAAGCCACCAAACTATGAACCTAAAATCCGATAAACTCTTCCCTCGTTTTGCCGCCTACGGTTTTCTCAAAAATCTGCGTTTTTTCGATCCTTTCATCATTCTCATCTTCCGTGAAGCGGGGTTGAGTTTTTTACAGATCGGTTTGCTCTACTCCATCCGCGATATCGCCACAAATATCCTCGAGATTCCCACTGGCGTCTTCGCCGATGCTTTCGGTCGCCGCAAGGCGATGGTCATGGCCTTCGCCTCCTACCTGATCTCCTTCATCATTTTTTATCTTTTCGCCATTTTTCCCCTCTACGCCCTCGCCATGATTCTCTTCGCATTCGGCGAGGCTTTCCGTTCCGGCACCCACAAAGCCCTCATTCTCGAACATCTCAAAATGACCGAGCGGGAGCATCTCAAAGTCGCCTATTATGGTCGCACGCGCTCATTTTCCCAACTCGGATCGGCGCTCAACGCCCTCATCGCGGCAGCCCTCGTCTTTTACACGGGAGAATATCGCATCATGTTTCTCGCGGCAACCATTCCATATACCTTGGATTTGCTGAACATGCTCTCGTACCCCAAAGCATTGGATGGTGATCTTCAACATATTCCGTTTAAGAACATCTGGAGCCAATCTAAAAAGACCCTCGGCAGCTTCAGCGGGATATTCACCAATCGGCTTGCTCTGCGCTCCATTTTAAACAGCTCTCTCTATATTGCTTTATTCAAATCCACAAAAGATTATCTTCAACCAATTCTTGAGAGTTTTGCTCTTTCCCTTGCTTTATTTACGGTTTTTCCCCCGTTTACGGGGGGAACCAAAGGAGGGCTGGTCGTAAACGATACGCAGCGCAGCGCCATCATTATCGGATTGGTCTACTTCGTCATTTATCTCTTCACCAGTTACGCCTCCCGCAGCGCAGCCGGATTCAGTGAGCGCTTCCCCAGTTTGGGACGCGCCATCAATCTCTCTTTTTTATTCGGCGCAACAATGCTCCTCGTTGCCGGATTCGCCACCTCCGCAAATCTGACGATCATCTCCATCATCGTCTTCCTTATCTTCTACGCACTGGCCAGCCTACGCCGCCCGATGAACGTCGCCTATATCAGCGACCAAATAGACAGTCGTATTATGGCTTCGGGCCTCTCCGTCGAAGCACAATTTTCAACGATTCTGACGGCTATTTTTGCCCCGCTGCTCGGATTGCTTGCAGATCACTTTGGCGTTGGCGTTGCGTTGGCTGTTCTTGGCGCGGGAGTATTGGTGATGTATGTATTTGTAAAAGTGAGTGAGAAAGAAGGTATAAATTGAAAAATATTAATAAATATTGGCTGAAAATTGTAGGCGGTTTTCTTTTGATTAGTGGAATTACCCCGCTTACGCTCTATATCAAATTTCGTAATGATATTATTTCTTTCTTGGAGATAAACCATAGTCTGGGCGGAAGCATTAATCCTTATACGATCCGTGTTATGGATAACGCAGTAGGTTTTTTCTCCTTTCTTTTGTTTTTTGTAGCACCGCTGTGTTTCTTTCCCAAGATAAAAGATGTACTTCAGCACGCATTGATAAAGATCAAATTTATTGTTTTGAATGATTCGGTTACTCTGCCTACGGAGTATTCGAAATTGTTTTGGGCGTCTATTTTCTTTGGTATTATCCCAACAATTTGGGCAATTGAGCCTTTGTTCCCTGTTTCTTCTCCGCATTATCATCTAGTTGAAGAAGATGGTTTGTTTGAGACTCTAACGATTATTATATTAGGTATCTCGCTAATTTATTTGGGCAGAGAAATAGGTACGCTATTCAAAGGACGAAATAAAAATCGACAAGCGAAAGTGATAATTATTTTCTTATCAGGGTTATTCTTCGCTGTATTTATTTTTATGATGGAAGAACTAAGTTGGGGACAAAGAATTTTTGGATGGGCCACCTCAGATACTGTGTTTATGGACAATTATCAAAAGGAAACAAACGTTCATAACTTCTTCAACCCTTACTTTACATCGCTATATTTATGGCTCAGAAGGTTTATTTTTTTTCTGATATTGGTCAGTTTGTGGTTGGATTATGACGAGAGAAAAAAACAGATCGTCAATTTTCTACTCCCTCATCCATTCATGATCGGGCTGGCATTTTTTATTCTTATTACTTCACATCATGAGGCGGTGGAAGAACTGGTGGCACTGTTTATTCTTTTTTATAGTCTTCGACTTCGTCATGTTATGCCAAGTTTATTTGAAAATAAAAAGGTGATATGATTTTGCCCATTAGGTACTCATAGGAAATACTATGCAAATTGAAAAACCTATCACACCTATCGTAGAAGAAAACGTGATCATTGTTCCTTGGTCTCTTCGCGAAATAATATTTGTTATCGTTGCAGCTCTTTTATTGACCATAGGAGCAGTTTTTCTTGTTGTTCAACGACCAGATTTAAGCAACTATATAATGGTTGCCATTGAACTAGGATACCTCTTACCCGTTATTGTCGTATTGTTCATAAAAAAAGCAAAGCCAATAACGCTAGGGCTTCGTAAATTCAAACCAGAAAACTTGGCCATTGGCTGTGGACTGATCTTTGGCGCCTATATTCTTATTTTCGTTCATAATGTGATCTTGCTCGCTTTCGGCATTGCTCCCCAAGGCGAAATGCTACTTGATTTATTTGAACAAGAAGATTTCGCCTTATTGGTTTTTGTCGGGGTCATTATGGCTCCCTTTATCGAAGAAATTTTCTTTCGCGGATTTGTCTACAGCGGACTCAAACAAAAATATAATTGGAAAACAGCGGCGCTAATAAGCTCAGCCTTATTTGCCATCGCCCATATGCAATTGGTTGCATTGATTCCCACCTTCCTGATGGGACTTGTCTTAACTTATCTATATCAGCGCTCAAAATCGATCTGGCCTGGAATTATCTTGCACCTAATCGTAAATTCTTTTGCCTTTGGCATGGTCTATCTCTTGTCCTGGATGGAAAAGTTATTATAGATTTTTAGAAGAGGGTATAGTAGCTCGAAGCAAAACAAAGGGTGTATCAAACTATCTTGGGCGTGGCGATATTAGGGGTGTATATATTTGCTAAAGTAGATGAGATAAACAAAGAGACAGGCATCAGAAAAACCTATACAAAATGATATACTTTTTTATCTTATAAACTGATCTTACGCAGGAATGATATTGCCGCTTGGTATTTGCCCCCTCTGCCCTATCGGGCAAAGTACCCTTCAGGGTATCTCCCCCAAATTCCAAAAGCATGGGATTTAGGGGAGAAATGCGGAATTGTATTTCTCCTTAAAAAAGACTTTTTCTGTCCCCCTATTTTGCTTGCAAAATGGGGGGACGCCCCAGCGAAGCGAGGGGCAGGGGGGCTAAACGTCTGACTTGAAGAAAAAAGTGCGTAACATCAGTTATAAAGAAGATAAATTTTTCTCAGCCAAAAGCTTTTACAAAGCAGCAAAGGATTCTTGGAGGCAGCAAAATGAACCCATGGACTATTTTTCTAATAGGGGTACTAGTAGGCTGGTTAATCGAATGGATCATAGATTGGGCATATTGGCGTAGAGAAGCCCCTCCAGAAAGTGCAAATAAATCTGACGAGGTAAGTGATCTGCGTCAGGAAAATGCTAAGCTAAAATCTAGGTTGACTCTCTGTGATGAGATCAAGCCTCACCAATTAGAGAGAATCAAGGGTATTGGACCCGCCATCAAAAAAAGACTTAACAAAAACAAAATCAAGACCTTTTCACAACTTGCTGATATTACGCCGCAACACCTAATAGAAATTGTCGGAGAGCAAATTAAACACCTGGTTGATGAAAATGAAATCATCCACCAGGCAAAAGATTTTGCTTCTTTGATATAGAAGAGAAAAAAATGAAACCCTACGAGAAACTCACCTTTCGCGGCAAAATTCTACGCCTACGAAAACTCTGCATTAAAGCCCTCGAAGATTACCCTATCGACGTAGCACGCGTTCGTTATTTGACAACTGAAAGCACTACTATGTTCCGTGTGGATGCCAAAGATAGCAATAAATATGTGATTCGCCTCTACTCCGAATTTGATTCGAGCCTCGCCGAAAACCAAACAGAAATGTTTTGGCTCGCAGCCCTCGCACGAGACACCGATCTACGCGTCGTGGAGCCTGTTGCTCGAAAAGACGGCGACTATATCACCTTCGTCAGCATGGAAGGCATCCCCAACGAAAAACGTTGCGCCCTTTACAAATGGGTACCCGGCGTACAACTTGCGGAGCATATTTCTCCGAAAAACTATCAGCAATTTGGGCAAATCGTTGCACAAATGCATAATCACGCTGAGGGGCTTAAACTCGCATCCCATATTCAGCCTAAACGTTGGGATAAGGTTTTTTACTTCCCCGATGAGCCGGTGGTTTATAACACGCCCGAGTACGCGTCGCTTTTTAGCGCCGAGCAACTTTCCACGCTATCAACGACTATAGATCGGGTATCGCCCTTTTTAGCAGGCATGTACCGCGGTTCTCGTCCCATGATTATTCACGGCGATTTGCATTATTGGAACGTCCACATTTCGCGCGGCAAACTTCGTATCATCGACTTTGAAGATATGGTTTTCGGATTTCCGCTTCAGGATATTGCCATCTCTTTTTACTATCTGAGAAATCGGGATGATTACAAAGCACTGACCGATGCTTTCCTCGCCGGATACGCACGTGAGAGAAAGTTGCCCACGTTTAATCAGCGCGATCTACACCTTTTGTGGATGGCGCGGATGGCAAACTTTGTCAACTACGTTGCTCATATGGACGAGCCAGAAGATGCCAAAGCCTTTATAGAATCTCGCTGTCTCGAACTGGATAATTTTCTGGCAAAAGTATCGTAGAAAATGATAAAACCAAACATAGATGATTTTGCGAGAAGGATGCACCTCCGACGAAGCAATCTCATAGCCTATGGGACTGCGTCGTCGCAGGAGCATGCTCCTCGCAGATTCATATTTTAAATGGAGTTTTTATGACTACTTTTCTCATTTACGGATCGTACGGATACACAGGGAAGCTGATCACAAAATTGGCCGTAGAACGTGGGCATCGCCCTATCTTGGCCGGACGGGACGCAAAAAAACTAGCGGCACAAAACGCGGATTTAGGCTTGCCAGCCTTCGAAATAGATCTTTCCGAAAGCGAAAATTTAGATTCCCTCCTCAACGATGTAGGCGTAGTACTGCACTGTGCCGGTCCCTTTGGCTACACCTACAAAGCGATGACAGAAGCCTGTTTGCGCACAGGCACTCATTATCTCGACATAGGCGGCGGAATCCCTGAACTTGAAGCCGTTGCCGCACTGGACACAGAAGCAAAATCCGCAAAAATCATGATGATGCCCGCAGCAGGTTTCGATGTTGTCCCCTCCGATTGCTTGCTGAAATATTTGCAAGAAAAATTGCCAGCTGCCACCCATTTAGAACTAGCGATTCGTGGCGTAGGCGGTGGTGTTTCGCGCGGCACAGCCCGCTCTGGCATCGAAAATATAGATCGCCAAGGCAGCATCCGCCGCGATGGCAAACTGACTCAAGTCCCGCCTGCGTGGAAGGTAAAAGATGTCGATTTTGGGCGTGGTCCCGTCACTGTTACCTCGGTTGGCTGGGGTGATGTCGCTACAGCTTTTCACAGCACTGGCGTTCCCAATATCGAAGCTTATATGGTTTTCCCCGCTATTATGCGTAATTTTATGCGTGCTAGCCGTTATTTAGGATGGTTACTCTATAATCGCCCCGCAAAGAATTTTATCAAGGCATTGATCGGGCTGCTTCCTCCGGGGCCTTCGGCAGAGCAAAATGAAAAAGGCTTTAGTCTTATGATCGGCGAAGCGCGTAACGAAAAAGGAGAAAAAGTAAGAGCAAAACTCCGCACGCCAGAAGCCTATAATTTCACCGCGCAAACGAGCATCGCTATCGTGGAGAGAATTTTAGCGGGCGATCTCAAAACAGGTTTTCAAACCCCATCTATGGCCTACGACTCAGATTTTGTGATGAGCTTTGATGGTGTCACGCGTGAAGATTTATAAAAGATGAAATTACTCGCAACTATCTATAGGCAAAAAGACGCAAATCCTGAAGGCAAAACCTTCCTCCGAGAAGCCGTGCGTGGGGTTATCTTTCGCGAAGGGAAATTGCTGATGGTTTACTCAACCGTCAATGGCGACTATAAATTCCCCGGCGGGGGTATAGATGCGGGAGAAACTCATCTTGAAGCATTGCGGCGTGAACTTAACGAAGAATGCGGCGCAACGCTCAAAGAAGTTATTGGTGAGTTGGGGAAAACAATCGAGTACGCGCACGCCATCGAAGATAAGTTCGATACTTACAGACAAAATTCTTATTATTATTTTTGCGAGATTAATGGAAATTTGGGCAATCTAAATCTAGAAGACTATGAAGAAGATTTAGGTTTTCGCCCCGAATGGATAGATGTGGAAACTGCACTGGAAGCGAATAAAAATATCTTAGACAAATCAACGCCAGCTCCCAGATGGACAAAGCGAGAAGTCTTTGTTTTAGCACATATTCTTTCTACGAAATCTTTTGCCTAAACAACCCCAAAGGAGTTTTACTTATGAAAATCGGCATTCTGGATGTAAATCCACCCCACGCACATAGTGTTGATTGGAACAAAACACCCTTCGATGCTTATGTCCGCTTTTTGGAGCGAGCAGAGCCATCTTTTGAATACGAAAATTATGTCGTTGTCAGTGAAGGAGAGTTACCACCCTCACCCGAAACTTGTGATGCTTATTTAATTACAGGTAGCCCAAAAGGCGTTTACGAAGATGATGCCTGGCTTGTAGAATTGAAAATTTTTATTCAAGATGCCTACAAAGCAGGAAAAAAGCTGATCGGTATCTGCTTTGGGCATCAAATGATCGCCCACTCGCTGGGTGGTCATGTAGAGAAATCTAAAAAAGGATGGGGGTTGGGGAAAAAAGATTTTAATATCTATACAGAAAAAAAATGGATGACAGGCTTTATCGAAAGCCCTTCTTTATATTTCGCCCATCAGGATCAGGTCATGGAACTCCCACCCGAAGCCGAGTTATTAGGCGGGAACGAATTCTGCCCAAATCTCTTTTACACCATCGGCGATCAAGTGCTTGGTATTCAGGGACATCCAGAATTCCCGAAGACATTAGTTCGAGAGATTGTTGAAACTCGCCTTGAAATAGTAGGAGCAGAACTTCAAGCCAAAGCATTACGCTCTCTGGATGAAGGAAAACCAAACAACCAACTTTTCGCAGAGTGGATCGTCAATTTTCTGCTTGCCTAGAGTAGGTTTACTCTCTCTACATAGGACTTTTATGAGTTTTTCAATTATCTTACTTAATGTTGCAATTATCTGGATAGTTGCTGTTATTACCCCCGGTCCCAACTTTTTCGTCACAGCAAAAACTGCTGCAGGACATAGTAGATACGCTGCTTTTTTTGTCGCACTTGGCACCAGTACAGGAGCTGTTCTTTGGGGATTGTCTGGTTTTTTTGGAATAGCTTTATTATTCAAAACCGTCCCTTGGGTTTACCTATCTTTTAAGCTGTTTGGTGGAGGCTATCTTATTTATCTTGGCTTAAAGCTCCTTATCTCCAATCACAAAACAGAGACTAACTTAGAAATCTTATCGCCAAGCAATATCACCTCTTCTCAAGGATACAAACTGGGGCTTTTGACAAACCTGTCAAATCCAAAGACAGCTGTCTTTGTGACAAGTCTATTCGCAGCGACAATGCCTTCAAATACGCCTCTGTGGCTTGGGTTAATAAGCGTTGCCTTGATGTCCGCAATTTCTACCATTTGGTATATATCAGTTGCTTATATTTTCTCATCGGATCGTTTTAGAAATTTCTATTTGAACAGCAGAGTTTGGATAGAGAGAATTTCAGGGGCTATTTTTATCAGCTTTGGTGTGAAATTATTATCGACTGAATAATTTTTGAAAAGCCTTATCTGATAACCAGCTTTTTGCGAAGACGATTGCAGATTTTCTGCTTTCCAGAAAAGAGAATTTCTCTGCTCACATCAACAATCAAAATGGAGTTTATATGATCAAAATTTCAGGAACCAATGAATGGAAATCCGCACACTCAAAGGCACTCATTGGCTTGCTCGAATTATCGGGAGTTGATAATACACAAAAGTGCCCTCCACTGAATGACAGAAAAAGAGAAATAGAAGCTCAACTACGTGAAAACTATGGGGGATTTACGCGGCAAGAATTGGTCGCGCTGCCTGTGATGTCGGCTTATAAGCAATACTATAGTCGCTTCAAAAAAACTTACCATGTACAGCTTCAAGTCGAATCAATTGCGCTAAAAGGCAGAAAGTTACCGAATGTTTCCCCTTTAGTAGACGTCAATTTTCTTGCCGAAATGGAAACCTTTATCCTGACAGCGGGGCATGATGTAGCAAAATTGCAAGAGCCGGTCACGATAGATATTTCCAAAGAGGGAGATACGATCACACAAATGAACGGGAAAGAACGCCCAATGCGAAGAGGCGATATGATCATGCGAGATGCAGATGGGGTGAGTTGTTCGATTATTTACGGGCAAGATAATTGCTCTTTTATTAGGCCAGAAACATCTCACGTTCTTTATGTCGCTTATGTACCAGAAGGTATCCCCGAAGAGATCGCTATGTCTCAACTAGATAAAATCGAAGAATATATTCGGCTCTTTTCGCCAAGTGCGATTGTAGAGCAGAGGCTTTTGTTGAATACCGCGTGATAAAAGCGCGATTCTTGTCAAATAGTGCTTTTACTTCTTCTTCTCCCACCCAACCACAAAAATAAGCCCTATTGCCCCGGACAGCCAAGGAAAATACTGCCAAATGATGCGTTGTAAGCCCGCACTTTTGATGCTATAAAACATTTTGGCAATAAAAGTCCGCCGCCAGAGAGAGCCGCCCAGCCCGCTGCGTAATAATCTTCTCTTATATCCCTTAAAATAAAAATTATTTTTCTCGAAGGCATGCAATATCGCTTGTGCGGCGACTTTTCCGTAGCCGAGTGCGGGGCTAATGCCTTCGCCAAGTAGAGCATCCACGCCAAGCGCATCACCGGCCAAAATTATGCGCGGAATGGCGGGTGTATTTGTCGGCTCATACCAGCGGATAGGATGTCCTTTGAGTTCATATTCATCCAGACTATAGCCATGTGCTGCCATCTCATCGGATAGAACTTGACGCAAAGGACTTCGTTCTTCTCTATTTACAATATTGCTATCGTAAATACCCCAGCAGCGCATTGCTTTTCCATCAATTTTGGCGGGGAAATCCCAAATATAGCCAGAAATTCCTTTTGGAAGAACGAGAAAATCAAAAGAGGCAATAGATTCGCTTTCTTTGTTTTTGGGTGAAGCAATTATTTCCAAGGCTCTGCCTACATGCGAGCGCGGATCTTTCTCTACTGCGCGACGAATAATACTATTCGAGCCATCTGCGCCTACAAGAACTTTGGCGCGAAAATCGCCTTGGTCAGTCTTAACAAGAGCGTAATCTTCAAAGCTCTCTACTTTTTTTACACTAATTTCTTCTCTGATCTCTACTCCCCGCTCTCTGGCTTTATTTACTAACCAAAAATCAAATTCATTCCGTCGTACAGTCCGAAAAATGGGTTTCTTGTTGAAAAAACGAGCTACAAGACCGCGCCCCTCGTAGTTAAATAATGCTTTCTCTACATCCACATGGGGCACTTCTTTTAAATCGAGACCTAGTTTGGCGAGGATCCTTTCCCCTTCGGCCAGGATACCGCCCGCGCAGAGTTTTTCTCTTGGGTGGCGAGATTTTTCGAGAATAAGGGTATCCAGCCCAAATTCAGGTGCGAGGCCTTTGAGATGTAAGGCGGTAGAAAGCCCTGCGGGGCCTGATCCCACAATAATGATGTCGTAGATTTTATCCATCGCAAAATTGTACTTTATAGCTTGTCTAGGTGGCGTACCCTTTCGGGCATATATCGCAGCAACTTTGCCAAAAAGATGTTATTCGACAAATATGTTATCTATCCATGGAGGCAGATTCTTTTCGTTTTGATACGATATTACGTCCTTTGGCTACGCACGCTCTTCTCTTGCTCAAAAGTGAAAGCCTTATTACTAACAAAACTGTAAAGAAACCTAAACAACTTCTAAATATCTTTTGTCTATACTTTGACCAAGTGTGAAATACATAACAGAGACGCTTATGTCTTAGATAAGTAAGGTACAGCCGTTTAAAAATTGTATAACAATGTAGTTGAGAGACCGGCAGATTCTAATCCGATAATTATAAGGTCACGGTGTTTTTCTATACCGAAATTGTACTTGATATGCCCTTCTTTCCCTAAGGTATAATTTGCACTGAGAATATCATGATAAAAGGCAAGCAAATGGCAAAGAAAATATTTCTCTCTTACTCTCGCAAAGACAAAGATTTTGCTAAAAAGGTCGCAAATGACCTTGAAAAAGCAGGATATATTGTTTGGTGGGACATTAGTACTATCGAGGGCGGTGACCGCTGGGCACAAGAAATTGAAGCAGGCATTAACCAAAGTGAGATCCTTGCCCTGATCGTTTCACCAAATTCCATTGCTTCAGAGTGGGTAGAAAAAGAATTCATTTTTGCCAGTAAACGCGGCATGAAAATTGTGCCACTGCTCTACGAACATTGCGAGCTGCCCATTTGGTTGCTCAATTTGCAATACGTAGACTTGATCGGGATAAATTACAAGCTGAATTTCCTGCAAGTTATCGAGGCTTTCGAAAAATACGGCCGCCGCGCCGGTGATACAAAAGCCCTGCCTCCCACCCTTGGAAAACGCATTTCACGGCTTTCTCCTTATTGGCTTTTGCTCATTATTATCACTCTTTTGCTTCTCCTGATCGGTTTCCTTTTAAAACCCATTCTTTTCCCCATTTCACCGACCCCAACAAGAACCTATACTGCGACAGCAACTTATAGAGCAACAGAAACGAAAGAACCAACAAAAACTGCTACAAATACCCCAATTCCACCAACGGAAACGGGGACAGCGACTCCGACATCGGTTCCCACGGAAGAAAAAGCTACACCATCTCCAACAGTAACGCGTACCCCAACGCTCCCCGCGACACCGACCGAAGAGGGGCTTGCTTCCCTTATAGTAGACAAATCGGGGGCCGAAATGCTTCTCGTTGAAGCCGCCCCATTCCTTATGGGCAGAGACACAGGCAATAACGATGAAAAACCAGCCCATCTTGTCAATTTAGGCGATTATTATATAGACAAATACGAAGTAAGCAACGCAGACTATAAAGCCTGTGTAGATGATTTTGCCTGCAGCCTGCCTAAACCTACAACTTTTTACGCTGATGCACGATATCGCAGTCATCCTGCTGTTTTTGTAAGCTGGGAAAAAGCCAACGAATATTGCGAATGGCGCGAGGCTCGCCTGCCCACCGAAGCAGAATGGGAAAAAGCAGCCCGTGGAGATGATTCGCTAATTTACCCTTGGGGAAATATGTTTTCAGGCAGCGCGCTCAACTTCTGTGATGCAGAATGCGAATATTCATGGAAAAATACCGGCATAATAGATAAATATTCGATGACCGCCCCCATAGGCACTTATCCTGATGGAGAAAGCCCCTACGGCGTGCTAGATATGGCCGGTAATGCCGCAGAATGGGTCGCAGACTGGTACGATAAAGATTATTACGAAAATACACCAAGAGAAAACCCGCAAGGGCCAGAAGATGGCACTTATCGTGTTTTGCGTGGTGGCTCTTGGTATAACCGAAGTTCAGAAGTACGTACGTATCAGCGCAATTTTTTGCGCCCTAATATAGCCTATAACTATACAGGTTTTCGCTGTGCAATAAGCGCAGAGGAATAAGAAGAGAAGGAGTCTCATAAATGAGCGATTATGATGTCATTGTGATCGGTGCTGGGCCAGGCGGCTATGTTGCCGCGATCCGTGCTGCGCAATTAGGAAAAAAAACCGCTATCATTGATAAGCAATGGATGGGCGGTGTTTGTTTAAACGTGGGCTGTATCCCATCAAAATCTTTGCTAAAAAATGCAGATGTAGCCCACACACTGCTTAAGCGTGGAAAAGAGCTTGGTTTTTCTTTTGAGAATTTGAACCTGGATTTTAGTGTGGCTGTTAAACGCTCAAGACAGGTTTCAAACCGGCTGGTTAAGGGGATCGGCTTCTTGATGAAGAAAAATGGTATCGACGTGCATATGGGCGTAGCAAAATTGACGGCGAAAGATACTGTTCAGGTCATCGCTGAAGATGGTGAAGAGAGCCTTTTGACAGCAAAGGATATTATCGTTGCAACAGGCGCAAGCGCAATGGTTCCGCCCGTCTGGGCAGTGGATGGGGAAAAGGTACTCACCTATTTGGAAGCAATTACACAAGAGAAATTGCCCGAGTCTGTTGTCATTATCGGTTCCGGGGCAATTGGGGTGGAGTTTGCAACGGTCTGGAATTCCTATGGCGTGGATGTGACGATTGTAGAGATGTTGCCACGTATTGTCCCGATGGAGGATGAGGAAGTTTCAAAAGAGTTAGCAAAAGCCTTTAAGAAACGCAAGATCAAGATGTTGACAGAGCATAAAGTTGAAGAAATAGAGAATGTTGAAGGTGCAGGGGTAAAAATAACGGTATCTGCCGGGGATGAGAAAAAGATTCTCGAAGCCGAGCAAACCTTGGTCGCGATCGGCTTCCGTCCCAATTCCCAGAATATTGGTTTAGAAGATGTGGGCGTTCAGATCAGTGAGCATGGTTTTGTTGAAATTGATGAAAAAATGGCGACGAATATTCCCGGTATTTGGGCGATTGGCGATGTGACCGGCAAATTAATGCTGGCGCATGTTGGCTCGGCAATGGGCATTATTGCTGCTGAGGCAATTGCCGGAGAAGAAACGCATCCGCTAAATTATGAGATGATGCCGCGCGCAACTTATTGTCAACCGCAAGTGGCTTCTTTTGGGATCACAGAAGCGCAGGCCCTTGAGCGCGGACATGAAATTAAAGTTGTGAAATTTCCTTTTCAGGCAAATGGAAAAGCCTTGGGACTTGGCGAGTATGCCGGTTGGGTAAAATTAGTTTTGGATGAGAAATATGGGGAGATTTTGGGCGCACATCTGATCGGCCCGGAAGTGACCGAGTTATTGCCCGAATTAACTTTGGCTCAAATGATGGAGCTAACCCCAGCCGAGATCGCACGAAATGTACACGCACACCCGACTTTGAGCGAAACGCTGATGGAAGTAGCGCACGCCGCCGAGGGTATGGCTATTCATATGTAAATAGTTTTTATAAATAACTACAGGCTCCATTTTCTTATAGGAAATGGAGTTTTTTTATCCCCCGAACAAGCGAAAAAGAAGGCGTATGCCTTTCCAAATAAAATCGAGCACATCTTCAAGGATAATGGCTGTGAAAGTAGCGATGGCAAGATTCATGCTAAATCGCCCCCAATTTGTTTTTGGGCGTTTGCCAAATAACTCTTCTATCCATGTCCAGATTCTTGGAGAGAACCAGAGCAATAGAAAAGCGAGAATCATAATAATGGGGATAATTATCACATCTTCGAGACTATAGAGAACAAGCCCAAAAGAAAAGATAACGAGAACAATACTTAGGAAAAACAAGAATGGATTCTGAAGACGCCCTTTTTTCTCGGTTGACTCTGTTTCTTGTGATGTGTTTTTCTTCATTTTGCGGTTGTCCTTTTAAATAACATAATCATCCTGCTTCGAAATCTTTTCAAAAGCAGGATGATTATAGGTGTAAAAGGTGTTTTACTGGGAGAAGCTTTATCAATATGGCAATTAAGCCTGTGTAGCTTTTCCTCTAAGCCCCCAGAGCAATATCCCGCAAACGATTAGCATAGCTAGAGATAAAGAGCCCAGCCCAAACTTGATTAGGCCTTCTTGCAAAGTTGTGCCAAGGAGATCGGCTCCGGCAATTGGCATCATTGCTGCGCCCGCTCCCCATATGCCAGCCAGGAATGTTGTTCCCCAATTTATATAGGCGCCAAAAAGAGAAAGGCCATAGCCCCACTGTAGGGCAGAATCTGATAAACGGAGTTGCTTCCAAATGATGCCAAAGATAATTAGGAGCATCCCATTTTGAACGCCTTCAAGATGACTCGAAAGTCCCATGCGTGGATTTTGCATTATAGAGATTACAAATCCTGTCAGTAAACCTAATAAAAATAATAGTACGCCAGATCTGATCAGTTTGCGGGAGAGTTCTGCTTTTTTTGTTGTATCCATTTTTTCACCTACTTATAAAGTTTGTTTTATCGTGCTGTTTAATAAAGAATGAGTATGTCTTTTAGTACGCCTTCAGCACTTTTTGCATCACCAGTGATCGTCATTAAGGGGAAGGCTTCTTCGTAAGAATAGCGCCCAGAAACGAAGATGTTGAAGTCCAGGACATCCATCTCTATGGTGGCAATTGGTTCGCCTTTGCCAACTTTCCATTTGCCACCCGCTATGCCTGTCAGCTTAAAGATCAATGTGGGGCTATCTTTCTTTTTAGCTAGAAGATTTGCAACATCGAGCATCACTAATTCTGCGATGCGACTATCGTGTTCACGCGTTTGCTCAAATTCGCGTCCTGTAGCGCGGCAAATATCAAGACGGTGCATCCACGTATCACGGCTGTGTGTGACATGCATCAAGTAACGCAAAGAGAGCGTCCCAGCAATGGGGTGTGGCATAGCAAGAAGTTTTGCAAACCGAAATTCATACGCCCATTTTTGAGTAGCAATAGGCCCTGCATGACGCAGTTCTTCGATCAGTTCTTCTGGTAATTTATCGGCACGCTCTTTAAGCTGAAATGCATTAATCGCATCTTCGATCAATTGCCCAGGTTTTGGCAAACGCAGAGCCTGACGAAACATTTCTCCATAACCAGTGCCACTAGCAAATCCCCCAGCTTGATGTGCGATCATATCTCGGATAGTCCACTCAACGCAGGCGGTAGGTTTGTTCCAATCATCTGTTTCGAGGATTTCGACCAAGGCGATCAGACGATCTAAGGCAGTTTTCATCAGGTCATAGGCTTCATCATTTGTGACGGTATTAATATCAGCAGCGTTAAAAAGTTTGGATGAGGTGGTAGTCATTTTTTTCTCCTACACCAATAAATATTTTGTGCTTATGACCAAGCTTTATCAAGCACGGATAATGCAGCGGGGATTAAAACTCCGAAACGCCCTTGCCCGAGAGGCAAATTTGGTTCATTGGACATATGAAGTGCTGTCAAACCATGAGCAATTGCAATCACAAGATCCGCGACCTGTTCTGGAGGCAAATCTGTTTTTATAACGTTCTCTAAGCTAGCGATATGTGAATAGAAATCTTCCAAGTGTCCTCTGCTGATATTTAAACTTTCTTCGGAGGGAACAAAGGCTGGCACTGGTCGCTCAAAGCATAATTGGTAAAGTTCCGGGTTTTTGATAGCAAAGAGCATATAGGCTTCCATGGACAAGCGTATTTCTTCTTGCCAAGTTTGGGCATCTTTTGTGTAATCCAAGACATGCTCTCCCCATAAGTTAAAACCCAAGCGGAAAACGGCATCATAAATATCCATTAAGCCGGAGAAATAATTGTAGAGTGAAGGGGGGCGTATCTCTAGTCGGCGCGCCAGCTCGTGCATGGAGAGAGCGGCTACGCCACTTTCACGCATAATAGCGCGTGCAGTGTCTAAAATCTTTTGAAGCATATATTCGCGATTCTTTTCTCGTTGAGATGCCATAACTTTTTCCTAATGTTATTAGTTTTAACTAATAGCATTAGCTTAGTTTGATTTTGTCAAGAGCGAGAATCAAAAACACCATCACAATGATGGTGCTTTTCTATGTCCTACACTGTAAAAAAATTATGCTACTGTGCCAGGAATTGTTATCCATATCTGCTGGGGACATGCGGAAACATAAGTAACGATAAAAACAAACTTGCTAACTTTTCTATGCCGATAAAAGGGATTTTTTCTTCTTTGTATTTCTTTGGAACCAATACCCGAAGAGCGAGAAGGTCAGGATATATTGCAGAATAAATTGGATCCATTCCGGCTTTGAGTACCAGCCGATCATGACGTATAGGGGCAAGCCGATAATGCCTTCTTTGTGATAGAAGATGGTTTCAGATAAATTGAAGGCCTTTCTAAAGATTGCATTCTCTGAAGCGATCATCCCCAGTTCTTTGGCTGCCGAAAGTGCCTCATGTACACTGTATCCCAAAAGGAATCCCGCTTGTAAAACCAAATAGGCGAGTGTGAGGTTAAAGATTGTTTGGAGTTTGATCTTGACGAGGGAGTGATAGAGTGCCACGGTTAAAATAATGGATAGAACCAACCCTATAATTACAGAGAGGTTCGTGTATTTCCCTGCAAATTGAAAAAGAACAATTTCAGCACCTTCACGTACAACCATAAAAGTTGCAAGCCAAAAAATGCCTTTTGGTGATAAATTAAGCTCAGCTTCGTTTTCAATGTGTTTTTTGATCTCTGAGCCATGATTAATCATCCAGATAATAAAGGTAATGATCAAAACGACTGCGGTCAGGCTTGCAATGCTTTCCCATAACTTAGCAGTTGCTCCCAACCCACCAATGCTCTTAGAAATGGCTTTTAGGACAATGCCAAAAAGGAACGATCCGGCTATACCGGCATATAAGCCCTTCCAAAGATTTTTCTTGAAATCTTCATTTTTTGTCTTCTCAAGAAACTTAAGCAGGACCATAATAATGAGAAAAGCTTCCAGACCTTCGCGAAAGGCCATGATTAAACCAGGGATAAACACATCCATTTTTTACTCCATACCAATAAAGTTTAGGTCGTTCTCTTTCTTGCTTGTCGAATTTGATTATGTTAAAATAGCGTTAGCTATTCCTTATTTTAAAAGTTAGTATATGACAACTTTGTATATTAATCCAGAGTAACCACAGCTATAAAACCAAGGTGATTTATGTCACGTCCAAAGCAATCTGATACTGATTCTCGCCCTACCCACACAATAGAAGATTATTTAATGACCATGCACGTTATGGAGCGCGATTCAGGGAAAATTGTTGCCGCTCGTTTAGCTGAGATGATGGGCGTAACGCCCGCCACAGTGACAATGACCCTGAGACGTATGCAGCGAGATGAATGGATTTCCGGACATCGTCGCAGGGAAATTCACCTGACAGAGTTGGGGCGCGAAGCGGCACGTTCTGTGACGCGTAGACATATGCTTACAGAATGGCTGTTGGTGAAGATATTTAAATTCCCGATCTTTGAAACGCACGATGAAGCGCATCGGATCGAACATGCTATTTCCCCAAAACTTGAAGAGCGAATGTATGAGATTCTCGGCAAACCGGAATTATGCCCGCATGGTAATCCGCTTCCGGGGAATGAAGCCTTAACAAAAGATTGGGTCTCGCTGGTTGATATCCCTGTTGGAGCAGAAGTGATTATTCGCAGAGTTCATGAATTTGCAGAAGATAACCAGGAGTTGCTCGCTTTTTTAGGTGAGAAGAAAATTGCACCTGAGAAAAAAGCCCTAATTAAAGAGAATCTTCCCTTTAATCAGACTTTGACTATTGAGATTGGCGACGGCATTGTCACCCTCGGTTTTGCCGCCGCCAAACATATTTTTGTGGAGATTATAAAATCTTGATTTCTATAAACTTCTAACAAAAAACACCATCGTAACGATGGTTTTTTTATGGATTCAAGAGAACTTTTTTCAATCTGGTTAAGAAGATTTAGCGCAGTTTGAGCACAAGCCCTTGACAAGTAGTGAATATAAGTTATTATACCCAAACACATGAGCTACTGCTCAAGTATTCATATGTATAATGGTGAAAACATGACTCTGCTAGATGAAAAACAAGCTAATCAGCTTGCCGAACTTTTTAGCGCTCTGAGCGATCCCAGTCGTGTGCGGATCATTGCCACGCTGCTGGAAGGCGAAACCAATGTTGGAGCATTAGCCAAAATTGTTGGGATCAGTGAATCAGCGATCTCACATCAGTTGCGAACGCTACGTCAGATGCGTTTGGTTCGTGCCCGCCGACAGGGGCGCGAAGTCTATTATGTATTGGATGATGCCCATGTTGCTGATATTTTTCAACGTAGCCTGGATCATATCAAACATAAATAACTTCAAAGGAAAAACAGGATTGTAGAAATGACTGAAAACTATTATTCTCAAGCATCTATGAAACAAAAACTTGAACTCAACATCACGGGCATGGACTGTGCCGACTGCGCACTGACTCTTGAAAAAAGTCTTGTTAAACTGGATGGCGTCGAAGATTGCCAGGTCAATTTTTCTCTCGCAAAAATGGAAATCCTTGGTGACGCAGATGAAGAAAAAGTCCGCAAGCAGATCAAGCGCCTTGGCTATGGTGTGACAGATGTTGGCAACCGCCCACAAATACTCAAGGGTTGGCCGTTGCTTTGGGATTTGCTCAAACGCCCGCGCAATACCCTGACTTTGTTGGGGATGATCAGCATAGGATTTGCCTTCCTCTCATCCGGATCGCCCTCCCTTCAACTTGCTCTTTTCAGCCTGGGCGGGGTGTTCGGCTTATACTTCCCGGCGCGTTCGGGTTGGGCAGCGCTTCGCTCCGGTCAAGGCTTGGATATGAACGTCCTGATGACCATCGCAGCGATCGGCGCTTTTATCATCGGCGAATATGGCGAAGCAGCCACGGTTATCGTTCTTTTTAGTTTAGGTGAAGCTCTCGAAGGTTTAACAATGGAGCGTGCTCGCGACAGTATTCGTGGATTGATGCTCCTTGCACCGGCCGAAGCCACCTTGCTCACTGGATGCATGGATTGCAAAGGACATCTTGGCAAAAAACTACCGCATTCTGATGAAAGCTACGAGGGGGGAATCTGCCCGTGGTGTGGTAAAGATGAACAGACCGTGCCTGTCGAAAGCCTAAAAATCGGCGACCATATCCTCGTCCAGCCCGGCGAACGAATTCCCATGGATGGGGTTGTGCAATCCGGCTCCTCTGCGGTCGACCAAGCCCCGATCACGGGCGAATCGATCCCTATCGAGAAAAATACCCACAGTGAAGTCTTTGCTGGAACGATCAACGGCGACGGCGCTCTTGAAATCCTGATCACAAAGATCGCCAAAGATAATACTTTGGCTCGTTTGATCCATCTAGTAGAAGAAGCCCAGGCTCAGAAAACACCCAGCCAACGCTTTGTAGATCGTTTTGCTCGTATCTATACGCCGGCCGTTGTTATGCTCGCCGTGCTTGTTGCAGCTATTCCCCCCTTATTTTTTGGACAACCATTTACCAATACACCTGATATACAAGGCTGGCTTTATCGCTCTCTAACAATGTTAGTAATTGCCTGCCCTTGCGCTCTGGTGATCGCTACGCCCGTGAGCGTGGTCAGTGGAATTGCCAGTCTGGCAAAACGAGGTGTACTGGTAAAAGGTGGTGCTCATCTTGAAATGTTGGGAAAGATAGACCTGATCGCTTTCGATAAAACGGGGACACTGACACACGGTCGCCCTGAGCTGACCGATCTTCTTTGTGCCGATGAATGTTGTGAAGATACCGAGCTTGAAAAATGTCATCACTGTGATGAAATGCTAACACTTGCTTCGGCCGTTGAACGCCAGAGCACGCATCCCCTCGCGCGCTCGTTAGTACAGGCTGCGCATCAGCGTAGTTTACCGGCACTTGAGGCCTATCAGGTTGAGGCTCTGCCAGGGCGGGGGATAAGCGGTTATGTTGGTGAGAAAAAAATATTGATTGGCAATCACCCATCTTTTCATAGCGAACATCCTGATTTTGCTTTTATAGATCGAAAAAAATCCACTCCTGATTTTTGCCAACGGATCGACCGTGCTGAAGCCGCCGGACAAAGCACTATGGTTGTGGCCGCGGATCAGGAATTAATGGGCTATTTGGCCGTCAGTGATCCACCACGCAGTCATAGCCGTGAAGTACTTGCGGCACTGAAAGAGGCTGGGATTCAGAAAACTGCCATGCTGACAGGGGATAATGCCTCCGTAGCTGCTGGCATTGGCAATTCTCTCGGCGTGGATGAGATTCACGCTGAATTATTACCAGAAGATAAGTTAACTGTTTTGAAGGGGCTGCAAAAAGAATATGAAGCTGTGGCTATGATCGGTGATGGCGTGAACGATGCCCCCGCTTTGGCTGCTGCAGAATTGGGGATCGCCATGGGCGGTGCTGGCACGGCGCAGGCGCTTGAAACGGCAGATATTGCCCTGATGGCCGATGATCTCGCTCAATTACCTGTTGCAATTCGTATTGGGCGCAAAGCTGCCAATATCATTCGTTTCAATATTGCTTTTGCCTTTGTGCTTAAAGCCCTCTTTTTATTACTGGCAACCTTTGGCTCAGTGACATTGTGGATGGCTGTCATTGCCGATGTGGGGACTTCATTGCTAGTCACGTTAAATGGGATGCGTTTGTTACTTAAAAATAGTGTGGCGAAAGCTTCGTCCTAAGGAAAATATCGCGGTATGAGAGATGGGCGTAGCACCCGCCACAGTGACAATGACCCTGAGGCGTATGCAGCGAGATGAGTGGATTTCCGGACATCGTCGCAGGGAAATTCACCTGACAGAGTTGGAGCGCGAAGCGGCGCGTTCTGTGACGCGCAGACATATGCTTACAGAATGGCTATTGGTGAAGATATTTAAATTCCCGATCTTTGAGACGCACGATGAAGCACATCGGATCGAACATGCTATTTCCCCAAAACTTGAAGAGCGAATGTATGAGATCCTCGGCAAACCGGAATTATGCCCGCATGGTAATCCGCTCCCAGGGAATGAATCCTTAACAAAAGATTGGGTCTCGCTGGTTGATATCCCTGTTGGAGCAGAAGTGATTATTCGCAGAGTTCATGAATTTGCAGAAGATAACTAGGAGTTGCTTGCTTTTTTAGGTGAGAAGAAAATTGCACCGGAGAAAAAAGCCCGAGTTAAAGAGAATCTTCCCTTTAATCAGACTTTGACTATTGAGATTGGCGACGGCATTGTCACCCTTGGTTTTGCCGCCGCCAAACATATTTTTGTGGATATTGTGAATCCCTGATCTATGTAAAAACACAGGGAGTGGTAAATTGAGCCAGTGACTTACTCCTCAGATGCCTGATAGGCGATCACGGGCATATCAGAGACACAACCTGAATCAACGGCCGCTGTGGGGGCATCAACAAACTGCGCAACGACATCACTCACACATTTATGCAACCCAAGAACACCATGACCAAGTTGGGGGAACTCAACATATTGAGAGAGAGACAATGTTTCACCAGCCAATATAGACCAAGCCGGTGGTGTAGCAATATCAACATCTCCAGCTAGAATGAGTGTGGGAATGTCACTCTCAACAGGCTGAATTTCCAGTTCCTCAGCAGCCGGTACATCCCAAGTAGGACAAAGTGCAGATGTATAAGGTTCGGGGGTTTCGCCAATAATTTCTTTTACGGCATTACTCCAGTCACCACTATTATCAGGCAGTGCTTTTTCTTCAAGGAAGGGATATTCTTCTGCACAGACAACGGCATAGCCCATACCAAAACTTTCGCTGAGAACAGGCTGCAGGATTGCCATAAGTTCTTCAGTAAGTTCTTCGTCTTCTTCACCTCCGCCCATATTTGCAAGCATGTCCAGAATCTCTTCTTCTTCACCATGAGCTATTAACGAGATGATTTGCGGTGTTTTGGGCTGGCCAAATCGTTCACCCAACAGAGCAAGGTAATCCTGGGCGCCCAAATCGCCGATTGGGTTTTCAGCCAACCGCAAGATGCTTGCTTCTATATCGGCCGCTAAATCGGGGAAAGCTGCCTGACAATCCGCATCAGCATCACAGATGCTAACGATACTATCTAACATCCAATAATTGATCCACGGCGCTTCGCTCATACCGTTGATCTGTGGTGGAAATACTGAGGCAAGAACCACACTACGGACACCTTCTGGTGCGTCGCGCATAATGGTTAATGCCAGACGCGTACCATAGGATGAACCATAAAGATTCCATTCCTTATAGCCCAAAGTCTGCCGCACTAAATCTACATCGAGCGCGTTTTGGTGGCTGTTATAGTGAGCCAAATTTACGCCTTCACTGGTGAATCTATCACGACAAGTCTGTACTGCTTCTTGCATTTCCATCTTGCCTAGTTCCATCTCCGGGCAGAAAAGACCAGGTTGTGAGTAGCCAGTGCCGCGCTGATCTATCATAACGATATCGCGCTTATCCCGCAAAAAAGCACTCTCCCCTACCATAAATTCATTTACTAAAGAAACGGCCGAACCACCTGGCCCGCCAGCCAAATAAACAACGGGGTCAGCAGCAGGAGCATTGCTGGTTGATGGGATGATATAAACAGCAATTTTTATTTCAGCGCTATTTGGGTCATCATGGTTTTCTGGTACAGGAACATAGCCACAGATAATATTTTCACTTGGAAAAATATATTCCGCAATATCCGGTATCGGCAATAAGTCCCCGCAGTTAATAATTTCAATTCCATCTGCTATTGGCAGCTCAGCCTGTCGTTCAGCTTTACAGCCTGTCAGGAGCGCAAGGCTAAGTACTAAGATCAGTAAAAAGGATGTGGGGAATGCTTTTATTCGTTTCATTTTTTCCCTTTGTATAAGATTTTAACGCTGCATAATTACTATACAACTAGACGACCACAAAAAAAGCACCATCATTATGATGGTGCTTTTTTGTTGCCAATTTTGGGGTAATTAGCATTTACTTCGATGGTCGGGGCGCCCGGATTTGAACCGGGGACCCCCGCGTCCCAAACGCGGTGCGCTGGCCGGACTGCGCTACGCCCCGAGCGGGGGATAGTATAATCCCAAGCATGGATAAACGTCAAGCATTCATTTTTTCTTTTGGAATTTTAGCGCTTCTCTTGTGGATTTCGGCTTGCACACCGTTAAATACACCTACGCCCACCCCCACGCAAATACCCACTAAACCCGCTACCCCAACTTTGCCAGCTCCTCCTTTACCGGAACCAAGCCCAACGCCCCACCCCTGCCTCGGGACACGAGGGCAAGTTGAAAAAATAGCCTTCGATTCGCCTTCTCTTCCCCATTTTTATATCTATCTGCCTGAATGTTATTCGCTTAATACCGAGACAGATTATCCCGTCCTATATTTGCTACACGGGCAAGGCTACGAAGCCGACCAGTGGGTGCGTTTGGGCGTTGCTGAAAAAGCCGCCGCGATGATGGCCGCAGAAGAAATTGCACCTTTTATTATTGTAATGCCCTACGACAAAGCCTCTTGGCGCGGCGTAGACGACGATGAATTTGGTGAAGTTTTTGTAAATAAGCTCATTCCTTATATTGACAGAAATTACCGCACCACCGTTAAGCGAGAAAGCCGCGCCGTAGGTGGGCTCTCTCGTGGTGCCGGTTGGGCAATTCGTTACGGGCTAAAACGTTGGGGGCTTTTTGGGGCAATAGGGGCGCACTCCCCCGCCATTTTTTATCGTGACTATAGAAAACTGGATGATTGGATAGCAGAGATCCCCAGCAAAGCACTCCCACAAATTTATATCGACATTGGCGATCTGGATGGCGAACGCGGCGACGCCACCAACTTCTCTGAACTCTTGGCAGAAGAAAATCTTATACACGAGTGGCATCTTTTTTCAGGAGGACACGAAGAGTCTTATTGGGAAATCCATGTAGACGATTATTTATACTGGTACGGGTGCTTTTTTGGATGCGAATCTGATGTGGAAAGGCCATAATTAAAAGTACCTTGCGTCACCTTGCAACCTAAGACTATACAAGGCAAAATCTCTATACTATGAAAGTTTTAGCCCTCAGCGATGAAGTTATAGACCGTTTATATACACTTGCCGCAAATCAGGACTTTAAAGACATTGACCTTCTTTTAGGCTGCGGCGATTTACCCTACGACTATCTGGAATATTTACTTACCGTCGCTCGCATTCCGCTTTACTATGTGCCCGGAAACCACGACCCTGTATACAAAGAAAATATCAGCGACTCCAGAGCCGAGGGAGGCATTAATCTTGACCAGAAGGCAGTACGCTTTAAAAATTTCCTAATAGCAGGGATCGGCGGCAGCATCCGATACCGCCCAGATGGCGTTAACCAGTACACCCAAGCAGAAATGTACTTTCGTGTCCTAAAACTACTCCCGGCGTTGCTCCTCAACCGTCTTCGCTATGGGCGCGCGCTAGACATACTTATTACACACTCTCCCCCCTTCGGCATTCACGATAAAGATTCTCAAGCACATCAGGGGTTAAAAGCCCTAAATCTATTATTGCGCTGGGCAAAACCGCGCTATCACTTTCATGGACACACCCATTTTTATAGGCAAAACCTGGAATCATCTACAACAAAGCATGGGAAAACTCAAATCATGAATATTCACCCCTACAAAAAAATCGAAATAGAAGATATTTGATTCTCACCCTTTGAAAGATCATCTACACGGCATCTTTCTTGTATCTGGCTTGCTACCGCCTAAAAACGTTTCTGCTTCTTTATCATTTTCCCATAAATAACAAAAAACTCCCTGCTCAAATGAGCAGGGAGTTTTTATTTTGTTTCGAAATATACTAGCGAATTGCTTCTTCGGTTTCAGCATCAAAGATATGAATAGCATCCATATCAAAAGCAACCTGAATAGTATCGCCAACGCCGTATTCAGAGCGTGGATCAACACGAGCAACAAAGGAGACATCGCCACTCAGTAAGTGCAAGAAAATTTCATTGCCCATCAACTCGGTTACATCAACTTTGGCGGGAGCCAATTCTGTCTTTGTGTTCGGCGGGATAAAGTCAGGGTTATGAATATTTTCAGGTCGGATGCCAAATATAACATCTTTCCCAACATGCTTATCAAAAGCTTCAGTGCGCTCTTTTGGCATAGCAACCGAAAAATGCTCAGCAGCTACAACGACCTGATCACCATCTTTACTCAATTTTGCAGGGAAGAAATTCATCGAAGGTGAGCCAATGAAGCCCGCTACAAAAAGATTGTTGGGCGTATCATAAAGCACTTGCGGCGAATCAATTTGCAGTAAAACACCTTTGTCGATCACAGCAATGCGTGTTGCCATAGTCATCGCCTCTACCTGATCGTGAGTCACATAAACAAAGGTAGTTGCTAATTTCTTGTGCAATTTGCTGATCTCAGCACGCATTTGAACGCGAAGTTTTGCATCCAGATTAGAGAGGGGCTCATCAAAAAGGAAGACTTTTGGATCACGAACAATCGCACGTCCCACAGCCACACGCTGGCGTTGACCACCAGAAAGCTGGCGCGGTTTACGCTTCAACAAATCTTCAATGCCCAAAATACCAGCAGCTTCTTCAACACGTTGCTTGATTTCAGCTTTTGGCGTTTTGCGCAATTTTAGCCCGAAGGCAAGATTATCAAAGACACTCAAGTGCGGGTAAAGCGCGTAGGATTGGAAGACCATCGCAATATCGCGGTCTTTTGGCGCAACATCGTTAACAACGCGGTCGCCAATAGATATATCTCCGCTGGTAATTTCTTCGAGTCCAGCCAAAAGGCGCAGAGCTGTGGTTTTGCCGCATCCCGAAGGACCGACGAGCACCAAAAACTCTTTGTCTTCCACATGGAAACTGGTGTTGCTAACAGCGGTCACGTCGCCAAATTTCTTGACAACATTCTTGTACGTTACACTTGCCATAATAAACTTACCTCCTAAAGGTTGAATATAGTGGCATTATTATACCCCTAAAAAAGCACAAAAAAAGGAAGGGTGTCAGCTTTTCTCTGTGAAAACTGACACCCTTCCTTAATTATCAGGCAAATATCTTTTCTTATTTTCCTCTCTGCGAGCGATGTGGTCTTTTTTTGCGTGCGCCAGCTCTTTGGGATCGGTTCCCTCTTCGGCGTACGTTGGCAGGTTTCGGCGGCGCAGGAACCGAATAATCCACATTGTCCAGTTCACGACGTTCTAATTTTTGCTTCATGATTCTTTCCAATTTACGGATCAAATCTGCATCGTCGGGAGTGGTAAGTGTAAAAGCTTCGCCACTTCGTTTTGCTCTACCTGTGCGACCAATGCGATGAATATAAGCATCGGCGGTATCGGGCATATCAAAGTTGATAACGTGAGAAATGCTGTCTATATCTAGCCCACGCGCGGCAATGTCGGTGGCAACCATGATCTGAAATTGTCCGCTTTTAAAGCCTTTAAGCGCACGCTGACGTTGTCCTTGTGTACGGTCACTATGCAAGCTTGTTGCTTTATAACCAGCTTTACCGATTTGTTGCTCTAAACGGCGAGCGCGATGTTTGGTTCGGGTAAAAATCAGGACAGAGTCTGTGTCGGTTTTTTTAAGCAACTCGAGTAAAACAACGCGCTTTAAGTGTTGTGGTACTGGGTATAGCGCATGCGAAACAGTGTGGGCTGGTCTGCTCAAGCCAACAGTGATACGTTCTGGTTTTCTGAGCGTTTCTCGAGCAAGCTTTTCAACTTCTCGCTCGAAAGTGGCAGAGAAAAGCAAAGTTTGGCGTTTTCCAGGAATTGCTTTAACGATCCGACGAACATCGGGCAAAAAGCCCATATCAAACATACGGTCGGCTTCATCCAAGACCAAAAATTCGACACGGTTAAGCCGAGCTTGGCCTTTTGCGTGTAAATCGAGCAAACGTCCGGGGCAAGCGACAATGATTTCTACACCTCTTTGAAAGGCCTGAACCTGAGGCTGTGCACCAACGCCGCCATAAACCGTTGCACTACGTAATCCTGTTCCTGCGGAGAGTTCTCGAACGGTCTGGTGAATTTGTTCGGCAAGTTCACGTGTGGGCGTAACGATGAGCGCACGAGTTTGATTTCGTTGCCCTTTAAGCAGTTTATGCAAAATTGGCAACACGAAAGCTGCTGTTTTCCCTGTGCCGGTTTGGGCTGTGCCGATTAGGTCTTTGCCTGCTATAGCGGCAGGGATTGCTTTTTCTTGTATAGGCGTGGCTATTTCATAACCTGCGCGTTTGATTCCTGCATTTAAGCGAGAATCCAAATTGAACTGATTGAAGTTCACAAATTTTCCTTTTCTTCAGGAGCCAGGCAGATGTCAAAAGGGGGGATGAGCAAATACTCAAGGGCGTAACAAAGGCAAAAACTACTGAACGAAGATTGCAGAATAAGGCCTGTAATCTAACCGATAGGATAGGGGATGTCAAGCGAAAGCCCTGAAATCAAAAAAAATGCCGACGCAAAGCGTCGGCATAAAATATTTTCAAAAGCAAGTACTCATTAGCTCGGCGTAGCCTTTGACTCCCACTCTGCAATTGCCTCACGAATGATCTCTTGAATAGGCTGGTCAGGAATTTCATCGATCCATTCATATTCTTCAAGGCCCACCTGCACAAGCAAGCTGCCGTTGGGCGCAGAACGCAATGCAATACCACGCTTCTCCAAAGGATGCCCGTCTAATTTCTTTTGTAAAACCCTGTCAATTTGCTCTACCATCGTTAAATTAGCAAATTTCATCTCTTCAAGTTCAGGCTCGATTTCAAGCGGCACTTTTGGCGGAGGCGGAGGCGTTGTAGGTATCTTGGCACCTGCAGGTAAAGGGGTAGTAACATCTTCTCTTTTTACCCCTTCCAGCCAGGGACGTAAAGAAACGACCAAATTGATCAAACGCTTCTGTTGTTCAGGAGAAATATCAGATTTATATTCAATAATCTCCCCATCAATACGGAGTTTTAATGCTCCGGAAAGACGTTCAAAAACGGCTAAGGCTTCTGGCTCTAAGACATTAGGGGCAGGTGCAGAGAGGGCACCCTCCTCTCCATCTTCTACAGGCAAAGCCTCTTCTTCTTTTTTCTTTTCTTTATTATCATTTTTGATTGCAGCTTCCGCTAATCCCAACAGATACCCTACAACCCAAACCGCAATAAGAACCCCTATGGTAATTGGTGTAAACTCCATCACTCAGCTCCCTAAAACTTTTGACACTGCGGACAAAAATGTGTACCACGCTGACCAACCATCGTTTTTTGGATAGGCGTTCCACATTTGAAGCAAGGCTCATCCTTGCGCCCATAAACATGCAGATAATTCTGGAAGTCGCCGCCGCGATAGATCCAATCAATGGATGCACCATTTTGACGGATACCTTCCTCGAGCACCTTCCGGATGCTTCGCCACAGAATTTCGGCTTGCTTCCATCTAATTAAATCAGATTTGCTAAGAGGATGCAAATCCGCCAAATGTAAGGCCTCGTCGGTATAGATATTACCCATACCCGCTAGAAAATGCTGGTCAAGCAAAAGTGGTTTTAGCTGCCGCTTATGGTTTTTTAAACGTTTGTAGAGAGTTTCTGCTGTGAAATCATCGCTTAGGGGTTCCGGGCCTAATTTGCCTAGCACATCTTCAGGGTTTGGCGTAAACCAAACACGCCCAAATTTGCGCATATTGCTAAAGGCGAGATAGTGCCCATCGGAGAGATGCAAAATCAGCCGATCATGTTTATGGATGGCTTCGCCATCTTTGCGGATGAGGATATCCCCGCTCATGCGTAGGTGAATGATGAGCGTATCCACGCTGAGGGGCAGCACGATGTATTTCGCGCGACGTTTAACGGAATCTATTGACTGGCCGACAATATTCTTTTTGAAATGAGCAGGCTTTGGGGTCACGAGCGTTCTATCCCAAAGCAAATCTGCCGATTCTATTTTGCGTCCAATTAAATCCTTGCGCAATCGCCGAACGATGGTTTCAACTTCTGGTAATTCAGGCATTTTTATTCATCAAAGAGTTCGCCAACACTCCGCCCTTCATGCGCTCGGATAATAACCTCGCTGAGCAATGGCGCAACAGAGCAGATATGGATCCTGTCACCAAAAAGCGCCAAGGACGCTTCGGGGATAGGCACAGTATCGGTGGTAATAATTTCTGTAAGGTCAAGCGAGGCCAGTCTCGTGGCTGCGTTGCTCGAAAAAACGGGGTGAATAAAGGCGAGGTAAACATTACGCGCGCCTTCTTCTCTTGCGAGTTTAATGGCTTGCGAGATAGAGCCGCCTGTATCGACTTCATCATCTACAATGATGACATCACGGCCTTTAATATCACCGATTACAGTAAGGGCTTCTGCTTTTGAGTCATTGCCAACGCGTCGTTTTTCAACAAAGGCTATCGGGGTATTCAAAGCTTCAGCATAATTACGCGCTTTTTTCGCAAAACCAAGATCGACAGCCATGACAACAGGATCTGTCAGATTATCTAATAAGTTTTCTTTTATATATTCTACAATGGTATGGTAGGCGGTTAATACATCACCAGGAATAGAGAAAAAGCCTTGCACCTGCCCAGCGTGGGGATCGAGTGTCATATAGCGATCTGCGCCGGCAACTTCTATCATATCTGTGACAAGACGAGATGTAATGGGAACACGCGGCTGATCTTTTTTATCGGAGCGGCTATAGCATAAATAAGGTACAACGGCTGTAATTCGTGCAGCAGAATCAAGGCGCAGTGTTTGAAGCGAAATGAGCAATTCCATCAGGTTTTGTTGCACTGGCCGAGAGGTTGTTTGGATCACATAAACATCTTTACCGCGCACGCTTTCATGTAGTTTTATAAAGAGATTGTCATTTGGAAAAAGAATGACATCTCTATCACATAATCTTTTATTGAGATATTTAGCGATCTTTCCTGCTAATTCTGGCGAAGCCGTGCCAGGAAAAAGGGCAATATCGCCGTATGCTTTCATTTCATGTGTATGACTATTCATTTTGCCACTCCGAGCGTAATATGCTCATAATAAGGATATCTTGATACTGCCCATTTTTATATAATGCTTGTCTTTTCTTCCCTTCATGAACGAAGCCAACTTTTTCATACGTGCGGATCGCCCAACGATTTTGGTTGTAAACATATAGCTGAATACGATTTAGATTAAGTGTATCAAAACCATGTTTGAGCAAAAGGCGCATTGCTTCTGTGCCGTAACCCTGATTCCAGATCGATTTATCGCCGAGCATAATCCCAACTTCGCCGGAGCGGGCAACAGCGTCTATATTGAAATAACTCAAGTTTCCAATAGCGCGCCAATCACCACCATCGGGGATTTCTACGACCATCGGCCTCTCTATTTGGGGGCGTTTTGCCAGTCCGGCAAACCATTCTTCTTCTTCCCACATGCCCATTGGCAAATAAAGCGTTAGCCCCGCGGTCACTTCAGGGTCATTGATCCACTCCATAAAAAGGGGCAGGTCTGTTTTTTCAGTTCTGCGAAAGCGAATTCTTTCTCCGTAGATCATGCTTTTCTCTCCAATTTAGGTCCGCCCCCATCCTGGCCTTCCCCCTCAGGGGGAAGGGATAAATTCTCTCCCCTGAGGGGGGAGTTAGAGGGGGGATTTAACAAACCCTGTGCCGCACTCCAGGGCGATTCTTCTCTTTTCATTATTTTGGATAAAGTTTCCTCATAAATTTCTGGGGATAATTCGTCTAAAAATCGATTAAATAGACTCTCTCGAAGAAGCGCATCGAAGGTGGATTGAAGCTGGGTACGCTCACGAGAACCCCACTCTCCACTCTCGCGGAGAAATGCGATATGTCGGTCTATCGCTTCGCCCAACTCGGTGATTCCTTCTCCGGCTTTGGCCACTGTGCGTTTTATCTCCGCAAACCAGAGCTTTGTTTCTTCATCCGGTTTTTCTGGTGCATGAACCACCATTTTCTGGCTATGATGTTGAAAAACGCGTTGTGTAGGATGTGCGAGTTCGAGCATTCCCCTTAACGCACGCTCTGTATTCTCCACGCCCGGGCGGTCGGCTTTGTTGATGACGAGAATATCAGCAATTTCGAGAATCCCGGCTTTGATGGCCTGAATATCGTCGCCAAGACCGGGCGCTTCCACAACGAGCGTTGTGTGGGCGAGTTTAGCAATATCCACTTCGGCCTGCCCTGCGCCGACGGTTTCGATCAGGATCACGTCGAATCCTGCCGCGTCAAAAACTTGGACCATGGCAGATGTTGACTGCGCAAGCCCGCCCAAATTCCCGCGCGAGGCCATTGATCGGATGAAAACTTTGGGATCACCAGAGAGATCACGCATCCGTACGCGATCGCCCAAAACCGCTCCTCCCGTAAATGGGCTGGAGGGGTCTACTGCCACAATTGCGACTCTATAATCTTTTTCCTGACGATAATAAAGAGCCAGTTGATTAACAAGGGTCGATTTCCCCGTGCCAGGTGCGCCTGTAATACCAATGAGATGTGCTTTCCCTGTATGCGGGAAAATCTCGTTGAGAGCATCGCGTCCCTTTTGGGTATTATTTTCCACCTGCGTAAGAATACGGGTGAGCGCGAGCCGGTCTTGATTCAAAAGAGCTTGAGCTAACTTCATCAGTTTTCTCAAGCTCTCTTTTGTATATCTTTACGAATTTGGGCGACAATATCTTCGGTGGAAGCACCAGGCCCGTAAATGCCGCTTACGCCCATTTCTTTAAGTTTGGCGATGTCTTCATCTGGGATAATTCCCCCGAGAAAGAGTTTTACGTCTTCTTGCCCGTTGTCTTTCATTAGCTCCAGAATGCGGGGGACAAGGGCCATATGCGCGCCCGAAAGAATGGAAATGCCGACTACGTCTACATCTTCTTGTAGAGCAGCTTCGGCGATCATTTCTGGGGTTTGACGCAAGCCCGTGTAAATTACTTCCATACCTGCGTCGCGCAAGGCTCTTGCAACAACTTTTGCCCCTCGATCGTGACCGTCTAAACCCGGTTTTGCGACCAAAACACGGATATTTCCTTCTTCCATTTCTGCCTCCAGCGAAAAAACAAGATTTTTTTCAGCGCGAGAAATTATACTATAGGCAAAGATTAATCGCTTTACACAAATGTCAGCTTTGCTGACTTTTTTATATCTTTAAAAATCTCCCTGCAGTTACCAGAGGCAATAATAGAGTTCTTCCTCTTGACAGACTAAGACACATACACTATAGTACGCATACTATAGTAAAAGGAACATAAAAATGTCATTAAAACATGCTATTCTTGGATTTCTAAGTTTTAAACCTCTAAGCGGCTATGATCTAAAAAAAGCCTTCGATAATTCAGTTCGTCACTTTTGGACCGCTAACCAGAGTCAAATATATCGAACCCTAGCCAAAATGACAGACGATGGTTTGCTATCAAAAGAAGTCATCGAACGAGAAGAGCGACTTGCTATGAAAATTTATCACGTTAGCAAAGAAGGCCGCGACGAACTTCATAAATGGCTGTCCAGCCCCCTCCCTCAACAAAATATGCGCGAAGCATTTCTCATCCAGATCTATTTTGGCGGCCTTCTTGATGACGAAGAGTTATTAGCGCTTCTTCGCCATGAACTCAAAGCCACAGAAGAACAAATGGCTATCTTCGACCAGATCTATCAGTTCAGTACGGGCAAAACCAGCCAAGCTGAAGATCCTCGGGCTTTCTTTCTAAGCATGCTCACGCTAGATTACGGTATTAAAAGCGGCCAAGCCATGCTCGATTGGCTCAACAATGCCATTAAAGAGATTGAATCAAAAAACTATTCCATTAGACAAAACTAATAAGGGACTCAAATGAAAAAAACAACTCGCAATATTATTATCGTCGCACTCTTTACGTTGGGTGGCGGCTGGTTGGGCGTCTGGCTCAACAAAGTTACAGGAAATACGCAACCACCCATGCAAAGTCTGGGCGCACTGGTTTGGCTTGTCACCCCTGCTCTCTCAGGCATCTTGCTACGCGCCTTTGGTAGGGATGGCTGGAAAGATGCCGGATTTGGACTAAAACTCAAAAAAAGCTGGATGTGGTATCTGGTAGCGATTCTCGTTTATCCGCTCGCCGCGCTCCTGACCTTTGGGCTTGCTACCCTTATGGGAGCAATTTCTACTGACGGGTTTTCTACCCAGGGATTCAGCGCATATCTGAGCGCAGCAGGGATTATGATGGCTGGATCGCTGATGAAAAATATCTTCGAAGAATTCGCCTGGCGCGGCTATCTCACCCCAAGGTTGGAAGCCGCTAAAGTTCCTGCAATGTTAAACCATCTGATTGTTGGAGTCTTGTGGTGGGCGTGGCATATCCCCTATTATTATTATTTCCTTGATCGTACAGTACTGAGTACATATCTGGGCAATATGACAATACCCACATTCTTAGTGCTTGCACTCATCAGCATATTGCCCACATCCATCCTTTTTGGAGAATTGCGCTTATTAAGTAAATCGGTATGGCCTGTATTTATTTTGCATAACCTCATCAACGGACTGAGCATGCCGCTTATTCTCAATGGCTTTATCAAGCTCAATGGAACATCAGGGACTATTTTATCTCCAACGAATGACGGAGTCATTACATCCATTTTGCTAGGCATTGTAGGGCTACTCTTATATCGGCACAGGATGAAAAAAACAAATCAATAACAAAAAAGAAGCCCTCATAAATGCGAGGGCTTCTTTTTTAGTAATTATTATCAATCTGCTAAGACACGCATCAAGATCCGCCGCTGATGTGGACGCGACCGATGCTCAAAAAGATAAACACCCTGCCATTGTCCCAATGAAAGATCGCCATTATCAACGGGAATCGTTAAACTAACATCGGTCACCATTGAACGAATATGAGAAGTCGCATCATCTGGGCCTTCAAGGGTATGCGTATACCATCTTTCACCTTCTGGAGCCAGTTTTTCCATAAAAGTTTCCAAATCTCCACGTGCAGATGGATCCCAGCTTTCGGTGATAAGCAAAGATGCGCTCGTGTGTTGTAAAAAGAGATAACACATCCCTTCATCCACTTGCCATTCGCGCAATTGCGCGCGGATTTCAGAGGTCACTTCGTAAAGACCTTTGCCAGATGTACGGACTTCGAGGGTGGTTTTATGCCAGTTCATGAGGATATTTTACCTGATAAGATTTTTCCCAGAAGATAGCAAAAAAACTTCTTCCTACAGCAATCATTTCATGGTATGGAAGTTGCTGTCGGTATGGCTGAAAGGACAATCAATGGCGGTTCTTCTAGCCGCACCGTTCTCCAATCAAGATGTGCACTGAGTTGCTCACGGATTACTTTCAGTGATCCATCATAAAACATTTCTTGTATTTCTGGCGGAAATAATCGTTGAATGTTGGCATCCCGTGTAGAACCATACCTAACCGTTTCTATACTTTTAATAGAACCATCTAATTCTAAGTGAATCACAGCTGGCCTAATTGCACGCCCATTACCTAAACATATTGCTTCAATAAATAAATTTTGACTAGAGTGCCCCAAAATAACCCATTCACATAGAATATATTCAGGCAATTCTCTTGGGAGAATATTTTTTGCTAATTCCGTCTGATATTCCTGCCATCTTTCCACTTGATTCGCATCTGGTGTAATCCTGAGAGTGTAAGGTGTCTGTGTTGGGTATGGGGAAGGAGTTGAGAGCGTAATGGTAGGCGTGGCTTCTTGTGTAGTAGTGGGCAGAGCCGCCTGAGTAAGGGCTATTTTTGTTTGTACAACAACAATGGCTGTGTTTTGTATCTCCGTCATGTTGATGGCTGGGGTGTTTTGTTCTGGTGTGCAAGCCGTCAATATTATGACAAAGAACATGATAAACGAAAAGAATTTATACTTTTTCATATTTCTCCCTTGAAGGTTTATCTTAAATACTGAAAAGAAATTTCTACGCAGAAATGTCATATTGATTCTAATACAAAACACAGCAATTTGAGAATGATTTATCTTGCAAGTGAGCAATGCAATTCAAGGTAAAATCTACCCCATGTCTAAAATCAAAGAATCCCCTCTCCTTTCCTTTCTTCTAGCCCTTTTCGCCATTATCGTGATGACCTTCTTTGGCCCCGAAGAAGCAACTCTTGGTCCCAGTGTGCGGCTTGTCTATTTGCACGGGGCTTGGGTTATGACCGCAGAGCTTTTATTTACCCTTGCCGGCCTAGCCGGGTTATTCGCTCTGATTACAAAAAAAGACATTTTCCATCGCTGGTCAGCCGCTCTTGGTCGTAGTGGGATTTTTTATTGGATCACTTATCTCCCCCTCTCGCTGCTTGCAATGCAAGCCAATTGGAACGGGCTTTTTCTCGCCGAGCCACGCTTCCGTTTTGCAATGACATTTGCCATTGTCGGATTATTGCTTCAAATCGGTTTATGGATTCTTGAGATCAACTGGCTCACAGCTACAGCCAATATCCTCTTCATCGCCGCACTCCGCTATATTTTCGCTACTGCCGAAAATATCATGCACCCGCCTCCTTCTCCCATATTTAATTCCGGCAACTGGACAATTATCGGCTTTTTTGTTGGGCTAAACTTGCTCGCATGGGTTTCGGCTTACTTCGTTACTCGTTTTTTCCTCTCTAAAGCAGAATAATCTCTGATATTCCTATGCAACTAGCTCTATTTGCTTTTATTCGCACTATCTTTAATACTGCCTATCGCATGGCATATCCCTTCTTGGGAGTCTTTGCCCGCGCGCTCGGCGTAGAGCTTGAAACCATGTCGCTTGCTCTTACTGTTCGCTCTATCGGCGGCGGAATTATCCCCTTCATTGCCCCTCTTTCAGACAGTCGCGGACGAAAATTCGGGATGCTCTTAGGCGTGGGCCTTTTCACACTTAGCATGGGAATTGTCGTCATCTTTCCAACCTTCCCCGCCCTTTTTGCCTCGATGTTTTTCGCCACCCTCGCAAAATATATTTTTGACCCCGCCATGCAAGCCTATCTTGGCGACCGCACACCCTACGAGCAGCGCGGGCGCGTCCTAGCAATCACAGAACTAGGCTGGTCCCTTGCCTTCATCCTCGGCATCCCGCTAATGGGATTTCTCATTTCTCGTAATGGATGGATGTCTCCTTTTCCTCTTCTCGCAATTCTGGGATTATTGACTTTCATCCTCATATTCTTCCAAATCCCCAACGACGAAACAAACGTGCTTCAACCTGCTACCACCCGAGCAAATTTCCGGCGCGTCTTTAGCCACATCCCCGCAATGGCAGGACTCAGCATTGGTCTATGGGCAACAGTCGGAAACGAAATCGTTAATCTTGTTTTCGGCATCTGGCTCGAAGATTCTTTTGGGTTAAAAATTGCTGCCCTAGGCGCATCTGCCGCAGTGATCGGCTTCTCAGAACTTGGCGGCGAAGGGCTGGTTGCCCTTTTTGCCGATAAACTGGGAAAGGAACGCGCTGTCGGTTTTGGGCTAGCAGCCAACTCAGTCGCCGCATTGCTTTTGCCTTTTCTCGGGCAAAGTACCTTTGGCGCATTACTCGGACTTTTCTTCTTCTATATCACCTTTGAATTTACCCTCGTCAGCATTGTCCCGATGATGACCGAAGTAATGCCCTCTGCTCGAGCCACATTAATGGCCTTTAACGTAGCCGCCCTCTCTTTAGGCCGCGCTATCGGTGCGCCTTTGGGAACTTTTCTCTACCGCTTTGGTTTCTCTTTTGTCGTTGTAGGAGCAATACTTTTCAATATCATTGCAATTTTGGCTTTGCGAAAAATGAAAGAGTCGTCCAAATCAAATCAATTAGTTTGATTTTATAATTCTGGAAATCTAATATATGTTTCTTCAAATTCTTTTCATCATTTTATATATCGTAGCAATTCTTTCGTTGATCTACGGCCTATGGATGATTGTCCCCTTTTTCTATCGCTTGCCCTGGGTGCCAACAGCAAAAGATCGTGCACGAAGAGCCTTGAAAATGGTCGATTTGAAACCCAACGAGTTACTCTACGATCTTGGGGCGGGAGATGGGCGTATCCTTTTTATGGCAGCAAAAGAGTTTGGGGCGCGAGCTATTGGCATCGAGGCGAGTCCTTTGCAGTATGCCTTTACGTGGCTGAGAATTTTCTTTAAAGGCAGGCACCCTTTCGGGCACAGGCAAGCCCAAATCCAGGTGCGACACGAGAATTTCTTCCAAACCGATTTGAGTGATGCCGATGTTATTTTTGCTTATCTCACCCCCAAACTAACGATCCGCTTTCAAGATGATTTGGCGAAAAAACTAAAACCTGGCGCACGCGTAATAGCTGTCGCATTTGATTTTCCTGATTGGAAGCCAAGTGATTTTGATGAGAGATATTTGCTTTTCACCTATGATATGCCACCCCAAAAGGGCGGGATGGCTGCATATTTAGCGGAAAAAGAAGATTTTTGAAATTTGCCTAAAGAAACCCAAAAACATAGAGAAAATTAATAGTAGAAAACCCGCTTAATGGTAGACTCTCAGCATGAAATCTACCGCTATAGCACATCCAAATATCGCATTGGCTAAGTAATCACAAGCGACAACAATATATGGTGAGAGCTAGGCTGGTTATATCTGTATATGGGACTTGAAGTAACAGAGGGCGTGAATCTTGATCGATTACATGCCCTTTTCTTATTCGCATTTACAGATGAGGGGACTCTACCTCGTCTCAGTCACCTTCGAGATCGTCCTTGGCTGTTCAGTGTCATAGCCTTTTGCCAAGGTCAAATGGTAGGCAAATAACTGTGCAGGGATGATCCCGACAATTGGGGTAAGCCATTCGGGGATTTTCTCAGGAATTGGGATGGCGATTTCTGCCAATTCCAACGCTGAAAGAGAGTTGGAGATAATGATGAGCTCTGCTCGCAAGTCCTTTTTGAGAGTGTAGCAGCCTGGCTGGCATCCTTAGCGAAGCCATCGGCGCTGATCTGTTCAGCGTAGGCGGCCGTGACAGGAGCGCCACCAACGATAATCTTGACCTTGTCACGCAAACCGGCTTTCGCAATTGCGTCAATGGTTGTTCCCATCGAAGGCATGGTGGTGGTCAGCAAAGCCGAAAGGCCAATGATGTCTGTATCATCCGTCATCGCTTCAACAAATTTACTTGGGAACACATCAATGCCTAAGTCAACGACATCAAAACCAGCGCCTTCCATCATCATCCCGGCCAGGCAAGCCAACCGTACTAGATCCAACAAATATCTTTGCTGGAGCGATCATGCTGCCCAGCGAACCACTAGCCGTTTGAGCTGCTATCATAACCGTAGGGCTTAGCTTCAAAAATACAGCAATGCTCTCTTGCAATGAGGCAAAGAGCTCATTTGAATTGTTGTTGCTTCCTGTGGCAAATGCACCTAATATGCCGATAAAAGGTGAAATAATTGGAAACACCTTCCTCAACGCTTTACTAAAACCCTCCGCCAGCAATAACAGATTTAGATAGAGTGGTCATATAGAAAATTTGCGATCAGGAAAAGGGATTAGGCACGCGATAACTGGCGGGGAAGAGAGATATCTGTCTCCACGATCTTGTGCATTAATTGTAAGTGCAATTCATCTCGAAGAGATCGGTTGGCAGGATCGTCCCACAGATTATGTTCTTCGTGGGGGTCTTCCTGCAAATCAAATAATTCGCCGTATTCCTGTCCGGAGTAGGTTGTCAAACGATAACGTTTGGTGACCAGTGTGCGCATTTTGAAACCCAGGTAATCCTCATCCATTTCGACCAATGCAGATGTGTTGGTCGCAGTATTTTCTCCGGTCAACACGGGGACAAGACTCCTACCAGGCCACGCAGAGGGCGCGTCCAGCGCTTCAGGATTAGCAGGGATAGGGCCTTCAGGGATGGGGACATCAGCAATATCCAATAAGGTAGGAGCAAAGTCCAAAAGGCTCACAACTCCTTCATGAAGGGAGTCTGAGGGCACCTTTCCAGGCCAGCTTATCAGGAAGGGAACGCGGATCACACTATCGAGGTGATAAGGTCCTTTCCCCCACATACCATGATCTCCCAATGCTTCGCCATGATCAGACATAAATATAACAACCGTATTTTCTTCCAATCCATTCGCGCGCAAGGCACCCATTACCCGTCCTACCTGATCATCGAGCATCTCAATCAGGCCAAAGTAATGTGCTGCGCATTCAGCGTAATATGGCGTGGTAGTGCTCATAGGCTGGCTATGATTACCGCTGGTTCGAATAGGCGTATCGTACATCTGATGAAAATGCGGGGGTAGATCATCGTACTCGCCTGCATGGCCAAGCGGAGGCGGCACATCTTTAGGATCATAACTGTAGCAGTAGGGGGCAGGCGGCGCAAAGGGTGGATGGGGTTCCTGAATGCTACACATCAACATAAAGGGACGACTTTCTCCCGTCTGTTGGGCTGAACCTGCTGTATTCAGGAATTCGATGCTGCGATCTGCTATCCAGGTTACGGGATGGAATTCTGCAGGCAAGGCCCATTTATAAGAGCTGCGATTAAACAATTCGGATGCCGGGCTGGACGACTCTAAGACTGTTTGTTCATGAAATAATTTGGCAGATTCAGGATGCTCTTGTTCTAGCCACTGCAGGTAGTGTCCATAGGAATTATGCCCATGCCCATTAGCATAGTCTACGCTTTCAAGGCCGTAGAAGGGAGTTGGCAAATCAGTAATCGTTCCATTCAGCCATAACGGGCGGCATTCGGGGTATTCTGAAGGATTAACTTCGTTCAGGGGGACGCCCTTTGGCGGGGCAGAGTTATGCAGGTGGATCTTACCTGCGCAATATGTGTGATACCCAACCCGACGTAGTGCTTCCGTAAAAGTTGGAATGTTAGGGTCAAGAGGGATACCGTTCATGCGGACGCGATGGCGTTGACCTGCTCTTGCACGCGAGCATTAAGTTTTTTTGGCGTAGCATACAACCCGGCATCTAAAAGTTGGGTTTGTGCGTTTAAATGGCGGGATGTTGGGGTCTGGATGATGCCCTTAAATACCCCGCAAGCCAAAAACACACGCGGGCGGCGGCCTTCCATCTGAAAGTTGCCTTTATTTATTTATTTTTTCTTGCGTTTGCGGAATTCCTTGATCCAGTGCATCCCGTATTCGTCACGACCGAGAGCAAGGTCTGCGGCGAGGGCCGTGGTGCGGATCTCGGTGACCATCGGGTTGGCGATAGGACAGGTTAGTCCGGCGTGAATGGCCATGGCCATATAGGCGGCGTTGACGTATTTACGATCGGGGATGCCAAAAGAGACGTTGCTGGAGCCCATAGTGATATTGACGCCGTATTTTTCGACAATAAGTTTGACCGCATTGAGGGTCAGTGCTCCGGCGAGGTGGTCAGCGCCCATGGTCATGGCGAGTGGATCGATAACGATATCTTCAATGGCTATGCCCATGCCGGTAGCGCGTTCGATGATCTTGTCAGCGACTTCGAGTCTGCCTTCTGCTGTTTTGGGGATGCCGCTATCGGAGATGCACAGGCCGATCACGGCTGCACCATATTCTTTGGCGAGAGGCAGAACAGCTTCGAGTGATTTTTCTTCGCCATTGACCGAGTTGATGAGCGCCTTGCCGGGGTAAACCTTGAGGGCAGCTTCGAGGGCTTCGGGGTTGGCCGTGTCGATACAAAGTGGCACATCGACCACATCCATGACTTCTTTCATCAGTTGCGGGAGAAGCTCAACTTCATTTGCACCAGGAACACCGGCGTTGACATCCAAAACAGTGGAGCCAGCTTTGACCTGATTAACTGCGTCATCGCGGATCAGGTCAAAATTACCGGCTTCTAGAGCGGCTAAAACGGCCTTGCGCCCAGTCGGATTGATACGCTCACCAATAATAACCGTGGGCAAATCACGTGAAATTTCAACAATATTTTCATTAATTGTTACTATCGTTTTTAAAGCTACATTCATTTTCTACTCCTGTCGTGGCATTCTCATAAAATTCCTGCCCCATTCTTCACAAAACCTTCTATGACGTGTTTCGTGACCTCGTGTTCAAACATACGTTCCAGAACATTAAAAGGGAGTGTAATATGTGCTGCACCAGATAAATATGCCTGCATTGCTTCTTGAGGACTTTTTATACTTGCGGCGATTATTGAAGTAGTACTATCTCCTAAAACTGCAGCCACATCTGAGGTCAAAGCTAACCCATCTCCCAACAAGCGTGATGCACGATTCACATAGATTGCAACATATGTTGCTCCTACTTCTTTTGCCAATAAAGCCTGCAACACACTAAACACAGCAGTAATGCAAATTTTTTGCTCTGCGCCCAATGCTTTCACAGCAGGAAAACTACTTGCCAAAGGAGGAATTTTTACTACTAATGAACTTCCTACTATTTCTTTTGCTAACTTAGCCTCTCTAACAATTTCTTTCCAACCAGTTTGATGTGGTTGATAGAAAATTTCGGCAAACCCCAAATTAGAAATTTTATGAAGTGTTTCGCTTACCTTTAGTGGTTCTTTCGCCATTAGGAGCGGGTTAGTTGTAACCCCTCCTAGTACACCCCAGTCATTTGCTTTTTTTATTTCTTCCAAATTTGCTGTGTCTAAATATATAGTCATATCAAAAAGTTACTTCTTAGCCAGAAACCCCAAAACTTCTTTTGTTGTGGCTAAAGTACGAATATGCTCAGCAATTTTTTTACATTCTTCTAAATTCAAATGTCGAATATTATTCTTAATGGTAGGAATTGCTACAGGGGCCATGCTAAATTCATCAAGCCCCAACCCTATTAAAAGCGGCGTAGCAATGGTGTTACCCGCCATTTCACCACATAGTCCCACCCATTTCCCATTTACATGTGCACGGTCTATTGTCTGTGCAATCAACTGGATAACTGCTGGATGAAACGGACTAGCTAATGAGGCTACTCGTTCGTTTGTCCGATCAACCGCAAGAGTATATTGCGCCAAGTCATTGGTTCCAATTGAGTAAAAATCTACAAAAGGCGCTATTTGATCTACCAGTAACGCTGCCGAAGGAACCTCTACCATTATGCCAAACTGAATTTTTTGCGCATATTTTTCCCCTTGGTTATCCAATGCTTGCTTTGCTTCATTGAATATTTCACGAGCATTAATCACTTCATTTACATTCGATATCAAAGGCAACATAATTCGTAAATCTGTGTTAAGGCTTGTTGCTTGTAGTAAGGCACTGAATTGATCACGTAATAATTCTGGACGCTCATTAATCATACGGATAGCACGCCATCCCAAAAAAGGATTTGGTTCAGCCTCAAGCCCTAAGTAACTTACCGGTTTATCCCCACCGATATCTAGGGTACGCACCACTACCGGTCTTGTTCCCATTACTGTTAAAATCTTCTTATAAATTTGAGTTTGCTCTTCCAAAGTAGGCATAGAATCTCGGTCTAAGTACAAAAATTCGGTACGCAATAGACCAATACCTTCAGCCCCATATAAAACAGCTTGCTCTGCGTCTTCTAAACTTCCCACATTTGCAACAACTTCTACCACATGCCCATCAGTAGTTATGGCTGGTTCTGTAGCATGTTGCAAATCACTTTTCCATGTTTCAGCTTTTTTCGTCTGTACCGCTCTTGCTTCTAAAAGTTGGGCTTTCTCTGGGTTAATGATTATTTTTCCTGTATCCCCATACATAATCACCTGATCTGCACTGGCCACCCACTCATTTTCAAAAGCAGCACTAACCACTGAAGGTATTCCCAGACTACGAGCCAAAATAGCAGCATGAGATGTTGGTCCACCACGACGAATACAGAACCCTAGTATTTTGTCTTTTTGAAACTGCATGGTATCAGACGGACTCAAATCATCTGCAAAAACCACCACTGGGTTAACAGGAAAATCCATCACGCCTAAGTCAACTCCAACAAGGCATGCAATAATTCGACGGCCAACGTCTAAAACATCTGCTGCGCGGGCTTTAAAGTACTCGCTATCCATAGCTAATAATGTTTTTGCAAACCCATCTACTGCTTCTTCCACTGCAGCTTCAGCATTTAGGGATAGAGAAATTTTTTGTTTGACCGTCGCGATCAATTCTGGATCATCTAAAAACATTAGATGTGCTTCGAATATCTTCGCTTCATCTTCCCCAATCTCATCTAATGTTTTTTTGACAACGGTTGTCAATTGAGATTTGCTTTGTGACAAAGCATCCTGTAAGCGATTTAATTCAATAGCATGATCTGCATCGATACGTCTTGTATAACCCAGTTCTACAGGCTGGTAAAACCACGCTGCCCCAATTGCCACTCCAGGAGAAGCAGAAAGCCCTTCAACCGATTTCATCACAAACTCATTCTCCAAAATTATTATCAACCAATTCTTTTAAGGTTGACAGCGCATCTTCTGCCCCTTCACCCTGTGCATCTATCTCTATGGTATAGCCCTGCTTAACACCTAAAGACAACACACTCAAAATACTTTTAGCATTGACAAATTTCCCATCTTCACTGAGATTTCTCACTTGAATTTCGCAAGGGAACGCCGCTGCTATTTTCACAAACTCACCAGCTGGGCGGGCATGTAAACCAACGGCATGGTTAACGGGGATTTTTATATTCGGCATAGTAGCACTCCATTAGTACATTAATATTTCAGGCGATTCCAGCCCATTGGCCAGATCTTGCAAAAAATAAGCCGCAACTGCCCCATCTATCACGCGATGATCGGCAGACAAGGTTATTTCCATTATTGGGCGTACTTCAATATCATCTTGATCACTAATTACCACTGGCTTACGTATAACTGCCCCAACAGCTAATATTGCACTCTCAGGGGGATTGATGATTGCCCGGAATTGATGAATACCAAACATACCTAAATTTGATATTGTGAAAGTTCCGCCGCGGATATCGTCTAACTCTAAATTGCCTTGGCGTGCTTTCTCTACCAGGTTCCTAATATCACTGTTAATCACGCTAACAGTTTTTTTGTCAGCATTCCTCACTACAGGCACGATCAACCCCTCTTCAAGAGCAACAGCTACGCCAACATTTACATCTGGCCAAATTTTAATTACATCGCCTTGTAAAGAAGAATTTAGATATCGGTTTTTTGCCAACGCCCATGCAACAACTTTTACAATTAGCGCTGTCATTGAAATTTTGTTCTGGTCTTCCTTAGTGGCAATTCTATTCAAACGGTGGCGCAAGGTCTCTAACTTAGAGACATCAATTTCCATCGATAGTGAAATGTGCGGAGCTTCTTGAAAGCTGGCCTGCATACGGTTTGCAATTTTAAGCCGCATGCCTTCCAAAGAAATCAGTTCCGGTTGATGTTCATTGTGTACAACTGCAGTCTTATGTGTTACAGAGGCATCAGCTTTCTGATACTCCAGAACATCTGCTAATTGAATTCGTCCGCCAGGGCCAGTCCCAACAATTTCAGCAAGCTCTATTCCCTTTTCACGTCCAAGACGCCGCGCAGCAGGTGTAGCTGAGAGCCTTAATACGCCATTATTCCCTTGGTTTTCAGCGATAAAGCCTTCAACATCTGCTTTGGTTATTTTCTTTCCAGCCACAACAAGTTCCCCAACATCAATCTGATGTGCCACTGCCATACGTTGAGCCACCGGGGTAATTTTCTGTTCTGGTATGGTTACTTGCTTCTGTTGATACTCCACAGTATCAGCAGTTTTTGTATCAGTGGGGGTTTCAGGCTGTATATCAGCAAGAGTTTCGCCATCTTTTAGAATATAGGCAATTACTGTTGTTACCGGAACTTCGTCACCATCCGAATATTGGATTCCTGCTAATATCCCACTTGCTGGTGCAGGAACTTCAATAGAAACTTTATCCGTTTCGACTTCCAAAACAACTTCATCTAAACTAACAGGATCACCTTCCTTCTTCACCCAATTAATAATCCGGGAAGTCTCCTGATCCATATCAAATTTCGGCATTATAAAAGGAGTTGGCATATCACACACTTACCTTAATATTTATTACTCATTATTGCACGTATCTCGCGAGCAATATCTTCTTCTTGTGGCACTGCCGCACGCTCTAATAAGCGATTGTAAGGAATGGGCACATCAGCTCCGGCAAGCCTACGCATGGGAGCATCCAAATAATTAAAGGCATCGTGGGCAGAGACAATCGCCATAATCTCACCAGCCCACCCACCTGTCTGACAAGCTTCGTGAACCACCAATAAGCGGCCGGTTTTCTTGACGGAAGAAGTAATTGTGCCCACATCAAGTGGGCGCATTGTTCTTAGATCTACTACTTCCACTTCAATACCTTCTTCTGCTAATTCTTCGGCCACTGCAAGAGTTTTCTTCACCATAATATTGTTGGCAACTACTGTTATATCGCGACCTTCACGTTTTATATCTGCCAAACCAATTGGAATTGTATATTCCTCTTCTGGTACCTCGCCTTTGGTTTTATATAGCAATTTATGCTCAACAAAGACCACAGGGTTAGGATCGCGGATAGCACTTAACAATAAGCCTTTTGCATCATAAGCGGTGCTGGGGTTTACAACTTTTATGCCTGGGAAATGCATCAAAATGCTTTCTAATGATTGTGAATGTTGGGCAGCTGCACCAGACCCAGACCCACCAGGCATCCGCACTACCAATGGCACAGTAGCCTTCCCCCCAAACATAAAACGAGCCTTACCAGCCTGATTTGCGAGTTGATCTAATGCTAAAAGTACAAAATCCATAAACATCAACTCGGCCACAGGGCGCATCCCTACCAATGCTGCCCCAGTTGCAGCCCCCATAATTCCAGCCTCAGAAATGGGAGTTTCACGTATACGCTCTGGACCAAATTCTTCAAGCATTCCGAATGTCGCCCCAAAAGCTCCACCATAAACACCAATATCTTCCCCAATAATAAAAACCCGCTCGTCCTGGCGCATTTCATATTGCAGTGCTGAGCGAATAGCTTCTAAATATGTCATCTCAGGCATATACATACTCCATTAGTGTATTCACATTGGGCTCAGGAGAGTTTTCTGCAAATTCAACTGCAGATTCTATTACTCCATTTGCTTTTTCATTAAGTTCATCAGCTGTCTCTTCAGTTATTAAATTCGCTTCCCTAAGTGCAGCACGAAAACGAAAAATTGGATCCTTTTCACGCCAAGCGGCAATCTCCTCTTGAGACCTGTAAAGGTTTCGATCACTTTTCGAGTGTCCAAAATAACGGTATGTCTGAGCTTCTACAAAATAAGGCCCATTTCCTGCCCTTACATGAGCTACAGCCTTGTTCATCACATCAAAAACAGCTACCACATCATTCCCATCAACCAATTCCCAAGGGATACCATATGCATCTGCTCGCTGAGCAATTGGCAATTTAGCAATTACCTGCTCAACATCCATTGACATACCGTATTTGTTATTTTCACAAATAAATAACACTGGCAATTTCCATAAGGCGGCCATGTTTAGAGATTCATGGAAAACACCTTCGTTTGTAGAACCATCACCAAAAATCCCCAAAACAATCTGATCCGCTTTTTGCATTTGCACAGCTAGCCCTGCTCCCATTGCTAATGGGAAACCTCCACCAACAATACCATTTGCGCCTAAATTATTGGCTTCTACATCTGCAATATGCATGGAACCACCACGACCACGACAATAACCATTTTCTTTACCCAAGAATTCGGCCATCATTAAATTTACATCAGCCCCCTTTGCAATAAAATGTCCATGCCCTCTGTGATGATTTACTAAATAATCATCGTCTTGAACTGCTAGACCAAGCCCTACGGCAACGGCTTCTTGCCCAGCTGACAAGTGCATTGTGCCGTGAACTTTACCAGCGGCATAGAGCTGATCTGCCATGCGCTCAAACCTTCGAATGAGGTACATGGTATATAACATTTCTTCCAGTTGAGCCTGCTTCAGACCTAAAGCTTCAACTTTTTTGAAAAAATCCGCGTTTTCTTTCTTTTCAGTCTTTTGTTCTTCTTTCATATTCTTCTCACTTATTTGATTATGAATACTCTAATAAAGCACGGGCAGTTGCTCGATTAGTAATCAATTCATTGATATATCCAGCGCGTATTGCGCCAAGTATGGCCTCTGTCTTCCCTTTTCCTCCGGCAATACCGATACGTCGCTCAATTTTTTTTAGGCGCTTGCGACCTATATTTACTGTGCGCTTTTCAAATTCAAGCCCTTTAGGAGTCCCATCAATATCAAAATGTAGCCCGCATACATCTCCCACTGCTCCATCACTAACCAGCATATTAAAATCAATTTCGTCTATGTAGCCCGCGTTGTAAAAACTAGAATGGGATTTAATTATTGACCCTACACCTAATAAAGCCAAATCACACTCTTCCGCTTTCTGTAAGGTTTGACGAATCCCCTTGTCAGACAACAATACTTTTGCAGTTTTTTCGTCCTTGCTAAAAAATGGCGCGTTTAGATAATATCCTTCTCCGCCAAAAGCTGCTACAAGCTTATTTACTAGAGCATGTCCATCATAATCTTTATTTTTAGCACCTAAAGCTCCTACTAATTGAACAACAGTCATAGAAATCGGATGCTCTGCTTGCAGTGCACTTACAACCGCGCTTACCGTAGTGCCCCAAGGAATGCCTAAAACTTGGTTTGATTGAAGATATCTCAGCACTAGGTTGGCTCCAGCCAACCCTAGCTGAGTGCGCAGCTCTTGATTAGGGTATTCAATTAGAACATTTGCTTTATTAAGATTGAACTGTCTTTCTAAAGATTTCCCCAAATCATCATCAAATCGAACAGGACGCTCAATATGAATTTGCACTATCCCTAAATCACGTGCTTCCGCAAGCATTCTAGATATCATTGATCGAGTAACCCCTATTTGCTTCGCTATTTCAGATTGATTTTCCCCATGCACATAATACATCTCTGCAACATCTGCTAACAATTCATTTCGAGGTTTTTGTCTATTCACAAAGTTATCCTTCACATATGTGAGCTATCTTTCACATATGTGATTTTAGCATGATTTGACAAGGCAGTCAACCATAAGCTCGCAAAGCATAAGACCACCGATAAAATCGGTGGTCTTATGCTGTCTATTATTCTTGGTTTCAATCTTCTACAGCATTAGTTGTTTGGCTATGTTTGCTGCTTCGCTTGCATCTTTCCCAAATCCATCAGCCCCAACTTGATTAGCATAATCTTGAGTCACCGGAGCGCCACCAACAATGATTTTCACACCGTCGCGCATACCTGCATCTTCCATCATGGTTATAGCAGTTTTCATGTTTACCATTGTAGTGGTCAGCAAAGCGGATAAACCGACAATATCAGGCTTATGCTCTTTGACTGCTTCGATCAAATCTTCGGGTTTGACATCAATCCCCATATCAATCACTTCAAACCCACTTCCCTCAAGCATCATCCCCACTAGATTTTTCCCAATGTCATGCAGGTCACCTTGCACAGTGGCCAACAACACTTTCCCAAGAGGCTGCACATCTTCAGCCACAAGATATGGGCGTAAAAGGTTCAGCCCAAATTTCATTGAGTTGGCTGAAATCAGCATTTCAGGCACAAAAAATTCTCCCTCTTCAAACAGCTTGCCCACCTCTCCCATAGCAGAAATAAGACCGTTCTGCAAAATATTATTGGCGGACAATCCTGAATCCAGAGCTATTTGCACTTTATTTGCTGTAGCTTGCATCTCTCCACTTACTACTGATTCATAAACACTCTCAATATTGCTTTCCATAACCAAGGATCTCCTTATTTTTTTTGAGCTATATATTGTCTAACTGTAGTATTTCGGTAGCAGTATGGTCATCTGTGATCAAATAATTGACATACTGTCCACGCAAAGCACCTAAAATGGCTTTTGGTTTTCCCACACCACCGGCAACACCTATTCGAGTAGGAATTTTCATTAATTCGCGTTTTCGGATTGTAAATGATCGATCCTGAAACTCTCGCGCTGTCCCTTCACCATTTTCATCAAAAAACAATCCACATACATTTCCTAAAGCACCATAACGCTCCAGGCCCTGCATCTCATCTAAAATCAAATAGCCGTCTGCATAGAAAGTGGAATAGTCTAACTCCACACTCCCTACGCCAAACAAGCCAACATCACAACGGCTTACCAAATCCATAGTCTCTTTGACACCGGAGGCCTGCATCAATGTCTCAACTGTTTCTAGACTATCGACAATATAGGGCACATTCAGATAGTAGCCCTCTCCGCCCAGTTTCTCTACTAACCGTCGGACCACACTGTGGCCATCTATAGTCAAATTTCTCCCCCCTAAAGCTCCAACCAATTGCACAATTTTTATGTCATCTAAGAGTCTTGATTCAAGCGCATCAATAGTTGCACTTAAAGCGGTTCCCCAAGCGACACCGAGCACCATTTGATTTTTCAGTAAGGAATTTAGTTCCTGCGCACTGACTTCTCCTAAACGAGACAGGTACTCTGTTGCATTCTCTCCAGCGTGGCAAAAAACAACGGCCTTTTTCAACCTAAATCGCTTTGATAGCTCAGCTTGTAAGTCTGAGTTATACGAATATGGACGCTCGATATGAATTTTCACAATCCCTCGCTGACGTGCTTCGGTCAACATTCTTGATACCATAGAACGTGTAACATCAACTTTTTTAGCAATTTCGGACTGAGTCAAACCCTCAACGAAGTACATTTCTGCAACATCGGCCAATTTTTCAAGTTTTTCTTCCAGTTGCTTTTTTACCATTTTTTTCACCGCCAATTTATCATAAAGCAGAAGATTTTTTTAATGCATCAGCTATTATAGTCACTAAATCTCGTAGACTTGCAATAGTTGTAAATTCGCCTAATGATATTCTCAAAGTGCTCTCAATTTGCTCAATTGGCATTTGCATTGAGAGTAACACATGAGACGGCATCATATTTTCAGATGTGCAGGCTGAACCCATTGAAAGGGCAACACCCTTTTCACTCAAAAGAAACAGCATCAACTCACCATCTACATTTGGAAAACTGACTGAAAGAATATGTGGTGCAACTTGTCTTGATGCCCCATTAATTTGGCAAGATGGAGAAGCATTTTTCAAGAGTTGAATTAATTGACTACGCAATTCGCTAAGCTCTTCGTATCGCTGCATATAACGTCGGTTACGCAAAGCCATCGCTTCCCCAAATCCCGCAATGCCAGGAACATTCTCTGTACCGGGGCGCAAACCAGCCTCTTGTGTTCCACCATACATTATCGGCTCTATCGATACTCCTTCTCGTACATAAAGCGCCCCCACACCTTTGGGACCATAAATTTTATGAGCGGACAAGGACAAAAGGTCAACTTGCAATTTATCAACATCTACGACATATGAATTTATTGCTTGCACAGCATCTGTATGAAGCAGGATTTTGTTTTCTTTAGCTATTTTTCCTATTCCTGCAATATTTTGCAAAACCCCTGTTTCATTATTCACCATCATTATTGAGATGAGTCCGGTTTCAGGGCGAATGGCTTTTTTCACTTCACGGAGTGATACGCGTCCTTTGGTATCAACAGGCAAAAAGGTAACATCATAGCCACGTTTTTTCAGTTGCTCAGCCGTATGCAAAGTGGCATGATGCTCAATTTGACTTGTTATTAAATGGTTTTTCTTACTAGGCAACGCCTGCATAATACCGATTAAAGCAAGATTGGCGGCTTCTGTGGCACCGCTAGTGAAAATAATTTCTGATGGCGTAGCACCAAGCCCTTGGGCGACATGAGCTCTTGCGCTTGCGACAATTTGCCGTACCTGCTCACCATACAAATGCATGCTGGATGGATTTCCAAAAGCAATATCCAGCGTTTCTAACATGGTTTGCCTTACCGTTGGGTGCAACGGCGTTGTTGCAGCATAATCGAAGTACAATTCTGTGTTCATGGAATCATTCTACAAGGGTTTCAACAGAAAAATTCAGTGTGACAGAGTCATTTTTAACTAAGGGGTAATGTTTTTCCAAGTTGTCAAAGATCATTACAATTGTTTCTTCGTGGTCCAAATCTCTGAGGAAAGGTCGAACATTCAACAGGGGACAATGCACATCTTCTTGTTTGAAAGCAGGTATTAGTTGAAGCATCAGGTCTGCGGTGGGACATACAACATTTGATTCCCAAATACTCTGATAATCTATTCTGATTTGGTAACCACGAGCCGTAATCAACTGCTCTAAATAATCACGGATAATAATCATACGATTGCCGCACCAACCACCTACGATTCTTATATGAAGTTTTTGCATAATGAATTTCCAATAATATAGAAATAAGAAATAATTGCACCTGTCCCTGACCAGGTGGAGGTATAACTGATCAGGGACAAGGATAAGTAACCTTTAGAGAGAGAAACCTAAAGCTTTGAAGATGTTGAGGATGACGAAGCCGATCGGGTCACCACCCATGTCCCAACTGGCTAACTGCAAACCAGCATCGATTTCAGCAGTGAATTGACCCATATTTGCAAATGCTGCTGTATGAACATCAGCAGTTAAGGTTGCTAAATACATAAAGGGGATCGAGTACAAAGCCAATACGATAACGGTCTTGATAACGTTACCTCGAGTGTAAGGCACAATCGCACCAGCCCAGAACGGGATTACCGCTAAGCTGGCAATTGGAAGCATTTGTACACCAGGTAATACTGCAGCCATTAGAATGGCAAGGGGGAACATGATCACAGAGGCAGCCATCACAGCTGGGTGTCCAAGCAACACAGCACAGTCAACTGCCACGAAGATCTCACGATCCTGGAAGCGTTCACGCATGAACTCGACGATGGACATTGTGATCGGAACCAGCCCTTCAGAAATGATCGATACCATGCGGGGCAATACCAACAGCATTGTGGCAACCTGCATACCCAAGCCCAAAATACCTTGAACATTGTAACCTGCCGCAATACCAATAAGCATACCTAATACCAGCCCAAGAATCACCGGTTCACCGATCAGGCCAAAGCGCTTGCGAATTCCTTCCGGTGATGCATCCCAATCTTTAAGGCCAGGGATACGGTCAAGCACCCAAACCACAGGCATTGCAAAAATACTGGCTTGTACAGTTGTGCCACAGGGGACACCAATACCAGGCATTTCATTGAATTCTTGGTACTTCTTAGCGGTCATATCGCTCATCAATGAGCCAAGAATGAGATATGCTACACCGCCAACCACACCCCAGGTCACGCTACCGGTCAAGGCCCATACAAACCCGGCAAGGGCAGAACCATGCCAATAAGACCAGACATCCGTCCACAAAGTTTTTGTAAGACGGAAATAGACCATAATGAGATTGACGATGATTATTGAAAAGACCAAAGCAGCAACACCTGGCCAACCCCAAGCAATCCCAGCATCTGCCCAGTTCACATCAACCAGTGCCAATTCCAATCCCATTCGGGTGGCTAAAGCGGCAACTGCTGGCTGAAGGGCTGCAACAATGAGGTCTACAATCAGAAATAAACCGGCCAGCCCCACACCTACTGTCACACCACCACGAATTGATTTTGCCAGCCCCACACGAAAAATCAAGCCTAGTAAAATCAACACGATCGGCACAATCACTGTTGAACCTAAACCTAAAAACCAACCTACAGCGTTTTGTAGTACTACCATTTTATGCATCTCCTTAGAACTATGAAATATTTCTTTAATATGCCTGCTAAGCAATACTTGCTTAGTCTTTTACAAGCTCAATAATCCCGTCAAGCACCTCCTTTTTCTCTGCTTTAGTGCCAATTAAGAAAGGCATGCCTTTTAACTGGGGCACATCGAATTCACGATAGATTTTCATCATACATACAACCAAATCCATTCGATCTACATACTTATCGATGTCAGCAATCAAAATTCTCTTGACCTCCACATCATCCATTCCTTCTTCGTCTAATCGTTCCCGAATCATTACTTCGGCAACAGTTGATGTATTTATTCCTGCGCCGCAGGCCACAACAATTAATTTACCCATAGATTTACTCCTCCAGAATCATATTTATTTTGATCACCCTATCTAAAACAACAATTTCGCTGTTTTCCAAAGCACCTCCTTTGTAAAACATTTGCCATTCAACCTTATGCATCAAGTGCCAATTCTTTCTTGAGCCACATCACAATTTCTGATGTATCAGTCATGGCTTTCAATTCAGTCAATTTACTAGCTTCACCAAACAATTCAGCCAAATTTCGCAACGTTTCAATCTGCTCTTCGGGGCTTTTATTTGCTAACATGATTACTAGTTCCACAGACAGATCTTCATCTGGGTCTGCCATATTCTTGAACAAAACAGGACTCTTCAGTATAGCAACTGCCAGTGCAGATCTCTCCACACCATCTGCATCTGCATGAGGGAAAGCAATGGGAAACGGGCGCGAGGGCAAACCTGTAGGATGAACCGCTTCCCGATCTATGGTCGCTGCACTGTAATCTGCTGTCACCATACCAGCAACATGTAGACTGTCTGCTAGCTTCTGAATAACTGTACTTGAATCTGAAGCTTCTAAATCAACAAAAACAAATGATTCTTTTAAATACAACATATTCTTCCTCAACGCTGACCATATCGGTTATGGTAATAATCAAACGATCGCTGGGCTTGCTCTGGCGTGAACACCAATGGATCTCCCAAGCCACGAGCGATAAAACAGGTTTTTGCAGCTTCTTCCAAAGTTACAGCTCTTTCCATCGCGTGATGAAGCGTCTCACCCACAGTGATGGGACCATGCTGTCCCAGCAGGACCGCATATCCATCCCCCAACGCATCGACTGGCGCCGAAATAAAATGATCGTCTTCTAAATGGGCATAACGAGCAACTTGTATAGGTTGCCCGAACCAGTTAGCCTGAGTTTCTGTCACGATTGGTACAGGTTGATCTATGACAGAAAATGCTGTGGCATAAGGTGAATGGCTGTGCACCACTGCGTGCAGCTCTGGGCGCGTCCGCAATATCGCCGTCCATAAATTTGTTGCGACCGATGGTCGATATCTTCCCTCAACTACTTTCATGTCCAAATCCACGACGGTCATATCTTCGGGACTAAGATCAGAATAATCCATGCCACTGGGGGTCACGGCGATCAAACCACTTTCAGGGTCGCGTGCACAGATTGTGCCGCCAGCCATCCAAACCAGACCATACGTACGCAATGCATGTGCTGCTTCCAATACATCTTGTCGGAGTTTTTTTATCAACATTTATAAACCAATCACTTAAAGTGGATACGTTCCCAACTCAATACCCGCATCAAAGAAAGTTAACATATTTTCTAGGGGGATATCATTACCAAAATTATGGGCGGGGGCCAATACATACCCCCCTCCTTCTGCCATTTGCTCAATTCGCAATCGCACCTCCTGTCGAACATCTTCAACAGTACCGTTATTCAGAACTTTTTTGATATCAACCCCACCCTGAAACACCAAATCCTTTCCAAAATCTTTTTTCAACCCAACAGGATCCATACCCGGCAAATGCCCTTCGATTGGGTTTAGAATATCGAACCCTGCATCAATTAAATCGGGGATAAATTTTCTAACAGCACCATCACAATGCAACATGACCTTGGCATTTGGTGCCATTCTTTTTATCATTTCAATTGTTTTCTTGTGGCGGGGTTTTATATATTTTCGGTACACATTGGGATTAAACATTGGCCCTCGATTTGTGCCTAAATCTTCAGCAAGCTCAACCACATCAACATAAGGTCCAACAACACTCAAAAACGCATCATAAAAGCCGTCTAAGACTTCTGACAGCTTACCAATCAAATAATCGAATAGTTGAGGCTCCAAAGCAGTCATCATCAACGCCTTTTCCATCCCAACCAACCAGCGTGTAAACTCCCATAAATTGCCATAAACGGGCCGATGAGCAACAAGAGAATATTCAGTATTGTGATAAAGATCTTCAACCTCTTCTTTAAGACCCTCTATCCGGGTTGGGTCATAAGGATCAGGCCAATTAAAATTTTCAATTTTTTCTTTTGTGAGTTCCCCGCCTAGTGGAGATCCAGCCAAATCGTAATAGCCACCCATAATTCGATGTGTCAATCCCCATTCATCTGTAAACTGTTGAAAGTCACCTATCAGAGAATTTTGGATATAGCTATCGGGGGGGCGGATATGGACAAATCTAAAATCAGTGCCCAACTTATCTAGTACTGGGTTGTAATCTGGGGTTGTATAGAAACCCACGCATGTTCGCCGTGGAACATCTTCCACATCAAAATGATCTCTCAACAATTCATATCTCTGTTCGGTTAAATGATTTGCTGATCCACCCAAGGTTACAGGGACTCGGTCGGGCTCTTTATGATTAAGGGCTAAACGCACTCGCTCACGCGGTGACATAGCATCTGACATTATCACTCTCCTTGTATTCACATATGTGAGCTTTGCGCTCACCTATGTGAATACAATAGCATAACCCCAACTTGTTGTCAAGCATTGTTTCAGATTTCACAAACTTTTATGATTTAAAGCAAAAAAGAGCATGCTATTTGCTCTTTCTTAGTTCTTCCCCTCCGTTACTTAATATATTCCTTCGCTCACTCTGGTATTATGGCTACCTTAACCGCATCTCCAGAAATCATTTTTTGGAGTGCTTGTTCAATCTCTTCAAGAGGCATTTCATGTGTGATTAGCGTCCTAACATCCAACTGCCCCGAAGATATCAACTCAAAAGCTTTATGTGCATCTTCTGTAGTGCCACCATGGGCATTATATAAGGTGATTTCACCATAATGAACCTTAGCGGCATCTAACCTAACCTCTGTGCCGCCAGGCAGTCCACCAAACCATAAAACACGCCCGCCTTTTCGCACTTGACTTACAGCGAACTCCCATGCATCAGAAGAACCGGCGCATTCGATAACCACATCCGCGCCCCTACCTTTTGTTAGATTCGCTATCAAGGGTTCTGCATCAACATTCTTTGAATTGATAATTATATCTGCCCCCAATTGCTGGGCGATTGAAAGACGGAAATCACTATGCCCAACAGCAATGATACTCGATGCTCCAGCAAGCCGGGCAAGTTGAATAAACAGCAAACTAAGTGGACCACCTGCACCAATAACAATTACCTGTTCCCCAGGCTGAACACTCACCAGATTCGCTGCATGCACCACACATACTAACGGCTCAACTATCGCAGCTTCTGCATAGCTAAGATGATCTGGGATGATGAATAAATTTTTCTTTACGATTGATGCGGGAATCAGGTTATATTCTGCATAACTCCCAAAATTATAGTCAAGATTCTCACAAAGATTTCCCTGTCCACGCTGACAGTAAAAGCATTCACCACACTCAGCAAAAACATTTGCTGTTACGCGCATCCCTGGCTCAAACCCTTTTACCCCATCACCTACAGCCACAATATCACCTGCAAATTCGTGACCAAAAACAAAAGGAGGCGGAAACTTGGGATGCCCACGTCGATAAATTTTCACGTCCGTGCCACATGTAATAGCTGCTCTAACCTTAACCAACACTTCACCTGTTCCAGGGCTCGGAACATTTACTTCGCGTATCTCTATTTCTTGCTCAGCTAACAGACATACCGCCTTCATTTTATCTCTAACCATTCTGAATATCCTTATTATTCATCTACTACCACTATGCCAACATTACCACTCACTGTACGAATACTCATTTGTGTTCCCCCCATACCAAGTCTTCCCTCACATCCATCAACCGTAGCATACAAATCCCGGCTCAAACAAGTTACAAGCCCGCTATTTGTATTTACTATAACGTCTAAATCAGCGCTTTCTGGCAATTCTACTTCTATCGGACCATGATCTGCCTCTAGCCTAATTTCCCCATCAACACTTTTATTTGCGATGAGCTTTGTACTCCCCATAATAGTTGTCATTGATACATCTCCCACGAAATCTTCTACGGTTAAAGTACCATGCTCACCAATTATCACAACATTTCCGTCTCCTCCCCAAACAGAAACATCTCCTCGACCTGCCCATAATTGCGCATCACCAACAAATGAGTTCAAGTAAATATTGCCTGCAGATGTCTTCACTGTAATTATACCAACCAAACTCTCAATCTCAACATTGCCAGAGAAAGTTTTTATTTCAATTTTCTTGCCATTTGGAATATCAAGCGTTATTACGCTCAAATCTCCTCGATTTGCTTCGTTAATAGACAAGTCTGATTCAGTTTTATGCAATCTAACATTTTCTAAATCTTGGGAAAAAACATTAATTCGTGCAACATTGTCATTTGCCGCAGCCACAGTGACAGTTCCGTTATAGATTTCAACTGTAATATTGGATAATTCTTCGGCAGGGTACTCGTAGCTAGCATTTTGTAATTCTTCAGGCACTCTACCAACACAGCCATGAATAGTAATTGTCAGAAAAAGAAAGAGGGCAATAAAACGAATCCTTTTCATATAATTCCTTTATGTATCAGGGAGATGACAAAATCTTATACCATCAGTACGTCATAAGTTAAATTATACCCCTATCGTATAATCCCACTTCAACAAGTCGATCTTGACTGTACGTCGTCAAAGTTTTCGGACAGTTTCTAATGGAAACTGACCCACCATTTTGGTCATATGCAATACCTTTCACGGTCATATTATCAATTGGCCGAATACTTATGAACTGCAGTATTTGATGAATAACAGATGCAATTTACACAAACTTCTTGACACACCCATTCCCTGACAATAAAAACTCCGCACAATATGCTTTCATCACCATCAAATCACAATATTTGTATAATTACGTCGCTGTGATATCAACTCTTTCCTGTTGGAAATAGGCACTGTTCATTTAGGTTCTTCCCAATACCATCATCCCTTTCGGACAATATTGCAACGCCGCCGCCAAATGTGCAGACTGGATATTCTCTTCCCTAGCCAAGCCCGCAATCATGCAAGCTATTTTAGGATATGCTGATGGGCCCACGCGGATAATTGAAGCTGGGTCATTGCAGCCTTAACAAATTGCTGCCCCGCTTCATCTAATTCACAAAACTGACAGATTTCCGCCACGCGAAGTCAAACATGGAGCTAAAGAATTAACCAAAACACTCCCCATATCACTGGGATATGAAGAGTGCGGCATAGTCATTTATCATTTTTTAGTCTTTTGATGCCCATAAACCAATCTGACACAAGATTTACGGGTTTTCTTCTATTTGCCGGTTTTTTTCCATATAAGGTGGTGAAAAACTACGCAGGGATCGACATCTTTGGCCTAAATTTATACTCGTAGACCAACATTCCTCCATAATTATTCTTGTAGCATCATTGTCTTAGAATGATAGTGTAATACCTCTACTAGATGTACAATCGGATATTGCCTTCTCATGGTAAACTCCCCGTTGCCCCAGAACATGATACTTGACCAAGTAATCGCAAGGAAACATAATATTTGGGGGTAAAACATCTATTAACACTACATTTACCAGAGCAAATATGACAACCCTAAAATCTACCGCTATAGCACATCCAAACATCGCATTGGCTAAATAATCACAAGCGACAACAATATATGGTGAGGGCGAGGCTTGTTATGCCTTTATATGGGGTATAAAGTAAAGAAAGACATAGCATCCTATCAGGATTTATCTCCTTTCTCTTACTTGGATCACGGTGGTCACAACACTAGCATGGTCGGTCCAAAAACCAGTATCTTTTCCATCAATTGACAGCATGAGGTTATTGTACTTGTTATCTTCATGCCGTGGACAACAGCCTCATGTATTTCGTTTCAAGTTTGGGCGTGATTGTAGATGCTCATCAGTATTCGCGAATTTCTATGCAGGGTAGGGACTTGGTATCTCAACCTGCAATACAAAGCCACCTTCAGGAGGAGATTCTATTTTCATCGTTCCCCCAAGCAGCGCAGCGCGCTCGCTGATGCCGATCAAGCCAAAGTGTTTTTGCGATGTTAGATCAGCCAGATCTATCGAAGGCTCCATCCCTTTGCCATCATCAATGATGCGGATCAAAATATTATCTTTATTTGTTCGTTGCACGGTAACAGATGCATTTTGAGCCATGGCATGTTTCCCAACATTATTCAGACCTTCTTGAATAATGCGGAAAATAGATATTTCAGCGGTTTCAGGCAAACGCCCCAGAGCGGGGTCAACGTCTATTTCGATGGATATGTCGGAGCGTTCTTCCCATTCCTGGGCATGAGATCGGATGGCAGCAACCAAGCCGTGGTTGTCGATCGTCGGCGGGCGCAGATCACGACAAAGCTGACGCAGATCTCCCACCACCTGACGTATCTCGTTACGGATGGATTCCAGTTCGCCGTGCTCTTCATCTGAATTCAGCTTTCCTTCGGTTTCTTCCAGACGATAATTGGCGCTCAATAAATCCTGAATAACGGAATCGTGCAATTCGCGGGCTAAGGCTTTGCGCTCTTCTTCTCGCTCGGTCAGTAAACGGCGCTGTGTGGCTTGCAAAGCTGTATTCAGACGGTCTGAAGCCTTGACCTGGGCGCTCAGTCTTTCGACAAGCTCTTGATTAAGAGTATCGCTGGCTTCGAGGTCTTCGTGCAGAGCAGCTTGTTCCTGAAAAAGTTTTTTCGTTTGCTTCTGGACTGCATGATAATTTTCCAAGGCCCAAATCACGGGCGTGACCTGTTTGGGATTGCTCGCTCCGACGATAAGCTCCACAATATCACGAGGGGTGACATCTGCCGTTTTGCGGATAGCGGAAACTTTGCCCTCAAAGAGGACAAGGATGCGGTCTGTGATCTTGAAAAGATGTTTAAGGTTATCACTACTAATGATGACACCAACACCCTCGCTGACCAACACACGGATATGCTCCAGAACCAATTCCTGACGCCGAAAACTTAGATTGGGGAGAAAATCGTCCAGAAGGAGCAGTTTTGGGGGCAGGCAGATCGCACGGGCAAAAGCGACCAAATGTCGATGCTCATCGGTTAAGTCTTCAATGTTTTCTTGCAAAAAGTCGGGCGGAAGTTCAAAGCCAGCCAAAATGTCTTTGGCCTGGGAATACATCTTCTCCCAGTCTGAGCCACCCATCCCTGTAAGCCAACCCACTTCATGCCCGAAGAAGATATTATGAACAATATCCAAGGTGTCTAATAATTGTGGTCTCTGATAGACCAACTCGATCCCCCCTTGGCGTGCCTTGGTTGTACCTTGAGCAGTATGGTCTTCTCCATCGAGAACGATCTTCCCCTCAGAAGGCTGAATTGCTCCCCCGATCAAATTCAAAAGTGTAGACTTCCCCGAGCCTCGACGCCCCACCAAACCTAAAATTTCACCCGGTTGTAGATCAAAGGAGACTTGATCCAATACCTTTAAGTCTCCGTGAGATTTGGATAGTAAGTGAATTTCAAGCAGTTTTTCAGACATAGGGTTAGGTTGTCATTCTACTATACTCTCTACATCCCCATGCTGCTTTCCAATTCGGTTTTGAGTTTCAGAACCTGATCCCGAACCTCTGCTTCAAAGATTCGCTCTATAAGCAAGTCTGGTTTGATCTTGCAGGAAAGACAGAGACAATCATCTTTTCGCTCAATGAGACCAACAGCAAGAATGCTCTTACGAGGAATATATCGCCAGATACCGCCATAACGTTTGCCCTTCATTTCTATGCTGCGATGATCATCTTCGATAAAAATGATCTCCTGATCGGTCAGGATCGCAAGATGCGCAGGTGTGACCAAGCGTTTGAATGCACTTTTGAAAAGCGGAACAATGCTATTGCTGATCTCAGGCTGCCACACCGAAGCGAACACTTTTTCATTCCCTTTCAGGCTATTAAGAGCAAAGTTAAAGAATTTGAAATTCAGGGGAGCTAAATAATCAAGTTCTGGTCGCTCAATCTTTGCTTTATCTTTCTTCGCAGGCAGGGAACGGATATTCTCTAAAAAGGGCTGAACATGACGATGTGTCGCGGCGTTATATGTGATCGTGGATACTGCAATATCCCCCGTCGCTGTTATCCCGGAAACACTGATCCAGGAATACAGGAGTACATTGCCCACTTCGAGATGCCCGATCATTTTATTCGGGTATCCGGTAAGTTCTATTTGCTCATCCTTTTCTTCAAGGACATAAAGGGTTTCATTGAGCCAAAGGACCAGCTTTTCGGTGGATTCAAAACGAGAGCTGCTCATTGGCGGCGCAAAAATAGTATAAGGAAACTTTTGCAAGTCCCCCAACAACTCATCAACACTGTTTTTATACGCATCCGGAAGCTCGTCAAAGTTTTTTATTACTTTGACCCACGAAAGCATCGTTTGGCGAGCGCCGGTTAGTAATTTCCCTTGCGTATTCGAGTGTTTCATTTTTTTGACAAGCCCCAAGGGTATAAGTTTTATTTGATGTGAATAGTCAGCGCTTATTTACCCTGACTACGAGTAGCAACATCAAAGATCACGGCAGCGACGAGTACGGCGCCACGGACGATATATTGGAAAGATATCCCGATCCCCATCAGGTTCATGCCGTTTGTAAGCGCCATCATCACTAATGCGCCGACAATAGCACCAGTTACTTTTCCAACACCACCAGAGACCGAGACACCGCCAACAAAGGCAGCGGCGATCGCATCAAGCTCGAAGAGCGTGCCCGCTGTGGTTGTGGCAGACTGCAAACGGGAGGCGAAAAGAATGCCGGAAAGCGCTGTGAGCGCACCCATGGATGTGAAGACGGCATAGGTGATCTTGCTGACGTTGATGCCGCTCAACTCTGCAGCATCGGGATTACCGCCAACGGCATAGATATGTCTACCGAGAACGGTTTTATTCGTCACAAAGTGGTAGATCATCGTCACAACGAGAACAACGACCAATGTCCAGGAAAGTCCGTTGTAGCCAGAGAGCAACCAGGTGATGCCGATGAAAAGGGCAGAGACAAAGACAAGCTGAAGCGCAAAGATATTTCTCGGCAAAACATCAAAATCATAAGATTTCTTGGCATTACGGTCTTTGATAGCACCTCTTACATAGAAGATGGTTGCAATAATGCCGATCAGGATGGTCAGCTTGTGGGTTTCGGGCATGAAGCTTGCCAAGAAGGGCAAATCAGGGATATAGCCATTACCAATGGCGTTGAAAGCATCATTCGAGATAATGATCGTACCTGTCGCTTCCGTGACGACCAAGATCGCACCGCGATAAATGAGCCAACCAGCCAGCGTAGCAACAAAGGCGGGGATATTCATCTTGGCAACGAGGAAAGCCGTAATAGCACCAGCAAATGCACCCAACACAAGCGTCAAGGGGATGACGATCAAAAGGGGCAGATGCCAAAATTCCATAGCGATAGCAGCTACGGCTCCGAGAAAGCCCGCCAAAAATCCGACCGAAAGGTCAATATGACGGATAACGATGACGAGCGTCATCCCAACGCCGAGTACGGCGATATATCCCGTTTGGTTAAGTAAGTTGCTGATATTCCTAGCTGAGACGAAGATGCCTTCGGTCGTGACGCCAAAAAAGGCAATGATTACGAACAAAGCAATAAACATGCCATATTCACGGATATTTTCTTTCAATACTTTTTGTAAATCTTTTGCAAAGGCCATTTTCTTCTCCTTAGTGAGTTGTTGCCAGAGTCATGATCTTTTCTTGCGTTGCTTCTTCAATTGGCAGTTCGCCTGTAATTCTTCCTTCTGAAACAACATAGACTCGATCGCTCATGCCTAAAACTTCGGGTAATTCTGATGAGATCATGATGATGCTCATGCCTTGCTCAACAAGATCGTTCATGATCGTATAAATTTCAAATTTTGCACCAACGTCAATGCCGCGAGTTGGCTCGTCCAAAATGAGCAGATCGGGTTTTACGAAAAGCCATTTTGCCAGCGATACTTTTTGCTGATTGCCACCGCTCAAATTTTGAGCTTTCTGTTCAACGCTGGGGGTTTTGATCGAAAGGGAGTCTTTGTAGTTTACGGCTATTTTGATCTCGGCATTGCTATCCACAACGCTTTTCGGCGAGATCTCTTCCAAATTAGCAAGCGTGATATTTTGCTTGATATCCTGAATGAGAATAAGCCCATCACCTTTTCGATCTTCGGTGACATAAGCCAAACCTGCATTAATGGCGTTTTGTGAATGTCTGAAGTCTTGCTTCTCCCCTTTTACATAGACATCGCCTTCAACTTGATAGTTGTCAGGGTTGCCGAAAATACTCTTCGCCAACTCCGTACGTCCGGAGCCCATCAAGCCTGCAAAACCAACGATCTCGCCCTTCTTAACGTTGAAATTCACATCCTTCAACAACGCCCTGCCGAGCATGGGGTCAACGGCTGTCCAGTTTTGCACTTCGAGCATGACCTCATTAGAAGCCTTGCTTTCACGGGGTGGGTATATATTGTCAATTTCTCGCCCGACCATATGCTTTACAAGGGCGCTTTCAGTCACTTCGCCCTTCTCAGCGTTGAGCGTACAAATCGTCTGTCCATCTCGCAAAACGGTCACATTATCAGAAATCTCGATCACTTCTTTTAACTTATGAGTAATGAGCACGCATGTAACGCCCTGTTTTTTCAGCTCTTTCAGGAGAACGAAAAGGTTTTCCACATCAGTTTCGTTCAGCGATGAAGTCGGCTCGTCCAAAATAAGTAATTTGACATTTTTACTCAAAGCCTTGGCGATCTCGACTAACTGTTGCTGTCCAACGCCCAAATCCTTGACCTTTGCAGCAGGGTTCACATCCAAGCCCACTTTTTTGAGCATAATACTGGCTTGCTTGATGGTCTCGTTCCAATCTATCAATCCCTTTTCTTGTACTTCGTGTCCAAGAAAAATATTCTCATAGACCGTCAGGTCTGGGATCAGTGCCAATTCCTGATAAATAATTGCAATGCCCGCTTCTTCACTGGCGCTAATGTCGTTAAACTCTTGAGTTTTTCCGTCAAAAACAATATCGCCCGTATATTTTCCATACGGATAAACTCCACTCAAAACTTTCATCAATGTAGATTTTCCGGCACCATTTTCGCCAACAAGGCAGTGGATCTCGCCCTTGGCTACTTGAAAAGTAACATCATCAAGAGCTTTTACACCGGGGAATTCCTTGGTTATAGACTTCATTTCCAGGATGGGAGCGACCATAAAAGTCTCCTTCTAAAGAATTGGATTTCTTTCTAATTATCTGATGGATAAGACGAAGAGCCACGTCTCGCTCTTTGTTTCGGCTTGGTTGCTGCACCCAAAGATCGGGGCAGCGTGAAGAGGATACACTGTGTCTCGGGAGGATGTCAATATATCGGTATCAAGCCAAAAGCACGTTCGCTTCGATTTTTCGTCCCATGCATCAGGTAACTAAAAAACAAACAAAAAAGGGATAGCGATGATTTCTGTCGCTATCCCTTTTGAATTTAGCGCTTAGTCAAGACCAGTGAAATCGCTTGCAGGCCAGTAGCCAGAGTCGATCACGGCTTCTTTGACATTGTCCTGATCAACAGAGACAACGGCAGAGGGTTTGGCGGGAACGTCGTATGCGCCATTGTTATAAGTGTGGGTCTCAGGTGGGGTGTTGCCTTCGAGGAAAGCAACAGCTGCGCTGATCGCATCACCAACGAGGGTGCGGACGTCTTTCAAAACGGTCATGGACTGTTTGCCATCAATGATGTACTGAACAGAGGCTTTTTCTGCATCCTGACCGGTAACAACATAGCTGCTTACATCGCCATCGGCTGCGAAAGCATCAGCGATAGCACGAGCGGTGCCATCATTCGGGGCCAGGATGAACACATCGCCTTTGTCTTCGGCGGTCGCAACCGTTAGGTTGGCTTCAGCCAGATTCTTGGCAACATCAGGTTTCCAGTCAGTGGTGATTTGACCGATGAGCTTGCCCATTTCATCGCGGCTTAACTCAGATTTGTCTTGAAGA
>JAAENC010000680.1 GCA_024224815.1 Chloroflexota bacterium
AGTTACCCTGCGGTAGCCATAGCGTCCATACTGACCGGCTAGTTCGATCACCTTCTCACGCAATAGCTCCTCATCCTCAGGAGCGACTTTCGGATAGCGCTGAGTAGAGCGGGGTTGTCCAAGTACCCGGCAGGCGCGACGTTCTGACACATCCATTGCTTCGATCACTTGCTTGACCGCTTGTCGTCGCCTGTCCGGGCTGATCACTTTTTTGAGAGCACCTCTTTGATAATCGCATTATCCAAAGACAGATCGGCTACCAGAGTTTTCAACCTGGCATTCTCTTTTTCTAGTTCTTTGAGTCTCTGAGCCTGAGTCATATTCAATCCCCCGTATTCTTTGCGCCAGCGATAGTAGGTTTGCTTGCTGATCTCTAGCACTCTGGCGATCTCTTCTGCTGATTTATCCTGGCTTAGCAGCACATCGGCTTCTCGCAGTTTTTTAATGATTTGTTCAGTTGAATAGCGTCGTTTTCTTGGCATTGTCTGTCTCCTTTTTCCTGATCTGTAACATTCTACTTGGATCAGGTTTCGGGGGGCAGGTCATTGTGAAGCGGCAGGTCACTTAAGAACGTTCTATGATTATAATGAAACGCCTAATGTTGTTGTTTTCAACACCTCAAACCTAAGTTTTGGGGCCCTGTCCGATATCGCAGGAGCTGGAATATGGGGGGCAGGGAAAAGTGCTTTGAAATTTTCAAAAGCAGGGGAAAACATTCTGCAAACAGCAGATGCCGTGAATTCCTTTGCTTCTGGACTTGGTTCGGCTTATGAAGGAGACCCTGTGGGTCTTTGGACAGAAATTTTTGGGCTATACCCTCCTCTAGCACCTATTACAACAGCTTTCTCCCTAGGAAGAAATATAGGAGGCGGATTTGAAAATGTAAAATATGTCCCTCTATTCCCCGTTAAGACAGCTTTAAAAGGAAAAAGCAGATGAATATCTTAATAATATTAGGTGTCAGTTTGGTAAACTCTTTCCTTTCTCTTCTATTTGAAAGGTTGATTATATTGTCAGGGTGGACTCGAGGAAACACTGTTGGTGTCGTAATAGTGACTTTTTGCTTTACGACGCTAACTCAATTAGTAGATTTTAATCAATCACAATTAATTGTTGCATTTCTAATAATATTTGGGGCTCCAATTGGTGCAAATCGTTATGATTTAATGAAAACCTTAGATAAAGGGAGGTGGTGGTGGAAACTTGAAAGTGAGTAAAAATCAAGAGTATCTAATTACAAACACTTTCCATCATCATCCGCAAATTGTTTTTCATCCTTGTAAAGCTAGATCATCTGAGCAAAAAACGCCAAGGTATCGGCGGTTTTTAGGTGGCTGACGGGGCTTGCCTGTCCTCGTAAGAGGGAACCCGCGACATCCTGTTCCACAGTTATGACAAATAGAGTTTATGGTGTCTACAAGGGATGATTTTGTCTACATATTACTAGATTTAGTCAATTTTTTGTCATAAAGACTATAGAATCTACAGTATCTACCACAATTGCACACGAAACAGGAAAGGTGGCTCTGATTATCCAGAGTTTTGAGCTACCCCTAACTAATTCGAAGTTAGCAGGAGCAGTGTATCCATACACTCCGTATTTCCAAATATTCCCCATTCTTTTTGAATTCGGTTTTCCAACAATTTCCGAATAACCAACAACAACTACATCCAAGCCCTTCATCTCCAAGCCAGTCGCATCGAGCAATTTGACTGCTGCCTGTGATGTACAGGGACCAAGCACAAAATCGTCATAAACGACTTTACCAATATTCGTTGAATTCATCCCTTCCACATCTTTAGATGGCGCAACAGCAAGTTGTAATTTCTATTCCATAATATTTACACGTTATATAAATTACCTTCTCGGTAGCAACCCTGCTTCTTGTACAATCTCTGCCACAAGTTCTTCTTGGCGATAAGCCATGATATGCACGCCTGAAACACCTTCTATCTCTTGTACCTGCTCAAGAATCTCGACACAGATCTGCTTCCCCTCCTCTTGCTGGCGTTCCTTCGGCGTTTTCTTCAAACGATCCATGATCTCATCCGGGATCACAATGCCAGGCACCTTGGTCCGCATGAAATTTGCCGCACCATAAGAGCGCAAGGGGCCCACACCAACCATAATATAAACCTGTTTATCTAAACCAAGATCACGCACCTGTCGCATATATTCCTTGAAACGGGGGATATCAAAACAATATTGGGTCTGAATAAACTGCGCCCCTGCCACAATCTTCTTTGCCAAACGTTGTGCTCGCCAATCATAGGGCGGGACAAATGGATTTGCTGCCGCACCCAAGAAAAGCGGGATCTCTGACGTGATTTTTCTACCACTCAAAAACACACGCTCATCTCTCATCATCCGCGCAGTACGCAGGAGTTGGATCGAATCAAAATCAAAGACAGGTTTGGCACCAGGTTGATCTCCCGAGCTAACATCGTCCCCGGTGATGCAGAGTAAATTTTGAACCCCCATCGCGGCTGCCCCTAAAATATCTCCCTGAATAGCGATCCTATTTCGGTCTCGGCAGGAAATTTGGTAAACGGGTTCATAGCCAATGCGCGTGAGTAATGCACAGATCGCCATGCTAGACATATGACAATTCGCTCCAGACGCATCTACAGCGTTGATCCCATCACAGAACCCGGCCAAAATCATCGCCGCACGATTTACATCCTCGGCGTTCGCGCTATCGGGCGGGTTCAGCTCAGACGTGATCGCAAAGCGACCCGAACGCAAGACTTGCTCCAGTTGGCTCATTTTCTTTTCAACCATCATTTGCTCCACAAATCTTCTAATTTTTCTTGTTCTTCTGCGCTCAACCATTCAACTTTGCTACTCTCGTCGAGGCCATGAAGCATATTCACCCAAGCCGATGAATCTTGTAGATTTCGCTTCACGGGTGGCTGCACGCGAAGCAACTCTGCGCCATATTTCGGCATCAGACTCGCGCCTTCATAAGCACGAACCCAGATACATTTCATTTCGGGTTTTACTTCACAATGACCATTAAGACGAACGCCACCACAAGGGCCGTTTCGCAAATTTTTCGGGCAATTCATCGAGCAAACCATCCCCGTGCTGTGCAAAATACATTGCCCGCACATTTGGCAATTGTAGGCAACTTCCTTTGCCAATTTTTCAAGCGGAATAATAATTTTCTCCATCCGCGAATTTGGCTTGAGAAGAGGCTTCAAAGGCTGAATAGCCCAATGGACAAAATCATATATCAGTTCTTGAAAAATAAGAGAAAACTTTTTCACGAGAGCTCCTCAGGAGAAATAAAATGTAATGATTCGACAAAAACTTCGTGGAACTCTGCGGCTTGATCGAGATCGATCTGCGTTGAAGCATTTGCCAAACGGATGCCGCGCTCAAAGCCCTCTTCAGAAAGGAAGATCGCCGCACCAAAACCCGCGCCGTTCGGGATATTCTCGATTCGCTCTTGGGGTAAGCTTGGCAGCATCCCCAAAGCTATTACGGAGGGAACATCCAGTTGCCCGCCAAAGGAGCCTGTCAGAATTACCCGTCTAAGATCATCGGATGCCAACCCAAGCTTTTGGAGCAAGATCTCTACCGCAGCACGGATCGCGCCCTTTGCCTTTTGTAACTCGCGAATGTCTTTTTGTGTCAGCCAAACAGAGCGATCTTCGAGCAGATAGATCCGTTTTAGTCTATTTACTGTTTCTACCGCAAAATAGGGGTTATCAACCATAAGGCGTCCACTGGGTTCGATAACGCCGACACGCAGGAGTTCGTTAACCACTTTCAATAACCCCGACCCAGTTAGACCTAGGGGCGTTTCGTCGCCGATGGTTTCGAAAGTGAAACTTCCGTCGTCGAAAGAGGCATCCACAATTGCGCCCTCTACAGCGCGCATCCCGCAGGAAATATCTACCCCTTCAAAGGCAGGGCCCGCTGCAGTAGACGCGGTCACGATTTTCTTTCCATCTGTGAGCAATACTTCGCCATTTGTGCCCAGATCAACAGCCAGCGTAGGTTCTTCGGTTCTGTCAAAATCGAAATAGGCGAGACATGCCAGCGCATCGGAGCCAACAAATCCGCCGATGACGGGCGGGATCATGATCTGTACATCGTCATTAAAAAGGCCATCTAGCAAGCCCTTTTTGTGCGGAATCGGGTCTGCAGAGAATGGTTGAAAGGGCATCGTGGCAATCGTTTTGATCGGTAAACTCACGAGCAAATGATGCATGGCAACATTGCCGACAATGGATACTTTTTCAATGCGCCCGAGCAAAGATTTCGACAATTTCAACGAATTGATCGCCTGATAAATAGACGAGAGTGCGAGACGCTGCAAACGTTCGCGGTGTTCTTCGCTCTGCAAGGCAGCTGCCAAACGAGAGATAACATCTGCGCCGTAAACACGCTGCTGATTTAGCCCTGCACCGCCCGCAACGACTTCGCCATTATCGAGCATGGTCAGATAGGCGGCAACGGTCGTTGAACCAAAATCAATTGCCAAGCCAAGCGGAACACTCTTTTCTCTTTTATGCCGGTTACCGGCTCTAAAAACCTTGTTAGAATGAACTTCTATGGCAGAGAGAACGACTTGCGTATCGCCGTGAACTTGCGCTCGGCAAGCCAAACGTGTACCGATAGACAGCTCGCTTTCAGAGAGGTAGGTTTCTTCGACTTCATCAGGCTCGCTGGCGCCTTTTTCAATAAGGACTTTGCAACGCCCGCAAGTTCCACGACCGGCACAGGGTTGCTCGATGGGGAGATCGAGCGAGGCAACTACATCGCCTAGAATTTCGCCATCTGCGGCTTCGGTGACCTTCTTTTCTTCACCGTAAATTATATTGACTTCTCTCATTGAAACATCTCCTGTTTCAGGGTTTCACCGGGTTGGATGATGATAAAAGCATCATCTGCCTGTGTGGGTGTGCTAATCGTTTTCTCAAGGGCATCGACGAAATCGGTTGTACCCAGATATTCTTCGTATTGCATATCCCAGCGTTTGCAAAGTTCAGCAATTTCAAGCGCTTTGGGGCGGTTGGCATCCAGATCATCCTGAGTATGGGCAACAAAACGTAGGCGTTTATAGTGCTGATACTGCATATCCATGATGTAGTTGGCTGTTTCTTCGCCAAACTTTTCAACAGAATGGTTATATTCGGAAAGAGGGTGCGTATCTGCTTGGAGCCAGCCTTTTGTCAGGTAATAGGTGCCGGGTTCTTTGGTGAATTCTTCAAGAAAGACCTTTCTTCCCCCCATGAACATGGCAATACAGTCATCCATTTTGGGAATGACCAGCGTGTGTTTTCCTGCCTGAATCTCGTTCAGACCATTGCCACACAAGCCATAGCCCAGCACGATGATGCTAGGTTCTGAGATCGCGTTAATTTGCTCTTGTACGCGAAGCTTAAGTTTTTTCGGGGTAGCGTGTAAACCGGCATCCAGAAATTGGGTTTGCTGGTTTGAGGGCCGAGATGTTGGGGCATGGATAATGCCTTTAAACACCCCGCAAGCCAAAAACACGTGGGGTCGATTATCTTTCATGAAGAGATCGTTCTTATTGGTTTTTCTTGCGTTTGCGGAAGGCCTTGATCCAATTCATCCCGAATTCGTCTCTACCCAAAGATAAATCCGTTGCCAGAACTGCGGTGCTGATTTCTGTGACAAGCGGATTGGTGATTGGGCAAGTAAGCCCCGCCTGAATGGCGACGGCCATATAGGCGGCGTTGATATATTTGCGGTCTGGCATGCCAAAAGAAACGTTGCTTGCGCCCATTGTGATATTGACGCCAAACTCGGCAACGATTAACTCGATTGTTTTCAGGGTTGTTAATCCGGCTGTGTGATCTGCGCCCATTGTCATTGCAAGGGGGTCTATCACAACATCTTCAACAGGAACCCCATATTTTCCAGCACGTTCGATGATATTTGCAGCAACTTTTAGACGCAATTCTGGTGTTGCAGGAATACCATCATCGTTCATACATAAACCAATTACGGCTGCGCCATGCTCTTTGGCAAGAGGCAGCACGCTTTCTAATGATTTTTCTTCGCCATTTACTGAATTGATTAAAGCCTTACCATCGTATAGCTTCAGTGCCGCTTCCAACGCTTTCGGATTAGCTGTATCTATACAAAGGGGCACATCTACAACAGACATGACTTCTTGCATGACTTGAGAGAGTAGCGCCACTTCATCTGCGCCCGGAACGCCTGCGTTCACATCTAAAACGGTTGCGCCCGCTTCAACTTGTTTGATGGCGTCTTCGCGTACAAGATCAAAGTTGCCTTCTTGCAAGGCTGCCAAGACTACTTTTCGTCCGGTGGGGTTGATCCGTTCGCCGATCATGACGGTGGGGCCGTCTCGGTGAATATCTACGGCTTTGTCTTTGAAGGACAGGGTGGTTTTTAGATTCTTTGACATCTTTCTTTCTCCAACTATTATCTTATGTTTTTTAGAATTTCAGAAAAACTTTCACAATATAAATTACAAAGTGATTTAGTGCCACTTTCGACAATATTCCCTCCACTGATACCAATCGTGGAGAAACCTGCCAAGCGTATCGAACAGACCCCTGCCCCGCTATCTTCAACACCGACAACGCTGTGGCGTTGCTCAAAAGGAATACCTAAACCAACACGTGCAGCTTCTGCATACATCCAGGGGTGCGGCTTTGGCGACAACTCTCCCAGAGTGCCTGTTTCCCCCTTGCGAAGTGGAAAACCGCCTGTAATGATGACGTCATAAAAATCTTTTGGATCGCCTAAGCCCAATGTGCGGAATGCTGAAAGAATGCCGGGATAGGCTTTTTCATATAACCCCGAAGTAACCAGCCCTATTTTCACCCCATCAGATTTCAAAGTAAGCAGAAAATCCTTTAAGCCGGGCGCGGGCTTAAAAACATCACTTTTGCCTCGACCATTGACAATTTCGGCCATTTCGCGGTGCGTATGTTCGAAATATATTTGTCGGGCTTCTTCAACCCTTTTGTCTGGGCAGTATTTGTTCACACAATGGGTGAGATGCTCCGAGACGCTATGCCCGGCGACAAAGGGTAAATCTTCATCTTCCAATTCAAACTTAGGATTTTCCAACAAGGTTGCTGTGGTTGCCTGGATAATCCAAACCCAAAAATCTTCACTGTGGATACTGGTACCATCCAAATCCATTAACACTGCCTGAAAAGGCGGTGTAAATTTAACAGGGTGAACGGGATAGTAAGCCGGATAGCCCATTCTTGAATTGACATAAGCTAGAGTAGTATCTTCGAAGGCTATAAACTCTACTTTTCGATCCCCAGTAGCGGTTACAGATATTACGCCATGTTGCCCAGCACGATGGATATCATCACTGCATTCTTCGAGTGAAATTAATCCTGAATTTTCAGAAAATGTGCCAAGGTTAGGTAAGGAAAACTTACTCATACACTTGCTTCTTGCTGACGGATATGTTGAGCAGCTTTGACCATTGCCAAATAGCCTTCTGCCGGGACATATTCCGGAATGGAATTACCAGACCCTAATGCATAGCCATTTGCCATCCCTCTATATTGTGTGGCTTTTTCAACAACGAGATCAAAAATGCTTTCCGGTGTGTTTTGACAGAGAATGTCTACATCTATGCCGCCCAAAAGAGCTATTTTTTCACCATAACGCGTTATCCATTCATCGAAAGAAGCAATTGTATCTTCATTGGAATGTTTCCCATCAATACCTAGCGCAATCACATCATCCATCACAGTAAAAATTTTTCCGCAAGAATGCCATATGAAAGGCTTCCCCGCTTTTTTGATCCGGCTGATTATGCGAGCGTATTGGGGAATAATATGCTGTCGGATTGTCTTTGGCGAGACCAATGTGCTGGTTTTGAAACCCAGATCATCACCAAAGCGGCAAACTGCAAAATGCTCGCTATAGTTTTTCAGGAATCGCTCCCACAGAGCAACAAATAAATCACCAATACGAGCAAAAAGTTCGGCAAATAATTCGGGATCATCAGCCATCATATAGGCCATTTTTTCAAAGCCAACCAAATCTTCGCTAATTTCAAAGACACCGTTTCCTATCCCGCCGAAGGCTTTCATGCCTTCAGGTAGAGATTTGCATAATGCAGCAAATTTCCGATCAGCGACTGCATAGTAGCGCTCTTCCAACTCATCCCAAGGGTATTTTTCAAAATCTTCCCGATTTTGGATAGGCCCTTCCATTCCTCCGTAGATTGCTCCATGCCCGGGCAAAGAGCGAGTCAAGGTCACTTCGAATGAAACAGTATCATAGGTCATTTCTTTATAAAAACGGCTGTACTGTCTAAAAAATTCATCTAAATCAGAGTCATCTCCCTGCTCCAATTCAGCAAAGGATTCTCCTTGTATCTCTTCCATTACCAAAGGGCTGATCTTGTGCTCATAAAGCGGGAGCCGCTTTGGTCGTTTATTCTCCATGACGGCAAGTATATGGTTGTAATCTGGTTGAAAATCCACGTGTAACTCCTAAGATAAATTTGTCAGGTTAGCAAAAGCAGGTTCAGTTTGAGCTAACAAAGAGCGGTAATAGTCTACGTATTGTTGATATTTCTGATGTGCTTCAGGGTTGGGTTCGTAGCGTGCCGAGCGTTGGATAAATTTCTCGGATGTTTCTGTCAGGTTATCGAAGATGCCCAGCGCGTATCCGGCGAGAATGGCATTCCCAAGAGCGGAAATATCCTCTCGAGCCAAGCAGACATAGGGCAACCCCATCACGTCTGCTTTGATTTGATTCCATAAAGGGCTTTGTGATCCGCCACCATAGGCGATGACTTCTTTCACCTTTACATCCGGGTAACTCTCTAGCATAGCCTGATACATTAGATATTGATCGTATGCAATCGACTCGAGAATCGCTTTATAAAAATGTTCTTGTTTGTGGCTCCAAGTAAACCCGAACCAGGAGCCCCGATAATCTGTGTTGTTCGGGCAAGCGCGTCCGCCTAAATGGGGGATAAAAAATAATTTATCAGAACCCGGCGATAGCTGGGCTGCCTTTTTATCCAAGAATTGGTAGTTCCCACCATGATTATCTTTGGCAGTATGGGCAAATGTTTCCTGGAACCAATTGTGTGTTAGACCACCACCAATGATGTAGGAGGTCGGGTTCCACAGCCCTGATACCGCCGATGGCAAGACTTCTGCCATACGGTTGTTCATATCGGGCTGGAAGCTTTCTGTACATAAGGCAATAATTGGATATGTTCCGGCGTTATCACCCATGTGCCCTGGTTTTGTGATTCCTGCGCCTGTGAATCCCGCAATCTGATCGGATGAACCAGCGATGATGGGGGTCCCTTGAAGCAAGCCACTTTCATGTGCGGCGCGTTTACAAATCCCCCCAACAATATCTGTGGGCATTACAATGCGGGGCAATTTTTCAATCGGGATGTTTAAAGCACTGCATAATTCTTCATCCCATGAATATTGTTGTGTATCGCTCAGCCCGCTAACCCAGAGATAGGTAATATCAATAAAAACTTCATCAATGGATAGTCCTGCAAGTTGGGCCAATAGATACCCGCTGATGGTGACAAATTTTCGGGTGCGTTTATATATATCGGGGAACTTATCTCGCAACCACAAAATCTTCGGGGCAATGGTAGGCTGTCCCGATCCAGTTTTTAGGCGGATCTGGTCGTGATGCTGAGCTAATACCTGATTAAGGTAGGGGGTAAAGCGAGAATCCAATGTGCTGGAATAAGGCATTGTTGGCTTGCCATCTGCATCTAATCCGACAATTCCGCTTTGCATCCCATCCAGACAAATCGCTGCCACATCAGCGGGAGAGATATCTGCCTTTCCAAGCAGTTTTTTGATGCCCTCATAAATGACCTGAAGAATTGCATCTGAATCGTATTCAGCTATGCCTGGGCTGGGCTGTGATGGGCGCGTGTCATATTTGGTTGCGCCGAGCATATTTCCGGTTGTGTCATATACAGATACTTTGGTATAGCTGGACCCAATATCAATGCCAAATAAATATTGCTTTTTCACAGTGTTTACCTCCGTCCAAATGTATCTATTTATTGTGACAGTCGATCCATATCTAGTGGATAGGTACCATATTCTCGGATGGCATCTAGCATGGTGGTGTATAGTTTGGGCTTGACGCCAGAGTGGATGGAGTTACTTGAAGAGCAAGCATAGCCGCCTCCTTCTCCTGCTGCTCGAATGCAAGTTTTAACAGCGTCAACAACATCTTCTTCAGAGCCATTTACGAGAACTGTCGCGCAGTCTACATTGCCTTTGATGGCGACCTTTCCTCCCCATTTTTGCTTGATAGTCGCCAAATCTAACCCGGCGACTGGATCAATCGGATCGATCCCATCTATGCCTGCTTCTACGAAGTCACCAAGTACTGCTCTGATATTTCCATCGGTATGTTTCCAATAATACATATCGTGATCGTGGATAGCATCCACCCAGCGAGTGAAGTGGGGCAAAAAGATGCTTCGCCACATTTTCGGGGAGATCAGCGTGCGATTGTTATCCGCAATATCATCTCCAGACATGACAATATCGCCTCCCAATTCAGCGGCAACATCTAACAAGGCAATGCTGTGGTTAATGCATTTTTCAACCAGAGCGTTGACCAGATCAGGCTCGGTAGCACATTTTATTAATAATCCTTCATACCCCATCAAATCTCTGGGGTTAGACCAAACATCGCGCAAGGGAACAATAATTGCTCTCTTCCCCTTAAAGCGAGAAATACGTTCTTTCATGGCAGCTATGCGGTGCGGTGCATAAGGATCGGGTGGAGACCAAGATTCTAGGTCTGCCATCGTTTTGATCGGAGATTTAGAGTGAACTGGCATCGGATAGGCCTCGTGGCCGACCATCCTGGTTACGCCCCATTCATCTAGCGTAAAACCGTTCTCAACTGGCTCTTTTCGGTATGATGGGCCACACATGATGGCGTCCAGATCATATTTTTCGATAAAGTCTTCGTAAGTACCACCATTTGTCATAGAAGTGATTAAACCAGGGTCAATATCCCATTCAAATGTGGGAATCCGATCTGGGGTTTCACGCCGGATCGTCGCCAATACTCGTTCCTGGCTATTCATATTTGAAGCCATAACTGTCTCCTAAAAAACGTTTTTTTTACCTATTATCTTGCCATCAGGAGTGATTAGATCAACAGAGGAAAATCCATCAAACGCTACCGCCTTGATCGTTGTATTAATCGTCTCTCCTGGTTGAAGGACTAGAGCTGTACCATTTTCAACAGCTTCTGCAAGCCCATTTGTTGGATAACTTGTCCAAGGCTCCAGAGCAGTGGTGTGCAAACGCCCCCACCAAGGATATCCCTTTGCCACATTGCCAAGTTGCTGCCAATACCAAATGTATCGAAATAACTCGTGATCGAAACGTAAGCCAAAGCCGATCTTTTCTGCAGAATTAACAATGGCATACCAGCCATCGGTCAATTCTGTGAGATAGGCCATTTCTTGTGCCTGAGCATCGTTAAAAGCCGGTATTATATTGGCCTTTTCCTGATTACCTTCCGGCGATTTTGTATAGGGCCAAGGAAAGGTTTCTCCCGGTGCAAACCGGCGTGGTTCATAGTTTTCCATCGTTTCGTGAACAATGATTTTTTTTGCAGGTGCAAATACTTCAGCCCCTTCAAACAAGAAAGGGTTACCAAAGGCAATATGTTGCCCCCACATGCAATGCATTTCTTCTCCGGCTTCATTTGTTAGACTTTCTTCGATATGAAGTACGGGGGAGCCAGCTTCCAAAGAGAGTGTTTTTTTCAAATAAAAGGGAGTTCGGTGTGGGCGCACCCAAAGTTTTACAGAAATTCGTTCAGGGCTATCTTCTGCAATTGCATGTTCCCATGGGATTACGCTGATTTCGCCATGATGGCCAAGCTGAACTCCCTTATAAAGTGATGGAGGTCCACCATTTGGGAATACTTCATTCCACCCTCCGCTATAGGTATCTACAAATGCCTGATCGCTCAGCCCCCCGGCTCCATCTTGGGGAGAGCGTATGCCACCGGGCAGATGAAGCAAATAATCTGTGTCGGTTGGTTTGTAGCGAAACTCTACGATGTCGCTACCTTTATCCACGAGAATCACTATTCGCAAGAATTGATTTTCAAGAATTACTGTACGCAATCCTTGAGATTGCGCAGATTCTCGCACACTACAACCTACACTTTTGGGCGACATCATTGAATCCTAGCCTTATTTATCCAAAGTGGTTGTAGCTAGTCGAGCGGCACGGCTAGCATCCTGAGCAAAACCATCTGCGCCTACTTGATCGGCATAGTCTTGAGTAACTGGTGCACCACCGATCAAAATTTTCACGTGAGTTCGCAAACCAGCTTGCTCTATCGCTTCAATGATTACAGGGATACTTGCCATAGTGGTAGTGAGCAAAGCAGACATACAGAGAATATCTGGATTGTGATCCTTTATGGCTTCAACAAATTTCTCAGGAGCGACATCTACACCAAGATCGATTACTTCAAAACCTGCACCTTCTAACATCATAGTCACCAGATTTTTACCAATATCGTGTAAATCGCCTTGGACGGTTCCAATTACAACTTTTCCCAGCATTTCAACCCCGCCTTCTACAAGCAACGGCTTGAGTATTGCCATACCGGCTTGCATAGCCCGAGCTGATATTAGCATTTCGGGGACAAAATACTCCCCTTCTTCAAATAAGCTACCCACCTCACTCATCGCGGGTACTAAAGCATTGTCTAAGATTTCAGATGGAGAATGATTGGTTTCTAAAGCATTCTGTACACCTGCTCCCACTTCACTCTGATCCCCTTCCAAGACACCCTGATAGATTATCTCCAGTAATGTAGACATTAAGTTTTCTCCTTTAATTTATAAATGATGCTTTCTTGAAATTTATTCACCACTGGTGGTGAGAACCATGCCTTGTAACAAATACTTCCCCAACATGATAAAAATAAAAATAGTAGGTACTGAAGCCAGTAATGCTCCAGCTAATACACCAGGGATATTTTGGGAAGCGAATGTGCCTCGGAGTCCTGCCAGCCCGGCCATAATTGGGCGAACATTTGGAGATTTCGAGAGCGTAATCCCGAATAAAAGATCATTCCAAACCCAAGTGAACTGGAAAAGAAAGAGAGCGGCTATTGCTGAAACAGATTGGGGAAGATACATTCGGGTAAAAACACCAAAATTAGACAGACCATCGAGTTGTGCTGCCTCCATAATCTCTTGTTCGAGCATGATGAAATTATTTCTCAATACAAATAAACAAAAAGGGATTGCAATAGCTGTATAGAATAAAAATAAACCAAGTTGCGTATCATAGATTCCCAACTTTTGGTACATAAAAAAAAGTGGCAAAAGATACATCTGAAAAGGAAAAACTGTCCCTGCATAAATGAGCAGAAACCATGAAAATGCTCGTTTCACCTTCAGCTGAACAAGAGCAAAGGCGGCCAACGCAGCAAGAATGATCGCAACGGTAGAACTTAGCCCAGCATAAAGAATACTCCGCGTAAAACTTTGGCCCAAATTACCATTACGCCATGCCCAAGTGAAATTATCAAGCAGAGCAAAGCCCACAGGTAAATCCCAAGGTTTTGTTGCAGATGCTTCTTGCGCTGTTTTCAGTGCTGTCAAAAAGGTTACAAAAATTGGGAATAACCAAACACTCACCAAAATTATCATAAACCCAAAAAGAAGCCAATTTACATTTTTTTTATTGCCAGTCATCCTTAATCCTCTTTTTGGAAAATTGATTTCAGGTACACAATCGAAAATATAATGACAATGATCGACAAGAAATTTGCAATAGAAGCGCCAAAACCCAACCTAAAAGACACAAAGGATTCACGATACATTGTGACAGCAAGCGTTTCCGATGACCTGAACGGTCCGCCTTGAGTCATAATCCAGATAAGATCAAAGACCTTGAAGCTATTGACCACAGCCATTGTTACCACAACCATCGTAATGGGTTTTAGCATTGGGAAAGTGACATATATAAAGGATTGCCAGCCACTAGCACCATCTAATTTGGCCGCCTCTATTGGTTCAATAGGAAGCCCCTGTAACCCGACTAAAAACAAAATCATGTTGGTGCCCGTTGTTTGCCATGTAAAGGCTGCTAACATGGAAATTGTATTCCAGGGAGGCATCAACAACCACTGCTTTGCCAAAGAACCTAAATTCAATATTTCCAACATTTCGTTCACAACCCCTGTGGGTGTGAGCATAAAAGTCCAAATGACAGCAGTACTTGTTGCAGAAATAGCATAGGGGAAATAAAACATTGCTTTGAAGAAGCCTTGGAATGGGATTCTGTTGACAAAAACTGCAAATAAAAGCCCTAATCCTACAGGAAAAAATAAAGACGCAGCAACCCAAATAAACGTATTACTAATGGATGTGCTAATGACTGGTTCTTGTGCGATCTGTAAGTAGTTTGCGAATCCTATAAACTCAGGAGGGTTTAACCCGTCCCAGCGAGTGAAACTTACGTAAATTGTGTATAGCACAGGGTATAGCAAAAATACGCCAACAAATATGAATGCAGGCAACAAATATAACAAGTGCTCAATATGTTTCCGATAAAATAAAGATGGTGTGTTGGGGTGATTAACAGATAATGATTTCATATTTTCAGCCATAAACTACTACTGGATATACAGGGAGATGCCAAAACGGCACCTCCCTGTAAGGATTTTCTATACCGGGACTATCGTTCTGCCCAAACTTGATCGGCTTTAACTTGAATAGCTTCAAGAACATTCATCATCTCATCAGGATTGAGCATGAAGCGTGAAAGTTCGTCTACAGCTACATCTACGATATCAGCAGGAGTGGCTTCCCAGTAGCGTAAAACCATCTCTGCACTATTATCGTTGACCCAACCCTGGACATTCTGACCAACTACAGAGGGATTATCGGATTGGCTGTTTGGCGGGGAGAAGCCCATTGCATCAGACCATTCATTTTGGGCATCCACAGACATCCACCAATCAACGACTTCGATTGCTGCTTCCTTGTTAGGGCTATTTTCGCCTACCATAAGAGGGCTGGCCTCAAAGAAAAGAGCAGGTGGAAGGCTGGCATCCATATTCGGCATCACGAATGCATCAAAATCTACGCCTGGCTCTAGACCAGCACCAACAAAAGTTGCGGAATACCAATCACCAATTGGAAGCATAGCAACTTCGCCTGCCTGGAAAGCTGGCAAGAAGGTATCGGTAGCAGTACCGAAGGCATAGTCATTGGTCAAGTAGCCCATTTCCATCCACGATGCCCAAAGCTCTAAAGCTTCAACAACACCGGGATCTGTGTATTTCACTTCTCCGCGCATCAACTGATTGTAAAATTCTGGGCCCTGGGTGCGAAGGATCATTTCTTCAAAAACAATGAAGGCTTGCCAGCGATCAATAAAGGTCTGTGACATCGGAGTAATACCCAATTCAAGGAGACTCTCATTTAGAGCTACAAATTCTTCCCAGGTTGCGGGAGGTGTCAGACCATGCTCTTCAAACAAAGGCTTGTTGTAGTATACAACCCAGAGTGCCAAATTAAATGGCGCGCCATAGATTTTTCCATCAAACGTAAAAGCATCTGCAACACCCTGGCTATATTCACCAGCGTCAAGGTACTTCTGCCAGACATTAGTCAGGTCAGCTGCACTACCTGACTGAACAATATCTTCCATTCTGTAACCAGACCACCAAGTGTGGAGATCGGGTGCCTGCTCTGTACTCAGCGATGCACGAATCGTTGCCTGAAATGTAGTCGGGTCTTCATTGCGAACAGTTACAAAGCCTGTCCCGATGGCATCCGCACTTGATTGGCCCATTGCATCCGTATTGTCTGCCCAAGATGGCTTGTCATGGTACAGCTCAAGCATTACTAATTCGGCAGCTTCTTCTTCTGGAGCTGCCTCTTCTTCTGGAGCAGCTTCTTCAGCGACCGGTTCTTCTTCGGCAACAGGTTCTTGAGCTGGCGCACATGCTGCTAAAACCATACTCAAAACGAGGATTGCGGCGATCAAACAAAAGATTGACTTATGACTTTTCACGATCTTCTCCTTTTTTTGGGGGGGGTATCTGGAATCAAATTTATTATTATCACGATTTTGCGATTAGTGCATTATGTTTTGCTCAATAAGAACCTCCTTTTTTTTTGTATATCCTAGAGTAAGTAAGAGGATGATAGTTACATCAGGCAGGTAGCGAACCCCTTCTTTTGCGACAACAAACGATAATATTAATAATTAGCTCTTAGGTTGTAAATAAGGTATTAAGTCAACAACACATATACTTTAGCACAGCGGACACCCTATATCAACAGAAAAAACACATTCAGTCACCTTAAATGTTCCTTTTCAAACATATATTGCGCATTTTCGCAACCTAAGTTAAAATAACACTAACCCCTGACATGTTGTTGACCCTGAAAACACACCTAAACATAATGCCTTATTTAAAAGCTATAGGAGATTCAAATTGAGACAATCTGATCGATTAAGCAAAATCATTACGATGGTAAATAAAAGAGGGTACGTATCTGTTTCCCAGCTTAGCGATTTTTTTAATGTTACGAAAGTTACTATTAGGCGTGATCTTGAAAAATTACATAGCAAAAAACAAGTCTTTCGCACGCACGGAGGTGCATCTTCATCAAATGCGGGAGGACTGAACGCGCTAATCAATGACCAAACAAACAATGGACCTTTAGCATTTACTCAAAAAAAGAATGTTGATGTTCTTATCATCACACCATCAAATAAAAAGACTGACGCCTTTTTGCTTAATCAAGCATCAAAGCAAGAAATACCTGTCATATCAGAAGCCACATTGCTAAAAGAAACACTCACATATATATCCATTGATAATTACAAAGCATCTTATGAGCTTGGGCAATGGGCGGCCGCTTATGCACGCAATCATTTCAAAAACAAAGCCCGGATTCTTGACATCACCTACCCTCTTCCCAGCACTAAAGCACGGAGTCAGGGATTTATTGATGGTATCAACGCAGATCTAGATGATTGCAAGATTGTTCTTTCTGTCAACTCTCAAACACATTTTCAAACTGCGTATCAGCTTACCAGAGATGCCATCGAAGTTCACAATGATGGTATCAATATAATATTTGCTTTGAATGCAACAACTGCTCTAGGCGCAAATCAAGCCTGCAAGCACCTGGGAATAGACCCATCCAAAATTCTGATTGTCTTTATAGGGTTTGAGGGTAACTCAATGAAAGATGTATTGATGAAAAATCAATATTGCAAAGCCGGTATTGCGATGTTCCCCAAAATTGCAGGACTGATGTGTATCAACATGAGCATCAAAGCCTACAATAAGGCCAAGTTAGCAGAACACACCTATATTCCTCACATAATATTGACCGAAGAAACACTACCAGATTTTTTTCGCAAGCATACAGATGGGTGGAAAATCAGATGGGGAAGAATCGAAAAAGAATTTGGCCCTGCCTATACATTCGATTATATAAAAAAGAAAAAACATCCGGCATTACCCAAAACAATTAGGCATATTGTGCCATTTGGAAAACATGAGTGGTATCAACAATTAGAAAGCTCAATGAAGGATTTTTGCACTCACCTGAATATCGAACTGGAAGTAGTGAACGCCACACAATCTCTGCAAGTGGAGCTGAGACAATTGAATCAACAAATTGCCAATAATGCTACCCGGTTTATACAAGATGGTGACACAATCTTCCTGGATGACGGAGAAGTAACCCTGCTACTTGCAGAGGAAATTACCGATAAAGATATTACGGTAATCACAAATTCCCTAAGCGTTTGTAGTGCCCTGCAAGGAATGAAAAATATCAACTTGATCTGCACAGGAGGGGTTATCCGAGCTAACCCGAACGCGCTTGTTGGACCATTTGCAGTACATGTTATTTCGCAAACTTACGCAGACAAATTATTTCTCACCACTAATAGCATCAGCCTTGATTCTGGACTATCACATACAAATATGGATATTGTAGAAGTGAAGAAGGCGATGATTGATTCCAGCAAAGAAGTAATCTTACTCGCAAATCACTCAAAGTTTAACCAAGAATCGTCTATGAAAATTGCGCCGATTTCTGTAGCAGACAAGTTAATCACAGATAATGCTCTGCCAGCAAGTATTCGTCTAGAACTCACTCAAGTGGGTATGGAAGTAATCCTAGCATGAAAAGTATCACATCTTATGCCGACTAGAGCCAGGCTTTAGGTTAGGTAAAAAATATTTGGGGTTACTTAAAAAACAAGGAATGCAATATAATAATTCATCAATAGCTTGATGAATACTGGTAAATCGCCACTCTTAAATTTGTGCTTATACCAAGCAGGAGTTGCTAAACCATGGCGCTCCAAGCATCATATAATTTCCCGCAGATTAGGACATTCGAAAGTCAACACAGCGCTAGATATCTATGGGCACTTAATTCCTAAAATGCAAAACGAAGCAGCCAAATTATAGGTGAAATTCTCCCCAGTCAAAGTAAAATTGCACACGAAAAAAAACATCGTCAAATAAGCACCCCCGCCAGTGGAATAAAAAAGGGTCTACAGAGAAGTAGACCCTACATAGTAGGGTGGCTGACGGGGCTTGAACCCGCGACATCCTGTTCCACAGTTACGAGCAATAGAGTCTATAGTGTCTACAAGATAGACTCTCGTCTACGCAGTAGAAGATTTAGTCAAATTTCTGTCTATTCAGTCCATATAAACTACAGTGTCTACCACAATTGCACACGATTTGCACACGAAACAGGAAAGGCGACTCTAATATTCTAGAAAGTTTCTATCCAGCGGGATTGAGACGAAGCAATACTCCCCCCCCCAATCAACTGATTCGAAGTTGGCAGGGTGTGCGTCCACCCATTACTTTTGTGTCTATTGCGTCTACACAGTACACATGAATTACGCAAAAACGTTCATTCTGTCTATTATGTCCATAGTTTCTATGACATATGCTCGCAAATTGCTCGCAGAATGGACATTTATCAACCTAATTAGCGATTGATAGTTTTTTTTGTAAAAAAACATCCCACGGTTGCTCTCTGAATTACAACCTAGGCTTCTAGCTTTTCCACTGGCAAACGAATTTCAAAAACACTCCCCTTCCCAATGGTGCTACGCACATCAATTGTCCCGCCATGCCCCTTGATGATTTTTTTCGATATGTATAACCCTAATCCAGTACCCTGAATATTAGCACTGACAGCATCCTCTGAACGATAAAAGCGGTCAAAGATTTTAGACAGAGCGTCTTCTGGAATTCCCATACCAGAATCTTGAACAGATATCTCTACCCAACCATCTTCTTGGCATATATCTGCTCTTAAAGAGATTTCCCCATTTTCAGACGTAAACTTGACTGCGTTACTTAATAAATTCACAAATACTTGTTCAATGCGTTTTGGGTCAGCTTGGATCTTGGGGATCTTAGGGGAAATAGCCAGTTTTAGTGAAATCTGCTTTTTATCAGCTTCTGAGAGAACGAACTTAACGGATTTTTGGGCAACATCTTGAAAACCAAACTCTTCCATTTCGAGTCGAAAAGAACCTGCTTCCATACTCGTTGCATCTAATAGGTCATAAACAATTTGCTGAAGGTGTATACCACCATCGTAAATTGCCTGGAGAAATTCTCTTTGTTCCTCGTTGATTTCTCCAGGAGCTTCATCCAGTAAAATTTCGCTCCAGCCTAAAATTGGAGCCAAAGGGGTGCGCAATTCATGAGATACGCTGGCAACAAAATCCGCTTTGATTCTGTCCGATTCTTTTTCAGCAGTGATATTTCGTCCATAAATATTGATATAGCCCATCTCCTTAATCGGGACAAATGACAAGGCAAATATTTGATTTTCAACTTCAAATTCGGTGAGAATTATTTTGGGTTGCTTGCTATCATCTAAACATCTTTCAAACACATAGTCGGGCAATTTTTGACCTGGATTAGAGTTCCACACAGACAAAAGTGGAGCACTACTAGGATTGGCGTAAATAATTTCGCCAGTATGTGTTACTCGTAAAATCGGATTTGGATTTTCGGCTGGGAATTTGGCTAAAATTGCAATCTCTTCCTCTGTCTGCTTGCGTTCAGTAATATCTGAAGCAATTACCATCACCGAAGTGACTGCTTCATCTCCTGCGATGGGGACAAATCGAGAGATATACCATCGCTCAAGAGCTTGATGCTCAATAGTGATTACTTCATTATTTAGAAAAGTTTTTTCCAAGTTCTCCCTATACAAATCATGTTGTTCAGCGGGTATAAAATTATAAACATGCGCTCCAATCACTTCTTCTGGAGAAGGGGATTCTTCTACATGATTCACAAATTGGATGTTGCCAGCTTGGTCCAATAATAGAATAAAGTCAGGGGAATTATCGAACAGAGAACGCAATTTTTGTTCAGCTTCTTGTAGGGCATCCTTTGCCTTTGTACGTTCGGTGATATCACGTACCACACTTTGAATGTGAATTGGCTGACCTTCGGAATCATAGACCATGGCGGCATTGATTTCAACAGGAAACTCCGTACCATCCTTTTTATAAAAAACACAAGGAAAAATAGGGCTTATATCACCACTTAGCAATGATTTGAAATTTTTGCGCGTAGTTTCGTGATAATGAGACGCAACAATATCATATATATTTTTGCCAATAACCTCCTTTATTTTATAGTCAAGCATATCAGCCGCTTGTTGATTAGCCTCCAAGCAGATATCATCCAGACTCAAGAAAAAAACAGCATCATGAGTACGCTCAAAAAGGGAACGATAACGCTTTTCACTCTCAAGTGCAGTTTCCTCAGCCAAACGCCGTTCAGCATTTTCTTCTTCTAAGGTCTGATTAACTTCAACCAATTCAGCTGTTCGGCTGCCAACAGTGCTTTCAAGTTGGTCTCGCTCGTGTTCGAGAGCAATATATAGCTCACTCTTGCTTAATGCCTGAATAGCCAAAATGGAGAAACGCTCCGCCAACTCGATGTGCTTTCGAGTAAAAAAACCTTTGACAGAATGTGTACATATCAAAATAGCCTTCGAGTTTTGCGTAACCAAAGGAATATGCAACGCTGATACTGCTTGAGCACAAATATCACTATCTTGCTCCTGCCACTCAGAAATTTGCATCGTGTTAAATGCTGCCAGAATTTTTCCTGAGAGAATGCGCTTAAAAAATTGATTAGCATACCACTTCCCACGCTCAAATTTAGAAGAAGTCGTTGATATTAATTCAAATATATCTGTAGATTTTTCGTTCAAAATAAACGCATCTTCATACCCCAATATTGCTTGTAGCGCATAAAGCATACTTGTAAATACCCCGTCAATATCACTACTATCTGTGAGTTCCTTAAGCCCATTTAATAGCATTTCAGTTTCTTGCAAACGCGCTTCTGCTACCTGGCGAGTTTGCTCTAAATCTATATAAGATTCAGAAAGTATCTCTTGAGAAACCACAACTTGTTGGTGCGCTGTTTTTAAGGCATCTGTACGCTCATTTATGCGTTTTTCTAATTCTCTGGTGTGATTTTCGCGCTGACGCGCTTGCTTGGCTTGCTCACGTATTAAACGCAGCGCATAAACCAAATGGTTATTGCACAGATAGGTAAGCAAATCAATTTTTGGATCAGTTTCTTTAGTGGCAAAAGTAACTGCCCCCAAATATTGATCTCCTGTATACTGGCGAACTAAAACAATCCGTTTGATATTTAGTATTTTTCCGATAGAACTCCCAATTCTTTTGGGAATCTGTGTGTGATAATCTGAGATATGAGTAAAAACTTCTGCGGGGGGGGCAGAAAACCTATAATCTGCATCAATTTCAAAGTGATAACCAATGAGCGGAAACCCAAGAATTTTCTCAACGGCGGGCATCAGCTTGGTTTCTTCGTATATAGCTGTTACTTTCATCTGATTCCCATCCCTAAAAGTTTCTGACAGCATTGCAAACTCAAACCCCACTGCCTGAGCAATAGTTTCCAGCAAGCGCTGGCGAACTACAGAATGTGCATCTTCGTCAACAATATCAGAAATAATCTCATTGATTTTTGCAATCACTTCTAGGGGAAACTGCATGGAAAGCCTCGTTCTAAATGGTTATGGGATGAAAAGCCGTGTCACGCACGCGACTTCAACTTGCATGCTCTCAGTCAACATTTTCTTGGCGTAGACATTATTCCGCTTACGCCGCGAATCTGTTTGGATATAGTACGCAAGCCCAAATCATGCCTGCTGCGTTAGCTCCCTTGTAGTAACTTATTTGACGCACAAATAACCGCTAAAGCGGTTACTACGAGGGGTTTGATGGATGAATTCCGACTAAAAAGCACAATCACAAAATACGTCAGAAGCAGAAAAAATCTAACTACTCTCAAAAACGACTACCGATATCATCAAATTGCCGTGTCGATTTTCACCTCGAATAAAACAACCCTGCTCGCCAAAAGTAAAGATTCCCAAAAACGGATTACCTCCCAGCGCTGTGCGGATTTCTTCGGCTACTTCTGGCATCTGCTCTTGAACGGTCAACATACAACCAGCGCAATATACGACCAAGGCACCGCTGATTTGTCTTGATGATATTCGTTCAGTTCGCAAAGCAGAACGGGCAGTTCGTCCAGCACGAGAAACAAGGCTTTCTTGCGTACCTTTCATGAGGAAAATTTCCTGCCCGACCTCGATTTCAGAAAAAAGGGAGAGGCCTCCCTCAGGGGTTACAGATTCTGGGTGAGAAAGCTGGTAATAAGGCATCTCGCCCACTGCGCCTACCATGCGTCCCAGAGGGGTAAGAGTTGTGGATAAAAGCACGTTACCACCTTCTAAGGCGTCCTGCACAACACCCTCTGTCCATTCATTATAGACCTGTGCTGCTGGGCGTCCATCAATCTCGTAGAGTGTGCGGTGTTCAGCTTTCGTAACTTCACCTCTGTGCTGCGTGGGAGAATAGCCACTATGAAATGCAAGGTGGGTTTTGACGGATGGATACATCGCTGAAACGACCACTGCATCTTGGCTTATATCTTGATGTGTAAATTGATACCATTCGCCTGAAACGGTATTATCAGCCGTACTTCCACCAGCTACAGGAACATTTTCTCCGATAATATCCTGAATGCCAAGAAGAATATCCTCTTCTAACCCCGGGGCACTGTTCAACCAGACTAAATCTGGAGGCTCGCCCGCCCGCCCTGCATTTTGAATGGCTTCCTGAATAGCACGTGCTCCCGCAGCACGTCCATCTCCTTCGATATTGCTGAGACCTATGCCGTAACTGCCTTCGGGATCGTGAATTCCCAGCAACCCTAATCCGATTCCATCCTTGCTATGAAAACCCTCTTCAGTCATCGCGCCTTGGCAAGATGTACCACCATGTAAGAGAGAATGAGGGGCGTTTTTCTTGAGAGATTCTAAAACTAGATTAGATTCGTGAATAACGGAAGTATAAGCAATGATTAAACTTGGTTGCGCCCCGAGTTCATTTTCAAGTTGTTGATAAGCCTGATCGATCGCTTTATTTGTATTCTTATTTATGCTCCAAGCAGTTTTAATTTTCACCTAATACTCCTTTTAGTTTTCATGTAGGTTGAGAAGAGAGTTTCTGTACAAGATGCTTTTTAGGACTTTTAGATATGTTTTGAGTTTTTTTTCCATGCTCTTGATAAATAATAGGCTCAAGAGGCTAGCCATGATAATGATTTGGGCATCAACGATTTCTTCTAAGCTTGTATGCCAATTCCATAGCACGGCAATTTGAACCAAGCCAGCGAACAAAGCAATAATGCCACCTATTTTGATTCCGAGTGCCAATTGATAGCTGATAAATACATTCGCTAGTGAGTAGAGAGCTGCCGCAATCACGTAGCGCCATAATAGTGGAGCAATAGCTACATAAGCGGAACCAAATAAAGCATTTACGATTTCTTCGGGAATTGCCCAAGTTAAAAATAATGTTCCAATTGACAGACTAAAGACTAAAGCTAACCCAAATCTTAATAATTGGATATGTGATTTTCCGCTTTGATGGCGTTGAGCAATGATTGGGAAGAGGGTTGTGGTAATTGCCCAAGTAGCAAAGTAGATTACTCGACCAATTAGAGCCAATGCCGCATATTGACCTGCTACTTCGGCAGGGAAGAAATGCTTTGCAATGATTATATCGCTATTAGTGATAATAATTTGGCTGAGATAGGTTAGAGAAACTCCTCCTGAATAGGAGAAGATAGATTTCTGATCACGGAAGGGAATAGACTGGGCGCTTGGTAAGCCATTTTTTGCTCTCTCAGAAGCTAACCAGGTTGCAACAAAAGATAAGGTTAATCCGAACACTGCTCCTATGGTGCCCCATCCCAGCCAAGCGAAACCGACACCGGTGATTAGCCTAGTCCACATCTCGGCTTGATAACTGAGAGATAATGCCTTGAATCGAGCTTGCCCCTGCAGAACACCACGATTCACACCTTGTGCGAGATAAAATGGTAATCCCATCCCAAAGATAATGAATAGGTGGCTTGATTGGGTGTGAAAAAAGTTTTGCCAGAATGACGCGCCCAAGCTAAAGATAAGCAATAAGAATACGCCAAATCCCCAAGCCCAATTCAGCATCGTTTTTCTTAATCGAGCAATTTTTTCAAGATCGTTATTGCTGGTATATATCGCACTAAAACGAGCGGTAATTGTTTGCAAAGTCGCAGCAAAAAATATTACGATCAGGAAGAGTGTGATGATAATGCTCAAATCTGAAAAGGAGGCTGGCCCAAGCCATCGTCCCAGCACCAGATTGAAAAGGTAATTGCCCAGATTAACAATGGTCGCGCTGAAAAAGAAGATCATCCCTCCATTGAAGAATTTTTTACCTTCGTCTGTGAGGCGTGAGAGCAAGTTGTTTTTCATAGGTTACCTGTCAGAATTTTCTTTGAGAATGAGAGAGTCTACAGCTTCATTAAGTTCTTGAGAACTAATGGGTTTGTGCAGAAAGCAATTTGCACCTGCGGATGTGGCGGCATTTTCTTGTTGGTGCAGTGCGCTGGCGGTAAGCATGATTACAGGCAGGAAGCGGGTTTTTGCCTCTGCGCGAATATGCTTGAGCGTGGTTATTCCGTCCATTTTCGGCATTCCAATATCTAAAATTGCCAAATCAAAAACCTGATTTTGGATATGTTCCAGTGCGTCAACACCATTGTCGACACCTACAACTGAATGACCTTGATGCCGCAGACGATAACTGATTAGTCTTTGGTTAGGAAAGTGGTCTTCTGCGATTAGTATTTTTGCCATGATGACCTCAAAAAGCGCCTACTGCCATTGGAACGGTTAATTGGATATCAAAGACGCGATCAAACTTGGTTAGACTGAAAATTCGCCGTACACTTTTATTTTCAGGCAGAATGATTTTGACATTGCCTCCTTTTTCTCTGGAATCTTTTAGTAACTTCACGAGAGCAGCCAGCCCTGCACTATCTAAAAATGTAGCATCACTCAAATCAACGATGAAATTAGCTCTACCCTGAGCAAGTAGCTTGGAGAAATGCGCTCGAAGATTAGGGGCAGAAAATGTATCAACCCGATCATCTAACTTGATGATCATGATATCGCTGGTAGTTTTTTCGCTGTTTATATTCATGGGATACTCCTATAAGAATCGTGATTATTTGTCCTGTTGATATGATTATCCTACCTGGGAATATAAAAAGAATTAAAAAAAGATTTAGATATTCTTCAGGGAGTTTTCGTTTAAACAAAAACAGGCTCTTGATAGAGAAGAGCCTGTTTTTGTTTTGGCTAATATATGCTCAAAAGTGCTTTGTCAGGCACCAGTGATTACCATCTTTTGCTGAAAAATAGATAACGCCATCCATTAGTTGATGAACAAGGTGAATTCCAAAACCACGAATTTGAAGACCGCCAAAATCAGGGCTTGGAATCTGCTCGGGGTCAAAGCTTTCTCCTGTATCACGAATATCAACAATTAGCCGAGCTGGTTCAGACCAAAGCTCAATCTTGATGTAGATATTTGCATCTTTAATATCTTTATAAGCATGATCAACAACATTTGTGCAGGCTTCATGAACGCCAAGTTGAATAGCGTAAAAATCATCTTTGTTTTTTTTCAATATCTCATCACGTTCAAACAATGCTTCAAGACAAGCGCTGACTATATTCAGGTATTTATGATTTGCGGGTATGGTCAGTTCAATTTGATCTGTCTTTTTCATTTCCATAATTCTTTTCCTTCAATTACCTTGATCACTAAAAGAGTTTGGTCGTCACTTTGGGGATAGCCAGATGCAAACTGATTAATCGTTCGCACAATACCATCTTTGATTTCATCTGCGGAACCTTCGCGGAGTTCTTCTATTAGATTTAATAATTTGCTATAGCCGAACATTTCTCTGGCTGGGTTTTCGGCTTCGGTGAATCCATCTGTTCCAACAACCAAAATATCGCCAGGGGAAATATCCAGTATTTGGGATTTGGATAAACTCTCTGACAAAACGCCTAAAGCTGTACCATCTGCTTCAAGAAAACGGGCGTTTCCGTTGGCTGGGCAAAAAACCACTGGGGAATGGCCTGCGTTGCCGTATGAAAGCTCGCCTTTATGGGCATTATAAGAGCCAACAAAAACAGTGGCAAAACCTCCTGCGCGCGTGAAATCATCATACATGTTCTGATTGACTTGCGTCAGAACTTTTTCAGGCGTAGGATTTTGGATGAAGCGAAAACTATTACGCAGTGCATTCAAGGTCATTGACATTAGCAATGCCGCGGGCATACCTTTACCTGAAATATCCCCTACAGCGAAAGCGGCGCCTCTATGTAAATGGGATTTTAGATCGTAGAAATCGCCCCCTACTTTCGAGGCTGGTTGAAAGTGAACGGTGATATCTAGTCCAGTTTCTGCTGAGGAGGGAATGCTTTTGGGAAGGAGACTCGCTTGCATTTGCCTGGCAGCTTCCATTTCGGCTTGAAACTTTGCTTGTGCTAATAATGCCCTGTGGAGCAAACTGTTTTCTACTTGAATCTTGACTTGGTCTGTAATGGTTTGTGCCAAGTTTAGGGTTGGGGATAAAGCTGTTTCAGGGGTATCAACTTGAAATCCAAGTTTGACGCATCCGTTATCGTTGTCTTTTTGCTCGATGATATAAACCGGAGTATTGTTTACTAAGCATATCCGCTGAAAAGCGTCCACAGTTTCGTGAACAGTATTTGTCAACAGGACAATCTCTTTGGGGTCAAAATAATTGGTGGGAAAATCGACCAATAAGGGGGGCTGATTGTCGATATTAACGACTATAAAGACTGCCTCGGCATTTAGAATCTGTTTTGCGTGTTCTGCGAGAATTGGCAATAACTGCTCAATATCAAATTGTTGAGCAGTTGATTGCGCCAAAGCGGAAATTGCCAGGAGTTGGTCTTGAGCTTCTGAAAGAGCTTCAGCCAGAAGGTCTAGCTCGGATGAGGAGGACATTATTCTTTCCCTTAGCAATTAAAGCAGTTTTTCAATATACTCGGCACGGGCTTTCTCAAAAGCGTCTTCTTGAGTTGTGTATATTCTAAACGCCTGATCCATACGAGTAAGTTCAAAAATAATTTGTACGGGTTGCTGTAAATTGCATAATGCCAAATCGCCACCTTTTTCACGACAATGTTTCATTCCTCTGACAAGTGACGCCAGTGCAGTACTGTCAATAAAATTGACTTTTTTCAAATCAACAAGTAAATATTCTTGTGATGCAGGGATATTTTCATCCGTCCACTTAATAAATTCGGGGGCAACGTGAGCATCAAAACGACCAGAAAGTTCTATCAGCTTGATTATTGGCTCGGGGGATAAGGCTTTTGTGTTCATATTCGCTCCTTTTCTAGGGTTCTATCTATATTGATTGGGTAGCTGGCAAAAAGGATATTTCTTTTTGCAGTTGAGCGTAATGTAATAAGTACCAATCTGCAACTTCTGCAATTGGGAGACCACGAGCCGCAAGATAATTTTGTTGCCCCAAAGTGATTCGATTATCTGAATTATCGATTACTCTGGAGATTGCTTTTGCTAGAGTGAAAGAGCTATCAGGTAAAAAAGTTTCACCTGTATATCCTTCTTCGCCGATTAGTTCAATAAAATCGCCGATTTCAGGCAAAACAGCTGCTTTGCCAAAGGAGCCAGCCTGATGTAAAACACCTGAGCTACCGGTGGTGCTAGTATAGGGGAAAACAACTACAGCAGCATCACCAAATATCTTTGGCACATCTTCTTCTTCAACATATCCTGTAAAGCGGATATTAGGAATATGAGTACATCGCTCGGCAACACCTTCAAGATAGCCAGGAGCATTGGGACTACTGGTCCCAGCGATAACCAACTCTACTGGTTGCTCACCTGAGCGGTTTTGCAGAATTTCAAAAGCTTCGATCAGAATTTCAACTTTCTTGTATGTGCCAAATTTACCAAAAGTCATTATTTGTAGAGGGCCCTCTGGTAAATCCATCGAGGGTTGTTCGATATCATTAAAAGTTCCATGTGGTATTAAGACAGCATTATTAGCTCTATATTTTTCTTGCAGAATTTCGACATATCGAGGAATAGTTAGCGCTACCAAGTCTGCACTGAGTACTAAGTGAGTGAGTATTGTCCCAGCAAAACGAATGACTGCCTGCGTTATTGGGTTGGTACCAAACCCTGCACTTTTTAGATCCACTGTTTCCATAATATTATGCAACAATACAACCGTGGGGAATTTTAACAGTTTTGAAAAGAGCGGTGCCAACAGCCCTAAGCCGCCTGCTATTTTACGATCTCCAAAACTGGCAAATTGGATATTGAAAAGTACGGCATCAGGTTTATTTTCTCGAAGTGTGTGTGCTATTCGCAAGGGATTTGTTGGGTCATTGAAGCGCCAGCAAGGGATAATATGCACAGAGCCATCTTCGCTGGAGGGATAAACTTCATCAGGTTCATTTGTGGGAAGTTCATCTACCAGCAGAATAATTTCTTCTACTTCCTCTTTTGTCTTCAATCCTTCTACCAGATGATAGGCATATTCATTGAGAGAGCCTTTGCCGGGGGGGTAAGTTGTTACGATTGCGAGTTTCATTTTAGGTCTCCAATATTTTTTTCGTAGTTCACTTATAGATACGTATCTCTATTTTCGGCTTTTAGCTTTCCTACAACTTCGCGTACGTCTTGTGCCTGACCGCGTTGGGCAATCAAAAGGACATCGCTACTATCAACAATGACCAAATCTTCTACGCCGATGGTAACGACCAAGCGACCGTTGCCATAAACCAGGGTTTCACGGGTGTTTTGGGAAATATGATCACCTTTGATGGTGATATTGCCTTCGGCATCATCGGGGAGAACAACGTCGAAGAGAGAATCCCATGAGCCAACATCGCTCCAATCTAAGCCGCTGGCGGGCAGGATGGCGACTTTTCGGGCATCTTCCATGATGCCATAGTCGATGGTTTCATTTTTCAGGGGCAGCCACACTTTTGATATAACGGAAGCAAGTTGAGGGCTTGAGAGTGATGCGGCTATTTCATCCAAAGCGGATTTTAGCTCAGGCATCTGGCGATCTATTTCGTTGAGAATGGTTTTCGTCTTCCAGATGAATATGCCTGAATTCCATGAATAACCACCGCGTACGCTCATTTCGTAGGCTTCTTTCTTACCAGGTTTTTCCTTGAAGCGTTTGACATCATAAACGGGGTACTCGTAGGTGTTGGGAAGTTTTTCGCCGCGCTGAATATAACCATAACCGGTGGCAGGGAAAGTGGGAGTGATGCCGAGCGTGACTAGATAATCGTCGGTGGCTACGTTGGTGGCTGTTTCAACCAGATGATTAAAAAGGTCGAGATTGCGGATGAAGTGATCAGCGGGAAAGATGCCCATCACGGCTTCGGGGTCACGCTGATGAAGAACAGTAGCGGCGAAGCCAACGACAGAAGCTGTGCCGCGTGGTGCAGGCTCGATCAGAAAATTCTCTTCGGGCAGGTCAGATACCTGAGTTTTGAGTAACTCGGCTTGTTCTGCAACAGTTACAACTAGAATACGCTCGGTTGGAAAATAGCCTTGCAAGCGTTCGACTGTGCTTTGGAAAAGAGTCTTTTCGCCGAGTATTGGTAGGGCTTGCTTGGGGGTGGCTTTGCGGGAGAGGGGCCAAAGTCGAGTTCCGCCACCACCAGCCATAATGACTGCATACGAATGATTTGTATTCATTTTATTCTCCTTTTTTCCTTAGACTAAGCCCGCGTAACTACCGCGTAGATCATTTATTTTGATTTTTGCCAAAGCGATTAGAAAACGTTGCGCTTCTTTGTGGGTATTTACTTTTGAACCAGGGGCATCAATCCATGCTACGGGGACTTCTGCGACCTTGAAGCCATACTTTGATGCTAGATAAAGAATTTCCAGATCAAAGGAAAATCCCATTTCGGTTTGTGTGTTATGCAATTTCATTGCAGCTTCACGGCTATAAAGCTTGAAGCCACATTGGGTATCTCTAACGCCAATCTGAAAAACATATTTCACAATCCAGCGTAAACCATCGCTGAGTAATTGCCGAAAGAAAGAACGCTTCATTTCTTCGGCACCTTCTACTGCTCTTGAGCCAATGGCTATATCAAAATCTTTTTCAATAATTTTGGAGAGCAAACTTTCCAATTCTTCAATGGGAGTGGAATTGTCTGCGTCCACAAAGAGGATATATTCACCGCGTGCGGCTAAAATTCCACGTTGGACAGCGCTTCCCTTTCCTCCATTTTTGCTTGCTACCAATATACGAACATTTGCCAGCCCCAAGCTTTTTACCAATTCAATCGTATTATCGGTTGAGCCATCGTCTGCAATGACCAGTTCCCATGGATATCCTTGTATTGAGACATGGGAGGCAATTGCGCCAATTGTAGGGATAATACGCTCTTCTTCGTTGTATGCAGGAATAATGACAGATAGATAAGGGGTTTGATTTATGGGGGTTTCTTTCCAAGCTTGATATTTTTTATACGACATAAGAGCACCTCAAGAAGAATGTTTTTTATTATTCACATTATCCTTGCCCCGAATAAAAAAACTATTAAATAATTCTTTAGGTACTCTTTAGTTTTATGTCCTGAGCTTCTAAGCGACAAATATCCAATTCACAAAAATGGCGGTCATTAGCCCCAGCAGACTGGCGAAACCAACGCTTAGATAGCGGTCAACTTTTGGGTTTTTCCCCATTTCCCCAAGCATCATAAAAATTGGAAAACAGACTAATACATAGCGCAAAATACTTTGACTGCTAGATGAAGCGGGTAGGACGAGCATGATCAACACATAGATACTATAACCAGCTCCCAAACGTTTCCACGCACCTAGGGCCAGACCTATAGCTCCCACAAAAGTGATTATATTCAGGAAGCTCAGCGTGTTATGCTGGTTAAAACCATCAGCAAAGATATAACGAAGATCATTAGCAATGACGGCAAAAGGACCAATATTCTCTCTGTTCCAGGCACTTTGTACAGAAGCAAAAGCAATGGAATCACCAAAATTCAATTTTAAAAAAGCCATATAACTGAGCAAACCAAGGGGGATTAGCCCGATAATCAGAAGTTCTAACCAGTCTTGTTTTATGCCTCGTCTCAGATCGAGCCAGGCTTTTTGGCTGTGGATTTGATTCAGAGTCCAACCATGCACTCGTAGCCATTCCCACATCACCAACCCCCAAGTAAACACCCCAACCACTCTGGTTGCCGAAGCCAAAATGCCCATCAGGGTCGCCAAATTCCATTGCCGCAGACGAGCAAAGTAAATAACTGCTACTGAGCAAAGCAAAAACAGGCTTTCTGTGTACATACTGCTTAAGAAAAAGGAGGTCGGAAAAAATGCCAGATAAAAAACTGTGCGGTACGCACTATCTTTATCTACAAATTCAAGCAGAGCTAATTTGTACAGGAATAAGAAAGCCCCCAAAAGAGCCGTATTGCTTATCACTATACTTGCAATGATGATATTTATCCCAAAAGTAGAACTGAGAATGTCCACCAGTAATGGGTACATAGGGAAAAAGGCTACATTGCTCATTTGACCTGGTCGCAACCAATAACCCTGTTCCACGATCCACTTGTACCATTGGCTATCCCAACGCGCCCACATTGCCCAAAAGGGGTGAATCTCTTCAGGCATCCAATGCCCCGTATCTGTGGGGAGCATAACATTGCCAATATGAGCAGCACCAAATATGATTAGGCGAGATAGGGTGAAAACCATCACAATTTGAAAGAGCCAATGATATTTTTTTGTTTTTTCGCGTACTTCTTTCACTACATTCATTGCACACCTCCAATTTTCAGTTTGATATCTTCAAAGCTTACCGGGCCACGGTATGCCAATAAACCAATAAAGCCTTCCTGCCTGACAAGCGGAATACTCTTAGTGATCAATTCATCGTTGATATAAAGGTCATAAGCATTATTTCTCACCGCAATTTTGACTTTGTAGGTATTTGTTGGGGCACTTTCAGCAAAAGAAGCAGAGCTTTGCCCAACAAAAATTTTATCTTCGTTGAAATATCCCCAGAAGACACCTTTCCCATTACCCGACAAACGCACCAGATGAGAATTAGCATGATCATCTTGCGTAGCCATATGAAAAACTAGCCCTCCTCCCACATCATCGAATTCTGTGGCATCTGGCAAGGTGATTGTGCTCTCAAGCGTATAAACGCCCGCAAATACACCTGTGCTCAAGACATAATCACTGTGGTCCGTGTTGTTTTGTTGAATAGCTAGACCTTCTTGTGTCCAATCACCGTTGATGATGTGCATATCACCAAGCAAATTTACAGAAGATGATGAAGGAAGCGTATCAAGCTCAAATTCAGGCTTGCTACCGTTTGTCAACGCGGGATTAGTCCCGGGGCTGATTTTGCTATTTTCGCCACTCACCCACAAATCGTTCAGCAATCCAGTAATATCTATCATCCCAAACGCTGCTGCGCTGCGCGATGTGATCAATCCAATATAGCCAGAGTTTCTCACTAGGGGGACATTATTGGCTATTTGTTGATTGTCTACAAAAATCGTGTAAACGTCATCGCCACTGAGAACTTTGATGGTATGAGGCGTCCCTTCTCTGGTGGGCAAGATTGCGTGCCCCTGCCCAGTGAAGTTGCCGCTAGCATCGTAATAGCCCCAGAAAATCCCCTTGCCAGACTCGGCATAACGAACCATATGCGCGCCATTTGTCTGGTAAGGCGTTGGCATATTGAAAAGCACGCCTGCGCCAATATCTTCCTGATGCGTGAAAGTGGCTTGCAGGATGAATGATTGAAATATGCTGGGTTCATAGCCAATACCAAAATCGTATCCGGTGGGGTCTTTTTGGGTCAGGTAACCATCTACAATATCCCAGTCTCCAGAAAATGGCACCCAACCATTGGATGCAGAGCCGCCAGCAAAATTGCTAGTGTAGATCATATCGCCAACAACTGGCTCTGCGATTTCACGAGGAAGAGTCTCGACTTCGCTTAGATTAACATCGAAAATGCTATCTTCGATTTCAGTGAGCGTGAGGTCGTCAAAAGTTACTGAGCCACCGGAAGCTACCAAGCCAACCAGTCCATCATGATAAACAAGTGGACGGTTTTCAATTAGGGTTTGCCCATTGATTTGGACGGCGTAAATTTCATCTCCCACCAGCACATCCAAGCGGAAGGGTTGCTCCAATGAGTTGAGCGGAATACGAATCTGCTCTTTATACCCATCATCTTCCGTGACCAAGCCGGTTGAGAGTTCGAAATTTCTATTATCGGCTCTTACTTCGGCGCGGTGGTGCCGGGTGTAAATCTCAGGGTATTGGGCATTGAAGCTGATCCCCGCACTCTGTCCACCATCCGATAAATCTATCTTTACCGAGATACGATATGGCTGTTCTTCCACCAACCAATGCGACACATATATTTGTGCCTCTACAACTTCAGGATCTGTTTGGTGTAGTTTTTCTTCAGACAATGTCCACTTTCCGACACCTTCCTGAGAAAACCAACGATGAATTTCAATATCTTGAAAGTTTTGCTCATAGGGATAAATGAAAGTATCGAAAGCCTCTGACGGTGACAGGCGTTTATGTAACCCCCAGTTAATTGCAAGGAGCGCCAAACCAATAAGAGCAATCGGAAAGGATTTTTTTAGAATAGATAGGAAGTTGAAATTGCTAAAAGAGTTTGTGCTTTTTTTTTCGCTCATCATGATACCTTTGTGGACTGGTAGGTAATAAGTATCCGAGCAAAAATTTTTTGGCATTTTAATACAAGATCGTAAATCGTAAAATGATGTGAAACCTGCCCCCCTCAGCCCCCCCCCAAATGCCAAAAGCGTGGAATTTGGGGGGAGGAATACATTTTCTCCCCTAAATTCGACAGCACTATCGTCGCATTTGGGGGAGATGCCCGATAGGGCAGAGGGGGCAAGTTTTACCAAATTATTTATGCTCACGTTCAAACTAAAGTATTTCATGTGGGCGTTAAAATGGAGTTAAGAAGATATTGAAGATCTCTCTATATTTTCTTTCACTCCCCCGTTGAAGTATTTGCTTCATTCTCAAAAACATCACAGCAAAGTTTTTCTTCTGGATCAACAAAGGTAATATCCCCCTGCAAAGGTAACTCATCAAAATCTTCGGCGGGGATTGACATGACACCTTCTATCAGTATGGGGTTCTCATCATCTTTGGTGAAGTAAATGGTATGTGTTCCAGCTGTGGCATTAACAACGCCAAGGTCTATATATTGAAATCCGTAATTGATCATCACAATTCTTTGGGGAATTAGGTCTTCCAGTTCTTCGATGGAATAACTGCTAACATCATAAGGTTGCCGATCTGGGGTAAAGACACGATCCTGCTGAAAGAAATTTGCCTTCGAATCTTCTGGCATTAACACTAGATTTTGATTGATTCCCAAACTGGGTGCTTCAACAGTTAACGAATTTGCTGAAGAAACTCCGCGCAGCAAAAGATGATATTTTCCATCTTCTGGGATTTTGATATCAATACGAAAAGTAGTTGAGCGTGGGACACCAATAAATCTACCTGTGATACTGCCATACATCCCTGGGGTGATCATCTCTAGCCTATTCCATTTGGTGTCTGAAAAAAATTGGAACATGCGAAACATAGGGGCAATATAGTAGGTGCTGGAAACCACATTTTGGTCAAAGGGAAACATGATACTGTCGGGTTGAAAAAAGGTATCAGCTTCAGTTTTAGCGTATATATCCAAACGAGCCTGTCGCATATCATCGGCAACAACGACCAAGCTATCGTATTCATCTAAGTCAGAAGATTTCATGCCGTAGCGCAAATCATAATACTTGCTCAACTGCGGATATTTAGTTTGTAACCAGATGAAGGTGTTCCACTCAGTGTCAATAAAAAGTGGAATACGCTCAGCGACTGGTAAATCAATCAGTTCATAGACAATATAACTTTCATTCTCAAAGGTCTTGCGGAAATATTCATCAAGCTCATTCATTTGAGAGCGGATTGTTTTTTCAATATCACGCAAGTATTCCGCTCCGCCAACAGTATTCGCGACCAACTCTTTATTGATAATAATATATTTGATCTGATTATCACGGGCGATATTGACCCACCAACTCTGGTCATAATACATAGCGCGTAAGAGCAAGAAAAACTCGTGTTTATTGCTGGGGTCACCAGATAGACCGTAGTAATAGCTGGGTAAGTCAAGATAATATATGTGGAATTTATCAATGAACTTATGCTCAACACCATTAATATCAATGATACGTTTGGCTGTCTCTGTAGGTGGAAAAACAACCGTTTTTCCTTCGGGCAAGGTGAGTAGATAGTCCTTTGTCTCTTTTAGCGGGGTAACAGGATAAGGAGATAGAAACCCCAAATAATTCCCTGAAGCAAAGGTCTCTCTATATTGCCAGTTGAGCAGCAAAGGCATCAAAAAGAGCAAATGAAATAGCGCATAATACAGGTTTTTTCTTTTTACCTGAAGACTATCTATCCAAGTGCGATATTTTTTTTCTAACCACAGCGTGGATACGGGCAGAACAATAGCCGCCATCATAAAAAGGATTAACTGAAAACGATGCGGAAAACGCAAAATCTGTACAATGGTACCCATCAGCTGGACAATTAAATCCCCAACTGTCGACCGGCTATTATTAGCAGCATTGCTGATCCAGGCAATTGCTCGATGAAAAGTTGGGAGATAATCTGGTCCTGAATAGCCTAATGTTGCCCAGCATGAAAAGAATAAAATAAGATAACTGATTGTAAAAAATAACTTTAGCGGCCTATTGACAAAGATAATGCGCTTCACTCCGGGTACAAAAAGTGGAGATAGCATCATAAAGGTATAAAAAATATTTGTAACACGAGGATGAGGAGAAAGATAATTGCCGCTAATGAATTTATCCATAATCCCAGCTAAATCAAAAGAAACCAGATGAGAGAAGGATACAGAAGCATCTTTGATGAAGTAATATGTTACAGGGATACTCTCAGAGATATTATCTATGCCTGTTAGTACAAAGAATTTTACAAAGAGAGCATAGGGAATTAGCGTGATAACCACTAACAACGCAAAAGCTCCGATAGCTTTGACTATAGGTGTCCCTGATAAAGATTTATTCTGACGATGTTTTTTTATTGTTTTCCGAAAAGTGGAAAAGCGCAATTTATGCCAAAAACTCCCGCCTGTATAATATTCCCAGATTTCTATAAGTACGATTCCCACAATCAATAAGCTAATGAACATGCAGTACAAAACAATATAATGAATTGCAGGGTTAAATACTGTTAAAAGATGCCCGACAATCATATACCGGTAAGGATGACGTTGAGAAAAGATAAACCCATAACTAAAGAAAAGGGTTGCTATCAGAAAAATGCCAAATCCAAGAATTAGCGTGTAAAAATGAGTGATTTTTGTATACGAGAGAATTAAATAAACCAACAAAATTGGAGCAATTGGAGCTCGAAACGCTGCTGATTTTTCAATATAGGGCATCACCCGCTGCAAAAAATAGCTAACAACCAAATAAGATGCGAAGGCAACCGAAGGCACAACTAAGAGAAGAGCAAAAGGGAGTACTTTATAGTAGCGCATCCAGGTTGAGAGAATGGAATAGCGTACACGAAACTCATATCCATTTGTTAGGTCATTAAATTCCCCGGCAGCCTGCTCAAGAAACTGACTATGTGGATTGAAGAAGGGAACTAATTCATCCCCATTTATCACCATTTCACCACTCATTAATTCAGGCAAATGAAAGATAATATCTCGAAAAATGAAGAAATACGTGCCATAATAGATAAGACCAACCAACAATATAATGCGCAAAATCCGGCGGTCGCGAGGAACCGCCGGTTGGTCATCGTATATAAAGGGGAAGTGAAGTTGGTAACTCATTATAGAGTTTAGTATAGAAGAAAAAACTCCTCCAAATATAGCAAGGCTATAACAGTATCGTAAGGAACGTAAAGAGGCCTAAAGCTAAACTAGAGGAAAGTTTCTCTGAGTATTTGAAAATAATCTTCTAATTGTTTTTGCAAAGACCCTGCGCGTTTTTTGATATCTTGTTTAAGTTCATTTTTTTGGTTAAGCATTTTTATAAAGGTTTCTTCAAAAGCATTTGCGCTAAACTTGGCATCAATTTCCAAACCAAAGCTTTCAACGCCTAAAATTTTCACTAACTCTCTAACTTTAACATCATAAACTAAAGGTAAAACGGGAACGCCCAATATTGCAGCAGAAATGCAAGTGTGCAAACGTTCGGCAACGACAAAATCACACAATCTTAGGACATCACCCATATCTAGCGTTGTGGCGGGCTTATGTAAAAATATTCTAATTTCAGGGATACGCGTCTGAAAATCCTTCAACAACTCCAGATCATTATTTTCCTTATAACCCGATTGCATTGGTAATGCGTAAATTTCAAGCGGATATTGCTCGTGAACTTTTTTAAATCCTTCTGCCAGATTTTGGATGAAGGAATCCCAAAATTCAGGATTTTCGATATTATAGTTTAGATTAAGAGCAACTCGGATTTTTTCGCTTCGCTCCTGGAGTGGGGCTTGCTTCCGCAAAAAGAACGCTGGATTGTGCACAAACACAGCATCGGGGACAAACTCCAGCTTCTCGGAGCGGGTACCAACTTCCACACAAGTTCGATGCGATTTTTCATCCCGTACTGAAACATAATCGACCAGAGAAAGAATCAATTTAACGAGAAGAAGCCCAAATCTGCTCTGAATCGGTCCTACCCCTATATTGCTCATCACAATCTTTTTGCGCCCAATAATCTTGGCAAAGCTGACGATGGCCAATACCATCAATAAAGTGGCGTAACGATTACGCCCTACACTGGCGTAAAGCTCCTTGAGAATACTGCCGCCACCAAAGAAAAGCAAATCGTTTTTGAGAATATGCCCCAAAATATGCCAACGTTTTTGGGTAGTGTGAAAGACCTTGAGCTTATATTGATCGCCCACTTGGCGCAGGGTAAAATCTTCATCATAGGTATTTACGGTGTACTCATGCTGATTTCCCAGTTGAGAAAGGAAAGTTTCCAACAAGAGTTCATCACCGATATTATATTGTCCGTGAGTTCCGAGAAAGAGAATTTTTTTTACGCTCATAGGCACCTTCTTCTTTGTTTTCCCTCTATTATCTTGTTGGAGAATCAAAAAAGTATTAAGAGTGCCTTTAGATTTTATACCAATTTTGAGTTGCGCTATCAGCCCTTTTTTTCAAAACGGTATCCAATCCCTTGTATATTTTGTATATACTCTGGGTTTTTTGAATCCTTTTCAATTTTCTTGCGCAAGTGCCAAATATAAACGCGGATATAGTTATCATCACCCACATAATCCCACCCCCACACGTTTTCAAGAATCTGATTGAAGCTCATTACGCGCCCTGCATTTTCTAATAAATATGCCAGCAAACGGAATTCTGTGGCTGTCAGCTTTACGGGTTCACCAGCCGCAAAGATACGGTGGGCTTCAATATCTACTGTTAAATAATCATCTGAATAAGATACTTTTGATTCTCTTTCTGGCTTTAAATTAGCGCGCCGAAGAGTGGCGCGAACGCGCGCGACCAATACCTTTACTTGAAATGGTTTCGTGATGTAATCATCTGCGCCTAAATCTAAGCCGCGAATAATATCATCTTCCTTTCCACGAGCGGTTACCATCATTATAGGTACGTCAGAGAGTTGACGGATATTTTTGCACGTTTCCCACCCATCCATTTCTGGCATCATAACATCAAGGATAACCAAATCAGGTTTTTCGCTGTAAAGCTGCCGCAATCCATCTTTCCCATTTGTGGCTAAGACAACATTTGCCCCTTCTTTCGATAAAGGATATTCCATTAATCTGCGAAGCTGAGCGTCATCATCAATAATTAAAATCTTTTTGTTTTGCATAAAGGTTTCTCCCAAGAAGAGTCAGCAATATCATAAGTGTATTATACAGCCTAAGGGAGGTTTATGAACGGTACATATGGAAAATATCCTACCCACTCTGGTTTGGTTATCACTCGTGCTACTTACGCCACAGATAACGTTTTTAATGCACAAAACACTCCGAGTTGCTTAGACAGGATGTTTTGTGTGATATTTTCGACAGCAGCATCTATGATGCTAAACCATGGCGTTCCAAGCATCATAGTTTCCCACAAATTAGGACATTCGAAAATCAGCACAACGCTAGACATCAAAGGGCAGTTAATTCCTGAAATGCAGAACGAAGCGGTCGAATTGTAGGTAAAATTCTCCCCGATCAAAGTAAAATTGCACACGGAAAGAAATCTCATCAAATAAACACCCCCACCAGTGGAACAAAAAGGGTCTACAGAGAAGTAGACCCTGCATATAGGGGTGGCTGACGGGGCTCGAACCCGCGACATCCTGATCCACAGTTATGAGCGAGAGAGTCTATAGTGTCTACACAGCAGTATTTTGTCTACACATGACTAGATTCAGTCAAGTTTTTGTCTATAAGATCTGCAGAATCTATAATATCCACCACAATTGCACACGAACCAGAAAAGGCGACTCTTATATATTTTTTTTAAATTTCTATTCAACTGAGTTGAGCGGGAAAGGACACATTACCCATCAGTAATTAGTGCATCCCGCTCTCTCATGAGGGACAAAATAAAAGAACTTCCAAGATAACACTCGCGACTGTTTTTAAAATGGCGGTTTATCAGCTCGCAATTTTCTGGGTTGATACTCTCCAACGCCATCAAAATAAACACCAAGCCACCTATCCCAAGGAACAATATCTGAACCAAAGTTACAGGTAACATGTTTGTGGTGTAAATAATGAAAATAATCACTTGTTAGGGGTTTTCCATTATAGGAGATACCTTCAAAGCCCAAATGCCCAATAATAGGTGCTACGGATAAATGTTGGGTATGGAAAATATAATGCAAAGGGTGAGATGGAATGATGAAATGAATTAATGCACCACTATAATACAAGAGGTGCTCAATAGGGTGCATAGATAATCCAGACCATGGCCCAGGGTTTGGGTTGAGATGGTGAACACTATGAACATATTTGAATAAAAGCTTCCCGTGGATTAACCGATGGACAAAGTAAAAATGAGTGTCTCGAAACAATACGATAACAAAAAAGAAAACCATAAACCAGATCGGATTCTCTTGAAAACTCAAATACGGAACTCGTCCATTCGCAGCAGCCCAAATATATAAAACTTCGTAAGCTGTCCAAATGGGTAATCCATAAACAATAGAGCGAAACACATTATCAGGGATCTGTTTGCTAAATAAAAACTTCTTTTGGGGCTTTTCTTGAAAACTTGGATTATATTTCCGCTCGGAACCTTTAAGTCTAAGACGATAAAAAGCCAAATGAGTACCACCGAAGGTAATTAACATAATAATCAGGTTGCGAAGCAACATCATCCCAATCCAGCTAAATTCTAGACCTGTACTCGTTTCAATGGCTGGCTGAAAATAAACTAAGGTTAGCCAAGAAAGAAATAGAACAAGCGCATTAAAGGGCCATAATAAGCCAGGGAACCCAAATAATGATTTCAAAATAGCTTTTGGCTTCAAGGGCCAATCAAATAAAGGGGAAAACTGAGCCGGGTATGGCGGTTTCCAATGGCCTCTTTTATCAAAAGATCCGTAAGCGGGGGAGCTATTTACTTCTTTCATGTTTGGTACCTCCTGAGTATTTTCTATTTCGTCTTCAAAAAGGCTGCTGGGCTATTCTGGGCAACAATCCTGCTTCCTGCACAATCTCTGCTACCAATTCTTCCTGCCGATATGCCATGATATGTACACCAGCGACACCCTCTATCTCTCGCACTTGCTGGAGTATCTCTATACAGATATTCTTGCCCTCTTCTTGCTGACGCTCTTTGGGCGTTTTCTTCAACCGATCCATAATCTCATCCGGAATCGTGATTCCCGGCACCTTTGTGCGCATGAAATTTGCCGCGCCATAAGAACGTAAAGGCCCTACACCAACTAGAATATAAACCTGCTCATGCAAGCCCATATTCCGAACTTGGCGCATATACTCCTTGAAGCGGGGAATATCAAAACAATATTGAGTCTGGATAAATTGCGCCCCAGCCGCAATTTTCTTCGCCAAGCGTTTGGGACGCCAGTCATAAGGCGGGACAAATGGGTTTGCTGCCGCTCCCAAGAAGAGCGGAAGCTCAGAAGTAATCTTTCTTCCGCTAAGAAAAACCCGCTCATCTCTCATCATTCGAGCTGTTCGTAAAAGCTGGATCGAATCGAAGTCAAAAACCGGTTTGGCACCAGGTTGATCTCCGGCACTCACATCATCGCCCGTAATACAGAGCAAATTCCGCACCCCCATCGCTGCCGCGCCCAAAATATCTCCCTGAATAGCGATCCTATTTCGGTCTCGGCAAGAGATTTGATAAACTGGCTCATATCCCACACGAGTCAACAAAGCACAGATGGACATACTCGACATGTGGCAATTTGCACCCGAAGCATCTACGGCATTAATCCCATCACAAAACCCGGCCAAGATCATCGCAGCGCGATTTACATCCTCTGCATCTGCACTATCAGGCGGATTCAATTCCGATGTAATTGCAAAACGACCAGATATCAGAACTTCTTCCAACTGGCTCATACTGGATTTATTCTTTTTCATTTGATCCTCTAAACAAAGGCTCTAAGGCATCTTTGTCTTCCTGGGTTTGCCAGACAGTTTTCATTTTTTGGTCGATCCCATGCAGCAGATTTACCCATGAAGATGTGTCTTGCAGGGTTCTGTTTACGGGCGGCTGAAGCCACATGATCTCACCCCCATATTTCGGGGAGGCAATAGAACCTTCATAGATTTTTACCCAAACACAGGCTTGCTCTGGCTTGACTTCGCAGTGCCCGTTCAAACGCACACCGCCACAAGGACCATTGCGCAAATTCTTTGGGCAATTCATTGAGCAGACCATGCCTGTACTGTGAAGAATACATTGCCCACACATCTGACAATCGAAAACCACCCCCTTGCCCACTTTTTCAATAGAGATCATCGCCTTTTCTGCAAAAGAATCTGGTTTCAAAAATCTTTTGAAAGGCTTTAAAAGTGCATAAGTAAGATCGTAAATCCATTCCAGTAACATCAATAAAAGTCCTTATACAACTAATTCGTTGTCAGTTTCAACGCGTCAATAAATAGCGAGTGAAAATTAGCATCCAGATCTAAGTCGATTTGTCTTGTGCTGGCCGCTATCTTTTCACCGCGCGCAAAGCCCTCATCTGAAAGAAAAAGTGCTGCCCCCATCCCGGCTCCATTTGGAATAGTCGCAACAATATCTGAAGAGAAATTAGGAATCATCCCCAATTGGATCACCGACTCAATATCCAACTGTCCACCGAAAGAACCCGTCAGGATCACTTTCTGAAAGTCTTCTTTTTTTAAGTTCAAGCTTTCTAATAAAATACCAATAGCGGCACTGATCGCCCCTTTGGCTTTTTGGAGTTCACGAATATCCTTTTGATTGAGCCAAATATCTTTTTCTGGGGTCAGGAATATTCTTGTCGGAGAAAAATCGCGGCCGATCATATCCGCCATCACTTTGGGGTCTTGGGCAATCCGCCCACTTTCCTCGATGACACCGACCAAGACTAATTCGTTGACTATTTTAATTAACCCCGACCCAGTTAAACCCAGGGGCATTTCGTCTCCAATTGTCTCGAAGATAAATTTTCCATCTTCCAAATGAGCATCCACGATCGCACCATCCACAGCCCGCATCCCACAAGAAATATTCACACCTTCAAAAGCAGGGCCCGCCGCTGTAGAAGCAACCACAATTTCTTTCCCATCTGTCGCCAACACTTCGCCATTTGTACCCAGGTCTACGGCCAGCATCGGCACATCAGATCGGTCAAAATCAAAATAAGCCAGGCACGCCAAAGCATCTGAGCCAACAAAACCACCAATAACGGGGGGCAGCATAATTTGTACATCGTCAGATACGATGCCCTTGAGCAGCCCTTTTGCATCAATATTCGATTCTCTTGAAGAGGGCTGAAAAGGCATCATGCCCAAAGTATCAATGGGCAAATCTGCCAAAAGGTGGTGCATGGCAACATTCCCAACAATACTCACTCTTTCGATACGATCCAGCAATTTCTCGGATAACTTCAGGGAATTAATAGCCTGATTAATGGATGAAAGAGCCAAGCGGCGCAAACGCTGACCTTGAGCTTGCTCTTGCATGGCAGCAGAAAGCCGTGAAATAACATCTGCGCCATAAACCCGCTGCTGATTCAAGGATGCGCCCCCGGCAACAACTTCCCCATTATCCAGCATTGTCAGATAGCCAGCCACCGTTGTTGACCCCAGATCAACGGCCAAACCCAGTGGCACATTTCGATCACGTTTGTGCCGATTACTGGCTTTGAAAACTTTATTGGAATAAACAACGATCGGTGAAAGCACGGCTTGTGTATCCCCATCAATTTCTGCCCGACAAGCAAGTCGCGTACCTACAGCCAGTTCTCCTGCGGTCAGATGTTTTTCTTCAATTTCATCTGGCTTATTTCCACCTTCTTCGACCAAAACTTTGCAGCGTCCGCAAGTGCCCAGCCCCGCACAGGGTTGCTCGATAGGCAAATCCAGCGAGGCAATTACGTCGCCGAGAATTTCACCATCTGCTGCTTCAACGGTTCTCTTCTCTTCACCATAAATGATGCTAACTTTACTCATAAGAACATCTCCTGCTTTAGTATGCCATCAGATTGCACGACAACAAATTCTTCGGAGATCTTGTCTTGAAAATCAAATAAATTGTCTATCTTCTGAATGAATTCATCGCTGCCCTGATATTCTTCGTAGACCATACCAAAGCGTTCGCAATAGGCGGCTACTTCCAAAGCGCGGGGGCGATATGTTTTCAAATCATCTTCTGTGTGGGCTACGAAAACCAGTTTCTTATAATGCTGATATTGCGTTTCCATCAGCCAATCCGCTGTTTCTTCCCCATATTTTGGAATGAGTTTTTTGTATTCGCTAAGCGGGTCTGACCCTACTTCAAACCAGCCTTTGGTCGGGTAATAGGTACCAGGATTTTCGGCAAATTGATCCATATACCGCTTACGCGACCCCATGAACATCGCGACACAATCATCTGCTTTTGGGATCACCAAAGTGTGCTTACCCGCCTTAATATTATTTAGTCCATTGCCACAAAGCCCGTAGCCCAGCACAATTAGGCTGGGCTCTGGGAGAGCGTCAAGTTGCTCTTGAACCGCTTTTGTGAGTTGCTTAGGAATGGAATGTAACCCGTAATCCAGAAAGACATTATTACTCTCTTCTTTGCTCTCCAGAATACCTTCAAAGACCTTACATGCCAGAAAAACTACCGGTAAAGTTTGGGACACAGAAATACCTATTCTTGCGCTTTCTTTCGTTTTCTAAAAGCCTTGATCCAACGCATACCGTATTCATCTTTTCCCAAAGACAGATCGGTAGCCAATACGGCTGTATTGATCTCAGTGACCAAGGGGTTTGTGATCGGGCAAGTGAGACCAGTGTGAATGGCAACGGCCATATAAGTCGAATTCAAATATTTGCGATCTGGCATCCCAAAGGAGATATTGCTTGCACCCATCGTGATATTGACACCAAATTCTGCCACGATCAGCTCGATGGTTTTTAGGGTGGTTAGACCAGCAGTGTGGTCTGCGCCCATCGTCATTGCGAGCGGATCGATCACAACATCTTCAACGGGGATTCCGTATTTTGCAGCGCGTTCTATGAGCTTTTCGGCTACTTTTAGGCGTAATTCTGGTGTTGCTGGAATGCCATCATCATCCATACATAAACCAATAATGGCTGCGCCATATTCTTTGGCAATTGGTAAAACGGTCTCTAAAGATTTCTCTTCGCCATTCACTGAATTGATTAGGGCTTTGCCTTCGTAGAGCTTTAGGGCTGCTTCCAATGCTTGCGGATTGGCTGTGTCTATACAAAGCGGCACATCGACCACAGACATGACTTCTTGCATAACCTGGGAAAGCAGAGCGACTTCATCTGCGCCCGGGACACCTGCGTTGACATCTAGCACCGTTGCGCCTGCTTCAACTTGCTTGATGGCATCCTGACGCACCATCTCAAAATCACCTTCTTTTAGCGCAGCCAAGACTACTTTACGACCAGTGGGGTTGATCCGCTCTCCGATCATGACGGTGGGGCCGTCTCGGTGAATTTCTACACTTTTATCCTTGAAGGATAGTATCGTTTTCTGATTCTCTGACATGAGTACCTCTACGTTTTTTATAAAATGTGTTTTTTAAAAGATACAAACCACTTCAAATAGGTGGACGTTCTCTCCTATCCTTTTCAATTTAGATCAGTATTCCTTCTAATATAGCTCACGCCGATGTTTCATTAGTCGAGCAATTAATATCTTCGATGAGCTCCTAGATTACAAGACCAAATCCCTTACCTCTTCAATCCTCGAACCGGCTTAAAAGGTCCTTTGCTACGGAGACAGCTCGGCTGGCATCCTGACCAAACCCATCTGCACCAATCTTATCTGTATATTCCTGCGTGACAGGTGCTCCACCAACCATAATATTTACTGTGTCAGCCATCCCAGCTGCTCTGAAAGCATCAACTGTCTTTTCCATATTCGGCATAGTTGTGGTCAACAAAGCTGAAAGCCCGACAAGTTTCGCATCGTTCTCTTTTGCGGCTTCCACAAATTGATCTGGTGTCACATCCGTCCCCAGATCAATTACATCAAACCCAGCACCTTCTAACATCAAACCCACAAGGTTCTTACCTATGTCATGCAAGTCACCCTGGACAGTGCCGATGACAACTTTTCCAACCTTGCCTACTTCAGAATCCAACAAATGAGGACGAAGTAAATTAAGGCCAGCTTGCATAGCCCGTCCAGCAATCAGCATTTCAGGAACAAAATATTCACCTTCCTCAAAAAGCCTGCCCACTTCTTGCATGGCTGCAATCATTCCTTCGTTCAATATTTTTTCTGGATTGATATTTGCATCCAAGGCAGATTGAATATTTTCTACTACTGCATCTGCATCTCCAGCAATTGTATTACTATAAAGCACAGTTATTTCATTCATGGTATTCTCCTATTGAGTAATAAATATTTCGTGTAATGCTATAAAAGGGGTATAAGGTTTTGTTGTATTTCATTTTCAGATTTCAATTCAGAAATCACGTGATGCAACGTCCATGTTTCTATATGCTCCAGACACCCACCCGCCTCAATCTGGGCCAATGGGCCAAGAGATTCAACTTCTAGTAATTCATGGTTTGTAAATAATTCCACATTTACGTGATTATCGGGATATGCTTTGTCATCCTTAACCTCCATTTGTTTTATAAACAATGTGTTCTTATAATGATATGCTGCCCACCCATCAGGCACCCAGAAACCCGCTTTTTGGAAAGTTTCTGCGCTAGAGTGTTGTGTCAAAGTAACATAGCGATGCCCCCAACCCCAGCGCGGATCAGCCATATTCGTGTATGCCCAAAGGGAAATGCTGCCATTATGCTGTAATTCTGCATCGTCCATGCGACGTGGTGGCAAAGGCACAATTGATCTTCCTCCTGTTCGCATTACAGAAAGAGCCCATGGTGCACATTGGATATCCCAAAGATTTCTATTATATAGTCGGTGCACTATGGTAACGATTGTCGAACTAGCATCAAGTGATATTTCAAGTTCCTTTTGTATCCCGGTGATGACTTCAACTGGTTGCGTCACTCTGAAAGCTTCGCCAATTTGCTCATAATCAACCTGAAGATTGTCCGGAACCCGTGAACGAATTCGATCTTCAGGCCCATGAGATAGTCGATGACCACCATACAAATTCCAATTCTCTCCGCCTGACTGCCCAATTGTCTCCGATAATTCAGCAAAAATATTTTCTTCGCCTTTGTAACCATATCGAATAATCCTAGGACCAACTGCTGTCAGAATGACCAAGTCAACCTGTTCGTTAAATAAACGAATAGAATTTTCCCACCCCCTATAATTAATTATTTCACTCTTCATCATAGCCATGTACTCATACTAATAGGCTCTGTTTTCCCTGAATGTTTCGTAAAAAGCTAGAATGTTTTCTATTGGCGTTTCTGGTTGAATATTATGAACAGAATTGAACACATACCCACCGCCAGGAGCCAAAGTTTCAATACTTCTCAGTACTTCTTTCCTCACCTGTTCAGGTGTACCAAATGGGAAGGTGCCCTGCGAATCTGCACTCCCCCCCCAAAATATAAGCTGGTCTCCAAATCTTTCTTTCAATATTTTCTGATCCATATCCTTAGCTGTCCACTGAACTGGATTGAGAATATCGATTCCCGCATCAATCATATCCGGTATTAATGAAAGAATCGCACCATCAGAATGCATAAATGTTTTCCACGTGGTATTTTCATGTATCCAGTCGTTCATCATCTTATGAAATGGTTTAAAGAGATCGCGATATGTTTTCGGCGACATGAATGCCCTATTTTGTGCGCCAAAATCTGTACCCGTCAGGAAAACAACTTGCACCTTGTCCCCCACAGCTTCATAGACTTTTGCCAAGTTTTGCAAGGAAATTTCAGTTTGTTTCTCAAATATTTTGTATACTAAGTCTTTTCGGGTCAATGTGCTGATGTACCATTCTTCAATATCACGAATTCCCTTTGGGTTTTTGAGCCACGGCGCAGGAACCAGGGCAATATCCCCAATGGCTGTTCCACCAAAATTCGCATAAATAGCCCGGTTAGTTTCTTTATACACTCGGTCTACTTCACGCCCAAAGCGAGAAACATCTTCGTCTGATAAAAAACCAAATTCTTCCAAATTATCTTCTACTTTTAGTTCCCCTTCAACAATCGGTTTTTGCCGATTAATCGCATCAAAATAATAGCCACCTGCTGGCATACGTCCACTTGCCGGAATGGACTTGTCACCCTCTGGGTAAGCGAGCAATTCACCATTATCTTCTACATCGGTATTAAAATATTCAGGAACAAGGACAGGAGTGCCGTCAAATGTCGTCCACGGTTTCCAGCCTTCCACTTTATAACCAAACATAGAAGATGCTGGATGAACACCGACAAAGTCGGCTTCAATGGCATCCAGTAAATCAGCTTTGATTTCACCGAGCATTTGATAATCCTCGATCACCTTAACTGGTGTACCAGGGGGATCAAGCTTTAATGCCTGACGCAGTGCATATACCATACTGACATGCATACCGGTTTGAAAACCAGCGCCTAAATCCAAAGGTATACGGTCAGGTTCTCTATGGTTTAAAGCGAGGTTTGCTCTTTCTCTTGAATTCATTTTAATTCTCCAGAATTTTCTATATTATCAATTTGTTATTAATATTCCAATATTCCAGCACCGGCAGATGGGAAAACAGAGTAGATATCTGGTTCAATGCCGGTTTCTGCTTTATATTTATATTGAACCTCCTTGGTAAACTCATCAACCTGATCATTATTAATCAAAGCAACCAATCCATTTGAAAGCTGGTAACAACTCTCTCAATTTTGAGCATACGCTTCTTTATAATGATCCTCTGGAAGCTCTCGCAATTGTTTCGCCGCTTGTTCCGCTGTAATATCACGCTGGGCTTCCGCGAGCATCTCATAACCCACAAGAAATTTCTTTATAGTCGCAGAACGCAATAAGGGCGGATAAAAATGGGCGTGCAATTGCCAATATTCATATGAAGCATCATCTTCGGCATTTTTCCCAATACTATTGGGTGCATTATGCCAGCCCATTGAATATGGAAAGGATGTTTTGAAAAGATTGTCATACTTTGTCAGGAAAAGCTTGGAGATCTCTGCTAGAGCTACCTTCTCCTCATCTTCTAATTCAGGAAGCCTTTTGATATGACGACGAGGTACCAAAAGCACCTCATAAGGCCAAACCGCCCAAAAGGGAACCAGTGCAATCCAGTAGTCATTCTGCGCAATGATGCGTTCTTCTTTATCCAGCTCTTTTTCGAGATAATCCACCAATAAGACGCGCTTATTTTCCGCGAAATATTTTTCTTGCTGAATATTTTCCTTATGCGCTTCGTTCGGCAGCTGGTCACTGGCCCATATCTGCCCATGCGGATGTGGATTTGAGCAGCCCATAACCGCACCTTTGTTTTCAAAAATCTGCACCCATTTATATTTTTCGCCAAGTTCTTGAAACTCTTTAGTCCACAGATTAATTACCTTACCAATCGATTCCACGTCCATTTCAGGGAGTGAGAGGCTATGGTTGGGCGAAAAACATAAAACGCGACTTGTGCCTTTGACTGCATGTGCCTGAAAAAGAGAATCGTCTGAACCTAAATCGTCATTCTCAGGCAAAAGGGCAGGAAAATCATTTGTGAATGCAAAGGTGTCCTGATATTCTGGGTTCTCGGCACCACTGGTTCTCTTATTCCCCGGGCAAAGATAACAATTTGGGTCATGAGCTGTCCGATTACCAAGAAAAACATCTTCCTGTTTTCCTTGCCAGGGTCTTTTTGTGCGATGTGGGGAAATCAGCACCCACTCTCCAGTGAGCGCGTTATAGCGGCGATGAGGGCTTTCGTAATTTTGCATTTTTAGCCTTCGATTATAGATGCGCCATCAGATGCTTGTACCGCGTAAATTTCAGCATCAAGACCAGTACGCTCTTTGTACTCGCTAATGACGGAAGCTGAAAAAGCACCTACTGTTTCGGGACGGACAAGCGCAACCATACAGCCCCCGAAACCCGCTCCCGTTTGACGAGCAGCGACCACGCCCGATGCATTCAACATGGATTGGTACATCTCTTCCATAGCAGGTGCGCTGATCTCAAAGAGGTCTCTCGCTCCAAGATAGGATGCAGTAAAAGTCTTTTTCAATCCTTCACCATCATTTTCAGAGAGAAGCCTTGCCAAATCCAGGACACGCTGATTTTCATCCAAGATGAATTGGCAGCGCTTGCGCACAACATCAGGGATCTGGTCTTTTGCGGCATCAAACTCTTCAAAAGAAACATCTCGCAAGGCTTCAATTTCTGGTCTGCTCTTTTGCAAAATTTCTACACCAGCTTCGCATTGATTTCGGCGATCATCATATTCAGAGCCGAGCAGACTTCTTTTTGCTTTGGTGTCGCAAATAACTACATTCAATTCAGGGGAAATATCAACCATTGAGTGCGTCAGCGCACGGCAATCAAGCAAAATAGTCTTCCCTACTTCGCCCATTGCCGAGCTATATTGATCCAAAATGCCTGAATTAACACCAATAAATTTGTTTTCAGCTTTTTGACCGATTAAAGCCATTTCTACGGGGTCCATCATGAAGCCGCTAACGGCTTGAAAGGTCATCGCGATGGCCATTTCGAGTGCTGCAGATGAGCTTAGACCGGCACTAAAGGGCACGGTGCTATGAACGATTGCGTTGAAACCATTTAGTTCGTATCCTGCTTCCATGCAGTATTTTGCAATGGCACGCACGTAGTTTGTCCAGGATGTTTTTTCGTCTTTTGAAAGGTCATCCAGCGAAAATTCTGCGCCACTTTTCATATCTAATGAGTAGATGTTCACTTTCCGATCCGTTCGGGGAGCGGCAGCAAGCCACGTGTCACGGTCGATCGTCATCGTCATTACATATCCTAAATTGTAGTCGGTGTGGCTGCCCATCAGGTCTACTCGACCAGGAGCACGCGTCCACACTTCCGGTTCAGCTTGAAATCTTTTTTTAAATTCTTGTGTTAAAAATTCTTTTCGATTATCCATTATCCACACAGCCTAGGGTTATAAAGTTTTGAATACGTCGAGCATGGCAGCGACATTTTCAATCGGGATATCCGACATCATGCGGTGCGAAGGGGCGATGACCAAGCCGGTTTTTTCTGGCGCGAGCACATCAATACATTCTTGCGTTGCGATCTTGACCTCATCTGGCGTGCCGTTTGGAAGCACTGTTTGTGTAGAAATACCACCGTAAAAAGCGAGCTTGCCTTTGAATTCACTGTAAAGCCAATTATGATCAAGTACTTCTGGTTGCACGGGGTTCAATGTGGTCAACCCGATCTCAACCAAGTCTGGCAAAATTTTCTGAATTTGCCCATCTGAGTGCATCAAGATCGGCAGATCTCTTTCTTTGAAGGGTTCAAATAATCTCGCTAAACGGGGTTTGATATATTTGCGCCACATTTTTGGGGAGAAAAGCAGGTTTTTCTGTGCACCATAATCATCGCCAAAGTAGCCACCGTGTACGCCGAGATCTAAAAAGCGATGAATGAGCTTGAGTTGAAGGTCGGTGATGCGGTCGAGCAGTTCGTTGGCGAAGTTGGGGTCTATGGACATATCCATGAAGAATTGTTCAAAACCACGCATTGTCCAAGCGCGTTCAAAGAGGGCAAAGCCAAAGTTAGGCGTGATAAAGTGGGTATCACCGTGTTTTTTGATAGCAGATTCTGCATCGGTCAAAAGCCCAGGGTCATCCACATTGGGCCAAGCGTAGCTTTCAAGATCTTTTACGTCTGCAAGCGGATTAATTGCTGCAAAATACCCTTCTTCTTTGGTATCAAAGCCAACCCCCCACCGGTCGAATTTGTGTTTTCCGTCTTCGCTATAGCTCTTGCGGTCATTGATATCTACCCGGATCATATGGTTACCCAAAAGAATGGGAAGTTCTTCTGCAGGCACGCCAAAGTAGGTAGCCATACTTTCTCCCATATCTTCGGTGTAATTGATCTGGGTAGGCAGGCGATCTATGGGTTGATGTTTTACAGCAGCGATCATTCTTTCTTTTAAGGACATTTCAGACATACTTTTCTCTCCGTTTATCCTGTTTACATGCACCTAAACTCACCTGTAGTACTTCCCATTCACTAGCAAGAACCAACCTGTATAGGCTCGTTTCCATAGAGCATTCTTCAATCCAAGCATAGCGTAGGGAACGACTTTTTTTTTATTCCACGTCTAATTCTGGCCAAATTTGCCAAAGGTTTGATTTTCGTATTGATACTAATAAAATTTTCCTTTTAATTACTCTTGCCTTTCTGTTGTTTCCCTAATAACCAATTCTGTTGAAACGACTTCCTTAATTTGCTCACTATTATCTTTTGAACGCTCCAGTATCTTCAAAAGTGTTTCCATTGCTAATTTCCCAATATAATAATTAGGTAATGCAACTGTGGTTAATGGGGGATCCATCTGCGCCGCTAACCAGGTATCATCCAAGCCAACCAATGAAATATCCTCTGGAATACGGATATTGGCTCTTCGTGAAGCTCCTATGACACCCATTGCTGTCATGTCATTTGCAGTGAAAATGGCTGTTGGTTTGATCGGTGAAGCAAGTATCTCGGGAAGCGCCTTTCTACCCCCTTCAATTTTCAAGTCACCTTCTACGATAACGATCTGGTCTTTATCAATGCCATTTTCTGCAAGGTGGTATACAAAGGCATCTTTACGATCACGCGCTGTTTCTAATGAAAGCGGGCCACTGATATGTGCAAACCTTTGATGACCGAGTTCAATAAGATGCTCCACCGCTTGCTTAATGCCTACTTCATAGTCAATTTGGATTTCAGCAACACAGGGCGCCTCCATAGTGACTTGCCAATCCAAAATCACTGAAGGGATACTGTTCTTATTTAACTCCCTGATCCAGTCATTGGACATCGAGCTGGACATGATAAAAACCCCGTCTACGCGCTTATCAATAAGGGATTGAACAATTGCAAGCCCGCGCTCTTCATCGTAATTTGTATTACATAGGAATAAGTCGTATCCATGTTCGAACGCAACATCTTCAACGCCATGGATCACATTTGCATAAAAGGGGTTTCCCACATCCGATACGAGGATACCGGTAGTTTGCGTGCGGTTCGATGCAAGACTTCTTGCTACGCTACTAGGACGATATTCCAGTTTTTGGATTGCATCTAAAACTTTTTCACGCGTTTCATCTTTGATATAACCATAATTGCCATTCATAACCCGGCTGACCGTAGCCTTTGAGACTCCTGCCATTCTTGCAACATCTGTGATTGTTATACGCGCCATAATTAATTACCTTCTTCAAGTTGCTTGTTTGTTTCCTAATAGTTTCTGAAACCGGTTTCCTTTTCTGCTTATCAAAATATCATAAAACGACCTTGATTGTCAAGGTAATTATCTGAATTATGATTTTTTTATCTTAAGAAAACGTTTTTTAGCTAATTATTCCCATTATATAAAACTAGCAAAGATCAAATATTTTCTTACTATTTGTCATCTTGACAAATAGTGAATAAATATGATATTCTGAAACCAATTTCCGAAACCGGTTTCTTTATTCGTTATTCTAAATACCACCATTCATCCTGACAACGACAAAACGATAAATAAGCTAAGGAGGTTCCTGATACAAATACCATAATTTTTATCAACCCTGTTTATCAATCAATCATTTAGGAGAAAAGAAACATGAAATTGAAAAAACTATCCATACTCTTCGTCTTCGTCATCATCGCTACATTGCTCGCAGCATGTGGTGGCGCAGCCGACACAGCTCCTGAAGCTGCTGAGCCTGCCGCAGAAGAATCTGCTGCTGAGCCTGCCGCAGAAGAGCCTGCTGCCGAAGAACCTGCAGATGGTGGTTTCGCTGAAGTCGCTCGTGAAGATACAGCCGTTCTTGGTTGGTCCATCTCTTCACCCATCGGCGTAACCAACCCATGGGCAGTTCCCGGATACACACACCAGGAAGGAAACAACTTCCTCTGGGAACCGTTGTACTGGTTCGGTATTTTCTCTGATGAGGAAATTCCCTGGTTAGCACAGAATATGGAATACACCAACGACGATTTCACTCAGATGGTTATCGAATTGAACCCATTGGCAAAATGGAGTGACGGCGTTGCTGTTACTTCTGCTGATGTTGTTTTCACTTTCGAAGGTCAAATGACTGACGAAAAATTAGCATATCATGAAGCCTTCGTACAGTTCGTCGATTCTGTTGTAGCCGTTGATGACCTGACCGTTGAAGTTAATTTTAAAATTCCTGCACCACGCTTCATGTTTGAAGTACTGATGCTGAAATTTGATACTGGCATTCCTATTGTTCCTGCACACGTTTTCGCTGATGTAGAGAACTGGAATGAATTTGCCGGCGATCTCGACATGCCCCACTCCGGACCTTACACAATCGTCAACTGGGACAACAACCAGAAGATTTTTGACCTTCGTGAAGATTGGTGGGCAGTGGAAGCAGGCTTGATCGACACCCCCGACGTAAAACGAATCGTTATGGTTAACCTCGGTGGACAGATCGGTCAGAACATGGATGTTGTTTCACAGCGTATCGTCAACAACGAAATGGACTCCGCCCTTGGTATGAACATCGTCTTGCTGCAAAGCATCACTGAGAAGAATCCTGATGTTACAACCCACACAGGACACGAAGCACCTTTTGGTTACCTTGACTGGTGGCCAAATTCACTTTGGGTCAACACTCAACTTGCCCCATACGACGAAGTAGAAGTACGTAACGCAATGAACCGCTGCCTCGACCGCGAAACAATAAACAATGTTGTTTACGAAGGCGCAGAAATTGCTAACGTATATCCATTCCCACTTTACCCCGGTCTGCAAGCATTCGTGGACTCACCTGAGGTTCAAGCATTAATCGAAAAATACGAACCTGGAAAATTTGACCCTGAAGAATCAAAAGCATTGATGGAATCCGTAGGATTCGAAGTCAATGGTGACGGGTTATTCGAGCGTGATGGTGAAACAGTCAGCGCTGAAATTCACGGGTTTGAAGGAATCCATAATAACATCGTTCCTGTCCTGGTTGAAATGCTCCGCGACTGCGGTTTCGATTCCTCAATCAACTTCGGCGACACCGCATACCAGAATATGGTTGACGGCGCACCCGGAATGTACATGTGGGGCCACGGCGCCAGCTTGAAAGACCCGTATGCAGCCTTCGAGCTATACCACGGTCGCTTCAGCACCGCTCTCAACTCTTCAGCCGGAACTAACCGATGGTCACGCTACAGCAATCCAGATTATGATGCAATCCTGGATGAAATGGCTCCCCTCGCTTCCGACGATCCTCAGTTCCACGCTTTGGCAGCTCAGGCAATGGAAATTTACTGGCGCGATATGATTGACATTCCTGTCATTCAATGGTTGCACCACATTCCCTACAACACAACATACTGGAGCAACTGGCCAACAGCTGATAATATCGGCCCTGGTGTCAATGGTGCTTTCTGGGCACATACCGGACAGTTGGTTATCACTGGTCTCGAATCAACAAAATAAGTTTATTGTAGTATGAATAGAAAAAGGCTAGTAAAATTGAGTGGCGCGTCTAACGCGCCACTCGTTTTTCAAAGAGAATAACAGGAGTTTCAATATGAAAATACGTAAAATAATTGAGCGTATATTCTTTTTCTTGCTAGTGGTTTGGGCTGCATCAACGATCACATTCTTCATTCCCCGAATATCATCCCGCAACCCAGTGCGTGAGCGATTTGGTCAACTAGCTCGTTCAGGAGGTTTCGCGCCCGCTGATTTAGAAATCATCATAGAATCTTTCAATCAAAAGTTTGGATTAGATCTGCCTCTCTGGGAACAATATACAAACTATGTTGGTAGCTTGGCTCGCCTCGACCTTGGCGTTTCCATGTTCCAGTTTCCGAAAACTGTTGGTGAATTAATCAACGAATCCTTACCGTGGACTATTGGGTTATTGGTCACAACGACAATATTATCATTTATTATTGGCAATCTAATGGGCGCAATTGCCGCCTGGCCAAAAGCACCTCGATGGCTCCGAAATTTGGCCATGCCGTTTGTTTTATTCATGGGTGTCCCACCTGTTTTGCTCGCTATCTTCCTCTTATTCTTTATTGCTTTCCGGCTCAAATTCCTCCCACTCGGCGGTGCCTATTCAATCGGCACAGTACCAAATCTTTCTTTAGAATTTGCCCTTGATGTACTCAAACATCAAATTCTACCTGCAACAGCCATGATATTTGGATCTGTTGGCGGCTGGGTGTTATCTATGCGCGGTATGGGTATCACCATTCAAGGTGAAGATTATGTGCTGTTTGCGGAACACAAAGGTCTGAGCGGTTTCACAATCTTCAAAGATTATTATTTACGAAATGCCTTACTCCCACAGGTGACTGCCTTTGCATTAGCACTCGGAAATGTGGTCAGTTCTGGCATTATTATTGAGCAACTATTTGGTTTACCAGGCATTGGCACGCTCCTGCATAATGCCATCAAGTTTAACGATTTTGTGGTTATATATGGGGTCGTTCTTTTCATTACAATAGCAATTGCGGCTTTGATGGTTTTTGTCGAATTACTATACCCTTTACTTGATCCACGAATTCAGGATTAGGGCTAAGAAATAATATGACAACTACAACAATTACTAATTCAGAAGAAATAAAAAAGCCCAGTAATTTATCTTTAAGATTGGGTTACATCCGACGAAATCCGGGACTTGCCCTAGGTGTTGCTATATTGATTAGTCTAATTCTTTTTACCGTTATCGGATTGATGAATATTGACAGCGATGATGCCTATCCACTATCAGTGATGGGAAGACAAGCTCCTAGCATCGAATTCCCATTCGGCACAGATTACTTTGGGCGAGATTTATACGCAGCACTTGTCGTCGGCATGTGGCAAACTGCGTTAATCGGTGTTATAGCAGGTGCCATTGGTACGTTTATCGGAATTATCCTTGGTTTTGTTTCTGCCTTTTATGGCGGAATCCTAGATACCATCATCAAAGGTGTCTGTCAGATATTGATGCCAATCCCCGTTTTCCTCATACAGGTGATCATTGCAGGTTCTTTAAACAAAGATGATGTCACTGTTTTCACAATGGCGCTCATTGTTGTGCTACTTGCATGGATGTGGCCCACCCTGGTGATCCGTTCACAAGTTCTTTCCATGAAAGAGCGACAATTTGTCTCTGTCGCCAAATTATCAGGAATGAATAATATTGAAATAATCTTTGCTGAAATCTTCCCGAACTTGCTACCCTTTATTGCTGCATCATTTGTATGGTCCGTTTTTTCAGCCGTATTCGCATCCTTCTATCTAGCTGTGATCGGTCTTGGACCATTACGAGAGCCACTTTTAGGTAATATAATCTGGGGCGCTCAGTCTCAGGGTGCATTCTTCAATGGGTGGTGGTGGTGGCCATTGGCTCCCGCTACGTTGATGGTCTTAATTTTGACCTCATTGGCACTTATCAATATGGGTCTTGACGAGTTGGCAAACCCACGAGTTCGACGAACGGAGTAAGAGTACTTATGGAACCCGCATTAAAAATAAACAATTTACAAGTTTCGTACTATACCGATGCCGGGCGCGCCCGCGCGTTGGATGGCGTGAACCTGACGCTAAACCCGGGCGAAAAACTGGGATTAGTCGGGGAATCTGGCTCTGGCAAGAGCACCATGGCATTAGCTATGATGCGAATGATCAAACCCCCTGGGCGAATCGAAGGCGGCGAGGTTATCATCGGTGATGTCAACCTCACTACTCTTTCTGAAGAGGATATGCTCAAGGCCCGCCTAAGTAGAATCGCCTACATTCCACAGGGTGCGATGAACTCACTCAACCCGGTAACTCGAATTGGTGCGCAGATGGTGGACGCGATCAAAGCCCATGACACAGGCATGTCCAAAAAAGAGATTATTGAAAAAAGCATGGAATCGCTCGAATCAGTTGATTTGAAGCGAGAAGTCTTCAAAATGTATCCCCACGAATTGAGTGGTGGCATGAAGCAGCGTGTATGTATCGCAATTGGTATTTTGCTTGAGCCTCAAGTGATCGTTGCTGACGAGCCTACCAGTGCATTGGATGTGATAACCCAAAGACAAGTGATGGAAACGATTGATAAAGTGCAAGACAAATTAGGCGCAGCGATCATTTTAATCGGCCATGATATGGGCTTAATGGCTCAGTTCGTGGATCGCGTTGCTGTCATGTATACCGGACGATTGATGGAAGTCAGTTCTGTAAAAGATATGTTCACAAGACCAAAGCATCCTTACGCCGTTGATCTAATCCACAGTTTACCCAATTTGGAAAACAAAGGTGTTTTTAAAGGCATACCCGGAGTAGCACCTGCTCTGCTGAGGCTGCCCAGCGGTTGTTCGTTCCACCCGCGCTGTTCTCAAGCGATCGAAATATGCCAAAAAGACACTCCCCCATATCAAGAGATTGAAGATAATCGATTTGCAGCCTGTCATCTTTTTCAGGAAAAGGCATAACTATGCAAGATTTAATGGAGCTTAAAAACGTTACAAAAATATATTCACAAGGATTGATGTCTCAGGAATCAACAGTAGCATTAAATAATTTCTCCTTGAAGATGAATGAAGAAAAACCAACCATCATGACTGTAGCTGGCGAAAGTGGCAGTGGAAAAACCACATTGGCAATGCTGTTGCTAGGCTTTATCAAACCTACAGAAGGTCAAATATTTTACAAAGGCAAAGATATTCACAACTTGAAAGGGCAAGAAAAACTTACTTTTCGACGTGAAGTCCAGGCAGTTTTCCAAGATCCATTTGCCGTATTCAATCCCTTCTACACTGTTGATCATTTATTGACCGTGCCGATCAAAAAGTTCAAGCTAGCAAAGAGCAAGATTGAAACACAAGATAAGATAAACGAAGCATTGACTGCCGTGGGTCTTCACCCACAGGATATTCTTGGTCGATTCCCCCACCAATTGTCTGGCGGACAGCGCCAACGAATCAATATTGCGCGTGCACTACTCCTTCGTCCGAAGATCCTGATAGCAGATGAACCCGTATCCATGGTGGACGCATCTTTACGTGCAAACATCTTGGAAACTTTGAGCAGCCTGCAAAAGGATTATGGGGTATCCATCGTTTATATCACGCACGATCTCACAACAGCCTATCACATTGCCAAATCTATTGTGGTCCTATACCGTGGGACAGTTATGGAAGCTGGCGGTGTGGATGAAGTCATAATAAAGCCACAGCATCCATACACTCAACTTTTAATTGACTCCATCCCATGGCCTGACATCAATCGCCGTTGGGGGAAAACAGACATAAAGGTTGAGGATATGGAAATTGGGGAATTCAAAGCTGGCTGCAAATTCTATTCTCGCTGCCCTCGATCCATGGATATATGCAAAGATTTACCTCCGTTCTACCAAATTGAGCCAAAGCAGGCAGCATCTTGCTTTTTGTTCGACCAGAATCTACAAATTGCCCCTGAAAACATGACGGATTTATTGCCACACTAATACTAACCAATAATTAAACAAAAAAGTCTGGATCATGCGTGATCCAGACTTTTTTAGTCCTTTGTTCAAGCTAAACAGCTAGATGATTATTTTTTCAATTGATTCTAAATTATCACAATAATGGTCGCACAAAGCTAATGATCCACTCTCTACAATGTTTCCACCTGAAACCCCAATCGTTGTAAATCCAGCCAATCTGACTGAACAAACACCTGCACCACTATCTTCAATGCCTACAATCGAATTGCGTTGATCGAAAGTTATACTTAATCCAATTCTAGCTGCTTCAGCATATAACCAAGGATGAGGTTTTGGGGCAAGTTCACCCATCGTTCCAAATTCACCCTGTTTGACTGGGAATCCGCCAGAAATAATTACATCATAAAATTCCTTCGGATCACCCATACCCAGGCTTTGAAAAGCAGAACGGACAGCAGGATAGGCTTTCTCGTATAATCCTGATGTTACCAAACCAATTTTAATCTTCTGATTTTTTAAACCGTACAAGAACTCCTTCAAACCTGGTGCAGGGACAAATGCATTTTCCCGCCCTGTCCCTTTTAAAATTTTCTCCATCTCTACATGGGTGTGCATAAAATAAAGATGCCGAGCTGATTCCAGCGATTTCTCTGGGCAATATTTCTCAATACAATATGTCAAATGCTCGGAGACACTATGGCCTGCGACAAATGGCATATCTGCTTCTTCAAGGCTGAACACCGGATTACCAAGCAAAGATGAAATTGTTTGCTCAATAATCCATATCCAAAATTTTTCACTATGAATACTCGTTCCATCCAGATCCATCAAGACGGCTTGTATGGGTTTTTTCAATTTGACCGGGTGCAGTGGATAATATGACGGATAATCAAGTTTTGAATTGACATAAGCCAGTGTATGATCTTTTTTTGCGATGAATTCAACTTTGCGGTCAGCAGTAGCACTGACAGATACCACCCCATCTTTTCCAACAAGATGATACCCATCACTGCAAGCATCCAACTTGACTAGACCATAATGCGCATCAAAACTGCCTAAATTAGGTATGTAGATTTGGTCACTCATATTGACTATGCAAGCTCCAAAGCTCGAATGTGCTTGGCCGCACGGATCATCGCCAGGTAGCCATCAGCTGGCACGTAATCTGGGATTGAGTTGCCAGAGCCTAGCGCGTACCCCTGTGCCATCTCCCTGTATTTCAAGCCTCTTTCTATAACGAGCTCAAAAATAGTTTGTGGATCGTTCTGACACAAAATATCGACATCAATCCCACCTAAAATAGCAATTTGGCTTCCATAGTCTTCAATCCATTTTTCGAATGGAGAAACATTATCCTCATTAGAGTGCTTGCCATTAATGCCCAATGCGATCGCATCATCCATCACCGTGAATATTTTTCCGCAGGAATGCCACAAGAATGGTTTCCCCGATAGTTTAATGATTCCCAACATACGAGCATATTGTGGCAGGATATGTGTACGAATTACCTTAGGAGAAACCAAAGTGTTGGTTTTAAAGCCCAGATCATCTCCAAAACGATAAACACCAAATGTACCTCCATAATTGGCAGTCATGCGCTCCCACAAGCGAACAAAGAGATCACCAATTTTGATAAAAAAATCGGAGAATAGCTCCGGATCATCTACCATCATATATGCTAACTTTTCAAAGCCAACCAGATCCTGACTGATTTCAAATACGCCATTCCCTATCCCTCCCAAAGCTTTCATTCCCTCTGACAAATTTTTACTCAATGCATTAAATTTCCTCTGTGCCGTCTTCCAATACATGCCTGGCAAATCATTCCATGGGTATTTGTTGAAATCATCACGAGTCTGAATCGGTCCAATCATACCGCCATAGATGGCTCCATGACCGGGCAAGGAACGAGTGAGTGTCACTTCGAAAGAAACCATATCATATGTCATTTTTTGATAGAAATCGCAATAATGGGCAAAGAATTCGTCCAAATCCGCATCATCCCCATTGATCAAATATGCAAACTTGCGATTTAAAATGGTTTCCATAACAAGAGGGTCAATCTTGTGTTCATAGATCGGCAAACGGGATGGTTTCTTATTTGCCATTACGTCCAGCATATGTTGATAATTTGCTATAAATTCCATATTAGTTTTTCTGTTTTCCAGTCAATTGACTAAGTGCGGCAAAAGTAGATTCTGAATTTGTGAGCATCTCCCGGTAGATTTCAATATACTCTTGATAAACGTGGTGAGCTTCCATATTGGGCTCATATCGTTCAGCAGGCTTCACAAACTGCTCAACAGAAGAAACCAGATTATCAAATAAGCCAACCGCATAACCAGCCAGAATAGAATTCCCAAGTGCAGATATATCATCCCTCCCCAGACAAACATAGGGCAACCCCATCACATCAGCCTTTATCTGATTCCACAGAGCACTCTTTGAACCACCGCCGTAAGCTACCACTTCTTCAATTTTCGTATCTGGGAAAGTTTCAATCATCGCTTTATAGCGAATGTATTGATCAAAGGCAATACTTTCAAGAATTGACCGATAGAAATGTTCAACGGTGTGCGACCAGGTAAAACCTTGCCATGCACCGCGGAAATCTGAGTTGTTTGGACAGGCGCGTCCACCGAGATGAGGTATGAACAATACTCCTTCCGAGCCTGCACACAACTTCTCTGCCTTCGCATCCAATATTTGGTAAATATCATCACCAGAAATATCCGCTTCCGTTTCTTCCTGCTTAGCAAAGTTCTCAACAAACCAATGATGAGTTAAGCCGCCACCGATAATATATGAGGTAGGCGTCCAGAGACCGGGAATGACAGAGGGCAAGACTTCACTCATTTGATACTTGAGGTCTGCGTGAAAGGCATCAGTAGACATACCGATTAATGGATATGTGCCTGCATTATCCGCTAAACGCCCAGCCTTCGCCAAGCCAGAGCCAACAAAACCAGCAGCCTGATCTGCCAGACCAGCAACAAGCGGTGTCCCAACTTTTAGACCAGTGTACCTGGCAGCTTCTGCCGAAATGCCACCGACTATGTCTGTAGATTTAACGATACGAGGTAAATAAGAACTGGGAATTTCAAACTCTGCGCATAATTCATCGTCCCATATATATTTTTCAGAATTGCTCAGTCCTGTAATCCACAGGTATGTATTATCCATAAAAACGTCATCAATCCCTAGCCCAGCGAGTTTCGCTATCAAATATCCGCTGATCGTAACAAATTTCTTTGTTCGCTTATAAATTTCGGGAAATTCACTACGAAGCCAGATCATCTTTGCCAGATATGTAGGCTGACCAGAACCCGTTTTCGTACGAATCAAGTCATGGTGACTTTCCAGAATGGCATCAAGATAAGGTGAATAGCGTAAATCCAACGTGCTTGAATATGGCATGCTTGGGTCGCAATTCTGATCCAAGCCCACCAACCCACTTTGAATCCCATCTAAACAAACAGCAGCAATATCCGTTGGAGATATGTTGGCTTCTATCAATATATTTTTTATACAATCATAAACAGCATGGAGAATATCCTCAGAATCATATTCTGCAACACCGGGTGAAGGCTGACTTGGATGCGTATCACGGCTAGCAGCGCCGACAGAAAACCCCACAGAATCGTATGCGGACACCTTGGTATAACTAGACCCAATATCAATTCCAATTAGGTACACATTGCTCATAGTCTACTCCAACAGCTTTTTTGACGGGGTTAATTTTTCCATGTCCAGTGGATAAACACCGTAATCCCGGATGCTTGCCAGCATCTTGATATAAAGTTCTGGCTTCACGCCAGAGTGCACTGAATTACTGGTTGAGCAAACATATCCACCGCCTATTCCCGCTTCTCGGATACATGTCTTTACAGCTTCTTCAACTTCAGTTTCCGTACCAGATGTGAGGAGTGCTGCGCAATCCACATTGCCTTTGATAGCTACTTTATCACCCCACTCGGCTTTAACTTTTGACAATTCCATACCAGCAATTGGATCAATCGGATCAATCCCGTCAATACCTGCATCCACCATAAGTGGCAAAATGGCTTTGATATTGCCGTCCGTGTGTTTCCAATAATACATGCCATTATCGTGAATGGCATCTACCCACTGTTTGAAATGCGGCAGAAAAATAGATTTGTACATTTTTGGGGAAATCAATGAGCGTGCATTATCCGCAATATCATCTCCAGACATTACTATCTCGCCCCCCAAATCAGCGGCAATTTTCACAAGTTCAATGCTCTGAGTGATACATTTTTTAACCACTTCCTCCACAAACCCGGGATCAAGTGCGCATTGCATCAGCAGATTCTCATAACCCATTAAATCACGTGGATTTGACCAGACATCCCGAAGCTGAATAAAGATGGCTCGATCGCCCTTGAAGCGGTCTATACGTTGTAGCATCGCGGTGACACGGTGTGAGGCATGGGGGTCAGGCGGTAACCAGCCATCCAAATCAGCCTTTGATTTGATTGGTGCAAATTCATCCACGGGCATTGCGTAGGCTTCGTGCCCCACAAGCCGGGTAACCCCCCACTCATCTAAAATTTTCCCATCAGAAATTGGTTTGCGGGTGTATGTCGGCCCGCACATGACAGCATCTAAATCAAACTTTTCCACAAAATCGTCATATGTTCCTCCACCGGTCATGGATGAGACCAGCCCTGGATCAATATCCCATTCAAAGGTAGGAATTCTGTCCGGAACTTTTCTTTGGATGGCGGCTAAAACACGTTCTCGACCATTCATTTTTGCCATCAATGGATTCTCCAAAATCTGTCAAACAACCAACAATTAATATGTTCTGAATTCTGTAAAGGCATCGTAAAGTGCTAACAAGTTTTCAACGGGCACTTGGGGTTGGACGTTATGAATCGGATTGAAAACTAGTCCACCACCAGGTCCCAGTGTACGGATACTCATCTTTACCTCTTCACGAATGTCAGCAGGTGTACCGAAGGGAAGTGTCTTTTGTGTATCCACCCCACCGCCCCAGAAACAGGCACGCTGCCCAAACTCCGCTTTCAACTCAGCAGGCTCCATATTCTTCGCTGTCCATTGAACTGGATTGATTATGTCATAACCAGAATCAAGGAAGTCTGAAATTAAGTTGCGGGTGGAACCACAAGAGTGCATGAATGTCTTCCACGAAGTATTTTCATGAATCCAATCATTCAATTTTTTCTGATGTGGTTGAAACAGTTCACGGTAGGATTTAGGGGATAAGAATGTACTGTTTTGTGTCCCAAAATCTGTACCACTCATGAAAATCACCTGAACTTTGTCACCAACTGCCCCATATAACTTTTTTAGATTTTCGAGCGCAATTTCACATTGTTTTGTGAATACTTCCTGAATATATTCTCGACGCGTGACTGTGCTGATGTACCATTCTTCCACACCACGGATACCTTTCGGGGCTTTCATCCATACCCCAGGGACGAGGGCAATATCTCCGAATGCAGTCCCGCCTATGTTCACCAAAATTGCTTGGTCAGTCTCTTCGTAGAGCCGATCAACTGTCGTGCGGAAGTATTCGAGATCTTCATCAGAAATGGCTGCAAACTCTTCCAAATTATCTTCCACATTAAGGTCTTTATCCTCAAGTTCGGGTTTACGCTCAATCGCATCAAAGTACCATCCACCTTCTGGCATCCACCCGCTAGCGGGCACAGATTGATCGCCTTCCGGGTACATGTGAAATGCCCCGTTCGCTTCCGCCACAATATTGTACTTATCGGGTACAAGCACAGGTGTGCCACCAAAATATTCCCATTCTTTCCAATCCTCATTCTTGAAGCCAAACATATTATTCTGAGGCTGAACGCCTACAACATCAACACCCAGTGCGTCAATCAAATCCGGCTTGATTTCGCCTAAATTCTGATAAGGTTCAACAATTTTCACTGGTGTTCCTGGCTTATCCAATTGGAGTGCCTGGCGCAGATTATACACAGTCTGCACATGCATGCCAGTTACAGCAGTTGCCCCCAAATCTAATGGAATTTGGTCAGCTTCTTCATGGTTCAATGCTTGTTGCACCCGTTCTCGTGAGTTCATATCTATCTCCTAGTGATTTATCCTATGGAAAGAAGTAATTGCAAAATTAGTCATGAGGCAGTTCGTCAATAAAAAGCGAATGCTGTCTGGTTCTTCAATTGCCCTAAATTTAATAGAAATAAAGACAATTAATTTTACCAGAGATGCTATAGCTATATGGATGGCAAAAGGCAGCGGTATTCCCTGCTATTACCAAAACTTTACACATCATAAAAGTTGAATTCGACCACATAAAACTCATCTGGCTTATAATCATCAAAATTTGAAAAAATAATTATCCACTGTAGATGAGGTATCCAAATGAATGCTTTTGAACGCATGACAAACCGCCTAAAAGGGGAACTAGTCGATAGGCCGCCAAACTTCAACATCTTCATGACATTTGCATCTCATCATATTCAACAATCTTTAAAAAATTATTATCTGGATCATCGTGTACTTGTGGACGCCAATCTCGCTGTTATGGAAGATTTCGAAATTGATATCGTGCAGGCAATCTCCGACCCATACCGAGAAACAGCTGATTTTGGCGCGGAGATTGAATTCCCGGATGATGGATTACCTCTCAGTCACATCCCCCTGCTTGCTGATCCGTCATTCATTTCCCGGCTCAAATCTCCTGACCCCACTACAGGCAAGCGCATGAGTGACCGCTTGGAAGCCATCCGTCTCTTTCGTGAGAAAGTGGGCGGAGAGGTGCCGATCATGGGATGGGTGGAAGGTGCTCTAGCGGAAGCCGCGGACTTGCGTGGTGTGTCTGAATTGATGATGGATGTGATCATACGCCCAGAATGGGTAAAAGACTTACTGGAAATCTGCGTAGAAGTAGGGATCAAATTCGCTCAGGCACAAATGGAAGCTGGTGCGGATATCATTGGTCTGGGGGACGCCATTGCCTCGCAAATATCTCCGAAGATGTACCACGAATTCGCCCTGCCCTACGAAAAACGCATATTTCAGGCTGTGCATGAAATGGGCGGAATCGCCCGCCTCCATATCTGCGGAAACACAAACAAGATCATCTCGGGCATGGTCGAAAGCGGAGCGAATATTATTGACCTGGATTCGATGGTGGACATGAAAGCAGCCGCTAAAGAGTATGGGAATCAGGTGTCATTCATGGGCAATGTCGATCCAGTTTCCGTTATGTTACAAGGCACACCAGAAGGTATCTACGAAACAACAACGGAATGTATGACGGTGGGCGGAACACGTAGCATCAGCGGCGGCGGCTGTGAAATCCCCGACAATACCCCGCATAAAAATTTGCATGCACAGAGCCGGGCTTTGCGGGATTTCAAACAGTAAAACATCGATTTCAAGGATATGACCTGCCCCCCAAAACCTGATCCAAGTAGAATGTTACGGATCAGGAAAAAGGAGACAGACAATGCCAAGAAAACGACG
>JAAENC010000681.1 GCA_024224815.1 Chloroflexota bacterium
CAATATGGTTGGAGGAGGGGCAATGTCGGAGGTATGGTGTCAGGTTTTTGCGGATGTTTTACAGCGAGAAATTCATCAGGTAGATAAGCCTAGATATGCTAATGTGATGGGAGCAGCTGCTTTGGCCCTGGTAGCTTTGAAATTTTCTTCCTTTGAGGAAATTTCCGGTAAAGTCAAGATCAATAAAGTATTTAAACCGAATCAGGAAAATGCGAAGATGTACGATAAACTCTTCCGGGAGTTTATCAACGTTTATTATCGGAATAAAAAAATATACGGTAGGTTAAATCAATAGTCCGAGGCGATTTTGACATAATGCAATAAAAATGGGCAAAATTCATAGTTTGTGAGTTCCTACACATACAAACCGAAATTTTGCCCAATGAACGTCAGAACGCTCACGGAACAAATATTAGAAAAAATGTCCAACATTAATCGTTGGCAATACAAATTTCTTTTGCACCTCTTTCCGCTGTGGCTAGCGATGAGAGGCAGATATAACTTTTGTCACATGGCCCGTTGGGGTGAATACAAGGAATATACCTATCGAGAGAACTTCAGCCGATCCTTTGATTGGCTGGGGATGAACATTGTACTGACCAAGCAATCGTTGAGCGAAGACCTGGCCATTGCTTTTGATCCATCATTTCTACCCAAGAGTGGCAAACACACGCCTGGAATCGGTTATTTTTATTCCGGATGTGCGGGTCGTGAGCTACGAGGTTTAGAACTAGGGGGCTTAGCCGTGATTGATCA
>JAAENC010000682.1 GCA_024224815.1 Chloroflexota bacterium
AAACACTCCAATCACTCCATATGAACTAGTCTCAATAAGTCAAAAGAAAATGCTAACACAAACACAATCACACACACATATTACATCACCAATTAATGAATAACTATCACAACAAATAAGTTAATATGTTACAATCATAAACAACAAACTAAACACAAAATAATATAACTTTTATATAGGTGGCAAAATCATGTTTAGTATGAACTACTATTCAATCCTAAACAGGTTTGCATTTTCAATATTTTATGGCTGTATTATTTGTAATATTTACATAAGTATACAGTCAGAAATACCTTCGGATAGCGAAAAATTGTTGTAAGTGATTATGACAAACCATTTGCAATAATTTTTAGTCATTTCTATTTTTCAACCCTGCAAATATGGTTGGTTTACAAATGAAAACATTATATGTGATAATCACAGTTGCAAAATGCTACATTCTTCTTTTACTTCAGAAAACGATTCAAAACGAATCAGCACTTGCATCTTTTCACCATGTCTGCTTGTAGCGCTTCTAACATTCAATTCTGTGACTGTCACAATGTGTTTACTATGTCTCTATCAACCTTATTTTCACTAATTGCAGGCATTTCTACCAAGATTAAAGAACAATCTGAATTTTAATTATCGATCACCAAATAAAAGTAAACAATTCTGCTCAACATTCTTGGAATTTTCAAATCAAGTCAATATATCAACTTTATCAACATCCCCATTAAAAAAACAAAAACAAATGCAAAAACATATAACCGCAATTAAAAACATTAAACAACCATTTACAATTGAAAAATTACAAATAAATAAATCGAATTCAATATTAATTGCGAATGATTCATTATTTAATAAACAATTATGTACAAAACAATCCCAATATATTCGTTGGGTAATCGCATGTAATTTTATAATTGCAACATCATTACAATTTGATTCATATAATTGTCACGGAATGCATCGAAATAAAATCCCAACAAATATGTATTTTTATATTGATAATCAAAAACATTTATGTGCATTAATTTATAATACAACCGAAAATAATTCCATCTCAAAAAATATTATTAAACAGTTCAGTTTTTACATTTCAGAAATCTTGATTTCATTCTGAAAAATGCTTTATATTTTACACACACACTCACAGTTGCAATAAAATCGAGACATCATTAATTCAAACCTATTATGAAATGAATGATATAAATTTAGAAAATTATTTTGAAAATATTTTTGACAATGGATATCAAAATGAGAAAGAAAATGGTGCGAATGAAGATGATGATTTATGGATTGACAATGGTATAAAATGTAGGAACAATAATAGTAAAAAATCGGATATAAATAATAATATAATAATTCATATTATACGTATCCCACAAATATATTATTCAATTAATTTTGATTTAAGTTTTTATTGGTTATGTTGTCGTATCTCAAAATTTATATTTAATATTAAAAAAGATTTTAGTCATCCATTATTTCAATTATTTTTTAAAACCATTGCAAATTTTGATTGTTTTATGTTAAGTGTTCCATTTATACCATTAAAAGGGAATTTATATCAAATGTTTTGTCAAAATGTGATTGGTAATTATAATCATAATGTATACACAAATATAAATGTAGAAAATCAATGCATAAATATTGGAATAATGTTACAAAAACTGATGTTAATATTATGAATGTTGTAATTGAATATGCTAATTTAAATAAAATGAATGATGATATGATTATTAAATATATTAATCAATTTGAAGCAAATAATAATAAAATAAAATATAATAAATATTTTCAACAATTAAAAGCACAAATTCCAAGTTTAGAACAATCGATTGTTGATTTTTGAAATGGAAATTAAAATGAAAAATTATAAAATGTTTGCCGTTTTTTGACTATTGTTTGATTCGAGTATTTTTGACTATTGTTTTCAGGTTTTGGTTATTTTCTTTTTTTATTTCTTTGTTTTTTTTTTTTTTTTTTTTTTATTTTTTTTTTTTTTTGTATTTATTTTTATTTATTTTTTTTTTTTAACAATTAATTTATAATTATTTTTATTGTTATTTATTTTTTTAAT
>JAAENC010000683.1 GCA_024224815.1 Chloroflexota bacterium
AAGTGAATTTGATTGGTCCAAGTAATATCGAATTGCTATTTAATGATGGATTGCCGTTATTACTTTGACCAATCAAAAAAAAAAAGGTGAAAAAAACTGCATCACTTTGCATATCAGCAATAAAACAGAAAAGTAAATTGCAATGAATGTATCGATCATCAAACAAATATTCAGTGCGAAAAAGCACCTTAAACATTGCAATTTACAACATTCATGTTTTCTTTTCACCTTTTCCAATAACCACCTTTTACAAACACTTTACCAACTTTTTCAATGAATTTTCCTCTTCTCCTTGGATGATCCATATTTTATCTTTACCAACTTTTTCTTCAATAAACAATATACTTTAAAAAAATAAATTTCATTGAATGTATATGCAAATTCGGACAATTTCATATTGAATATGATTGGTCCACATTAAAAACAAAATAATTTCCGCAAATTTATAGAACAATACATTGATAAAGCAATATTTATTTATATTATTGTTTATGTATCGAAAGCGAAAAAGTGTCCCAAAAATGCAAAAGTGGCCCAAAAAT
>JAAENC010000684.1 GCA_024224815.1 Chloroflexota bacterium
TACGCCCGATGATGTCTCCAACTTATTCCCACCAAGCCATTATTCCATATAGAATAAAAAAACGGGGGAAGGTGACGTTGTGATATCATGAGGTGAACGAATTGGAATGAACCGTTGATACGTCATGGTCATCTCTTAAACTCAGGTTCCCTTTTCTGAAAAGTATAAATATTCTGTAAATTCTTATTGTTACAATCCTTCTTGATGTGGACCTACTGTCTACACATGTATCGTCTTGAGCAAATCGTATGCTTTCTGCTGCTTGGGGTTAGGTTTGGTGATCATCGTAAAAGTAGCCGATGTGTCGTTCTCGCTTGAGCAGCGGCAAGTCGCACGGACAATTGCACCCAGATGGTCGAGAAGGCCTTGAAAAGAGTATACTCTTGAGCCATCGTCGAGTCGCTTGGTGCTTACTTTTTTCATCGCTGAATCAGAGCGTTTTGCAGCGGCAACCGGATCACGCAGGGCTTTGACTTTTTGATCCTCGTCGGCATAAAGCAGAGGCCTCCAGGCTTCCATCATGTGCCATTGCACATAGTAGGCGAGCATGCACAAAAATATGTGAACTCGAACGCGGTCTTCGAGGCGGTGGTGAATGGGGCGTACCATGAGATCTACGGTCTTGAAGGAACGAAACGCTCTTTCGGCCTGGCTGAGTAATTTATA
>JAAENC010000685.1 GCA_024224815.1 Chloroflexota bacterium
CGGAGCGGCAACGAGCTTGCGATGTTGTCGCGCAGTGCCAGTGACCGGGACGGCCGGGGCAATAATAGGTTGTCGAAGATCGAGTGCGTTTTGGGGACTTGGATGTCCCAAAACGCATCACGAGATCAAAGACTCGCTTGAAAATAGTTAGGATCTTTGCGGTGGTAGTGGGATATTTTCTCGCCATTCGTCCATACGCCAATCGGTGCACCTGTGGCATTGCAATAAGAGCGAAGTTGATTTTTACCGTCTTTGAGCTTTGGCTTTTTAAGCTCGACAATAATAAATGAAGTGTCTGAACGGTCTTTATCAAAAATGACAATATCAGCACTTTTCTTTTCTCGGCCAAAATTCACTGAATATTCAAAGGCAAGGCGTTTTTTTGGATAGCCGTATTCATTGATTAACCGTAAGCGCTCCAGCAACCCCGTCTAGCTACCCAGAAGTAACTTGATTAAGCTCTTCCCTGTCGATATTGAATGGCAATAGCTGCTCTATTTCAGATACGCTTTGCGCCTTCGGCAGTTCTTTAAAAATATGGCGAAGATA
>JAAENC010000686.1 GCA_024224815.1 Chloroflexota bacterium
CTGAATTGAGTTCAAAAGGTATAGAATTTGGCGGTCATACAATGACGCATCCAATCCTTACCCAAGTTAGCACAACTCAGGCTCGATTAGAGATCGAGGGGGCCAAAAAGCGAATTGAAGAAGAGCTCAGTAAGCCGGTCTTCTGTTTTGCATACCCAAATGGTCAGGTAGATGACTTCAATGTCCGTGTTACGAAAATGGTAGCGCAAGCCAAATATCAGGCAGCTTATACATTAGTCAATGGGCCAGATTCGTATAAATCTGTCCAAGATGCCCCGTTTGAAATCCGTCGGATCTTTATCAGCCACAAAGACACGCTCCCTCGCTTTGCATTCAAGGTTTGCGGAATAAATCGTTTGGGCATATTCGATTAACAATTATGCTCAAAGAAAAGCTTTGCAATTAAGGTGTTTTTATATGCTGCTCTACTTCAAGCTCTACCTTAGCCTACTTCAATTGCACTTATTATTTGCATCCAGGCTTTGGTACAGCAATGGGTTGCAGGTTAAATCAACCTGTGATTTAATCCATTAATGAACTGGATTTATCTCTCTCCTCATCTAGACGATGCTATTCTTTCATCAGGTGGACAGATCTATGAGCAAGTACGTGCTGGAAATACGGTTGAGATCTGGACATTATTCTGCGGATTTCCACAAGACGAAAACATCAGCCCACTTGCGCAGTCACTTCATTTTGAATGGGGCTTCCATTCTGCCGAAGAAACGGTTCGCTCTCGACGTGAAGAGGATCGGCGCGCAGCGGAAATTCTCGGTGCTCGTACTGTCTATTTTGATTTTCTTGATTGTATCTATCGGCGTGGCCGAGATGGGGAGTGGCTGTACAGCAGCAACACCTTTGTGCCTCCTCATGCAGATGACGCTGACTTGCTTGTTTGGATAAAAAATGCCCTTTTAAAACGGCTAGTGGATGGGGATATACTTGTTTGCCCGCTGGCAATTGGCGGTCATATAGATCATGTTATCGTCAGGCGCGCTGCTGAAGAAACTGGAGTTCGATTGTGGTTTTATGCCGATATTCCCTATCTGCTGGATAATCCTTCTGTATTAGATCCGATTCGGAAGACGATGCAACAATCTGAGAAGCAGAAAATTCCGAGGAAGGCACTGAGCGCATGGCAAGATGCTGCTGCTGCGTATAGCTCTCAAATATCTTTGGAATTTGAGAGCCACAAAAAAATGCGAAAAGCGATTGCAAGATATGGTCGGAAAGGTGTTCGGCTATGGAAACTGCCTTGACCAAAGTCCTTTTTTTCTAGTAAGTAACTGATGTTACGCAAAAGATATTGAAAGCGAGTAATATACTCGCATGGACAACAAACTACTCGACCTTTACACGGACTACCTGATAAGCACCTTTGGCAAGGCAACAGCGACGGGCTTGGCGAGAATGGTGGATAACGATGTCAGCCACGATCAAGTCACTCGTTTTTTGAGTGAACGAGTGTACACATCGAAAGATTTATGGCTGGAAATCAAACCGATTGTCCGAAAAATCGAGAACGATGAAGCAGCATTGCTCTTTGATGACACCATTCAGGGAAAGCCCTACACTGACGAGAATGAAATCATGTGTTGGCATTACGATCACAGTAAGGGCCGCAATGTACAAGGTTTCAATTTGCTCAATTGCCTTTACCAAGCCGAAGATATTTCACTTCCTGTTGCCTTTGAAGTCATTAGCAAACCTGTGGAGTACAGTGATCTAAAAACCAAAAAACGAAGACGAAAAAGTTTGGTCACAAAAAACGAGCTGTTACGTCAGATGGTGACGGTTTGTGTGAACAACAAGCTCAAATTCCGTTTTGTTCTCTTTGATAGCTGGTTTGCATCTTTAGAAAACATGCTGCATATCAAGAAAACTCACGAGAAGGATTTTATCTGCGCTTTGAAAAGTAATCGTTTGGTTGCTTTGAGCGAAGAAGATCAGGCGAAAAAACGCTTCCAGCGGATTGATGCACTGCCTTGGTCAGAAGAGAATACCTTCACAGTTTGGCTCAAAGACGTGCCTTTTTCTGTGAAGCTTGTGCGCCAGATTTTTGAAAACAAAGATGGCAGCATAGGCATTCTCTATTTGGCTTGCAGCGATACAACTCTGGAACGGGATGCCATTTTAGCGGTCTACAAAAAACGGTGGCCGATTGAAGTCTTCCATAAATCGCTCAAACAAAATGCTGCACTGGGCGGTGCACCCGTGCGGACAGTCAAGACACAAAACAATCATATTTTTGCTTCGCTATATGCTGTTTTCAAGCTCGAATGTTTGAAGATCAAACATCGCACCAATCATTTTGCTTTACGTTCTAAAATCTATCTCAACGCTTTGAAATCTGCTTTTCAAGAATTACAGTTACTAAAAACTGCGTAACATCAGTTAAGAATTCTGACGAATTAAAAAAGGCATGTCTGCTAGGAAGTCCAACATTAAACTTATGGTCGTTAGAAGAAAATTGGACAATTGATTGGATTCAAGAAAATATTGATTATTCAAATAAA
>JAAENC010000687.1 GCA_024224815.1 Chloroflexota bacterium
GATATATTTTGAGTGAAAAGTGAATTTTGTCATTTGCAGTTTTTAGGTCTTTTTTGGGCATATTCCAGACCTTCTTGTATTCTTGTATTTTTCGGCCAAAACAAACAACCCTAATTTGGTCAAATTCTACTGTAGATAGGGAATTTTTGTTTATGAGAATTTTTTTGTACTATTTTTAGCTAAAAATCAAGAAAAACTCGATAAAATTACAAAAATGGTATGGAAGCAGTGATTTTTTGTTATATTAAATAATCCGACGTAATGAGTTTAATTGTATATTCCATGTATATTTTGAAAGTCCATAAAACATTAAATAATTATCCCATATATAAAAACTTTACCATTTTTAGAAAGCTAAAGTCCTAAATTTTCATAATATATTGCCAAAATTGAGATTGAACTTCATTATGATACCAAAAAGGGGCGCTAACCCCGAAAAAGGTAAAAAAAAATTAATAATTGACCTTTGGTGACCTTTAAGGCCAAAGTTGACCTTTGATCACCAAAATACCTTTTTCTGATTCCTTGACCCCAAAAAACTCTTAAAATGGTAACGTTGATTATTCTGATGTTTTTTGTATTTTTA
>JAAENC010000688.1 GCA_024224815.1 Chloroflexota bacterium
AAAATAATTTTTTAAAAATATTTTTGATAATGTTAAGCAAAATGTTCTATTAGCATTGGTTCAAAAGTTACGGCTAAAGTCCAAAATGAATAGATAGTTAAACGGTATAGTACAGTCTGGAACGGTAGAAAAGGGCCTGACCAATTACAGAATGGAAGCAAGTGCCATTTTTTGCATGTGAGTTCTTTAGGATCTAATCTAACTTTTTGGTCAGAACAATCAAAAATTTTCGTCCGCCATCTTGTTTTTTGGACGCCATTTTGGATTTTTCGGCCCGAAAAGACTTTGTTTCACATTTACAGCCATAAAAAGTTAACTTATGAATATTTTTTCGAGAAAATTCTCCAATGTGCTCTTAGGAATATATGGAAACAATATATCACAGCAGAATTTCGATATTCGAAATATTTTTTGATCAGGGCTTCCTTGAAGTTGAAAAAATGGCTGATTTTATCACAATATTCAGCACGCAATGATTTTCAAGTTACTGTATAACCAAGCTGATGTCTAATTTGGTTGATTCTTCTGACTGAAAAACTGCTTATATGTCTAACCTTTCATATGGTACCTCATTTTTGGGTA
>JAAENC010000689.1 GCA_024224815.1 Chloroflexota bacterium
ATCAATTCATCGACTTGATACTCTGTAAAAAAGGCGCGTATTTTGGCGACAAAGGGTTGTAATTTCACATCTGACTTCGCTAAAAGAGTGATTTCTTTGTCAAGTTCATCAATATCGCCGACTAACGATAGCTCATGGAGTTTCTAAAATTAAGAGATTGGAGGAAATACTATGGGTTGAGAAAATTGTTCTTCAGCCGTTTCCCGGATGTTGTCCCAATACAGCCAGGTCAGATTAAGATGCTGTTGCAACAGCTCAAGAAGCGTTTCGGCCTGGATCGGTTTGGGCAAAAACGCATCGCTGCCAATAGCCTGACTCTTCTTTTGGTCTGCCTCATAGACGCTGGCCGAGTTGGCAATGATAACCTTTTCTTTCAATATCGGAGATTGCCGTAAACGGCGAATCAGTTCGAAACCATCTGTCTCCGGCATGATTAAATCGGTGATAATCGCATCGGGCAGCCATTGGGCAGCTGTTTCCAATCCTTCGCGCCCATCGTCAGCTTGTTTAATGATAAAGCCCAACGGAGACAATAAGTCAACCAGTACCGCCAGATTGTCTGAATTATCATCCACGACCAATATTTTGGGCGACTCGCCCTTGATGCCAATAATCAATTGTCGGCTAACCTGAGCGACACGATGATCATCATCTACAATCGGCAACGCGAACTCAAACCAAAATTGCGTCCCCACATCGAGTTGACTGCTGACACACAACCGCCCGCCCATCAATTCGACTAATTTCCGGCTGACGGCTAATCCTAAACCGGTCCCCCTGGCTTGCTGTTTTTGATCGCCAACCTGTTCAAATGATTTAAAAACAGTCTCGAGATGTTCGGGAGAGATGCCCATGCCCGTGTCTTGAATTGAAAAGTGAAGTTTGCATTGCTGTTCTCCATTTTTCACAATTG
>JAAENC010000690.1 GCA_024224815.1 Chloroflexota bacterium
GATATTTTTCTCTCCGATATAGCCCAAACGGTCAAGAGTTCCAGCATAGTGTAATTTTGGATTAAAGACGCGCTGCTCGATCAGGGTAAACTCCGGCTTGAAGTCATGGCGAAAATATTGCCAAGCTGAGAAATAAGCGGCAACCTCTTCATCAAGGCTATCAACATCAAGTCTTTTACAATCAAACAGTTCGCACGCTTGATGAACATAGCTGCCACGTACTGCTGCCAGTTCCAGAGTTTGCGGTTTCACTTGAGAGAAGTCCGATAACCCCGCCGCTTCCAGAACTGAAGTAACTCCGGGAATTACTACACCGTTCAGGCGGTATTCGTGGTTTGTGGCATTAAATTCAAGCATCTAAGTTTCCTTGTTCAATGTCTTGACAGATACGCTCATACAAACGCCATGGCACGGCTCGACTACTTCCACCCGGCACCCCATACTTATACTCCAAAGCATCTTTAATCTGGGCCGGTTCATATTGGGAATTCTGGGCTATGGCATATAAGCGCCTTGCTTGAGCTTCTGAAATTACCTCTTCATTGTTTACCTCAGGGGTGGCTTGTGGCTGCTGGTACTGATTAGCATTGGGCTTAACATTCTCTCGAATGTGGTCTTCATCTAAATCCTGTACAAAGATATCTGAACAGGCAGTGGCGGTCAGGCATAAATCAATCATTGCCCGCTTCTTAGCCATCTTTAAAACGGTGTTCGCCAAGTCGGCGGGATTTTGCCGTACCTGCAGTATTTTTTGCGGTGAATTATTTTTGTATCCTTTTTTCCAATACTCTTGACGGCGCGATTCGATGGTCTCATCAAACTCCTCTTGACAGACAGCTTCCCGCCATGCATATTTTTTCTCAGCGGTTGAGGCTTCGCCAACTCCGTAACCGATGGTATTACCCGTTGGAATATGGAAGCCACGGCAGGTAATGCGATAGCGATGATCATAGCCATCACCCAAGTCTTCAGTCTTGATTTCAGTACCGATCATGAAGGTTGCAAGGATTTTTTCAGCTCCCGGCTTTAGTAAAACTGGCTTGTCGCCGCAGCCTTTGATTTTGTCATAGTGGCAACCTTTTTTCATAACGTCATTTAAAACATACTGCACCACCTGAACGTTACTTTTCATTTCTACGATGCTCATATTTTCAACTTTAGCTATTTCATTCATCTTCTATTTCCTCCATGTCGTCTAAGGGGTGAATATTAAAATCTCGGTAATCTTCTAACTCGGCACTGCTGAAACTTCGGTAGTTACAGCAACCGCCGTAATCGCCCGGGTTAGGGTCGTAGTGGGCGGTATTATGCCTAATACAGCTTGGACAAGGCGTACGCATTTTACACCCCGTGTTGCAGAAATAAACTGCTAAAATAAGCTCGGTTATAAAATGGGCATTCGCTGCAGTTATCTTCTAAACATAAATCGCAGCATAGTCCTTGCTTAAAATTCGTGGTGTCGTGGATATACATAATATTTTCCTCTTTCTCTGGGGGTAATAGTGGGCGGTGTTGCCACCGCCCGGTCGTAGGTAACGTTCAAGCAAAAGGGCATTCTATGCCGGAAGCAAATCATCACGCTGACACAAGCTTGTTATGTAGCGAGCTCCGGCTTCAAACCATTCAACGTATTGCGTAGTTTTATCTTCACTGATTTTGTGAACTACTATTTTGAACAGCCCACCATTGCGGTTTTGGATCTTGAACGCTGGCATTTTATCCTGTCGCAATATTCCCTTATATATAA
>JAAENC010000691.1 GCA_024224815.1 Chloroflexota bacterium
ATTGCCGCCGCTGCTTCGAATAATGCGGCAGGGGTTGCTGGAACATCTTGGGGTGCGCGCATAATGCCTGTAAAGGTGCTTAATGCCAGTAAAAGCGGAACTTTTGCAAATGCTGCCGCAGGGATTATATGGGCTACCGACCATGGAGCTCATATAATCAATTTAAGTTTAGGGGGGAACTCTCATTCAGCAATTTTTCAAAATGCGATCGATTATGCGTATGGCAATGGTGTAGTCATCGTAGCGGCAAGTGGAAATGCAGGAAATGGATTTATCTTATACCCTGCGCGTTATGCTAATGTTATTGCGGTGGGTGCAACAAATGCGGGCAATAATAGGGCGGCTTTTTCAAATTATGGCGCTGAACTAGACCTCGTTGCCCCCGGTGATGCTATTTACTCAACAGGGATTAATACTTATTTTTATGATTCTGGCACCTCTATGTCTGCCCCTTATGTCTCTGGTTTGGCTGCGATTTTGCGTGGTATTCCTGGGAGTGGTTCTCCTGCAAATATTGCTTGGGCTATGAAAATAACAGCACTGGATTTAGGAATAGCAGGAAGAGATGATCTTTACGGAAGCGGATTGATTCAGATGGATGCCGCTATTCAACTTCTATGGCCAACATCAACACCAACACCTACCTCTACACAGACAGTGTCTTCCTCGGGACAAACTGGATTTGGGTTTGGTTCCGGTTCCCCAAATGCTGAAGCAACCTTAACGCCTACTGCTACCTCAACCCAAATAGCTATTGCGTCACCAACACTTTTGGCTACAATAACCCTTTTCCCCTCTCCAGATGCAAAGACTTCGCCAGAGCCAGAGCTTTTTGCTCTTTCAACACCAGCAAGGGTTGAAGATAGCGCGCAAGAGAAGAATAATGATTATATTTTGCCTTGTCTGGGTTCTTTTTTAATTCTTTTCGGTATTTTTCTTCTTTGGTTAGGCTTTCGTTTGAAGAAAAAGAAGAATAAACTTTTTTGAAAAAACAGCATTTTGGGAAATAGAAATCTACAAAGTTGATGCGTAGTTGAGGGTAAAAAAAGTTGGTTTTATATTTTCTTATATTTACATACTTGTATTGCAAAAATGTTAAGCGGCTGAAAGGTATTCTAATGAAAAAGAAGAGAAAAATATTATATAATCTATTTATAGGCTTGTTTTTCTTGACGGGCGCTCTGCTTTTTTCTTGCTCAAAAGAAAACGAAGCGCAGCTTATAAATACACCCAGCATACCTGTTTTCACCCCTACATCAGCTACCACATCTGAAGAAAATGCATTTTTTCCTCCTGAAATTGACTTGGTGGTTGAACTCAATAACGCTCATCAAAGAGTAGTTGAGATTGAAAAAGGACAAATTTTTCAAATAAAAAAACCTGGCTTGGCGAATGAATGGCAAGTCGGTTTTGACCCTGAGCTTTTTGAGCTTCTTACGCCGCCTGAAATGATGCGATCTCCAGGAAAAGATGGTTGGGTTTTTCGAGCAGTGTTGCAAGGGCAGGGTAGCTTGGTATTTACAAGTATTGTTAGTTGTGATGGGCCTGAGCCTTGCCCGATGATGCCTGCCCGATTAGAATTGAATGTCGAAGTACAGTAAAAAATACTTATGTCAAACTCCCTTACAGGGGGGAAGGAAAATCTTATGAAGAAACTATTTAGATCTCGTTTTCAACTACCTTTGGTTTTCGCTATCCTTATCTCTGCCTTTTTAGGCGGTGCGAATCACCAAAGGCTCTTAGGTGTTAATCACGCCAATTTTTATGCATGTGATGGTCGCATGATGACAGAGAGTGAACTTTTGACTTATCGTGATATTTCTCTTGAAACTATGGAGAAAGTACAAGCCGGTCGTGGTCTTACCTATGCGGAGCTTTGTGATATCCCTCAAGCAAAATTAGATAGGGCTATTTATCGTTCCAATAGCCCGAAGCCAGATCATCCAGGCGAGGCAATGGAATTTCGTAGAATGCAGTTAGAGGACGAAAATGGCGAAATCCCTGTAGATGCCTATGCTAATGCTTTAGCACGTATTGATGAAATGACCGCTGAGCAAGAGCTTGGAGCAACTGGTGCCGGTATAGAAAACACTTCTTGGAATTGGATCGGCCCCGGCAATATTGGTGGACGTGTCCGTGCGCTTGCTATTCACCCCACAACGCCAGACACTATGTGGGCGGGCAGTGTTTCAGGTGGAATTTGGAAAACGATTAATGGCGGCGAATCCTGGCAAGCACAAGATGATTTTATGGCAAATTTGGCAGTAACATCGATTGTTATTGACTCTGACGATTCAAATATTCTTTACGCAGGTACTGGGGAAGGTTTTTGGAATATAGATGCTATCTCAGGAGCCTGGATTTTTAAAACAACAGATGGTGGTGCTACTTGGGCAAAATTACCAATTGTTACATCAGATCCTGAAGAAGGTGTATCCTACGTCAATCGTCTAGCTATTTCTCCTAATGGGGATACGCTCCTTGCGGCAACAGAAGATGGCGTTCTGCGTAGTGATATTAGCACGAATGACGAACTCTGGGTCAATACAATGACTTTAGGAACAAGGGTCCTTGATGTTGATTTTGATCC
>JAAENC010000692.1 GCA_024224815.1 Chloroflexota bacterium
CCTCCAAACCGTCTCTGGTGGCCTCCAACCTGGTTCAAACCGACTCCAATTTACTTCAGAAACAACATGGGACCATTACCGCACCATCTGGACCTCAACCCGACCCACCAAGTCTGGTTGATGCCTTGTTGATGCGGTATTGTACCCACCATGGTTCTTATGTCGATATGAGCCTGTTTGGACCAAGTTGGCGCCAACTGCGAGCTGTCCCGCCGCGAGTCTGCGTGGTTTTTGGCCATTTTTGGCCATTTTTGGCCATTTTTTGGCCATTTTTGGACCAAAATTTTATCTAAGTGTGAAAAAAGGGCCATGTGTTTTTCAGTAAGGATTTTCGGTACAAAAAAATTTTTGGGGATGCTCCCAACAATGATTTTGCCTCTTTTTTTTGCCCACCTTTTGGCTGGGAGGGCCCTGGAGTACCCCAACTTTGTGTGGAGGCAGGCCGGTTTCGTCCGCGGATGGTGCGGGAATGGACTGGCAATGTTGTTTATGTCGATTGGAGTCGGTTTGGACCGGGTTGGACCCGAACGGAGGACGTTCTGGGTCGACTTTTCGCGGTTTTTAGCCATTTTTGGCCATTTTTGGCCATTTTTGGCCATTTTTGGACCAAAATTTTCTCAAGTGCGAAAAGTGCCCGCTGCGACGGGCCCTACTGAACTATGTTAAAGTATACCCTCCCCCCATAATA
>JAAENC010000693.1 GCA_024224815.1 Chloroflexota bacterium
CGGCAGGTTGGATATTTAGCCAAGAAATTTATCGTTTATCTGGCACTTGCTCATAAAGAAAGCCGTAGCAAGATTAAGGATTTGCTTTCCTTAAGAGGCGGATACATTTTACATTTGGATGGCACTTGTGAAGGAGACAGCCCCCATCTGATGAGTGCTCTTGACGAAATTGCTCAGATCGTATTAGACAATATCAAGATACCTTCGGAGAAAGCCGATAAGATTATTCCTTTCCTCAGACGGATCAAAGACTGCTACGGCATACCGCTTGCTCTAGTTCACGATATGGGCGCCGGTATATTGTCGGCCGTTAAAGAAGTTTTTCCCGGTGTTTTGGATTATATCTGTCATTTTCATTTTCTGCGCGATATTGGCAAAGATCTTTTCGCAATTGAATATGCAAGGATTAGAAGTGAGTTAGCAAAATACAGTATTCGCCCATCTCTACGAAAAATTGTCAAAGCCTTAGAAGAAAAAATGGAGACGCAGCCAGAGATGTCCAATAGTTTGGATTGTTACTTAAAGGATGAGGGCAAAAGCAGAGATGTTTTGCCCAGTGTTCTGGCGTATATCCTATCGACTTGGGTATTGGATGCCAATAGCGAATTAGATGGATATGGTTTTCCATTTGATCGCTCTCATCTTATTTTCTATAAAAGGTTGAAGACTGCAAAAAGTATAGTGGAGAATTTATCAGCCA
>JAAENC010000694.1 GCA_024224815.1 Chloroflexota bacterium
TGCGGTCGCCTCTTGGTGACCTCCCGGGCAAGCATCTGCGCCACGTTTGACTTGTCTTGGCTAAGCGCCACTGTTAGGCCTGCGGCTCCGGCCAGCTGACGCAATTGGGCGTCGGAAAAGTTGTCCTGGAGCGCCACTGCGGTCAGGCCGCCTCTTTGGGCCAAGTCTTGCAGCATCTGGGGTGCTGTCATGCTGTTCACAGTCACTCGTTTTGTGTTCTCCAGTCTGGCTTTTCTGGCCAGGTAGCCCCTGAGAATCGCTGAAGGATTGAGATGGGTCTCAGTTCCGCAGTTTGCGGCGCGGCTCCTGGCAGAGCCGGCAAGGAGACGCTGCGTGCCGGGACTGCAAGCGCTGACGAGCACCCGTCCGGGACCCACAGCTGTGCGCCTCTGGCCACACGCGGTCGCGCGCCCCTCGGTCCGCCCGTCCACACGCCTCTCAGAACGCCCGGCCGTGGTCCTCCGGGCCCCCGCAGCCGCCCTTCCTCCGGTACGCATTGCCTCGCGCCCTCGGAAACGCGCGGCCGTGTGCCCGTTGGCAGCCTCGACCGCCCGCTCGCCGGAACGCGTTGCCTCGCGCCCTCGGAAACGCGCGGCCGTGTGCCCGTTGGCAGCCTCGACCGCCCGCTCGCCGGAA
>JAAENC010000695.1 GCA_024224815.1 Chloroflexota bacterium
ACTTTGCGAAAAATTAGGATAGATAAAGAACCTGAGTTTTTGTCTGGACAGATAGATGGCAGAAAAGCAAGCGAACCAGAAGAAAGGCTTGCCAATGCGTCAAGGCGATACGCATCATTTAGCTTCGAGTTTGCTGTGAATGGTTTTCGTGGGCAACCTGGTTACAAGGAAATAGATTTTCTCTTTCAGAGAAGCGGTGCGATACTGGCCGTAGAAGTAGACGAAATGTCCTTTATTCACAGAGGTGAACTACAAGGACAAGACCCTGACGACCTTATCCGTTTAGAAGGACTAAGAAAATTGGGTATAAACGTACCTGAAATCATACACATAGATGCTGCAAAGCTGGCAACGAGAGAAGATGCCGATAGAGTAGCAAGGGAGTTGTTTACATAATGCCTATTAGTTCAACTGACCTTTGGGTAGACGAAAGCCCAATTACTATAGGAGAAGATGACGAGCCGAAGTGGTCTGTAGAATTAACTTCATCGGACGGATCGTCTATTGTTCTTAGCGGCACGCTGACAGAAGAAATCTATAAAAATGGCTCTGGCGACGATTTGTCAAGCACGATGACCGATGACACCGCTTCTGTTTCAGGGAACACGCTAACGTCTAGCACTTTCAGCAACTTTGTTGGTGGTAATGATTACGTTATCATTTGGGTTGGAACTGAAAACGGTCTTACCAAAACACTTGCGAAATTGCAGGTAATTGTGCAGAGAGCGCGAGACCTGCAATAATGACAACCCTACATAGAAAAACCTACCCGCTTCGGTTGCACAGGCACTTAGAGCATGGCTTTGGTGATGAGACAACTGAAACGGTTTATGACACAAGAGTTACATCCACTGGAGATGTTAGAGTTACGTCTACTGGTGACACCCGCGTATCTACAAGGATACAAACATCTTATCCAACATCTTTGACAAGAAAAACATACCCACTCAGACTACATCGGACGGTAATAAATGGCTAATGTAAAAATTTCAGAAATATCAGGTGGAGAAGATACCAATCCCGCATCTAGCGCACAGGTAGAATTAGAAG
>JAAENC010000696.1 GCA_024224815.1 Chloroflexota bacterium
AATCATATAATAACCACAATCGATGATGGATGAACCAATGGAATGGAATCAACAATGGAATAGAAATCATATGATGACTCAATGGATTAAAAGATGGTATTACATAAAGGATATTATGAATGCAAATAAAAATATATTCAAATTATAATTATTAAACAGGAATGTGATTTTATATTGATTATTATTACACAATATAAAAGCAAACCATTTCTTTTATTATTATTATTATCATTAAAATAATTGAAATTTTTGGAAATTATCATTTAGTTCTCCAAAACAGATTGCAATTATTTTGCAGTAACAAAAAATTATTATTATGTTTAAATGTTATAAGTTGTTATATATGATTGTTTTACAAATGTTTTATAAATTTTATCGAATTTGAGTTTGAAAAACATGATAAATAATATGTTCGGAAATGAAAACATATTATAGAAAAATATGTAAAAAAACAGATATAAAACAATCATATATAGCATTATTATCCATAAAACAGATTGCAATTATTTGCAGTTTCATAACATTATTATTATATTTAAATGTTATAAATTGTTATATATGATGATTTTACAAATGCA
>JAAENC010000697.1 GCA_024224815.1 Chloroflexota bacterium
CAAAATGTTCCAACGTCCCCTCATATTTGAAAATCAAATTGCCGATTCCCGCGTGATAATTCCGCAGGAACTGCATCACTTCTTCGGGCTCATGACCATCGGAAAAATCGGTGTAAAAAAATAGGGTCAAAGCTTGAATTGTGAATTAAATCTTAAACGTTATATAAATTATTCGCAATTCAAGCTTTGACCTATAGAGCGGACGCATAAACGTAAAAATTCTTTTTAAATCAGCATGATAAGGTAAAATACTACTTGACTTTTTTTGTTATAAGTACTACTAAATTTACTTCTTTAAAAGGCATAGTTCCCTATAACTGGGGCTTTGGTAAGGAATAGAAGAACTTTTAGCAGTAAAATTTACAAAAATAGTCGATTAGAAAAGGGAATAAAAAAATCATGCTCAATTTAAAGTCCGTTGCTGCTCATCAACAGATACCTTTGATTCATGTTGTCCATGAAGACGATGAATTGCTTTCAAACTCGCCTGAAGCAGAGTGGTATAAAATTTTGCAAAATTTGCCATGGAGAGAATATCAACCGATAGGTGCTGATTATTACAATGCTCTGTATCACTTCAATAAAACAAGAACCAATAATCAAAAAAGCAAAGACTTATCTAACGAGTCCAAAGAAACCGCCACCCAGCGACTGCTATTCGATCGGGCTACCATGGACGAAACCGCCCCTGTGTTGTCGGAGGAAGAACTCATAACTGACATACTTCCAATTGTAACACCAGATATGATTGCTCCAGGCAAGACGCCGGATCGGCTCGGTGGTAAAAAACCTAAATGCTTTTTTGCTCTGTTCAATAGCTTTATCGGCGCTTCACTGATGGGTTTGGAAGCTATTCCCGAAAAAGTTCATTTGCTACTGACTTCAAATCTTTCCTTTGCTCGGGTCTGCGGGTTTATCCCCAAAGGAGACAATGATCAGTATTGGTTCAAATACGTTCCCAGCATTCGCAAGCTTGAGCAATTTGATCAGATCATGACCGATTATGGTCTGTGGGATCGCTTAAAAATCAAAGAAGTCATTGACAATTTAGAACAAGGCATCATTAAAGAAGAAAATGAGCTTGTTGGCGATACCACGCATTTTTATGCTTACTCAGGTTTTGAGACTGTCACTTACATTGATGAAAAAGGTAAAGAACAGCGAAAATCGCAATCGAAAACCACAAAAAATTGCCGTTGTGAAGACAGAGACAATTGCGAGCACCCATGGGAACTTGCTGATGATGGTGCCGGCACGATTGTGAAAGCTTTCAACAAATACATTTGGGGCCATAAAGCATCAATTCTTGGCCTTCCGATGCAAGGCATTCCTCTTGACGCTATTGCCGTAGCCGATGCCGCCACCCATGATGGAGAAACATTTTTCCCGCATGTTGTTCGTCTGTTTGCACAATATCCTGAAATAAAATCATGGATTGATACAGTGCTCTATGACAGTGCCTGTGATAGTCAACCACTCAAGGATAAGTTCCAAGACCAATTAGGTATCGCGTTGAAGGCATCGCTCAATCCTCGCAGAAAAAAAACCGTGACGGAAAATTTGCCAAAAGGAATGAAAAAACTTACCCCCTATGGCAACCTGGTATGCAATACCGACTTTGAGATGGATTACCAAGGGGCACGATACAAAACGGAGAAGTTTATTTACCAAGCGCCTTTGGATGCAAATGGGACAAGTGTTTGCGATAACTGCGAACAAAAACCAATGTGTTGCCCCAACGCAAGCAATGGACGGGTGGTGGAAGTCTCATTTAATATGCTGCCTCATATCGACTCGCAAGATCCTCCGATGGCCAAACGATTCAAAGCGATCATGACACGCCGCCCGTCGGTGGAGCGAATGATAAAACGGCTTAAATGTGATCTGGGTGATGACAGGCTGCAAAAACGTAGCAACGCATCATTTCAAGCTTACCTTGATAAAACAATGATTGCTTTTCACATTCTTCTAAGGAACTGAAAGGCAGTCTGCGGCAAGTAAAAATCTTGACAGCAGAAGTACGTCCTAAATCCACAATATCTCTGGTTTTTTAACCTGAAGTACATCAGTTTGCTGCTATAACCAATTTTTCAAAGAGCATTAACCAAATTTTAAATATTGAACTTACAATTTTGTAATTATTTCTAACCGATTTTAAGTTTATGCGTAGGCTCTATAGTTCACTTTATAATGTCCATGCTTCTGAACCGCAGACAATGATCGTTCGAAATGCAGCCAAACCCAGGCCAAAGGTCACCCTAACCCGTCGCTTCCTGCTAGTGACGATTTACCTGATCGCGCTGAACTTCCTCACCGGAAATATGGGGAGTTTTTCGCCTGCACTCAATGACTTTTTCGCTTTGAGTGCCTTGGCCGCATTTATCATTGGCTATTTTCCTTTGCGGTTTAAGGAGGCTACGCTCAAAGAGAACCTTATCACGGTGTTTTTATTGGGCATTGCAGTTTTTGCCTTCCGGTATGGCGACGTCTGTAAAACGATTGCGATATCCATCTTCGTCTTTGCCCTGAACCAACGGCTGCAGCGTCTACACAGAAAAGCACCCGAGCTATTTTTTCTGTTTGTTACTACCATCTTATATTCCATATTCTTAATACTTTACCAGTATGTACCGGCGGTGTGGCTGGCCTTTCAAGGGATATCAGGATTTATTTCCCAACTAACACATGCAAACATACCCCAAGGTATTGACTATGGGGCCACTTACTCAGGCCTTAAGATCACGGTCATGATTTGGATTTTCTGTCTGGTCGTCCTGATTCTGACCACAAAGAAAAAGATTGTTTGGTGTACTTCCGTCACATTGTCTATCTTTTTTGCAAATATTGTTTACGTGTCGCTGCA
>JAAENC010000698.1 GCA_024224815.1 Chloroflexota bacterium
GTGCGGTCATAAGGGACAAAGTAAAATGGCAAACGAAGAACAATTAGCAATTTTGAAACAAGGCGTTGACGTTTGGAATCAGTGGCGGGAAAAATATCCTGATGTGGTGATTGATCTCAAAGAAGCCAATTTAGAGGGAGCTGATCTTTGAGGAGCAGATCTTAATGAAGTTATACTTTACGATGCCAATCTCAATAGAGCTAATCTCAGTAGTGTTGATTTTAGCAAAGCGTATCTTAGTAGAGCCAAACTAAGAGGAGCTAATCTTCATGGTGCCAACCTCATCGTGAGCGTTCTATATGGAGCTGATTTTAGCGAAGCCGATCTTAGTAAAGCCGATTTCGGTGCAGCCAACTTTAGTTTTGTTTATCTACGTGGAGCCAATCTCACAAAAGGAAGTTTTGCAAGCACTGTATTAGCAGATATTGATCTTAGTGCTTCTATCGGTCTTGAGACAACAAGGCATACTTTCCCATCTTATATTGATACAAAGACTCTTCAATTATCCCGAGGGGAAATTCCTGAAATATTTCTGCGCGGTTGTGGGCTTTCAGACTTAGATATTGAGTATTCAAAATTGGCAAACCCCAAATTAAGCAACGAAGAAATTAGTTCGATTACTCAAAATATTTTTGATCTAAAAGCCATACATCCAATACAAATTTCACCCTTATTTATCTCTTACAGCCATACGAACTCATTTTTTGTAGACAAGCTTGAAACGAAACTAAACGAAAAAGGTATTCGTTTTTGGCGCGACATTCACGATGCCAAAGCAGGAAGGCTTGAAACACAAATCGACAGAGCCATTCGCCATAACCCTACGGTTTTGCTGATTCTTTCAGAGCATTCCACAAATAGCGATTGGGTTGAACACGAAGCCCGTCTAGCCCGTAAACTTGAAAAAGAACTTGGTCGTGATGTGCTTTGCCCTATTGCCCTCGATGATAGCTGGAAAACGTGTAATTGGCCCGAACGCATCAAAGAACAGATCATGGAATACAATATTCTCGATTTCTCAAATTGGAAAGATGATGCAGAACTTGATATGATGTTTAAAAAGCTGATTGATGGGCTAGATATGTTTTACAAGAAATGAAAATTGTAAGGGCGACCCGTTATGCTGTGAAGCAAACTTAGCCTTTTCATGTACAATGAAATTCTGAAAGAACTTTTCTTATTAGCCCGAAAGGGTCGCCCCTACGTACCTACTTTCTATTCTCCAAAGGAGAAAATGATGAAATTAACCGATCTCTGGAAATCACGAAATACCCCAACCCTATCCTTTGAACTCTTCCCTGCCCGCAACGAAAAAGCTGCCGCTAATTTAGACAAAGCCATCGACAAACTGGCCGCTCTCAAGCCCGATTTTGTCTCGGTTACCTTTGGGGCGGGCGGCTCGACGCGCGAAGGCTCCCATCAATTGGTCAGGAAATTGCGCGAAGAAAAAGAGCTCGAAACACTGGCCTATTTCGCTGGTTTTGGTCTCAGCCCGGATGCGATTACGGCTGTGCTCAACGATTATCAGGCCCTCGGCGTGGAGAATATCCTCGTCGTGCGCGGAGATGAACCACGGGATAAAGATTTTGAGCCACATCCTGAGAGTTTCAAGTATGCCTCCGAGCTGATGGAATTCATCCGTCCGCGCTATGAGCTTTGTCTAGGTGTGGCGGGTTATCCCGAAGCGCATATTGACGCAGTCGATCAGGCAAAGGATATGAAATTTCTCAAGCTCAAAGTTGAGCGTGGGGCGGAATTCATCATCACCAATTATTTTTACGACAATCAATATTTCTTTGATTACGTCGAGCGCTGCCGCGCAGCTGGGATTGATATTCCCATTATTCCCGGTGTGATGCCCATCTACAGCATCAAGATGATGCGAATTCTGGCCGGGATGTGTGGGGCGACCATCACCGAGAAAATCGAGAGCGGTCTCGCTGCCCTACCCGAAGATGAGAATGCCGCGTTAAACGATTTCGGCGTGAATTTCGCCTACGAGCAATGTGCAGAGCTGATAAAAGCCGGTGTGCCCGGATTGCATATCTACACGATGGATCGCAGTAAATCGACTATTGGGTTGGTTAATCGGCTTAGGGCTGAAGCGCTGCTGTAAAACAGGTAAAAAAACAGGGTATCTACAATAGGATAAAAGATATGGGCAAAGGGCGTTCAGAAAAACCATCTTTTGAACAATATATAGAAGAAATGGAATGGGAAAAGACTCATAGCAGAAATTCTAGAAGTGCTTATAAAGGAACTCTACTCCATAACTCTCTCTTTGGCTCAAAGCACTCTTGGATTAGAAAGTTTCTTTTTCTGGTGCTTATATTAGGTCTTTTATTTTCCCTTATTCTTTTTTTAGCCAGTTATTTTCTCTACAGCGATGAAGAGAGTCTAGCAAAATTTATAGGGTTGCTAAGCATCAGCGTGATTGTCTGGTTTGCAGGAAGAGACACAAAGAATAAGAAGTAAGGGCGACCGGCCGGTCGCCCTTACTTCTTACCCTCTCCCCATTGGACAAAAAACACTTTGCGCGGTTAAATAGAGCCGATGAAACTCAATAAAGACTCTCTCTATAAATACGCGCTTCTTCTGCAAGCCTTCGCGGGTGGTCTCGCGCTTGCGGTTTATGCCTATATCGGTACATTCACCCGTCTGCTCGCGGATGATTATTATCATCTTTCCCTTCTCCAAAGCGAAAAAAATCTCCTCCAAATTAGCGTAGATAAATATCTCAACGTCTCCAATCGCTACGCCACAATGCCGATCTTTGCCTTTGAGCAGTGGTTGGGCATCAAATGGGTAGCGGGATTAATGATCTTCTTGTGGATTTTGGGATTGAGCTGGCTTTTGATCGAGGCGCAAAAAAGAATAGCGACAAAACTGCCTCGCTGGGTGCTTTCATCTATTGCTCTTTTATTAATTTTTCTGAGTATCTTACAGGCACCCAATCGCTTTCAATCCATTTACTGGATATCCTCCTCTGTCACCTATTTCTTCCCGCTGGTCTTTTTTTCTTTTCTCCTTGCAGGGATATTCGCATTCTTAGGCCAGCCCCGCTCTAAAGCTTCTCTTTTTGGGATGGGATTATTCAACATCCTCGCCATCTTCATCATCGGTGGATTATCAGAAACGGTCGGCGCGATGCACATCGCCATCCTTATTTTGATCTTGCTTGCCTTCTGGATACGCGGTGCCAAAGAAAAACGGATTCCCGCGTCAACTCTGCTTGGCGCAGCACTGCTTGGCGCCCTTATTTCACTCGCAGTGATGGCTCTCTCCCCCGCCAACGCCATCCGCTCCAGCGACGGGAATGTCGCATTATCTATTTTATTTCAACGGCTTTTCATTTTCCCCTACGGCTTTATTACGGATACTTTAAAGACCTTACCTTTGCCGAGCATTTTTACAATGCTTGTCGGTTTTTTGATTACGAGTGGGTTCTCCCCCCCTTTACGGGGGGAGCTAGAGGGGGGCGGCGAAAAAAACCAAATTTTGCGATGGGCACTCCTCCTCGCCCCCATCATCACCTTTGCCCTCATCGCCGCAAGTTTTGCCCCTAGTGCCTATGCCCTCTCTTATCCCGATGCACGCGTCCGTTTTCCAGCAAGATTTATAATGACAAGCGGACTTTTCATCGAAGGGGCGTTGCTGGGGCTGTGGCTGGGACGAGAAAAATTTCGGGTCTTGGCAACTTTGCTTCTCGCCGCCTCCGCAATTTATCCGCTGCGGGGCGCGTGGCAAGCTTACCAGACAATCCCAAAGTTTCAGACTTATGCAGATGCCTGGGACACGCGCGATGCCTATATCCAATCCAAACGAGATAGTGGTATCATGGACATCGCTGTCCCGCCAATGGACGGGATGGCAGGAATCAAGGAATTTGACGTTGATCCAAATCATTGGGTCAATCGTGGCGCAGCAGATTATTATGGCGTGGATGCGATCAGTGTCCACTCATCCGATTTAGAATATGACGAATAGGAAGCGAAAATAGATTTAAAGGATGGCTTCTGTTTTTTAATCTGTGGGGATAAAAGAATTACATTTTCATTCTTATTTATTTAGGCAATACCTCTCATGGTAAACTGGTTTTTATCATCAGCATAAATCCAGATATTCTTCATAAAAAATCTATTTTCAAGGAACTCGGCTATGCCATCCATGCCAAAGGGCATAATTACATTTCTCTTTACAGATATTCAGGGTAGTACAACTTTGTGGGAAAAGCACCCCACAGCGATGAAGTTGGCTTTAAAAAAGCATGATTCTATCTTGCGTGAGACCATAGAATCTAATCAGGGTTTTGTATTCAAAACTGTGGGAGATGCTTTCTATGCCGCATTTTCGATAGCGTTAGATGGGCTAAAAGCTGCGCTGGAAATACAAGAAAAACTTCTTACCGAAAAATGGCCAGATGATATTGATATTCAAGTAAGAATAGCGCTTCATACAGGGAATGCTGAATTACGAGATAATGATTACTTTGGGCAGGCGCTAAACCGCGTTGCTCGTTTGGAAGCAGCTGCGCATGGGGGGCAAATATTATTGTCTAACGCCACGCAAGAATACCTCCACGATTCGTTGCCGACAGGTATCACCCTCCGAGATATGGGGTCTCATAATCTCAAGAACCTATTAGAGCCTGAGCGAATCTATCAAGTTGTCAGTTCCACCCTTCCAGATGATTTCCCCACTTTACGCACACTTGATCTAAAGCGAAATAATTTACCGGTGCAAGCCACGCCCTTTTTAGGCAGAAAACGTGAGCAAGAGGGGATTATAGCGCTAATCAAAAATGACGATCTTCGCTTGCTCACCTTGACCGGCCCTGGAGGGACAGGAAAAACACGTTTATTGCTTCAATCTATGACTACGTTGGTTGATGACTATCAGGATGGCGTCTTCTTTGTTGAGCTAGCATCTATTTTTGACCCATCGCTAGTTGCGCAATCTATAGCTGATGTATTAGATATTAATATCGGCTCCGGCTCTGATCTTATAGAGACACTGATTGACTATTTAGCAGATAAATCTTTGCTATTGGGCTTGGATAATTTTGAACAGATCGTAGATGCCGGGCCAATTATTGCGCAATTGATGAGTGCTGCGCCCAATCTTAATGTGCTTGTGTCAAGCAGGCAGATTCTAAATATCTATGGGGAAAATGAATACCCTGTACCGCCATTAAGCTTGCCTGACCTAAGCCTAAAAGAGAATACGCTTGCGCATTTCTCTGAGAATGAAGCCATTATTATGTTCCTTCAACGCGCTCAGGCAGCCAAACCACAATTCCAGCTCACAGAAGCCAACATCTTAGATATCGCAAAAATCTGCATAAAACTGGATGGTTTACCTCTCGCGATCGAGTTAGCTGCAGCGCGGATAAAATTGCTAAACCCTGTGCTAATGCTCAAAAAGTTAGAAAACTCATTTTCTTTGCTGAAAGGTGGTAAAAAAAATCTACCTGCCAGACAACAGACCATGCACGGCGCAGTTCATTGGAGCTACGAATTATTGGATGAGCATGAAAAAGCTTTATTTTTACGCTTAGGTATCTTTAGGGGTGGTTTCAACTTAGAGGCTCTGGAAGCGATATTCGGTGATGAGTTGAATGAGGATATATTTGACACCTTAGCCTCTCTGCTGGATAAAAGCCTTATTCGTGAGATAAGCAGCCTGACAGAAAATACGCGCTTCTCTATGCTTGAAGTAATTCGAGAATACGCACGCGAAGAACTAAAAAAAGCAAACATAGTAGAAATAACAGCCCAACGCCACGCAGATTATTATCAACAAGTTGTGGAAGATATATCAGGCTATACAGATAGACAGCATCAAATTATAGGAATGGAAGAAGTAGATAATTTGCGCGCAGTTGTATCCTGGGCATTTGACCGATACAAGCCGCAGATTCCTTTAAATATGTTGTTGAAAATCTGGATGACCTTTCAAATTGCAGGGCATCTCCCGGAGATCGCAGGATGGGTAGATCGAGTTCTAGAGCAGAGAGAAAAACTGGATGACTTGCAAATTTCACAGGCGCTTCGTTTGGCAGGGACAGCAAGTATGAACTTGCACCAAACAAATAAAGGAATAGCCTATTATGAAGAATCGCTCGCACTGACACGAAAAATAGGTGATTTTCGGGGGGAAGCCTCTTGTATAAATAATCTTGCAAGTGTATACGGCGATATTAATCAGGAATATGAAAAAGCCTGTGATCTCCTTTTGAGGGCATTGGAAATTTCACGCAACCATGTCCAGCGCCCAATTCAACAGGGAATTGTATTAGCAAATTTATCTGAGAATACTGCTCGGCTTGGTAAATTTGACGAAGCAATAAGCTACGCTGAGCAATCCTATCAAGTTCTTAAATCAGTAAACTCCGTTCCTTATATGACCTTGCCGGAAGGCATAATAGGCGATATTTATCGACGCAAAGGGGAGTTTGAAAAAGCCAGAGAATATTTACAAGGGAGCATAATCCACTGGCGTGATTGGGGAGGCGAACCTACAGGCGCTGTTTTTGGCATAGTACCATTTGCATCATTTTATCTGGATGTTGGCGAGCCAAAAAGAGCTGTTCAGTTGCTAGGATTACTTGCTTCTCTTTTTGAAAAAAGTGCCGTAGCAAATCATCAACAAACGAGAGTGATCGAGGCAATAACGCAAAAAACAAAAGAAATATTAGGCACAAAAAGTTTTGACACGCTATATAACGAAGGCTACTCTATGCCTATAGAAAACATCTATTCCCTTGTGCTTGGGGAATAACGAAAAATCTCTCAGTGGGGTAAAATGAGGCGGATATCTTCATATCTTAAAAAGGAATTTGATATTAATGACCGAAACGAACGTTTACACTCGGAACAAAGAGACGGGTGAGACCCAAGGCTTGCCTCTGGTCTCAATTATCACCCCATCATTTAACCAGTCGGCCTATATCGCCGCGACAATCGAATCGGTGCTATCGCAAGATTATCCGAATATCGAATATATTATTGTGGATGGCGGCTCAACAGACGGCAGCGCGGAGATTATTGAGCGTTATGCCGATAAATTGGCTTGGTGGGTTTCTGAAAAAGATGAAGGGCACACAGACGCGCTAAATAAGGGTTTTGCCCGCGCAAATGGACAGATTTTGGCGTGGCTCAACTCGGATGATACCTACGAACCAGGCGCAATCCGTGAAGCCGTTGCCTTTTTGATGGAAAATCCTGAGATCGGCTTGGTATATGGCGATTGCAATTTCATTGATGAAAATGGCTATGAATTCGGCAAATTCAACGCTGCTCAAACGGATCTTAAAAAGCTAAGGCGCGGATATGTTCATATCCCGCAGCAGGCATCTTTTTGGCGTGCTGAATGGTGGAAAAAAGTAGCCCCTCTCGATGAATCTTTCTATTTTGCAATGGATTATGACCTTTGGGTGCGTTTAGCACAGATCGGTGAATTTCGCTATTTACCGGGAAAAAATTGGGCAAATTTCCGTTTGCACAGCGATGCAAAATCCATCGCCGATGATGATCGCTGCTGGCCCGATATGATGCGCGTTCACTATAGAGATGGCGGCTCTTTTTTCTCGATCATCAATGCCAAACATATTATTCGTAAGATTATTGCCCCGTGGTGGAATTGGCGGCGCAGGCGAAAAATTGAAAGGTCTTTGAAAAATGCGTAAGTAAGGGCGGGGTCACCCCGCCCCTACATTTAGGTAAATATTCATGAAATGGCTTTTATCTCCCCCCTCATTAAATGACTTCTTGCGCCTTTTGCGCGCGTGGAAATTTTGGCTTTTATTCTCTCTTTTAGGTGCACTCTTGGGCGCGGGAGCTTATTACGCTTTTCCTCCCGATTATCGCGCACAGGCGACAGTGGTTGTCGATTTCAACCTTGAAGAATCGCTAACAGAAGGAAATGACCGCGATCTCTTTTATTATCTTGAACGTGAAACGCGCAAACTGGTCGAAGTTGCGTGGTCGGATGAAACGATAGAAGCTGTTACGCAGGAATTTGATGATTTAACGGTAGCAAGTTTACGCAACGAGCGTCTCCAGCTATCTCATCCGCAAGATGGGGCATGGCATTTTTACGCCGACGATGCTGATGCTGCGCGTGCGGAGAAAATTGTTTCCTTGTGGGCAGGGAGTTTTAATCAGCAAGTTCAGGAAGGCGCTGTGAATGCGTTTGCACTAAATGCGATGAGAATCGCGCTGGAAAATGGCGATATCTCGCTCGCTGGTGTGGAAGAAGAAATTACAGCGTTAGAAGCAAATTCTTTGGGCATTACTTCTTATCTAGAAACATCGTTCAGCCAGAAAGAATCTCTGCCGATTACGCGCACAAATTCTCTTGGGGAATATGTTTTCTTCGGTGCAACGGGGATGCTCTTTTTGGCCACCTTGGGCATTTTGTTTTCAGGGAAAATGAATGGCTGATAAAAAAGATATTCACGACAGAAGAAAAAAGAAAAACTTCGTGAACGTCGTTCCTGCATGGATAAACCTTGAAAAACTCTCTCGCATTCTGTGGGGGCTGGTTTTGCTCACCTTGCCGGTGACCAGTTTTCGCTATTTCCCCTTTTTAGGAAAACACACCTACGTCCGTCCTTTGGCTTTTTATCCTTTGGCTTTGCTTTTTCTGGTTTTATTACTACGTTTATGGCGCAAAGAAATAAAACTCCCCTGGAGCAATCCCCTTTTACCTCTACTGTTCTTTTTATTTGCTCTTCTTTTTACAACAGGCGCGGGCGCACTTCTCTCGCCAATTCCCATGCGCGGACATGAATATTGGGGGCGCGCCCTCCGTGCTTTTATCACATTTGGAATCGGGCTATCCTTTTTCATCGCCGCATTATGGATGCACAAAGACAAAGATGATCTACGCCACTCGCTAAAATGGCTTTATGCCGGTCTTTTCCTGACGATGCTTTGGGCTGGTGTTCAGGCGCTCGCTTTCTATACACCCTTGCTTACAAAATCTCAGGTCTCTGAGTGGCAATTACTTTTCTCAATGCGCGGCATCCCAAAATTACGTCGCGTATCCGGTTTTGCCTTTGAAGCCTCCTGGCTTGCGGGGCAGATCGTTACTTTATACCTCCCTTGGTTAGTCGCTTCACTTTTATTACGTTTCCGTGCGACGAAATATAACTGGCTTGAGCCGCTGCTTTTGCTCGGTACTCTGGCTACGCTTTTCTTAACCTATTCGCGCGGTGGCTTGTTAATTGGGATTGTCGCAACTGGCTTAACATTGCTCATCAGCGGAAGAAGGGCAATTTTACGCGTTTTTAAGTGGTTTTTTAACCACCAAGACGCAGAGAGCGCCAAAAGTTTTTCAGAAACGCCAAGAACAAAAAGTTCGCGGCCCTTAAAGAAAACTTGGCGTACTTCGGGCCTTGGCGGTTCGTCACTCTACAGCATCGGTGTCCGCGTTATCATCGTTATTCTCGTTGTCGCGGTTGTATGGGGAGGCATCTCCTTTTTGGCAGGACAAAATTATGTCAATCGTCTCTGGAAAGTCGAAGCGACCAGCATCTCCGATTATTTTGTCAAAACCAATGCCGGAGGGCGTTTCACCTATCTTTGGGCAGAAACGCAGCTATTTTTAGATTATCCAATTTTGGGAACAGGGCTTGGTAGCAGCGGGCTTTATCTTTTTGATTATTTCCCCGATTGGGCGCTCTATAATAACCCCGAAATCACAAAACAACTTACACCCACAAGCCAACTTTACCCCAACTCTAAAAATCTTTATCTACGTCTTTTAGCCGAAACAGGCATCTTTGGCTTTACTATTTTTCTTAGCTTTCTACTCGCCATTTTGGCAGAAATCGCAAAATCCCTTCGCCAAAACAAACTCATCGGCACAGCCGGACTTTTCTCATTTATCGCTATTCTTACCTATGACCTCATGCAAGATTCCTTCGCCATGGCTGAGCTATGGGTCAATTTTGGGATTATTTTAGGCATAACATCAATATCTCCCCCCTCTAGCTCCCCCCGCAAGTGGGGGGAGAACAGTTCCTCCCCCGTGAAACGGGGGAGGGCAGGTGGGGGCTTAGAGGAGCACTTATGATCGTACTATCCGTTGGGATGCCCCGCGCAGGTTCTGGCTGGCATTACAACATCATCCACGACTTAATGGAAGCCGCAGGTTACGACGAAGCCCGCGAAATTCGAGAGCGATATAAACTACAAAGCATTCTCACCGAAGTAAATGTAAATATCGGTGTTTTATCCTTAAGACGATTGGGGATGGTGATGATTCCCGCCTTAATGGGCAAGGATTTTGTGCTCAAAGCGCACGCTGGCCCCACACTTGGATGGAAAACGCTCTCGTCTCTGGGCTTGCTACAGACCCTCTACATTTACCGTGACCCGCGCGACGCGATGCTCTCTGCCTACGAATACGGCCAACGCTCCATTGATAAAGGCCGCCCTAATTTCTTCTCCCGTTTAACGAACTTCGAAGAAAGCCTCGACTTCATGAGCGATTACGTCAAGGTTTGGGAAGATTGGATGAGCGAAAAAAACCTGCTCACCGCCCGCTACGAAGACCTGCTTACCAACTACGATGCCGAAATGGAACGGCTGCTTACTTATCTCAAACTGGATGCCGCAGACGAGAAGTTCAAAGCGGTGATCGAAGAATATCGTCCCGGCAAAGCAGATGCGGAGCAACAAGGTTTGCATTTCTTTAAAGGGAAAATTGGTCGGTACAAAGAAGCGTATACCAGCGCCGAGCAAGCCCAAATGCAAGAGCGTTTCGGCGAAGCCCTCCAAGATATGGGCTATTAAAGTAGAATTCTTCTCAATTCTTTAATATAATCCCTGTCATTTAAGGGACTTTTTCGAGTATCATAAAGGCATGCGAAAATTTAACTCTCCCTACATCGCTGATTGGTTCGCAATTTCATTACGCTGGATGACGCTTTTCGCGCTCACGGTGGCGTTAAGCAAAGACAGAGAGTTAATTTCTCTTCTGCCGCTTTTTATCCTAGCTCTGGGGAATTTGGGGTGGAGCGTGATGGCTGGGTTAAATATCCGCTTAAATTATCATAGACAATTAGCCATTCTTGCCGACATTGCATTTGCAATATTGATCTTTTTACTAGAAAAAGGATTGACAGGGACTGTCTCTTGGGTTGGTATTTTACCGATATTAAGTGGCGCAATTTATTTTGAGATTTGGGGTGGCGTGCTCGCAGCAAGCGTAATGGCAATTGCCTCGCTTGCTTTTTCTTATTTTGGCATGCCTGCCGGGTCTTTGCCCGCGGGCGCAATTGCGGCTGTAGTTACTTTGGCTCTAGGGCTTTTATTTGGCTTTTTAAGCAACCAATTGATTAACAGCTTACGCCGGATGAGAGAAAAACAGGAAAAAAACGAGCTAAAAAGACAACACGTAGAAAATGAACGCCTACGAGCCATTTACGAATTGACAACGACGCTCAACGCAACACTTAGCTATAGGCGCGTACTAGAAAGTGCGCTCGACTTAAGTGTACGAGCCATGCACCCCGACGAAGACGAAGATTTTAGAGACCAACTAGTTAGTGCGGTTTTACTTTTTGTAGGCAACGAACTTGTTGTAAAATCGGCGCGACGATTTACCACAGCAGACCAACGCCGCGTTTTTTCTGGTTCAGAAGGCATTTTGGGGAGCGCAATCGAAGAGGGCGAACCCGTACTGACCCAAAGTGTAGGTCACGACCCTGAATTAAGCGGTGTAATTGCATTACGTTCTTGCACTTCGAGTTATTGTGTACCTTTGCGAACAGGTTTTAACGTTTATGGCGTGCTTCTTTTTGCACACCCTGACCCCGAATATTTAACATCTGAACGCCGCGAAATGCTCGAGCTTATCGGACGGCAATCTGTGATCGCCATTCAAAATGCGCGTCTTTACCAAGACTTGGTCGAGGAAAAAGAGCGCATGATCGAAGTCCAGGAAGAAGCCCGCAAAAAACTAGCCCGCGATTTGCATGACGGCCCAACTCAATCTGTTTCTGCAATCGCGATGCGCCTAAATCTGATCCGTATGATGCTCACCCGCGCGCCCGATAAAGTAGAAGGCGAACTGATTCGTACCGAGGATTTAGCACGGCGCACAACAAAAGAGATCCGTCATATGCTCTTTACGCTGCGCCCGCTTGTGCTTGAATCGCAGGGTTTACGCGCCGCGCTGGAATCAATGGCAGAGAAAATGGTTGAAACTTTCAACCAAAACGTAGCAATAGAAGTAGACGACAAAATTATAGAAAATCTGGAAATGGGGAAACAAGGTGTCATCTTTTTCATCTCAGAAGAAGCTGTCAATAATGCACGAAAACATGCCAAAGCCAACCTGATCAAAGTTCGCCTGCGCTCTTTAGAACATAGCTTGGTCGTTCTTGAGATCATGGACAACGGAGGCGGGTTTGATGTAAAAGAAGTCAATACAAATTATGAAAAACGCGGCTCACTAGGCATGGTCAATCTCAAGGAACGCACAGAGTTAATTAACGGATTACTCCACATTGACTCAAAACTCGGCAAGGGGACCAATGTGCAGGTCTTTATTCCACTCACTGAAGATGCCGCAGATCGTCTTCACCGCTCAAAATAGAGGTCCCCATGCCAACTGCAGCAAGTCTATACTACTTCTCCCATGAAGCAGAAAATCTTTCATCGCCACCTTTTATCCTCATTCACGGCGCAGGTGGCACACACCTTCATTTCCCTCCCGAATTACGCCGCCTAAACGGATATAAAATCGCAGCTATCGACCTCCCCGGTCATGGAAAATCAGAGGGTATAGGCAGCCAATCGGTCAGTGACTATGTGCAAAGTATTCAAAATTTTATGGATACGACAAACTTGCCAGCCGCCATCATCATCGGCCACTCGATGGGCAGCGCCATTGCCCTTCAATTTGCTTTAAACGCCCCTGACCGTGTACTTGCTCTCGTTTTAATGGGCAGTGGAAGTCGCTTACGCGTGGCTCCGTCAATTTTAGAAAACACCGCAAACGAAGCAACATTCTCTCTCGCAGTCAAAAATATTACCGAAGCATCTTTTGGCACAGAAACACCTTCTCGTCTGAAAGAACTTGCCGCCCAACGAATGCTCGAAACACGCCCCACCGTTCTTTACGGAGATTTTATCGCTTGCGATAATTTTGATATTGGCGAAGAACTTTCTACAATCGAAAAACCCACTCTCATCCTTTGCGGCACAGAAGATAAAATGACCCCGCCTAATTATTCGAAACTTCTTCATGAGCAAATGCCCAACTCTGAGCTAAGGCTTATAGAAGGTGCCGGGCATATGGTCATGCTCGAAAAACCCCGAGAAATTGCAGAAGCCGTTGAGCGTTTTGTAGAAAGTATATAATCTTATAAAAAGCAACAGAAAAATAAAATCCTTCTTTATTGAAAAGAAGGATTTTTAAATTACATAGACAATGAGAAATTCATTTTTGCGAGCAGAGCGTAGGTCATGCTAAAAGCATGACCTACATTTTTTCACTGCCGTCGCCAGGCTTGCCATTTGAGTAGATAATTTTCCAGCCAGGCAACAATGCCATATAAAGTGAGCGCAAGTATAATCAGGGCAAAAATGGCAACGAAAACAAGCGCTGTATCATATTGTCCGCGCCCAACGTTGATCAAAAATCCCAGACCTTGATCTGCGCCTACAAATTCTCCGACCACCGCACCAATAACAGAGAGCGCGGCGCCAATCCGTAAGCCACCAAGAAAAACGGGCAGTGCGGCGGGGATTTCAAGATAACGTAGCATTTGCCAGCGTGTAGCGTGTAAAGAGCGCATCAGGTCGCGTAGGGCGGCTGGGACAGCCCTGACACCGACAACGGTATTCACTAAAACGGGGAAAAAGACGATTAACGCGCAAATTAGTATTTTGGAGAAAATGCCTGGTCCAAACCAGATGACGAGAAGAGGCGCTATTGCGACGACAGGAATGGCTTGGCTGGCAACAAGATAGGGCGCGAGAATTCGCTCAAAGAGACGCGATTTAGCAAGCAAATATCCTAAAAAGGTAGCTGCTGCGGTTCCGGTCAGTAGCCCGAGCAGTACTTCGCCGAGTGTCACGATCGAGTGGCGTAGCAAGCTTCCATCGGCGAGTGTTCGCGCGAAGCGATTCCCTACATCTGCCGGAGAAGGGAGGATGAAGGCAGGCAACTCAGTAAAATATACGGCGAGCTGCCATCCCGCTAGAGCCAGAAAAAGAGAGAGTAGCGTAATCCAAAAGCTTCCTTGTTGAGCATTTTTTTTGAGTTTATGCGTGATGTTGATGTCCATAGTTTTTATACTTGTGATGGATATGCTACAGAAATTTAAGGTAAAAGAAAACGCCTTGCAAAAATTCCTTGCAGGGCGTAATAGTAGACAAGCAGATTGGCAGGCAATTTGCACAAAAAATCCCGAAAACATGATGTTTTCGGGGCAAATACACAGCCAATGCCAAGATTTTGGCATTGCTTGAAGACCTTCTACTATCCGGACTATACCGTCGGCTTTGGAATTTAACCAAATCATGTGCTTCTATAAACTTAGCACTCGTGGGCTTTACCACCGATCGGGAATTCGCTTTTTCAAGCGTCACCCTGCCCCGAAGGTTAATTTGAATGTAATATTATTATAGCCTTTCCTTGAAAAAGGGCAATATGAGTTTTCTTAGAGATTTCACAATTTAAGATAAAAAACCCGCTCTTTATGTGAGCGGGCTTTGATTTTATGCGATTTTAGGAAAATTTATAGAAAAAACCAAGTGACAAGATAATATCCCAAAGGCGCAGCCCAAAGCCATGTGTCGATACGGTCAAAAACACCGCCGTGCCCAGGGAATAGTTGGCTTGAATCTTTGATATTTGCTTGTCTTTTGATCATACTCTCGCCGAGATCGCCAAGTGTTGTGAGCAAGGACATCACTAAACCGATCAATGCGCCGCCAAGTAAAGTAACGTCTATATTATTTCGCCAAAGCCAAGCAAAAAGAACACCGCTTAGCGTGCCAAAGAATACACCTCCCCAGTAGCCTTCCCATGTTTTTTTTGGGCTTAGGCGAGGGGCTAATTTATTTTTACCGAAGTTTTTACCTACAAAATATGCCGCAGAATCTGCAAACCAGATGGTAGGCAGTATGAGGAAAAACCACCATAGCCCCCCAGGCAACTCACGTAATTTGACGAGGTACGAACCGATCCAGCCCATATATATTAAGCTTGTGGCAGTTATGGCAAAATCGCCTGCGGCCTGATCTCTGCCTCGTTCAAAGGCATTTAAATGATAGGCCATTGCCAGCAGCACAAGAGCGGTAAAAACGGCACTCTCATAAGTGGGAAATTGTGTGCGAGCGATTAAAATGGCTAATACGCCAGCAACTGAGATTAACGGAGCTGGTTCAAAATTTGCCCCGCGCATTAGGTTAACATACTCCCATGCAGCGTAGGTTAAGAAAAAGGCCATCATTAACCAAAAGAAAATGCCCCCATAAATTGTTGCAGGAAGTCCGATTGCGGCAAGTACGAGGGCAGTAGTAAGGCGTTTTAGCATATTATTTTACTCATAATGTTCATCTGATACACCGCCATAGCGACGGTCGCGGTCGGCATAGGTTTGAAGTGCTTTCGCATATTCTTTTTTGTCAAAATCCGGCCAAAAGGTGGGGGTGATATACCACTCAGAGTAAGCACTTTGCCAAATCAAAAAATTGCTTGTGCGTAATTCTCCCGAGGTGCGGATAATTAGATCTGGGTCTGGGCTACCGACAGTGAAGAGGTATTTGTTGATTAACTCGATATTAACTTCTTCTGCTGAGACACCATCCTGAAGCATATTTTGGACAGCGTAAACGATCTCGTCACGTCCGCCGTAATTAAAGGCAATATTTAGTACGAGACGCGTATTATTTTTTGTTAGCTCGATCGCTGCCAATACTTTTTTATGGAGTTTTGGAGTTAATTTTTCAAGCCGTCCTATATGACGTAGTTGAACACCTTCTTGATGAAGTTCTTCCAACTCATGGTCTATGACGTTTTCGAAAATGTGCATAAGCCCTCTTACTTCTGCAGGAGGACGCCCCCAGTTTTCTGTAGAAAAGGCATAGATAGTGAGATATTTAACCCCAAACTCAACAGAGGCACGAATAACTCTGCGCAGATTCTCTGTCCCTGCTCGATGACCGGCAAGGCGTGGTTTTCCGCGCGACAACGCCCAGCGACCGTTGCCATCCATAATGATGGCAACGTGCTTGGGTGTTTTCTCGGGCGGGATTTGAAAGGTTTCGCCCATTATTTTCTCAAACTTCTAATATTTCTGCTTCTTTGGTTTCATAGAGCTTGTCAATTTTTCCAACGAAGAGATCTGTCTCTTTTTGAAGATCATCTTCTCCCCTTTTTTGCTCATCTTCTGAAATCATTTTTTCATTTTCATAATCACGCAAGTCGCGAATTAGGTCGCGACGAATATTTCGTATGGATACGCGTGCTTCTTCGGCGCGGCGGTTAACGACTTTAACTAATTCTTTGCGACGATCTTCGGTTAACGGAGGCAAGTTTAGGCGCACGACTTTCCCGTCGTTGTTGGGGGTTAATCCCACGTCTGAGGCCAAAATCCCTCGTTCTATTTCTTTAAGAGTTGAGGGGTCAAATGGTTTGATTAAAATAGTACGTGGCTCAGGGACGCCAACTGAAGCCAATTGTTGCAAAGGCGTGGGAACACCATAGTATTCAACACGAATGTGTTCTACTAATGCGGGGTTTGCCCGTCCTGTGCGAATGCGTAATAAATCATTTTCTAACGCTTGAATAGCTCCCTGCATACGTTTTTTGGCATCTGCTTGAATGTCATTTAGCACATCAGCCTCCTATTTTTCGGTGAGTGTCTCGCACATAAGGATACCTTAAAATTAGAAAATTTGCACGCATGGCAAGCTTATGCCGTGCTCTAGGAAGTAACTATTGTGCCTATTTCTTCGCCGTTTAAGGCTGCCTGGATTGCACCTTGGTCCCAAAGATTTAGCACCAAAATTGGCATCTCATTATCCATACAAAGAGAGATTGCTGTGCTATCCATGACGTTAAGGCGACGGTTAAGTACTTCTATATAGTCCAGTCGGTCAAATTTCACTGCGTCAGGGTTTTCTTTGGGGTCAGAATCATAAACGCCATCAACTTTTGTCGCCTTGATAAGCACATCTGCGCCAATTTCCATTGCGCGTAGAGCTGCTGCTGTGTCTGTCGAGAAATAGGGATTTCCCGTTCCTGCCCCAAGAATAACAACACGCCCTTTTTCGAGATGACGGATCGCTCTCCGCCTGATGTAGGGCTCCGCTATGGTGCGCATTTCGAGCGCCGTTTGTACGCGCGTCATAATGCCATCTCGCTCAAGGGCATCCATGAGGGTCATTGCATTCATTACGGTTGCCAGCATGCCCATATAATCGGCTGTTGCTCGATCCATGCCTCGGTCTAGACCTTGTTTGCCACGCCACAGGTTACCGGCACCAATCACAATAACAATTTCTACGCCCATTTCGTATATATCTTTGATCTGCTTTGCGATGGCTTCGGCTTCAGAGACATCTATCCCATATCCTGAAGGTGCAGATAATGCTTCTCCACTCAATTTGAGTAAGACACGTTTATATTTTAGTTCTGACATATTTTCTCCTTCTTGAATGCGGCTTATAGATATAAAAAAGGTCAACCGTATGGTTGACCTTTTTTTGTTGAAATTTAATCAGCGAGGTGTTCGCCTAACTCCCAGCGCTGGAAGCGTCGAATAACGATGTTTTCACCAAGAGAACCTACGTTCTCCATAATGAGATCTTTCACTGTCAAGCTGTCATCACGAATATATTTTTGCTGCATTAGGCAAATTTCTTCTTTGTATTTTCGTAATCTGCCTTCTACAATTTTTTCAATGATATTTTCAGGTTTGCCTTCTTCAACAGAGCGTTTGCGAGCAATTTCTGCTTCGTGCTCAAGAACATCGGCAGGAATATCGTCTTCTGTTACAAAAAGCGGGGATGCAGCAGCAATTTGCAAAGCGATCTCATGTGCTAATTTGCGAAAAGTTTCGCCACGAGCAACAAAATCGGTTTCGCAGTTGAGTTCAAGCATTACGCCAACGCGACCATCTCCGTGTGAATATAGCTCAACAACACCGTCAGATGCATCTCGGTCTGCACGTTTGGCAGCTTTTGCCATTCCTTTCTGGCGCAAATAATCAACGGCTTTTTTATAATCGCCTTCTGCTTCTTGCAGGGCTTTTCGACATTCAAGAATACCTACACCGGTTGTGGCGCGTAATTCTTTGATCATTTCAGTTGTAATTTCCATGGTGCCTCTATTTTCTTCTCTAGGGATTATTCTGCTTTTTCTTCTGCAGCGGTATCTTTTGCTGCAGCTTCTTCAGCTTTTGGTGCTTCTTCGGTTTTTTCTTCTGGAGCAGCTTCAGCTTGGGCAGCTTCGCGTTCGTCGCTCATTTTCTTGAGTGTGGCTGCGCCGAGCAATTCTTCGTCGCTCAGGTCAGAAGCGTCTGCAACGGCTTTGCTTGCTTTGCGTTGTGAGCGTTTTGCAGGGAGAGCTTCAGCAGCGGCTTGGGCTTCTTCCTCTTCTTCCTCACGGGCAGATTTGCCTTCGAGAACGGCATTTGCCATTGTGCCAACGATCAATTTGATGGCACGGATCGCATCGTCGTTTGAGGGGATAACATAATCAATATAACGGGGATCGTAATTTGTATCTGCCATTGCGATAACGGGAATTTTCAACAAATTCGCTTCGTGAATGGCTGCTTGCTCGCGTCCGATATCGACGACAAAGAGCAATTTCGGGACGCGTTTCATGGTAATTAGGCCAGAAAGGCGGTGGTGCAAACGATCGACCTGGCGTTGGATCATGAGACCTTCTTTTTTGGTCAAGAGATCAACTTCGCCGCTTTCTTGCATTTTTTCCAAACGTTCCAGTTCTGCAATACGTTTTGAAATGGTAGGCCAGTTTGTGAGTGAACCACCCAGCCAACGTTCGTTAACATAGGGCATGCCACAGCGCTCTGCTTCATCTGCAACAGTTTGCTGAGCTTGTCGTTTTGTGCCAACAAAAAGAATTTCGCCACCGTCAGAAACAGCTTGGCTGACGATACCATAAACTTCTTTGATAGCATGTACAGTTTGTTGTAAGTCAATAATGTGGATGCCGTTGCGTTCGGTGAAGATATATTCTGCCATCTTCGGATTCCAACGGTTGGTTCGATGCCCAAAGTGGACGCCACTTTCGAGCAAGGCTTTCATAGAAATGATTTTAGCCATGAGGGGTAATACTCCTTTACGTTTTTTTCCTCCGTTTCCTTCTTCCTTGCCCCGACCGCGCTCTTTTTTGATCCGCGGCACGCAGGGTAAGTCCAGAAACGTGTGAGATATGCTTCTCACCCACGGTGAGAGCGGCGAAGATTGTACCACAA
>JAAENC010000699.1 GCA_024224815.1 Chloroflexota bacterium
AATAAAATAAAATTCTTTTAAAATACTAAAATTCTTTAAAAAGTGAGATTGATTGAGTTTGGAGTTTTTGTTGTTTGGTGAGTAATTTCAGAAACATTCGTCCAGTTTTGCTTCGGATTTTTTTATAATTGACTGTTTCTAATGCAAATTTATTGGTGTGAGCATCATTTTTTTGAAAAAATATAAAAATCTAATTCAATAAGAATATGTAATAAAAAGTGATGTTATAACATCAAAATATAGAAAATTAGCTTCTCGAAATGATGTATAGATTGTCGAGATTCGATTTGAAATAATCAGAAAATGATAATTTTGACGTCATATTTGCATTGTGTTATTTATTAAAGAACTGAATGCCATAATTCTGCTGATAATTGCAACCAATGATAAAATTTTGAAATTATTTCATTGTTTGAAGCTTGATTTAATTATTTTGCGGGAGGTTGTTTACACGTTTGATTTATGTTGATGTTTTCACTGTCATGGTATTTCGCATGAAATTGAGTTTTTTACCATGGAATTATCACAACTCCATCAAATGTATAAAGCATTCTATCATTCTATATAACGACAAGATATTTACATTTAATATTTAAACACAAATTAAATATCAGTTCTTGTGCCTACAGTTATCTGTTTCAATGAAATATTTGCAGCTGGAATTGATACAATTTTTCTCTTAATATTTATTTTTCTTAATAGTAAGTGTGTCACTGAAAAGACAAATAAAACAACAAATTTTTTTTTAAACAACAAACACAGCAACAAATAAACAACAAATACGACAAACAATAACAAATAGAACAACAAATACGACAAATAGAACAACAAACAAAACAACAAATAAAAACAACAAATAGAACAACAAATAGAAACAAATGCATAACAAATAACAACAAATGCGATAACAAATACAACAAATGAAATAACAAAGACAACAAATAAAATGACAAATACAACAAATGAAATAACAAACACAACAACAAACAACAACAAATTCAACAAATGGAATGACAAACACGACAACAAATGGAATGACAAATAGCAATAACAAATAGAATAACAAATACAACAAATACAACAACAAAGACAACAAATACAACAACAAAGACAACAAATACAGTGACAAATACATCAGCAAATAGATACAATAAAACAACAAATCTATTTGTCTTTTCAGTGACACACTTACTCTAAATGAACGATTGATTGTTGAAAACATACTATATATTAATTCTATGTACAATTCACAATTAAATATTAAAGTACAAACAAACCATAATCATCATTGTCAACTTTTAATTCATTGGTGTTTGACTTTGAGCTGTTGTTTGCCAAGCTGAATATACTGTTTTTTAAGGTCACAGACAAGATGTGTCCAATACATTTGCTTTACGACAAATCAATCCTTGCAAAAAATCGAATGAATTTCCATCAGGATGCAATTCAAATAGCTTCCCATTTTTATCTTTTCCAAGTAATTGTCCATTATCACTAACACCAATTATAAACATTTCCATTTTTTCTTTTAATTCATCATTATTTACCATAA
>JAAENC010000700.1 GCA_024224815.1 Chloroflexota bacterium
CCTGACTCAGCAGCACATCCGCTTCTCGCAGTTTTTTAATTATCTGTTCAGTTGAATAGCGTCGTTTTCTTGGCATTGTCTGTCTCCTTTTTCCTGATCCGTAACATTCTACTTGGATCAGGTTTTGGGGGGCAGGTCAGCCGCTTAACGCGACGTTGGGCGCATAACGTGCATTGTTTCAAGTGCAAATTCAATTATTTTTTAGGCAAAAAACAAAAACATATAAGATAATCAAATGAATGAAAAATTACTAACAACCATAAATACATATATCAAAGATTTTGCAAATTCTATGAAGGTTGAGTATATAGAACCTTCTGCCGAAACCACAAATGAACTGCGAGAAAATCCAGAAGAAGTATTTGAGATTGTTTCAAATGACTTGTACACAAAACCTGAAAACATTGATATCAGAGATATTAGTATGCCTCTAGCAAATTTGCTCATAGCGGTTGCGGATTTGATCCCTAATTTGCTTATATCAAAAATGACAAAAGGAGATTCGGGATCAAGGTTTCTTTATATTTCTAGTGCCGCCGCATCAAAATCACCAATTTATATTCCCACTATTGTTGATTTATTAACTGATCGATCAATTTATATAAAGACACTTATTCTTCGTTTAATAACGGATTGGCCACATCTACGAGTACATGAAACCATTCCGAAATTCGAGAAATTGAGCAAGATGAAATCATTTCAGAACTCAAGAATGGATCGTGAATTGTTAGAAAAGGCATGGAAATGCGTAGTTTAGGTTCAATAAATGCGCCCAACCCTAATTGCACCTGACCTGCTTCGCAGGAGAATACGCGACGCGAAAATGCAACCTGAAATCATAGTTTACAATTGTTGGGACAGCAAAAACGCAGGCAGGTGAATATTTCGTTAGATAAAAAAAGCCCTGTCCGTGATTACTAGCACGGGCAAGGCTTTTCGGTTAGAGTAGTATTTCTAACTCAATTTGAACTTGGATCCTAAATCCACGTCGGTTCTTCGTAGCCACCAAATACATCTTTCATCACGTCCACTATCTCGCCGAGGGTGGCGTAAGCGCTCACCGCGTTAATGATATAGGGCATCGTATTTTCAGTGCCCTCACAGACATTACGCAGTTGATTGAGCGTTTTCTTGACCTGTTCATTATCTCGGGTTTTGCGGATATCGTTCAGGCGTGCAACCTGACGGTTGTAGCCATCGGGGTCGAATTCAAGAATGGGGATAGAGACAGGTTTGTCGTCATTATAAGCATTCACCCCAACCATCCGACGGACATTTTGGTCAATTTCACGCTGATAACGATAAGCGGCATCTGAGATTTCGCTCTGGAAAAAACCTTTATCTATAGCGGGCAACATGCCGCCCAAATCTTCAATGCGACGGAAATAATCGTAGGTCTGCGCTTCGATCTTATTGGTCTGCGCTTCAACAAAGAAAGAGCCGCCGAGCGGATCAATGGTATTCGTCACCCCCGATTCTTCGGCGATAATTTGTTGCGTACGCAGGGCAATTGTCACGGCTTCTGCGGAGGGGAGCGCGAGGGCTTCATCTAAACTGTTTGTGTGCAGAGATTGTGTCCCGCCGAGAACGCCAGCAAGGGCTTGTAAAGCTACACGCACCACATTGATTTCTGGTTGTTGGGCTGTGAGCGATGCCCCCGCCGTTTGGGTATGAAAACGCATCAGCCAAGAGCGTGGATTTTTTGCCCCGAAAGTCTCTTTCATCTCGCGCGCCCAAATGCGGCGTGCGGCACGGAACTTGGCGATCTCTTCGAAGAAATCGTTATGCGAGTTGAAGAAAAGTGAAAGTCGGGGGGCAAAATCGTCAATATCCAAACCGCGCTCTAGCGCCCAGCGGACGTATTCAAATCCGTCAGCCAAAGTGAATGCCAATTCCTGTGCGGCGGTTGAGCCAGCTTCACGGATGTGGTAGCCGGAGATACTGATCGTATTCCAGAGCGGGAGTTCATTTGTGCCAAATTCGATAGTGTCGGTTACGAGCCGCATTGAAGGCTCAGGCGGGAAGATATACTCTTTTTGCGCAATATATTCTTTGAGAATATCGTTCTGGAGCGTGCCGCGCAATTGCGCTCTTTTTACGCCTTTTTTTTCTGCCGCCGCGATATACATTGCCCAAATAATGGATGCGGGCGAGTTGATTGTCATGCTTGTGGAGACTTTATCCAAAGGAATATCATCGAGCAGAATTTCCATATCTCGTAAAGATGAAATGCCAACGCCGCATTTACCAAATTCGCCCAAGGCTTCAGGCGCGTCGCTATCGTAGCCCATTAATGTGGGAAGATCGAAGGCGATTGATAGCCCCGTCTGCCCTTCGCCGAGCAGATACTTGAAGCGGGCGTTCGTTTCCTCAGCGGTACCAAAACCGGCAAACATGCGCATTGTCCACAATTTGCCACGGTGCATGGTGGGGTGAACGCCACGCGTAAAGGGGTATTCACCGGGCAAGCCCAAATCACGTTCGTAATCGAAGTCGGGGATGCTGGCGGGCGTATAAAGCCGCTCGACTTCCTCCGATGATGTCGTTATAAAACGCTCGCTTCTCTCTGGATATCGGTCTGTTGTTTTCTTTAGTGTCCCCTCTTCCCATTTCTTAAGATTTTCTTCTATTTGCGATAATTTATTTTTATCGTACATAAAGCTCTCCTTTGGCGGTTGAGATAGCAAAAATTATAGCATGGCTGGTATACTTTCATAAATTGTAGGGGCGGGTCTCAGACCCGCCCCTACCCTTAAACTTTGGAGAAAAAATGGCACACTACAAACTCGCATTTCTTGGTTTTGGCAATGTCGGGCGCGCACTTGCGCAATTGCTGATTCGCAAAAAAACTGAACTCAAAGAAAAACACGACATCACTTTTTCGGTCACGGGCATCGCAACCGGCTCACATGGTTCGCTCGTAAACCAAAATGGCATCGACCTTTTCGGCGCGCTAGAACTCATGCGTGCTTCTCAATCGCTCTCTTTGCTCACTTCTGAATTGGTCGAAGATTCTTTCGATTTTATTCAAAAATGCAAAGCGGATGTGCTCTTCGAGAACACTTCTGCCAACTACGAAACGGGGCAGCCTGCCCTTGACCATATCAAAAACGCGCTGGAATTGGGCATGCACGTCTGCACTGCAAATAAGGGGCCTATTGTTCACGCCTATCAAGAATTAAAAGATTTAGCGGATGCGAATGGTGTAGGCTTTTTACACGAATCTACTGTTATGGATGGTGCACCCATCTTTTCTCTTTTCCGCGAAGCCATCCCTGCATCTAACTTGCTCTCGTTTAAAGGAATTTTAAACTCGACAACAAACTTGATTCTGTCCCGTCTCGAAGGTGGTGACTCTTTCGACGAAGCCGTAAAACACTGCCAAGATATTGGCATCGCAGAAACAGACCCCTCCGGGGATGTGGATGGCTGGGACGCAGCGATCAAAGTTGCCGCTCTTGTCACTGTATTAATGGGTATTCCGCTCAAACCACAAGAGGTAGAGCGAGAAGGCGTGCGAAATATCACCCCCGAAATGGTCGCTAATGCGCTTAAAGAAGGCAAACGCTATAAACTGATCTGCTCTGCCGAGCGTGATGGTGACAAAATTATTTCTGCCAAAGTTGCCCCCGAACTGATCCCCAGCACCTCCCCGATCTACAGCGTGGAAGGAACATCCTCCATCGTCGAATTCAAAACCGATGTTTTGGGCGATCTCTCTGTCGTAGAAAAAGACCCCGGGCCACATACTACAGCTTATGGGTTATTGGCAGATTTTATAAATGCTGTGAAATAGTATAGCCTTGGTGATTTAGTTCTGAAGGTGAAAAAGAATGAAATACCTAAAACATGATGATCCCCAAATAGCAGTTTTAATTTCACAAGAAGCAGAAAGAATAGAAAATACAATTGATCTTGTGGCATCTGAAACGCATATGCCACAATCTATTCTTGAAGAAATGGGATCGGTGTTGAATCACAAAACAATTGAAGGGTATCCAGGGAAAAGGTATCATGCCGGATGTGAGCATGTGGACATTATTGAAAATCTAGCCATTGACAGGATGAAAGAGCTTTTTGGCGCAGAGCATGCAAATGTTCAGCCACATACGGGATCATCTGCCAATTTTGCAGTCTATTTTTCTGTACTGGATATCGGTGACAAAGTCTTGGCAATGGAACTTTCTCATGGAGGTCATCTTACGCACGGACATTTTGCTTCAATGACTAGCAAAGCATTTAACTTTGAACATTACGAGGTAAATTTAGAAACAGAATTAATTGATTATGAGGCTTTAGCAAAAAAGGCCGAAGAATTTAAACCAAAGATGATCGTTGCAGGGGCAAGTTCGTATCCAAGAGTGATCGACTACGAAAGATTTTCTCAAATAGCAAAATCTGTTGACGCGTACTTTTTTGTGGATATGGCGCATATCGCCGGGCTTGTCGCAGCGAAATTGATTCCAAGCCCTGTTGACTATGCAGACTTTATATCTTTTACTACGTTTAAAACGATGATGGGTGGTAGGGGCGGCGTTATTCTTTGTAAAAAAGAATATGCTAATGCTGTAGATAAAGCCGTTTTCCCTGGTACTCAAGGAACTACAGCTGTCAGCAATATTGCAGGAAAAGCAACTATCGCGAAACTTGCCCAAGAAGAAAATTTTATCGAAGTGCAAGCTAAAACCATTGCCAGCGCAAAGTTACTTGCTAAAGCACTTGCAGAAAAAGGTTATCGTTTAGTTGGTGGAGGGACAGATACGCATCAGGTTGTTGTTGATGTCACGTCTAAAGATCTTAGTGGCTCTCAAGCCGAAAAAACGCTCGAATCTATAGGTATTATCACAAATAGAAATTATATACCTAAAGATACAGGAAGAAAGGCAAGTGGCCTACGTCTTGGTACAGGTCCTATATCAGTTAGGGGGATGGAGGGCGATACTATTGTGAAGCTTGCAAATATTCTCGACAATGCGTTAATCAATTATGAAAATCAGGAAATATTGAGCGAATTGAAAAAAAATGTTCTCGGTATTTGTAAAGAATTTCCTGTATACAAGTAGATTGAAATGAATGAATTTCAACAGAAAAATAAGGAGAAATAAATGGATCCATTAGCAAGCACTATCATCACAGCGGCTTTGGTCTTTTATTCCATTGGCGTATGGAGCGAACGCTTTTCAGGCGAATTAAAATGGTGGCATTTGGGCTTTTTTATTCTGGGGCTGATCGCTGATACTTGGGGAACAGGTTTGATGTTCGAATTTGTTGGCGGCATGACCTTTGATGTGCACGGTATTTCTGGGCTGATCGCCATTATCCTTATGTTTGTTCATGCGCTCTGGGCTTTTATCGTTCTTCGAAAGAATGATGAAAAAGCGATCAAGAATTTTCATAAATTTAGCGTGCTAGTCTGGTTCATTTGGCTGATTCCCTACTTTAGCCCGATGTTCTTTGCGATGGCAGTAGGATAAAAATAAGATAATATGCAAAAAGCCCCTGTTCTTTTGAAAAGAACAGGGGCTTTTTTTGTTGTGTGCTGAAGTTTTAGTCTTGTATGAATTTCAAAGCTTTTGCCAAAATCTGGTCAAAATCAGCGGGGAAATCGTGAGCTATAGCCGGGGAAATAATAATTTTAGAGTCCATCCCTTTTGATAAGAATAATTCATGCAAAGCCTTGATATTTTCCAGATTTTGGTCATTTTCTCCAATAACGAAATAACCTCGCTTATCAGTGAAGCTTTTGTCATTTTCTATTAGCGGTAACCACTTTTCGATATTGGCGATGAAGGGCCCACCCGGATTAACTGCGATGAATCCAGAAAGGGGGATGATATTCATCAAAGTTTGCCAAATTGCCATTTCTCCACCCTTTGAAAAACCACCAACTACTACTTTTTCAGTATCAATTGAGTGCTCTTTTTTATATTCTTCATAGTGATCTTTAATCTCACTGCCACCTAATTCAAGATCATCCCAGACATAGGCATCTTGTCCAGCTATCTGAGAAGATTGGAGTAATACCGTCAACCAGCCTTCTTTGACAGCACTTTCCCAAAATTCCACTGAATACGCCGCATTCTGCGTATTCCCATGTAAGGCAAGCAGCAGCGGTAGAGTTTCGGTGTTTTTAGTTGGTAAGGGCAAGGGGAGAGAGAAAGGTTTTGATGAAGCTTGAGCGGCTTGAGATCTTTTCTCAAATTTATCTATAAGTTGATTGAATGCGGGCAAGTCATGTAATATCTTCAGGTCATCATCTGACCGTAGATATTCTTCGCTCCACCAAAAACCTGCATTAAAAGCCTCCTGCATTATTTCTATCGCCAAATCTGGCTTATCAAGCAAAGCTGCTGCACAATAACGCCAATTGTAAAGTAGCATAGCTCGCTCAGGAAAATGAGGGGCAGCCTCCGTGAGCAGATCATAAGCAGCTTGATGCTCGCCTGCTTCAAAATAATCAAAACAGCTTTCAAAAACTTTGTCAACGGATAGGTGCTTGGACATTTTTATAACTCCTTAAATACGAGAGACAAATATTATAAAGCCTATCCAAATGATAGCGGAGAAAGAAGACAGAGTCTACACTTCTTCACGACTATCTTATAGTACTTGCGCCACGAAAATCTTTTTGCCCCAGAGCTGCATTTGGCAGAGGTATTGCATGTTTCGTAGTAGACTGAAAGAATGATTATGTGATTTTAATGCGTACATGATGGGTGGTTTTACCGAACCTTGCAGGCATCATCAAAATATGTGACAAAAGGAACTATTATGAGAGTTGTCCCTTGTGTCATAATCGCTTTGGTTGATAAAAAATTGACCACAGAATAGCTAAAAATTAGCTAAGGAGATAGTATGAGCAAGTTTACTCGTGAAGAGGCTTTGGAATATCATCGCTTGAATGGGAAACCAGGGAAAGTAGCGATTGTTCCTACAAAGCCGATGGATACCGCCCGCGAATTAAGTTTGGCTTATTCACCCGGTGTAGCTGTACCCGTATTGGATATTGCAGATAATCCTGAAGATGCTTACGAATACACATCGAAAGGAAATTTGGTTGCAGTCGTAAGTAATGGGACGGCTATTTTAGGCTTGGGGAATCGAGGGCCCTTAGCATCAAAACCTGTGATGGAGGGAAAAGGCGTTCTTTTTAAGAAGTTCGCTGATGTAGATGTTTTCGATATCGAAGTTGATGAATTAGATGTTGAAGAAATGATTAAAGTGGTCAAGGCAATTGCACCAACTTTTGGTGGTATTAACCTTGAAGATATAAAAGCACCCGAATGTTTTGAAATTGAAACCAGGTTAAAGAAAGAGTTAGATATTCCTGTTTTTCATGACGATCAACATGGAACGGCGATTATTTCTTCAGCAGGATTGATCAATGCCTTGGAAATTGTCGGGAAGAAGATAGATGAGATCAAGGTTGTGGTTAATGGTGCCGGTGCTTCAGCAATTTCGTGTAGTAAGCTGGCTGTTCGCCTTGGGGTTAAACCTGAAAACCTGCTTATGCTCGATTCGCGTGGTGTTTTGCATACAGAACGTGAGGGTTTAAATAAATATAAAAAAGAATTTGTCGTCGAGACAGAAGCTCGGACTCTTGCTGATGCTATGGTTGGTGCAGACGTGTTTTATGGCCTTTCTGTTGCCGATGTGCTAACACAAGATATGGTCAAGTCCATGGCTAAAGACCCTATCATCTTTGCGATGGCAAATCCTGACCCAGAGATCAAGCCAGAGTTGGCAAAAGAAGTCCGCCCCGATTGTATTATGGCGACAGGACGCTCTGATTACCCAAATCAGGTTAATAATGTTTTGGGTTTCCCTTTTATTTTTCGTGGAGCCTTAGACGTACGCGCAACAGCCATTAATGAAGAGATGAAGGTGGCAGCGGTAAATGCCCTTGCTAAGCTAACACGTGAAGATGTGCCAGATAGTGTTTTACGTGCTTATGGTAAGGAAAGCATGAAATTTGGACGCGAATATATTATCCCTGCTGCGATGGACCCTCGTGTGTTGTTGTGGGAGGCTCCCGCAATAGCTCAAGCCGCTATGGACACAGGTGTAGCACGTAAGATGATCGATATCGAAAAATATCGTGAAGAGTTGGCATTTAGACAGGGCAAAGGTGCTCGTATGCACCATTTGATTATGAATAAAGCCAAGTCATCTGGTGGGACAAAGCGAGTTGTCTTTGAAGAAGGTGAAGAGCCTAAAATTATTCGGGCTGCTGCTCGAGTACATGATGAAGGGATTGGGCATCCGATTTTATTGGGAAACCCAGAGAGAATAGCTCAGAAGATTGAAGACTTAGCATTAGATTTTAAGCCTGAAGTTATTAATCCACGTGATATGGATAGACGCAAAAAATACGGTGAAGCTTATTATAAAATGCGCCAGCGCAAGGGGATGACCCAAACTTATGCTCAAGAGGTTATGCGCCGCTCTAATGTTTTTGCTCCCATGATGCTACATATGGGTGAAGCAGACGCAGCTGTTTCGGGGCTTACCTATGATTACCCTGATGTAATTCGACCCGCATTAAAAATTCACCATACTGCCGAAGGTACAGACCACGTTGCTGGGCTTTATATCATGATCGTTGATACTAAAGCCTATATCTTTGCAGATACGACTGTCAATATTGATCCCTGTGCAGAAGATTTGGTAGAAATCGCCACGCTAGCGGCAGAATTTGCCAAGAGCATAGAAATTAATCCTCGCGTTGCTTTTCTCTCTTTCTCCGACTTTGGCGCTACAGATCATCCATTGTCCAACAAAATTGCCAAAGCGGCAAAATTGATGAAAGAAAAGCACCCCGATATCCCCTCCGATGGCGAAATGCAAGCTGATACAGCGGTAGTTCCCAGTTTTATTGAAAACCGCTTCCCTTTTAGCGCGGTTAAAGATGCCAACGTGCTTATCTTTCCTTCCTTGGACGCGGCAAATATTTCCTATAAACTACTTGCCCGCCTAGGCAAAGCAAAAGCGATTGGCCCTATCCTCGTTGGCATGGGTGCTCCTGTCCACGTTTTGCAGCAAGGTGATGAAGTGAATGATATTGTTGAGATTGCGGCTGTCGCTGTAATGGATGCAATGAGCCGAGATTAGGATGTTATAAGGTCTTAGAATAGGTAAAAAAAAAGCACGATGATTATTTTTTCATCATCGTGCTTTTTTGTTTTTTTACCTTGCCGGTCGCAGAGCAAATTGTAGTTTCTCTCTTGGGTTTTTGAAGAATTCTTCGGGCATTGTCATTGGCGTATAGGTTGCGCCTGTACCCAAAGTGCCGTAAAGAAGATAGTAAAGCTCAATCTTTGCTTCTGAGCCTAGTGCTATATCCTGAAAGGCGACCATAAAATGGCTTCCGTCCGGGCTCCAGCGCGCGTCACGATAGCAGCAAGTACTATCGGTGGGCGCAGGGGTTAGTGGTAATGCTTTATGTGAGCGGGTATTATAAGTATAGAAATAACCAAAGCCATCATTGCGCTTGAAGGTGTTCATCAAAAAGAGTTCATCACCATCCCAATCAAAATCAGGAATTAGAGGGTGAGCACTATTGTAGCCACTCATTGTGAAACGTTGCGCGGGGAACTCATCCAGGCGTTTGGGCAGAGAGCCTCTGCAGTTCGTAATATCCATGGTGCGAACTGTGTCAATTTGCCTGTTATCTGCTGCATCCACAAAGATAATGGCAAGCTGACTTTCATCACTTGACCAACGCACATCTCTTACAGGAGACTCGTCATAGAAACAGCCATCCATGGCTATAAGATCGTCACGATGATCTGCTAGGCCTAATTTTTCAAGATCAAAAGGAAGGATAAAAAGCTCTCTGTTTAGGCTGATCGCAATTTGCTTGCCGCTTGGGGAAATTTGAAAAGCCTCTATAAACTCTGCTTGTTCAAAACAAGTCAATACATCTACTCTATCTTCCACAGTATCCATTGTTTGGATACATTTTCCAACCACATAGAGCAGCGTTTTATTGTCCGGCAACCATTGCAGCTTTGTTTTTTCTGTGCCATCTACGGTTAATTGAAAGAGGTCGCTGCTGTCCATATTCATCATCCAGACATTATTATTGGCAATAAAGGCTACTTTATCTGCGCCGCCAATGATCGGTGGGCCTTCAGGCTCAGGTACTAATGTTGGGGATGGAATAGCGCTGGAGACGGCTTCTATAGTTGGGGATGGGACAGAATCAGCTTCTGTGGCAGTAGATGTAGCAGCCGCCCGTGCTGTTGGGGAGGGTGCGCGTTCTGGAGCAATTAGGGGGCTAATTAACTTGCTGAGGACGCCCAATCCTGCTAACCCAATCAGAATCACTCCGGCAACAATCCAGCCAATTTTGCTTTTTCCTTTTTTCTTTTCTTTTTTTATAACTGTGGGTGCAACGAGGGCGGGCTTTGTGCGGTTCGAAACAGTATAAAGATGGGCTGTATCTTCGCCTTGGGAGAGTGCGCTGAGGGTTTCTGCTAATTCAGCAGCAGTTTGAAAGCGATAATCTGGATCTTTGGCCATTGCCTTATACATAAAGGCGGTGGCAGAGATGGGTAAGTTTGGGTTGTCGTTAAGAATATCGGGTGTTGGGTCGGTGATATGCTTAATGGCCATGCTCATTGGGGTATCACCGATAAAAGGGCGTGTACCGGTTAGCATTCTGTAGACAATTGCGCCAAGTGCATATACATCGCTGCGCCCGTCAACTTCTTTTCCCTGCGCTTGTTCGGGGCTCATATAAGCGGGTGTACCGATAATAGCACTGCCGGTTACGTTTGTTTGTGAGCCGCTAATTTTGGCAATTCCAAAGTCAGAAAGATAGGGTTGATTATTTTTATCGAAAAGGATATTTGCCGGTTTAAGATCGCGGTGGACTATCCCTTTTTGATGAGAATCGTCGAGGGCAGGGGCAATAGCATGGATAATACGAGCGACTTCTTTTATGCTAATATCCCCTTTTTCTAGCAAATCTGCCAGAGAGCCGCCATCCATATAGCGCATAACGAAATAGGGTATGCCATCTGCTTCGCCAACATCATATACAGGGACTATTGCTGGGTGTTCCAACGCGGCAATAACTTTTGCTTCGCGGTGAAAACGCACACTAAATTGTGGGTCGTGTAAGAATTCAGCCGGGAGAACTTTTATGGCAACTTCACGGTCAAAAAGAGCGTCGTAACCAAGGTAAACCGTTGCCATGCCGCCACGTCCTAGTTCGGACTTGATTTCATAGCGACCGACTTTCTTGGGTTCTTTTGAAGATTCTATAGTTTGGTCCACGAGATTTTTCCTGGGAGATGTATATTAAAGTAGACCAATTTTATCACCTTTTGCTTACTTGGCGAGCAAGTTTAGCAATGCTATAATCACCTGCGCGCGCCCTGGTAGCTCAATAGGATAGAGCAATCGCCTCCTAAGCGATAGGTTATGGGTTCAACTCCCATCTAGGGCATTTTTATCATGAAATTTTAATATTTGAGTCTTGCAAATTTCGGGGTTTGTGTTATTATATTGTCAGCAGTTGATTGGGTGCCCCCCTCACCCAATCAACTGCTATTTTTTTAAGTAAATATCTTGCCTATAGAGTAGAAAAAAGCCGCTGAAATTTCAGCGGCTTTTCTTTTTCTACAGTATCCCTAATTCTTTTGCCCTTAGCGCGGCTTGTGTACGGTCTCTTGCACCGATCTTTTGCAAGATACTGGTGACGTAGTTTTTTACTGTTCCTTCTGCAAGGTGGAGATAGTCGGCGATTTCTTTATTGGTGCGTCCTTGGGCAAGGACCTGTAAAATCTCAATTTCGCGCACAGAAAGCGGCTCAGGGAGAGATTCTGCTGTGGATGATGATGCCGGTTTGAGCCGTGCAAACTCGGAGACAACTTTTCTGGCAACAGAGGGGGCAATAAGTGTACCGCCATCGGCAACTGTGCGGATCGCGTCTGCGAGTTCTTTTCCGGAAACGTCTTTGAGCAAATATCCCGATGCGCCAGCTCTTAAGCCTTCAAAAATATATTCATCATCATCAAAAGTGGTCAGGATGAGGATATTTGCTTCGGGGAAATCGGCTTTGATGCGGCGGGTTGCTTCTACGCCGTTGAGATTGGGCATTCGGATATCCATTAGGACGATGTCGGGGCCCATATTTCTGTAGGCGCTAATCGCTTGGAGGCCATCTTCGGCTTCTCCTGCAACATCGAGATCTGTTTCTAGCTCAATTAGGGTGCGTAGACCATCTCGCATAAGACGTTGGTCATCAACAAGCAAGACACGAATTAGGGTTGCCATCATCATAAGGTTTCTCCGGTTTTGGGTGTATGTGTTTCGCTTTCTTTCGTAGAAGGTAGAGGTAAACAAAGGCAAATTTTTGCTCCACCATCGAGGTTGTCTTCGAGGCGCATTATTCCATTCAGTTGGGCTGCTCGTTCTTGAATGCCACGTAAGCCAAAGCCAAGTTTATCTGCTTTTTCGGGGAGGCCGATGCCGTTGTCAAGAAGAGTAAGGTCAACACGATTTTCTTTTTTGTCGAGCAATAGGCTCATGCGTACTTTATTGGCTTGGGCGTGACGTTGGATATTGGTAAGGGCTTCTTGGGCTGCGCGATAGATCGCAACGCGGTATTCGTTAGGTAGTTGGGGAATATTATGGGCAAATGCCATCGATACTTCTGTTTCGGTTGCTGTTTGGAAGTTTTGACCTAAAGATTTTAGGGCATTTGTGATGGAAAGGTCTGCTTGAAGAGGTTCGCGGAGGGTGGCTACAGCTTGGCGCAATTCGCTTAGGGCGGCGCGCATCTGTTCTTTAACGGTAGCAACCATCTCTTGAGCGCGTTTCGGTTCTACATCCACCAGACGTTCTGCACCTTCGAGTTGGACAATGGCTACTGTGAGGCGGTGTCCCAGTGTATCGTGCATTTCTCGTGCAAGGCGATTTCGTTCTTCAGCAACAGCCAGTTCTTCTGCCTGAGCAGCGTATCGCTGCAATTTCTCATGTGCTATGCTAAGGTCTTCGAGTAGACTTTGGCTTTCTGCACGAGCAACTTCTGCACGGGCTGCTGAGGCTGAAAAAGCACCAAAAAAGAAATATCCGCCTGCGTAGATGGGAAGGGAATATAGGGCAGCTTGAAAACCTTCAAGGATGAAAAAGACTATGGTCGTAAGAATTGTAAATAAAAGAATCCAGAGGTAGCTTTTTTTGCCCGGGTCAATGGTTGTTGCTTCGGCACTAAGAATGAAGAATAGGATAACTATAAATTCGTGGTTGGGGGGTAATGAGAGCAGGCCAAGAATTAATATGGTTTGAAGCGTTAGATAAAGGCTTCTGGATAAGTGACGTTGTGCCAAAGCTTGTTCGCGCACTGCCAGTAAAAAGATGAAAACAAAAAATAGTCCTAATGCTATCCAGCGATATTCGTTTTGTGAAATAAAGTGGTCATAAAGACTTGGTGCAGCAACGGCAAGTGCTGCGAGCAAGCCACTAGCATTGGTCAGAGATTTTATTTTTATAGGGGGAATACGAGGAATGCGATCTAATAATTCTTTCATAAGAGAAATAATACCTTAAAGACTTCAGATCTTGGACATCAGATTTTAGCTTTCATTTTTTAGAGCAAATAAATAATATTTAGCAAAAGTAGAAGTGACTGTCACCTTTGGCCTTCTACAGAAAGCGGAAAACTGTAGAGAAAAAAATGGCGCGATAATTCGAGATTGATTTTGTAGGTGACAGTCACTTTTTTGATTTTTAAACGGTCTGGTAATTATATTTACCTATTTTTCGCGGATGGAGATGTTGCCAATTCCCTGGTCGAGATTTAGGATGATGTAATTTTCAGCATCATCATAGTTTGGAGATATGTAGCTATTTTCGTCTTGAATATAGCCTGAGGGGGCTGAGAAGCCTGCAATGCCGCGGTCAACGTAGATCTTTGCTTCCATACCTTCGGGGATATTAATAACGATCTCTCCGATACCGCCCGAGACGTTGAGTTTGATCACGCCTTCATCGGGTAATGTAATAATGGTTTGTCCTACGCCCCCATCTACATCTGCGCGATATTCGCCTGCCGGTAATTTGACTTTTGCCTGCCCAACACCGATGCTAAGATCGAGGTCTACAATTTCCAGTTCAGCCAAATCCATAGTGGATTCACCAACACCAAGGTCTATATTTAGGTCAAGCGGAATCTCTTGCGTTAGCGCTAAGTCCCATGAAAGGCGTTCTTTTTCATAACCGGTGAAGGAGGTTGGAGCGCCTGTTTTCCAGTCACTGCTAAGGTAATAAGAGATTTCATCTCCATCTTTTTCATAATCCTGGCGAATAATTTCTCTTTCTACAGAGAAGATTTTCCCTTCAATCAGATTCTCATCATTAGAGAGAGAATCTACGCTGAGCGCACCGATAGAAGAATCAATATTTATTTCAGCAAATTCAGCGTCATCTAAAGGTTGTTCTATTTCTTCGCTGACAAGAATGTCACCTGTGGGGACAACACCCTCTACGCCGAGAACGCCACCTGAGAGCCATAAGCCGCCAACGAGGAGAGCGAGTGCGCCGCCAACACCTACGGCCGACAACCAGATATTTTTACGTCCGATGAAAATTTCAAGTCCGATGGCAATAATAAGGACGGGCCACAGGCGCAAAATCGCCATCCAAGAATCCCATTGAAGCATATTGAGATTATTTGCCAGAAATATGGCTCCCAAGCCGATCATTAGGGTCGGTCCGACAACGCCTCGGGTACGGATCAGATCATTTAGCCCGACCACGATCAGCAAGAGGGGCCACATCCGAACGAGGACATCCCAGAGGCTGCCGCCGATCAATCCCAGATTTTGGAAGAGAAATGCTACGCCAACGGCGATAAGAATAAAGGGGAATAACAACCCCGAACCAGATTTATGATTATTATGTGACATATCAAACTCCTTCTGCGCGGCGAAGCAAAATTGTGCCGCCACCAATAATTAGTAATAAGGGCCAAAGAACATCAAATGAGAACCAGCCCATCCAGGGGATCCCCAGATTTTCAATAAAGAGAACGCTGCCAAGAGCGATTAGTGCGATGCCGATGATCACACCTGATTTTGGGTGGGGAGCACGGATGGCTTCTCCAAATTCTTCGCCAATATTTTTAGCACGCACACCAAAATTTTGTGCGCTGTCTTTAATATTTTCTTCAAAGCCTTTTCCTACATGGGCGCTACCTTCTTCGGGCATGATGATCCACAATGCGAGATAGGCTAAAACGCCGATACCAGTTCCGAAAAAGAGCAGGGCAAAGAAAAGGCGGACAAGAGTTGAATCAACAGCTAAGTAATTGCTCAAGCCTCCACAAACACCGCCTAACATTCTGTCTGATTCACTACGGTAAAGTGTGCTTTTCATCTTTATTCTTCCTTTGCTAGAACTTCCCCTTCAATTGGGGTTGGGTCACTTTCTTCTGTTTTATTTACTTCTTGTTCTTTAGCCTGGAGCATTTTCTCGTCAGGCATGATGATCCACAAAAGCAGATATATCATCCCGCCTGCGCCGTATCCAAAAAAGATCAGGGCAAAGAAGAGCCGAACAATTGTGGGGTCTATCTCGAAATATCTTCCTAATCCACCACAAACGCCGCCGATCATTTTGTCGTCTTCTGTGCGATAAAGTGTTTTGTTATTCATTTCATTCTCCATTTTGTGCCCTCACCCCCGCATCGCTTCGCTTGCTTCCCCTTTCCCGCAAAGCGGGAGAGGGATTTCGAGCGAAGCAAGAACGGGTGAGGGCCAGTACTTAATTTTTGAAATTCTTATAAATGACGTATCCGCCCGCGCCGATCAGGGCAAGGGGCAAAAGGATATTCATTACTGATTGGATAAAGGATAGTTGGATCACGCCAATAGCCAGGATAATGCCGCCAGGAATATAAGCCCATTTAAGGTTATCTTCGTATCCGGGCAATCTTGCGATAAAGAGGAAGGTTAACCCAAGCCCGAGCATAAAAATGCCATCTATTGGCATCACGTTTTCCAAGATCTCCTGAACTGCTACAGAACTAAGTACACCTGCGGGGATAACAGCCCACCAAAAAGAATTCCCTTTGGTGAAAAAAATCATCCAAAAGCTCAGCGCAATACCACCGAGGACGATAGCGCCGCCAAACATATTGCTGAGTGAACTCGAGGCCACACTAAGAGCAATATTGAGCGCAACGCCGATCAAGGTAAAGCCAGGGATAAGTGCCCACCAATTTTCTTTGTTATTAGCATATACATATAGAGCTGCACCTCCGGCACTACCGAGCAAAATTGACACGAGTAGGTCCGTTCCGCCATAAAAAAGGCCCAGATTTTGCAGCAGGAACATTGCTCCGGCAAAAATCAGGACAAAGCCAAAGATGATGCGCATATCAAAACGTTTCATAATATTTTCCTTTACCGAATACTCAGCGAACCTGCGCCAAAATCGGCATTTATATCTACTTTATTAGCGGCTGTTTCATAGTTGTCAGATTTGTAGAAATCACCAACACGGGGGAAACGTTCTTTATCAATATCTATCGAAGCTAAACCGCTGTCTATCTGGATTCTGGCGGCAACACCTTCGGGGACCTCGAAAAGTATAGAGGCAGCACCCCCGCTCAAATCCACGTGCGTTTGCCCGGCATTTGCAGGCAAGGTGATTTTTGTATTGCTCGCGCCTGTATCCACTTCCAGATCCGTTACACGGAGTTCTGTCAAATCGACCTGCGTATCTGATGCACCCATCTCAAAATGGAGTTGCCAATCTACTTCTTTACTCAGTCCAAAATCCCATTCTCGTGCGCCCCATGTCCAGGGCATAATGTTGAGGAAAAAATCTTCTGTAGAAGGTTTCAAATGGATATTTGTGAAATCACCATCTTTTTTAGATGAAGAATCGACGCCGCCGGCAAAACTTCCCTTGAGTAACTCATTTGGAGATGTGTCGCCCGTGACCTTAACTTGCCCGGCGCCAAAAGACAGGGTCATTTTCCCTTTCTTTATCCCTTCGAGCGGAAGAGAAAGTTCTTCCCTTTCAAGGGCATCTGCGCCGCGAGTGGCAGCCAGGAGCGTCCAAACACCCATCGCGATGATAAAGGTAGGCCAAATCAATTGCCAGACATTGATATTCAAAATACCAAGGTTGTTCAGCAGCAAAAGCGCACCTGCGCCAATAAATAAGCTGCCCCAAAATAGTGATCTAGTTTTCATCTTCTTCTCCTTCTGTCTCTTCAACGACTTCTGCTTCTCCATCTACAGATGGGATAGCTTCAGCTTCAATAGGACTGCTTATAACAGGGGCACTTTCTACACGTTTCTCTCTCTTTTTGCCAAATAATGAGCGGATCATTGACGATGCGCCAGCCAAGATAAGCAAGAGAGGCCAATATTGAATAAGCTGCTTCGATGCGCCCAGGAATGAGCCAAAAACGAAGAATAGGACTGCGCTAATGAAAAGCAAGATAAATCCTGCTTGCATTGTTCCTTTATCTCTGGCCTGAAGACTAAAAAAGAGTAAGCCTAAGCCTACAAAACCGGGGATAAATGTCCAGGCATATGCCCAGCTTTCCCAATCACCAGTCACATTTTGGTAATAGAGCAGACCACCGATCCCGCCGATGATAAATGCGGGGATAGAAAGCCCGGGGATATTATTTAGAATGCTCACAACAAGAAAAATGGCAGCAATGCCTATAATGCTCAGCGCCCAGCTTCCTTCTGCCCATACTTTCATTTGTGGAACAAATTGGATTGCTAAAAACCATACGCCGAGTAAGATCAAGATCAAACCGCCAGTGATATTTCCTTTTTTCATAAGATTTTCTCCTTAGTATTACGCTCGTAGGGGATTTGTAATCCCCGAATGTCAGGGACAAATCGCTGGATTACAAATCCAGCCAGAGCGAGAAAGGTGTTTACCTATCAATCTGACCCTACTATAGTATCTATAAGGTCATATTTAACAGTGCTGGAGGTCATATGCGGGGTCATGCTCTTTTATGACCCCGCATGGTAAACTATCGAGTATTCTCATTCTTCTATGCTGATCTTACGCAAATCATTTGTTTTGAGAATTTTTTGTGTTTCGCCCCCATCCTAGCCTTCCCCCTCAGGGGGGAGTTAGAGGGGGGCTAAGCTTGCTACTGTGTAACATAAGTCCTATAAAAGATATTCCCTCTTGAAAAAACACATTCTTTCCCTTCTACTCATCATTTTCATCATCACAGGCTGTTCCCCAAAAACGGATGTGCCTTTAGCTACAATCGCGCCTACAGACACAGAAAAGATAGAAAAGCCTTCTTCTGAACCTATCTCGCAAAACGAAGAGCCTATACGCTACGCCATGCTCGCACCTGATAGAGAAGTAAATATCTGGTCCTTATTTGATGAAGATGGTGCATCTTATGAAAATTATGTTCTTCAGGGCCAAAGATACCCGCGCCTTTATCAACTTGCCCCGCCAAATAACGAGCTAAGCCCTCTTCTTGCCGATGGATTTTCTTCTGCTTTTGAGCAAGAAGGCGAATTCTTCACATCTACAATAAAACTGCTCCCCGACCAAAACTGGGATGATGGCTCTCCCCTCAGCGCAGAAGATGTCGTATTTACAGTGAATACCGCCCTATATTTTGAACTGGGCCTAAATTGGGCCGATTTCTATAATAAAGAAAAGCTCCATCACGTTGAAGCTCTCGATGCGCTGACCATTAAATACTATTTCACCTCCCCACCCAGCGCGGGCGATTGGCAGCACGGCGCATTGATCGGCGTTTTTGCTCCCAAAGACTATTGGCAGCCCAAAATTGAAAAAGCGGCAGTGCTTTTGCCAAAACCCGAAGATGATTTGCTAATGGAAGAGTATCAAATCCAAATTAATGCCCTCCACGCCGAAGCAGAGATTATCTACGAATATATGCAAACACTAAAAGAGAAAAGTACTGAATATCGCGGACAAAATCAACTGCTCATAGATCGTCAATTTAGACGGGATTCATTTAAAAAGAAGCTCGAACTCGCTCAAAGAGAAAAACGCGAAAAATACGCCGCTGCTCGTGCCGCGCTTTATGCCCTCGACAATAGCAAGGAGCCACGCTTTTTTGCCGCACCTGAAAATATCAGCACTTTTCCTTCATACGGTGAAGTGCTCAAATCGCTTAAAGAAGGCAGAAGTGATTTTATTCTTCTTCAGGATGGATTGTCTCTGTATGCTGATGATCTAAGTTATCTTTCTGTTCTAAACCCTGAAAGCGAATTGAAATTAATAAGTAATCGCAGAAACGATATTCGTTTCCTCGCTTTCAATCATCAAAAAGCCCTTTTTCAGGATGTTGCACTACGCCGCGCTTTTGCTTGCCTGATGGATTCGACCTATTTTGCAAATGAAAAAAGGCATGAGGGTGTCGCTCCTGCATTGGGCTGGATACACCCCGAAAACATCGGATGGCACACCAGCGTTATCTCGCCCCCCTGCGCCGGGATGGACGCAAATGCCCGTCTCGCAGAAGCGGCACGGATCCTGCAAAAGGCAGGATATGTTTGGGCGCAGGAACCAAGCCCAAATCAGGCAGGGAGCGGGCTACGCCTCCCCTCGGGAGAAGAATTCCCATCCATAACTATTCTTACAAGTCAACATCCAGATAATAGTTATGCAGCTCTCTATATTACAGAAATTGCCAGCCAGCTTGGTATCCCTGTAGAAGAAAAGATAATTCCGCATGATGATCTTCTTTTTGCCGTCTATGGGGGCGGAGATTATGATTTAGCAATCGTCGGCTGGAGCCTTTCTTTATATCCCGATTATCTCTGCGATTTTTTTGCAGCGGAGAATCCCTATTTTTATAGCAATCCCGCCATAGATGCAAAATGCGCCGAACTCGCGATAACGAGTGATATTATCCGCTCGAAGCAATTATTTTTTGAAATTGAAGTTTTATTATGGGACGATATCCCCGCTGTGCCGCTTTATTCGAGCCAGATATTTGAAGCTTATCGAAATATATCGCTGCCTTTTGAAAATTATTTGGGGGGATTTGCGCCCACGCTTTATAGTGTGCCGGATTTTGAGTGAGATGAATTTATCCCTGCAAATCTGTAAGGGAAAGAATTTCTCACAAGTAACTAAATCTTTGCTATAATTATTTATTATTTCTAATCAGGGATTTGTCCTATGCCGCATCGAATTTTAATTGTAGACGACCACCGTGATGTAATTCGCCTACTTCACTCTGCTTTGGATTCTCTTGACCACGAATTCGAGATCGTCGAAGCACCCTCGGGGGAAGAAGCTTTTCTAGAAGTTTCTCAAGGAAAAATAGACCTTGCCGTAATCGATTACCTCTTGCCTGGTATGTCTGGTCTAGAGCTAATGGAAAAGATTACAAAACGTAATAAAGAGGCACAGGTCATTCTTATTTCTGGGTCTAAAGAACGGAAAATTAAAAAAAGTTTATTAGAAGCCGGAGCTTTTGCTTTTTTTGAGAAGCCCATTTCATTAACCGATTTTCTGGATGCGGTTGAACGCTGCCTAAAATTGGAAAGAACGGTTCTTCCCTCAGAAGAAGAAAACAATGAAGATACTGATGCGCACAAGAACCTCTCTGGCTTGCTTGCAAAATTCCGCAAAAATATGGACGCACAAGTTATCTTTTTGCTTTCTGATAAAGGACATATCTTGGCGCGAGCGGGTACATTCCAGCATGGTAGTCTCGAGGCATCTCTCCTTTCTGCCTTAATGGGCATTTTCCGTGCGGGGCGAAAAGTTTCAGGATTTATTCATCAGGAAACACCATTGAGTTACCATATTTTCCCGGGTGGCGATCAAGATGTTTTGTTGGTGCCGGTCAATCATACCCATGCAATGGTAGTTGCGGGCGAAGAGATCGCCGAGCGGAAGAAAATTCTTGACCTGACTGACGCAATGATGATGCTAAAAAGCGAAGTTCATCATGTACTAAATGCAATGGGTATTGTGCATCCTTCCGAAGTTGAAGAAGCGGAAGAATATATAACGCCAGAAGATGTGCCCGAAGAACAGATCGAAGACGAAATCAGCTCCGATGAACTGGATGCCCTTTTCAAACAGAAAACAAAGATTCAAACAGATGAGATCACATCTTTCTGGGACGATGCAATTGATACCCAAAAAACACAAGAAGTAGAATCCGACAAGCTCTCTTATGACCAAGCTCGCCAGCTCGGCCTAACACCAGAGGATGATGCCTAAAACTTTGCGTATTTTTTCTCCCTATGATACAATCTCGCCCGCCTAAATGGGCAATTTAGGGGCATGGTGCAACGGTTAGCACACCGGCCTTTGAAGCCGTTGATCTTGGTTCGAATCCAGGTGCCCCTGCTAAATTTATGCAAGAAAAAAGACAAAGCTTTATCCGTTGCCTTTGGGAACAGATGAAGCTTTGTTTTTTGTTCTCAAAGAACCGAAAGATTTGGGAGTAGGACTTTCGCTTTTGAAAAAGAAAGGAGAGTGCGTCGCACCAAAACGATGAGAATCTGCCCTTCGATAAGCAAAATGCTTGTCGATAAGATTCTTTTTGTCGAAGTTAGTGCGACGCACTCCCGCCTGAGCGAAAGCTCTAGGGAGTTGAAAAGGCTCTAAGGGCTTTTTTCAAAGCCGTTTACTCTGAAAAGTGCTGGGGCTCAACCCCAGCGGGAGCCTTTAATATCTTTGTCTGCATATAAAAATTGCCACTTCTAAATTAAACCTTTCGGGTCTCATATTCACAAGGAAATTTTATGAAAACAACATCCATCATCCTCGCTGCTGGGCAAGGCACTCGCATGAAATCTGATCTTCCCAAAGTTCTCCACCCGGTTTGTCGGAAGCCGATGGTCTGGCACGCCCTCCAAGCGGCGCAAACTGCGACCACTGAAAAACCAGTAATGGTTGTGGGACACGGCGCAGAGCAAGTCCGGGACTTGGTTGGGGATGCGGCGAATTTTGTTGTTCAGGAAGAAAGATTGGGAACGGGACATGCCGTGCAACAAGCAGAATCTACGCTGAAAGGTGATTCTGCTTTTGTGCTTGTGAGCAGCGCCGATATGCCCCTCCTGACAGGAGATACCCTCTCCAAACTTGTGGAGACCCAAAAGGCAAATACCGGCCCTATGACCATGCTCACCATCATCGCAGAAGACCCACGTGGATTTGGGCGCATTGTCCGCGCCAATGATGGGAGCGTAAAAGCCATCGTCGAAGAAGCAGATGCTACAGAAGCAGAAAAAGCAATTAAGGAGCTTAACGTTGGAGCTTATTGTTTCGATGCCGATTGGCTCTGGGATGCGCTCGCGCAAATCCCGCTTTCGGCGAAGGGAGAATATTATTTAACCGATACTGTCGCTTTGGCGGTAGAAGCCGGGTTGCGCGTAGAAGCGATCACGCTCGAGGATGCGGTCGAAGCCATCGGTGTTAATACCCGGATCCACCTTTCTGAAGCGGAAGCAGGCATGAGGTCACGTGTGAATCGTTCTCATATGCTTAAGGGCATTACGCTGATCGATCCCGCATCCACATATATTGGTATGGATGTAGAAATCGGCCAGGATACAGTGATCCAGCCAAATACTTTTTTGCGCGGTGAGACAAAAATCGGCTCGGGTTGTGAAATTGGTCCAAATACGATCATTACTGACTGTCAAATTGGTGATCGCTGTGAAATTTTGTCTTCTGTCCTGGAAAAAGCTATACTGGAAGATGATGTAGATATGGGTCCCTTTGCCCGCTTGCGACCGGGCGCCTATTTATCGAAGGGTGTTCATATGGGCAATTTTGGCGAGGTGAAAGATTCGGTGTTGCGCGAGGGCGTAAAGATGGGGCATTTCTCCTATATCGGGAATGCCGACATCGGCGCGAATGCGAATATTGGTGCAGGGACAATTACCTGCAATTACGATGGTAAAAATAAGAATCACACCAAAATTGGTGAAGATGTGTTTATAGGTAGTGATACGATGTTGGTTGCACCACTTGAAATTGGTGACCGTGCGCGTACAGGCGCAGGGGCCGTTGTAACGAAGAATATAAAGGAAGATACGCTCGCAGTCGGGATGCCGGCACGAGCGATAAAGAAATTAAAGTAATTGCTTTGCTCGCGCCCCCCTCTAACTCCCCCCGCAAGCGGGGGGAGAACTGTCCCTCCCCCATTTATGGGGGAGGCTAGGTGGGGGCGGTGGCGAAACAGAGCAAAAGGAAGAAAATTGATAAAAACAGAATGGGGCATACTCGGTATAGCCCTCCTCCTCATTATAGATTTGGTTATCGCCGCTACACGCGTCAGTCTTTTTAATACGCGTGCGGCAAGATTCGCGAAAGAAGAAGATAAAGATATAAAACGAGTGCTTTCTTTGCTCGAAAATCCGCGCTTGGGCGCGGTTTTACGCCTTAGCCAAACCCTGATGCGTTTTAGCATCGCTATCATAAGTTTCTTGCTTCTCCAGCGGTGGGTAGAAAACCTGATTGTGCAACTTCTTCTCTTGCTTTCCATTGCACTTTTTATGCTTTTGCTCGAATTTATGGTCGAATCAAATGCCCTCGAAAATGCAGAAAAATGGGCAATGGAATTAGGCTTTTTTGGACGAGTGCTTATCTTCATTTTCACGCCTTTTGTCATTTTGCCCCTCCTCTTGCTCAACCCGCGTCATATTGCTAACGACTCGATGACCCATTTAACAGAAGATGAACTCAAAATATGGGCAAAATCAGAAGAAAGCAGTGAGCTAGAGCCAGAAGAACGACGCATGATCTACGAAATTTTTCAACTCAGTGAGACCATTGCGCGCGAAATTATGGTGCCGCGTATAGACCTTCTTGCCCTCGACCAAAAAGATGCCACCTTGGCCTCTGCTGTGCAAGTTTTTCTCGACTCAGGCTACTCGCGCCTACCAGTATACGATGAAAATATAGACAATATCCTCGGTTTCCTCTACGCCAAAGACCTTCTTTCTACCCTGAAAGCCGAAGAAAAAAATGCGAATCTTCGTACCCTTTTGCGCAAAGCCCACTTTGTGCCAGAAACAAAAAAAGCAGGCGATCTCCTCACTGAAATGCAAAAAGAACGCTTCCACATGGCAATCGTCGTTGACGAGTATGGCGGTGTCTCAGGTGTTGTCACCCTTGAAGACATCATCGAAGAAATTATCGGCGAAATTCAAGACGAATACGATGATCTCGAAGAAAAAGATTACGAAAAAATAAATGATGGCGAATATCTCTTCCGCGGCGGGATCGACCTTGATGATTTTGCCGAAATAATGGATATGGATTCCCCCGAAGGCGACGCCGATACACTAGCCGGATACCTATACGAAAAACTTGGTAGCGTACCCGAAGGCGGCGAAACAGTACGTGATAGCGGCTTGCTACTGACCATTGAGCAAGTTGCAGGCAGACGCATCCACCGCGTCCGCGTAATAGACGAAACACTTCCCTCAAAGAAAGAGGAAAAAGATGAGCCAAAAGAAGAATAACTCTCCTCAAGAATTGATCGAACTTGCAAAGGAAATACGCAAAAACGCCTATGCAAAATACTCAAATTATGCAGTTGGCGCAGCCCTGCTCGGAAAAAGTGGAAAAGTCTATACGGGTGTAAATATAGAGAATGCTGTTTATCCCCTCACGATCTGCGCCGAACGGACAGCCATCTTTAAAGCCGTTTCTGAAGGAGAGCAAGAGTTTGATGCCATCTCTGTCGTCACGGATAATGGCGGCTCTCCCTGTGGATCCTGCAGACAAGTATTGGCCGAATTCGGCCTGGATATGGTCGTTTATATCGCAGATGGCGAAGGGAATTTGCTCGAAGAAACCACCGTCCGCAAATTATTGCCCCGAGCCTTTGGCGCAAAGGATTTAGATTGAGAAGATTGCTTAAATCTAAAAGATTGAAGCAATCTGGATATCATTCCCATGAATTCCCCTCGTTCATTTAGCGTAGAAGCGATTGTCCTTCGTCACAAAGACTGGGGCGAAGCAGATCGCATTGTAACCTTATATACTCGCCAACGGGGGAAAATCCGCGCGGTAGCAAAAGGTGCGCGTAAAATGCGCTCGCGTAAAGCCGGGCATGTTCAGCCGTTCACCCGAATTACCATTCAAGTTGCTAAAGCTCGGGGACCATATATTATTACCCAAGTAGATACGCTAGATGCCTATCTTCCCTTACGCGAAAATCTGGAATTAACGGGGAATGCCTCCTATCTCGTCGAATTAATGGAACGCTTCACCTACGACGAAGAAGAAGTAAATACATCTCTTTTTAACTTATTGGAAAATAGCCTGCGTCGTCTTTCTCGTGGAGATGATGTCTGGATTGTCGTACGCTATTACGAGATGCGTCTGCTCGACTATTTAGGATTCCGCCCACAGCTTTTTCACTGTGCAAGTTGTGAATCAGAAGTCAAGGCCGAAAATCAGTTTTTCTCTGCTCCGCAAGGTGGCGTTCTCTGCCCGCAATGCGGCGTGGGGCAAAACTCCGCCCGCCCCGTAGATGTGGAGATGCTCAAATACCTGCGCCATTTTCAGCGTAGCTCTTACACAGATGCTCGCCGCGCAAATCCAGACCCCAAAACACGCGCAAAGATAGAAAGCCTGATGCAATACTATTTAACTTATGTTTTGGAACGGGGGTTGAATTCGCCACAATTTTTGAGAGAAGTGGGGCGGAAGTAAGCTATACGATGGCACTATTTTGTATACAGTGCTGAGAGATAAAACTTGATAAATTTCATAAATAGATAGAGGAAAGAGAAAAGCTCACCGAGATTTTGGTCTCGGAGAGCTTTTAGAATCTGAGCAATACCTCAAGATATAAGACCTTTTATGAAATGTAGAATTACTTGAGCAATCAATTCACATAGAACTCCACTTAAAAGGGGGAGCTTCCATTCAGAAAGTGTAATGTCTTTGTCTTTAATGTGGTATATAAACCAAATAGGTAGAGGAGCCAGAAGATAGGCTCCCCAGAAAGGAATAAAGCCGGAAAAGTTTTTGGTAAGGATAAATCTAAGTGCTGTTATGAATAATATCCCAAAATTAATCCAGAAAAAATACCAAGAGGCTTTTCGTGGAAACTTGTCAATCACATTAGAAACATTTGATGGCATGCGTTTTTTGATGACAAAACCCATGAAGTTATAAGAGACGGCAAATATACCAAGCGTTGTAAATAGTAGCCCTTTTGAAGACATCATAAGTCTCTCCTTTTCTTTATAAGCCAAATTTATATGCTATACCTTTCTATAGTCGTAGAAATCTCCTCGGATTTTTCGATGCTATTTGTTCGAAAAGAGTCTCTCCAAGATACCCTCGCAAATTAATCGAGAAAGCGCGCTCTGTAATATCAGCTTGAAGAACAGGGAAATCTGAGCCAAAAAGAATTTTATGGCTCAAGGCTTTATACTTTTCGCTACTTAGATGAACTTTTAACAATGCCAGTGTATGCAAATCAAAGCTGGTATAAGAAATATCTGTATATAAATTGGGGTATTTTAATTTCCCATCTTCATCTTGAGCTTCTATCATGTCAGTGATTTTCATCCCCCAAGCTTTTTTGTTGTTTTTGTCTTCTTCTTCTGATGGTTCCCAAGGCTCTTCGAGATATTTTGACCATGCAGTATTTCCGCCAAAGTGAGCAAGGCAAAGATTTAACTTAGGAAATTCATCTAATAAGATTTGGTAGTTGTCCGGGTCAGTAAATATCCCATGATATTTATTATAATAAGGATCGCCTAGTATACCTGTTGGCGTGCAGTGCGCTACGATAGGTGTTCCTTTCTCTTCGGCTACTCTATAAATTTCTCTCAAGTCCTCTGGGAATTTTTTATCTTTGTCTTTATAGGCATCGGGGTGATCTCCATTTGGTAGATAACCAAAGGGAGGGTAAATCTTAATTCCATGGTAATCACTATTTTCAATTCCCCGATTAACCATCTCTACAATTCCAGGTCGTCGCGGATCGGCATGAATAAAGGGAAAGGCAGTCTGTTCGCCTTTGTATCGTGTTCCGTTTTTTATTTCTACTAAATCTTTTAGTTGCTTTTCAAATGAATTGTTTTCATCAACCTTTTTTCTCTTTTTTTCTGAAAACATGTATTCAGTATCCAAAGATAGGATCACAAATTTTGTGCCTTCAGGATAATAACTACGAAGAATATCGAAAACATGGCCTTGCCCACTCTTTATTTGATATTCATCCTGAAGGATGGTGTTTTCTTCTACAGCTTTTTTTTGCAAAGCTTCTTTTTTTATCTTTTGTTCATCTTGCAAAGTGCTCATTTTAGCTAGTGATGCCAGCCTTTCCCAGCTTTCTTCTAGAGATTTGTATCCCATCATTGCTAAGGCTGGGCTGATAATTTTTCCAACAAGGAATAAAAGAATTTTTCGCAAAAAAGGATTTCCAAGTAAAGACACCGCAGAAATAGGAAAGGGCCAGACAAAAAGAGATTTATTTAGATAGTTAATGGTCGCAATATGTGTGTGACAATTAATTATTCCCCATTCTTTATTATCATCTTGAGCGTTTTGAATATCTGGAATATTCATTTTGTCTCCCTTCAACAACCGTTGAATTTCTTTATAATCAATATTAGCTGAAGCCGACTGTAAAACCAGAGTAGCTTATTTGAAGCCCCTTGTCATTTTCAATCTCTAGGGGAGTGAAGTGAAAGTTTCTAACACGCACAGTAAAAGAAGACTCCTTGCAACTACGCTCTCCTTATGCTAGACTCATGGCAATTAAGTAAAAACTTAAGCGCTATGAAAAAAACCTACCCCATTACCTCCCTTGAACAAACCAAAATACTCGCGGATTCACGCCGGATGCAGATTTTACGCTGGTTAATGGACGAGCCCGCTAC
>JAAENC010000701.1 GCA_024224815.1 Chloroflexota bacterium
AATGGAATATTTAAATCCTACAGCTTGTAGTAATAGTAATAATTGTGATGTATTAAAATATAATGATTTTCATTTTAGTAATTCAAAAACTGATAAAAAAAAATGGGATGATTTATTTAATGGTGAATTAGTAACGGATAAATATATTATTAGTGATACATCTGAAAATTATATTGAAATTGAATATTATTTAAAATCAATTGGTAATGAAGGTGTATTTGAAATCAAAATAATTGAATGTTCAGCTGATGAATCAGGTGGTGCATATACACAAATGGAACAAAGTGTCAAAGGTAAATATAATAATTGTCAAACATTATTGGAATATCATACAATTCAAGTACAAATAATTAACAATGAAGAAGATGATACATTTATTACACAAAACAAATGTGAGATGCCAATGTGGGTTTGGTATCCAATTATTGGGATTGCATTAGCAATTCCATTGTTAAAATGTTCATTTTTGTTTTGTGGTTCATTTTGTTTTTTTTTGTGTTCTAATATCGATTTTTGTGTTTGTGTGATTACTTTTTTTTTAGTGCAAATTTCTAAACGTGTGTATGTAACAAAACAGATGTGTGATTTCGGCAAGATTTCGGCAAAATCTGTTTTTTTAGAAACGATTTAGAAACGAAATTCGACCATAAATATGTTGCATGTTACATTTGTATCCATCAATTTGTTCGATTTATCTGTTTTAAACGTTGCTGGACGACAGCCATAAACCAAATGGGATTCTTCAATCCTGTGAATGCATGATGATGAACACAAACTCAATTGTATGACTGTTGAGATGCGCTGGATTGAATCGAACGTGTGCCCTCTTGAACCCA
>JAAENC010000702.1 GCA_024224815.1 Chloroflexota bacterium
AAATTTGAGTTTTGAGTCAACTTTACACCTTAGCAGAGGATCTTTTCGATTGAAAATCCCATTAATAATTTATATGTAACATTTCTTTAATTGATTAAGCAAGCAATGAAAAAACATTAAGTTGATATTTTTATACTTTTGGGTATTTTGGGGCAATTAGAAAATCATGTGTTTTGACTTATCGCTTTTTATCAAAAAATAGCACAATATCCCGTTTTTGATTTTACAAAAAAATATAGCTTACAAAAGACATAAATGGCGCCCTGATCTTTGCTATAAACCTACAATGAATTCTTTAGCCACAATTTAAAGCTAGTTTAAGCAGTTACCCTGTCCTATTTTAACAGCAGACCGGGCTAAGAGGGTAGGAAATCTATAATTTTCCAAGAGTTTTTGATATATTTTCAAAGTCAAGGATCTCAGGTTGCATCAGGGTGCATGTGTTTTCTCGAACATGAGAAGAACTTAAATGTAAATCTTTTGTTTTTCTTAGACCCAAGTCAAGCCAAAGGGAAAATATTTATATTTATTGGGGGGGTTGCAAATCTGGAAAAGTGAGCCCGTTTCGCTTGCGGTGAAACTTGAGTTTTGAGTCAACTTTACACCTTAGCAGAGGATATTTTCGATTGAAAATCCCATTATCAATGTATATGTAACATTTATTTAATGGATTAAGCAAGCAATGAAAAAACATTAAGTTGATATTTTTATACTTTTGAGT
>JAAENC010000703.1 GCA_024224815.1 Chloroflexota bacterium
ACTTTGCCGGAGGTAGCACCCAATATGGTCCGGATGGCTTGAGCATTGCGGCCATGCTTACCGATAATCAATCCCATATCCTCTTTGGCTACTTTAAGCTCTATTACCAAAATCCGATCGCCTTCAACCTCTGAAACCTCTACCTGGTCCGGATGGTCAACCAATGCCTGCGCGATGTACTTGATCAGATCCTTCATACCTTCATATCCTTTGTTTTCTCTTCAAAACAGCAGCACTCCAGGATATCTATGCGCATGCCCCATTTTAAATTGACTTGAGCATCTTAATCAATTAAGGAAATATAAGGAAGCCTGTCCGGCATTATATACAATGTTCTTTCTTCCTTTGGCAATCCATTAATAGATGCTAAAGCATGTCGGATATCTTTTATTAAAAATACCCGCACATAACCGTCGCCGGTGGGTGACAAGCAATTTTGGGCTTTTGGGGTGTGGCAGGCAAGTGAGCCTGCAGAAAGGAGGCCAAGATGGAAATGAAAAAAGTGCTGGCAGGATGGAGCAAGGTCTGTCCTGGCTGCAACATCGGGCGCAAATATCCGGATTCCTTTATCGGCAAGAAAGTCAGGAATCACTGGGAAAAAGGTTGCAGCTCACATGACGCCTATGTTGAGGTGTACGGCAGTGACGAGCCTTCACCCAAGAAAAGCAAGGAAGAATCCGAGGATAAATGAATTTGCGATAAGCCGCTGTGAAAGGGAGTTGGAGCCGTTTCCGGTTTAGCTGCCGGAGTAGGATCGCACAACTTTTCACGGTTTATTCTATTTTATCCACAAGGCCCCAATCCATTGCCTTTTCGGCACTAAACCAGGTCGTTTTATGCTCCAATTCTTGCCATTTGGCGTTATCTAATTTGGAATAAGCTGCCAATTTTCCAATATAGCGCTCACGCAATAGCTGCATCAATTCATTTTGAGAACGAATATCCGAAGCGGTTTCACGCCCTGGCCACTTCCAAAGGGAGGTTTCGTGAACCATGAAAATTGTTCCGGGGGCCGCCAGGCGGGCATCGCAAGCAGCGAAAACTGGTACGGCCGCACTGGCTATGATGCC
>JAAENC010000704.1 GCA_024224815.1 Chloroflexota bacterium
ACTGGTAGAACACTGGCAAGAACCAACATTACGCTTGGTCAAAGGTTTGTTTTTGTGTTTTTATTGATCTGGTTATATGAAACATTTATACATTTACACATAGAAACAAATATAAGGAATATCGACATCCTAAAGGGGAAATAAAAGCGAAATATAGGATCAAATATTGGCGAAATAAATGCGAAATAAAGGGGGAAATAAAGGCGAAACAAAGGGGAAATATTAGGTGAAATATTGGCGAAATAAAGGCGAAATAAAGGTGAAAAATTGGGTGAAATATTGGCGAAATATTGGAGAAATAAAGGCGAAAATTGGATGAAATATAATGTGACTTATAGGTGAAATATTGGCGAAATATAGGCGAAATAAAGGTGAAAAATTGGGTGAAATGTTGGGTGAAATATTGGCGGAATATTGGGTGAAATATTGGCGAAATATTGGGTGAAATATTGGCGAAATATTGGCGAAATATTGGGTGAAATATTGGTGAAATATTGGCGAAATCAAGGCGAAATATTGGTGAAATATTGGCGAAATAAAGGCGAAATATAATGTGACTTGTAGGTGAAATGTAGGAGAAATATAGGATAAATTTTGCAGAAATAATAGACGGAAATATAGGAGATTCATGTAGGATGAAATATAGGATGCAATGTATGATCAAATCGCAGAAAAAACATTATAAATAATGAATTTGATATTTAATTTTTTTGGAATTTTCATGATCTATTTTTATTTGCATTAAGGTAGTAGTAAATTTAATTTTATTGAAGATATGAATGTAATATTTGGGATGAAGAAGACCACATATTTATCAGAATTTTTGGTGAAAAAAAAATTGGATTTGGAGCAACTTTTTCTTTATCACAACTCCACTAGCATTTAAAGGAAAAATTGGAAACTAAAGGAAAAACGGATCTGAGAAACGTGGCCCACCAATAATTCGGGCCAGGATTAACAAACGAGAGTTGGGGGAAATTAATCATATATAAACCAACACCAAAACAATACGAACAAAGTCTAGGAAATGGATTTTTGATATTGGTCCTCAATATTGTGCAATGTAATTGTTTTGCTGAAAGTGTCGTTTTTTGCAGTTATTTGTTAAAACAATTACATTGCACAATATTGAGGACCAATATCAAAAATCCATTTCCTAGACTTTGTTCGTATTGTTTTGGTGTTGGTTTATATATGATTAATTTCCCCCAACTCTCGTTTGTTAATCCTGGCCCGAATTAT
>JAAENC010000705.1 GCA_024224815.1 Chloroflexota bacterium
AACAGGCGATAAGGCTTGCTTCTTCGTCTGCCGCGTTGAATATGAATATGAACGCGCTTACTCTTACCCTAACGAATAAGACAACTGCACGTTTTGACACGCTGGGCGTTGCTGTAGATGGCTTTGACGAGCGCGTGCAAGCGTTGGTTGATACAGGCATGAGCGCGGATGATGCCTTCGGAGAAGCATTTTTGCAACAGGCAGAGGCGCAAATTGAGAAAGTCGGAGAAGCCGCAGATAGTAGCATCGGGGCTTTCAATAGATTAGAATCATCTTTTGCAAATATCACGGATCAAGCAAAAAAAGACCTGATTCCAGTGTTCGAGAATATAGCCGATGGGTTAGCGTCTGACCTTGAGAGAGCCGAAGAGTACAATGATGCTGTAGAGAATTTAACAGATTCTCAAATAAGCCTTTACAACGAAATGACAGTTGCTAGGGATGGGGTACTGACAATGGAAGGGGTTGTCAGAACTGTCAATGAAGAAATGGCTTTCGCTAATTCTGTGACAGATGGATGGAGCGCGTCATTATTCGCCCTGAGTGAGAACACGGGAACAGTGACAGAAGTGAGTTCTGAACTTGTCTCTGAGTTTGGCGGCTTGCTTTCCATAACTGAAAGTGTTAGCAGGGAGATGGAAAACTTCAATAATAAGCAAGACGACCTTATAGGAAAATCGGCAGACGTACAAAGCCAGATTGAAGATTTGGTTGATCAAGGATACAGCCGAGAAGGTGAAGTTATTCAAGATTTGCAAAATAAGCTGGATGATTACAACGAAAAGCTAGACGATAACGCAGAGAAGTTTGAAGATAATATAGACAGGCGAATACTAAAGAGAGCAGAGGAGATATTGTCAGCTGATGACCTAACATTAGAGGAGGAAAAAGCACTTCTAAAAATGGGGAATGATATGGGTATTTATACAGATGATTATGTGGCAGAGGCTCAGAGAATAATTGACCAAAGCCAAGAGATTGCCGACGTTATAAACGGACTACCAACGCAAAAAACATTCACCTATTTTATGCAAACATCAGGCTCGATTCCTGAAAATATAAATCTACACGTTGCAGGAGAACGCGCGGCGGGCGGTCCAGTATCAGCGGGCAAGCCTTATTTGGTCGGCGAGCGTGGGCCTGAGATATTTGCGCCAA
>JAAENC010000706.1 GCA_024224815.1 Chloroflexota bacterium
ATAAAATCCAAAAATCGGCTAGTCGTGTTAGATCGAGGAAAAAAAAAAAAGGTTTGTCACGTTTGCTCGGTATGAAGAAACTATAAATTAAGTGTGTTTTTTTTGGGTTATTTTGTTTTTTACCGAGCAAACTTGACTAACCAATAAAACAAGCAATTCCCGCCGGGGTCACACCGATCGAAAAAAAAATTGCAGTTTCGGAGGAAATTTGTCAGTCAAGTTTGCCCGATAAAATCCAAAAATCGGCTAGTCGTGTTAGATCGAGGAAAAAAAAATAGGTTAGTCACGTTTGCTCGAAATAAAAACACTATAATCTCACTGTCTTTTTATCGGTTAGTCAAGTTTGCTCGGTAAAATCCAAAAATGGGTTAGTCGTGTTAGCTCGAGAAACTTAAAACCGGTTAGTCAGGTTAGCTCGAAATAAAAATAGTAGAATCTCACTTTCTTTTTTAAATTTTCCTTTTTTTCTTCTTCTTCTTTTTTCCCTTCTTTTTTAAAAAAGGCGAAACGAAAATACCCAAATGCGACTAAAAAAAAAACTAAGGAAAAAACATTTTTATCCCAACTTCTTGTTTTTCAGAAATGAATCGAATCGAATCAATCATTTATATTTTCCAGGTTTAAGATTTGAATTTAAATTTGTTTCATAAAACTCATCGGTGAGGAGTACTCATTATCTTTTCTTTTTTTTCTTCTTCTTCTTTTTTCCCTTCTTTAAATCGAATCAATCATTTATATTTTCCAGGTTTAAGATTTTAAATTTTAAATTTGTTTCATAAAACTCATCGGTGAGGAGTACTCATTATCTTTTCTTTTTTTTCTTCTTCTTCTTTTTTCCCTTCTTTTTTTAAAAAGGCGAAACGAAAATACCCAAATGCGACTAAAAAAAACTAAGGAAAAAACATTTTTATCCCAACTTCTTGTTTTTCAGAAATGAATCGAATCGAATCAATCATTTATA
>JAAENC010000707.1 GCA_024224815.1 Chloroflexota bacterium
CAAAGTTTTTTGTTTCAATTGCTGCAATATACTCGATATTTTTTCATCCCAATCCTTTTCCATTAACAATGAAACTTTGTCAAGCGTTTGTTGAAAAAGTGAGCGTTTATGCTACTCACAAGCTCTTGGCTAAGCTTAACTTAGTGGTTACTCAGCGAGTTGCTTATAAAGTGACAACCAAGCAAATTGATGCTGTTGCCAACAATTTATTGAATCAAAACTTTAATCCTGTAGCGCTGAATAAAGTTTATGCTGGTGGTGTGACATACTTAAGAACTGCAAGACGATCAAGAAGCTATAGCTAAATCAAAATAATATGGCATAATACTTTGATGACTTATAGTATCGATTTTCGCCGACACGTATTGGCTTACAAAGAAAGTAATAACCTCACATTTGAAAAAACGAGTGAGCACTTCGCTATCAGCTTACGAACATTATTTCGCTGGCATGACAATATCGTCCCATGCTCAACCCGCCAAAAACCAGCAACTAAGCTAGATATGGATAAACTCACAAAAGATGTAGAGGACTACCCCGATGATTATCAGTGGGAGCGAGCCAAACGACTAAACGTTGGGCAACCTGCCATTCATTACGGTCTAAAACGACTCAAGATTAGCTATAAAAAAAAGCGTTGATCCATCCCAAAGCGAATGATGAAGCTCGCGTATGTTTTAGGGAAAAAATATCCGCTTATGAAAAAGCAGGTAAAGAGATCGTTTATTTGGATGAAAGTGGCTTTGCTCAGTGTATGCCACGCCTTTATGGGTATGCAAAAGTGGGTTCCCGCTGCTATGGGAAGCATGACTGGCATGCTAGAGGTCGAGTAAATGTTATCGGAGCCATTATCGGTGCAACATTTGTTACGCTAAGTGTTTTTTCTTGCTACATCAACTCAGACGTATTCTACGCATGGCTAACCCAAGATTTCCTCCCTAAAATATCTAAGGATGCAGTGATTGTCATGGACAATGCTTCGTTTCATAAAAGAGAGGATATGTTAGATGCTATTTATGAGCATGGGTGCACATTGGAATTTTTACCGCCATACAGCCCTGACTTGAATCCAATAGAAAAGAAGTGGGCACAAGTTAAAGCTATAAGAAGAGCTAAACGCTGTAGTCTTGATGACTTATTTACGACGCAAATGGATCATGCCAATTTATATTGATCCGGCTATATCCAAAGTGAGCTTGCTCGAGCGCAGCTTCAAGCCTGGCAAGAGCTAGTTAGCGTGTTAACTCACGAAATTATGAACAGCATAACTCCAGTGGCATCACTGGC
>JAAENC010000708.1 GCA_024224815.1 Chloroflexota bacterium
TGAAGAATTGTACTAATTTATTGATACTTTTATCCATGTAATGTGTGAATAAATGCCAATTTTTAGAATTTAAATTCCATGATTTTCTTTTAATGTTGAATCCATTAGATTCAGTAAGATGAATTTCATATCTAATTAAATAGTGATCAAATAATTCTGAGTGATAATGATTTTGGGAATGCCAATTTTTTATTTTTAAATTATTTGATGCGATAGTAAGATCGATATTAGATTCTTTTTTGGTTGTTGCGTTTTTGTAGGTGGGTTGATTTGTATTTATTAATTCATACTCGGATGCAGCTAATTGATTTACAAATTCAATGCTGTATTTGTTATTTTTATCACTGCCCCATAGTCCATGATGTAAATTAAAATCACCACCAATTATTATTTTATCACCAATTAAATCATACTCAAATATTTGATTCGGGTCTGATGTTGAATTTGGTCTATAGGCTGAGTAAATTCCTATAGAATGTTTCTTTGTGTGGAGTAATATTCCACAAATTACTGTACAGTCATTTCTATTTTGTGATTTTACATTAAATTTTTCTAATTCAGTAATTTCTAAATCACTTCGGTATAGAATTGCACATTCTGTGTGCTGTACTAATAATGTATAATTTTTGAAATGTTTGGTGATTGGTGTTAATTGTGTTTTTTCTCCATTTTGGTTGTAATAATAGCCATTAATAACATCAGTTCTTTGATTGGCAACTATATCTTGTAGTAATAGTACATCCAATTTGTAAATGTTTAAGAATTGATTGATTTTATGACATTTTTGTATATATCGATCTTTGTCTTGCAAACCGCGACAGTTGAGTTGTCCAA
>JAAENC010000709.1 GCA_024224815.1 Chloroflexota bacterium
TATCCCTTCTTTATTTGGAATAATTCCATTATCCCCTATTTGTTTCTATTTGTCAAATACAAATAAAAACAATTATTAACATATTTATTATTTAAAAACCTTGTTTTTTTGTAACACGTTATAAAAACAAAATCTGTATATATATATGAGTATTTAAAAACCTTGTTTTTTGTAACACGTTATAAAAACAAAATCTGTATATATAAGTATCTAAAAAATGTATTCAATTCTTTTTCAATTGGTGCTAACCATTATACGCACCAAAGGCCATACAGTCAAAAACCAATAAAATAATAGGGTATTTTGTAACACGTTATAAAAAGAATTTTTAAATAGACCACATTTTTTAAAATAAAAGGCGTATAATGTGCAACATCTATCAAAGATTAAGACACTTTGAGGATTTTTAAAAAACTATAAAAGGTAATAAAATGACAAATACAATAATGAATATTAAATCTAGTTTTTTTGTTGGTAAGCCTACAATAAATTGCGATTTTAATACGGGTAATAAAAACGAAATGAACAAAGCACAAGAACTGTTGAACGCTCTTTTAGTCAATGAGGTTTATACAGAGATAGAATTTAACGAAAATAA
>JAAENC010000710.1 GCA_024224815.1 Chloroflexota bacterium
ACCGGTCAATGCCTTATCCAGCACCTGTTTAACCGATTCTTTGTATTCGTCGGTAATAAAGTTCTTCACCAGATCCCGGTCCATGACCTCGTCTTTGCTATAATGGGTAATCCGCTCGGCCGTCTGGTTCCACTCGTTGACTCTGCCATCTGCATCGATACCGAAGATCAATACGTTGGTCGTTCGGTTCTCAAGTTGTTCGCTCTTTAAGATTTTATCCGCCTGCTTTCTTGTATTATCTGCCATCCAGATAGCTCCTTTCTGCTGCTCTTATTTTCCATCATCAACGAAATAGTAAGTATCACTAGTTTCAGTTTTGCCTGCCTGTGACTCTTTTTTAACTTCGTTCAATTTATCCAAAGGCAGTGCCACCGTAACCCGGGTAAATTTGCCCTTTTCGCTTTCAATTTTCACACTGCCATTGTGCAGTTCAGTCAGTTTCTGCACCAGGGAGAGGCCAAGCCCTGTACCCTCGTGGTTACGGGTGAGGCTCCCGTCAAGCTGGACAAAAGGTTTGAACAGTCTGCCCATGTCTTCTGGTAAAATCCCTGTCCCTGTATCCCAGATTGTGAATTCAATCCGGTCCCTGTCCTGACCACAGGAGACCTCCAGCCCGACTTTCCCGCCTGCAGGGGTATACTTGACCGCATTGTTCAAAAGATTCACAAGGATCTGTTTGAGCCGCATCATATCGGCTGTGATGAGGTCTGTCTCACAGTCGATGTCCAGTGAGACGGCCTGATTCTTTTTAAGTGCAGCCTGTTTTATCATCTGAAGGCTGGTCTGGCAGACAGAGCTGATGGAAACCGGGCCGGGCTCCAATTTCATTTTACCGGCATTGATTTTTGAAAGATCCAGAATGTCGTTGATCAGGTCCAAAAGATGCTGGCCGCTGCTTTCAATGGATTGCAGTGATTTCTCCTGCTGCTCGTTAAGGGGGCCGTAGACTTTTTCGATGAGTGCTTCAGACATGCCCAGAACTGCTGTCAAAGGAGTTCTAAACTCGTGACTCATGTTGGCCAGGAATTCATCTTTCAGCGTGTTGGCCCGGGCCAGCTCGGCATTGGTCATGCTCAGTTCCCGGGTGCGTTCCATTACTCGATGCTCAAGGGTTTTCCGATGTTCTACAAGCTCTGTGATATCGCGAAAAACGGTCAGTTTCGAGACTGTTCCGACCTGGTTTGACACAGGCGTTTCTATGATACTATAGGTGTTCTTGCCCCCAGGTTCGGTCCATTCTGTCGTAATAGTCTCTCCTTGTTGTACCCGCTCAAACATACAGTCAGAGCATTTTTCTTTGAAGCGACGCATCACCGTGTGGCAGACCTCCCCGGTTGCGTCACTGCCTGTTATTTCAATCATTTGCGGGTTCATGAACTCGATGCGAAAGTCCGGTGACACGATGTAGGCGGCATCCGGCATGGCACTTAATATGGCTTGCAGTTTCGCCTCATTCTTTTGCAATTCCTCCTCGGCGTGCTTAAAACCAATGGTTTCCCAGCACAAATCTGCCAACTGCTGCACCACTTCAATATCAAGCTTGTCATAGTCGTCCTCTTTATTACCGACACCCAGAATTGCCACAACCTTGTTTCCCCTGATTACCGGAACGACAAATTCCCGGACAAGCGGAACATGCCTCTCACAAAGCCCCTTTTTATGCTCCAGCCCCTTGTAATCATTGTGAATGACCGGTTTTCGTTCTCCCAGGCAATCGACCCAGACGCCGGCCTTGTCAACAGGGTAATGCAATACGCCTTCTGCTGCCTTGCAGCCATTTCTCAGGGTATTTGTCGACCAGGTCTGCAGCATGATTGTTTTTTGATCTTCTGCAACAAAATGAAAAAAACCGATGGCGCTGTTGGTTAGCATTTCAGCCTCATCAAGAAATGCCTGAAGCAATTGTGTACTGGAACGGGTCGATACGGAATTGACCAGACGTAATTTAGCCGCCTCTACGTTTTTTCTAAGTGTAGACTCGGTGATGTCTTCAGCTGAACATACGACATATTCGACACTGCCGTCTTTCCGAATCCCAGGTGATTTAGTAATGGATAGCAGCCGCAGTTCGCCTGAAGCATTTGGCTCCCATTCCCTGGTGCAGACCGATTCACCCGTGGAGAAGACTTCGGCGTTGCTCTGGACATTGATCTCAGCGGAATCCCCGGGCAAGATGTCGTAAATGCTCTTGAAAGCGATGGCCTCCTTATTTATACCGATATAGTCAGCACGGGCCTTATTCACCGCGCCGTAGGTAGAAGCATTAAAAAGATACCATACCTGGGTCTGGATGTTGTCGAGCAGGATGTGTTGATTTTCTTCGCTCTTGCGCAGCGCTGTGGTGGTGCTTTGACTCAGATGGATGGCTCTGGCTGTAAACCACGAGGCAAGTGACCATATCAGGGAAAAAACTGACAAAACCCAAATCGCAACCCGGTACCGGTGGTTTCTGGTTGCGTACAGCACATCCGCAGGCATCATTGAAACAATCTTCCAATAGTAGGTCTTCGCATCCAATACAGCGGTGCTGGGGGCGAAAACCTCACCGGATCCGGTACTGGATATCTGCCCTTCCAGCAGGGGATAGACGGTCCTGGATGTGAACAGGCCACGGGGAGTTTCAAATTGACAGAACTCTTTGGTATGGATTTTTTCCCACTCGTTAGGATAGGCACTGGCAAAGGTATGCTTTTTGCGGTCCTTGTACATGAACCCCCACTCATCAGCGGGGGTCTGCCCCCTTAGCCAGTAGCCCTCACGATTGAGCAGAGAAAGCTGGTTACCCCGGCCTAGAAGTGTCCGGTTGGAAAACTTGTCCAGCAGTATAGCCCCGAAATAGTTGAGCAGCACGATCCCGCACTTTTCACCGCGGATGTCAGCTACAGGCGTGGCGAATCGAATCATCGGTTTGGGGGGGTGCTCAATTTCTCCGTGTTCGACATTGAGATCAATTGGGGAGACAAACACCTCACCCGGATTTAAGCTTAAAGTGTCTTCAAAATAGTAACGGCCGCTTTTATTTTGAAGTGCTTTGGGGGGAACAATTGCGGGCTGACCGTTGTTGAAATTAATCCGGATTAGCTCCTTGCCTTTTTTGTCCAGAAGGCGTACCTGGTTGTATAATCCCCGGTGTTTTACAAAACTGTAAAATCCCTGGGTCAGTTCATCCAGAGCGTTTGCATCAAGGGAATCGGTGTAATCCCACAACTCCGGTAAGTGCGGACTGTCTGCAAGTATTGCCAGGTCGGAGGAGGCCATGTGAATGTCCTGAGCGATATTCAGGGCCAGTACGCCGACTATGTTTTTCTCGGTGTCCCGGTATATCTTCTGTTCGGCCCGGTCATTGATCAACACGATGGCCGTGGCAACCGCCAGGGCCAACATGAAAACTGGAAGAAAAATCATTATTGACAATCTGGCAACCGGACATAATACTTTTTCTTCCTGAGGGTCGGAAGTGACGGAATCGTACCTGGTTAATTTAATCATGATTTAACCCGCGCTATGCATTTTTCGATCATTCCAACCATATTTTTCAATCCCATCGGTTTGCTCATATAGCCATCCGCATCTACAACATGAATATTTGAGATCATAATTTACAATACATGTAATTTAAAATGTTTTAATTTTTCAGTCCTGTGCTGATCCATCCAGTACTTGTCCAATCACACATCCCAGTCGAGACAATGAAACGGGTTTCTCAAGCAATTGTTTAATGCCGATCTGTTTCACGATTTTTTGAGTTCCGGGGTCTGTAAAGCCGCTAAGCATGATAATTGGCATATTTGCTCTGGTTTCCCTGATCTTTTGTGACAATTGTACTCCATCCATTTGAGGCATAGAATAATCAGTCACAATTAACTCAAATTGATCCGGAGCAGAATGAAAAGTTGTCCACGCATCAGATCCATTCCGTTTTGCGGTGATTCCATACCCTTTACGGGTGAGAAAGTTGCTGATTAAACTAAGACTGGCGTCATCATCATCCACAAGGAGAATTCTATCTGAGTTCACAGATTTGCTATCTTCAACTTTTTCTTCATGACCTGTAAATGGCGACTTGAGAATCGGTAGCTGAATCTCAAATGCAGTACCCGATCCCAACACGCTTCTGACATGAATCTGTCCTTTACAACTTTTAATTATTCCGTGTGCTGTAGACAATCCCAGGCCGGTGCCTTCTCCGAACGGTTTCGTAGTAAAATAGGGATCGAATATCTTTTCCATTGTTTTTTTATCCATACCATGACCTGTGTCTTCCACGATCAATTTTATCTGAGCCTTTTCACGGGTAAGCGATACTGTCAGAACGCCTTCTTTATTGTTCATGGCATGCAGGGCATTCACACAAAGATTCATTATCAACCTGTGAATCTGTATGGGATCGGCCAGTACCCTGCCGGCATTCTTGTCAATTTCCAGGTTTAAGGTTATGGAAACCGGGATGGAAGCACGTACCAACTGAATAACTTCTTCAACCGTTTGGTGCAGCTCTAAAGGTATTTTTTTGGATGGCCCTTCTTTGCTGAATGTCAGAATCCGATCAGATAATTTTTTTGCCCGCCCTACGGCTGTAAGCACTTTTTGAAGATGCTTATATTCCCTGCAGGTTTTTGGTAATCTTTCTAAGACCATTTGTGTGTAACTTTGAATTGGAAATAGAATATTCTTGAAATCATGAGTAATCCCGGATGCTACAGACCCAATAGCTTTCAAGCGATCATCCTGTTGAAGTCGTCGTTCTAGAATCTCCTTTTCTTTTCGTTCTCTCAAGAGAGCACGGAATCGATCGAGCCGGAGAATTGTTTGTATCCGCAACCGAAGCTCGTAAGAATCAAACGGTTTTGTAATAAATTCATCCGCGCCACTCCGGATCCCTTCCAACCTGGATTCCCGGTCATCAAGGGCTGTAATCATCACAATCGGAATTTCAGATAGAAGGTCATTCTCTCTCATGCGCCTGCAGACTTTAAATCCATCCATAATCGGCATCATCACATCCAAAAGAACAAGATCCGGTAAAATTTCAGCGGCCGTTTCTATCCCTTCTCTTCCTCCGGGTGAAAAATATAGTTCAAAGTTTAATGGAGTTAACAATGCTTTAAGTGTTTCATGGATGCTAACTTCATCATCTATTATTAGAATTTTATGTCGCTCATCCATCCGTCGCCTCCTAATGTTGCCACGCCATCAAGAGTATTCTTCATGGCGGCTGTGATTAAAATATTACATTAATTGAATGCAATCATTTGTGTTTCAAAAACTGCTGTTTGCCTGCTGGTCTATTGTATTGGCAATAATTATACCATTGACTAAAAAAGACTGTTGCTGTAACGATTTCAGCAGTAAGGCGTTTTATAAGAAAAGAAAAATGGGATTGATTAAAAAAAATCGGCTTATTTCAGCCGATAGAAATTGACAAAAAAGCCATAATCCATTGAGAAACAATGGTTTTTTTGATCTTGCGCCTTTTGCTTGTTTTCAGCTATAAAAGGCCGTATTTTTTCATCTTTGTATAAAGTGTACGCTGGCCGATTTTTAAGGCCGTTGCAGTTTTACCCTTATGCCATAAATTCAAAATAAGAGCATCTTTAATTAGCTTTTTCTCATATTTTTCCAATTTGTCACGAAGCGCATCAGGTGCTGGTAATTGATCACGGGAAGAGAATTCCTGCTTTGCACCTGATATCATGTCTGAGTTTAAAAAATCAAAGGTACCGGAAGCCAGATAACGGCGAACTGCACCCTGCAATTCTCTCACATTTCCTGGCCAGCTGTAATTTGTGAGGACAGTCATCGATTTCGCTGTTAACGTTATCTCTTTTTTTTTCTCATTAAACTGATTTATAAAATGCCGGACTAACAACTCAATGTCCTCTTTTCGTTCCCTAAGTGCCGGAAGCTCTATCGGCAATATATTTATCCGATAATAAAAATCTTCTCTGATATCACCTTTTTTCATCATTGAAAAAAGATCTCTATTTGTCGCCGATATGATGCGGACATCAGCCGTCCGGTATACAGTATCTCCTACGGGTGTGTATCCACCGCTCTCAATCGCCCGTAGCAGCTTGACTTGTATATTCAGTGGCAGTTCCCCAATCTCGTCCAAAAAAAGAGTCCCTTTGTCTGCAACTGAAAAATACCCTTTTTTATCGTTATACGCACCAGTAAAGGCACCTTTCTTATGTCCAAAAAATTCACTTTCAGCTAAAGTCTCTGGAATCGCACCGCAGTTAACCGTGACAAAAGTATTTTTCGCCCGTTCACTCATGTCATGGACTGCTTTTGCAACAAGTTCCTTACCGGTTCCTGATTCACCTTTAATGGCTGCGGCGGCATTGGTACCTCCCGCCCATAGGATACTTTCATAAACTTTTTTCATGATACTGCTTTTGCCAATGATATCTCGAAAATACCAGTCCTTTTGGCTGGATGATTTTAGCTTTACATATGCTTTAGTAGCAACTTCGGATAATTTATTAATTTCAATCTGCCTGTTCTCATCTTTTGTGATATCTCTAAGTGTTATAAAGAAAGCAGGTAACGCCTTCCATGTAATCAATTTGATGTTGGCAGAAATCCATATTTCAATATTTTTCCGGGTAAGACAAATTCCTCGAAAGGTTGGCTCAGCATCACGTTCATGGGAATTTGAACTAAACATTTTTTTGAAAAAAGACTGAAACTTTCCTTTAAACAAATCCGAGGCAGTTAACCCGATAAGGTCTTTTTTTTCAGAATATTGAAAAATGTGTGCAACGCCACTATTCGCAAAAACTATTTTCTGATTTTGTATCAATAATGCACCATCAGTCATTGATTCAGTCAGTGTGTGGTAAAGGAGGGCGCTCTCATTGACAGCATTGAGAACTTTTTCTTTTTCTGTCAGGAGACTGCGGTATCTATTGAGACGTGCTATTGTTCGAATCCTGGCACGCAGTTCGTTTTTATCATAGGGTTTTGATATAAAATCATCTGCACCAGCTTCTATTCCTGTTAATTTTGATTCAGTATCATCCAGGGCGGTAACCATTACGATCGGTAATTCACTAAGCGTTTTATCAGCCCTTAATCTCCGGCAAACTTCAAACCCGTCCATACCCGGCATCATGACATCCAGCAAAACCATATCTGGTAAAGATTCAGCCGCCTTTTCAAGTGCTTCTCTGCCATTTTCAGCAAATATAAAGTTATATCCCTCATTATATAAAAGAGCTTTAAGAGTCTCACGTGTTATTAACTCATCATCAACAATTAACAGGGTCGGTTTAAATGACATTTTGCTGTTGCTCCTTCTACCTGATATTCCGGACATAGTTTGAAATATATTCCAATAGAGTAGTTAGCCGTTTTTTATTGCTCTTGTTTTAACCATTGCTTTCTATATTTAGAAAATATTCAATCCTATTCTTTTTTTTGTTTAACATTAATATTTTGATTTTGAGTATACGATTTAACGATTCCGGTTGAATTGCAACTGCCAGGCATCCCAGCAGAAAAAAATGATCCAATTAAATCTTAAATTATATTGATCAAAATATTTGATACCTCAAGATGCCTTGAAATTATACTTTGAATTACCTCAACCATATTCTTTTTAGCAAAAGTGTCAAATATTTTTTTCCGATTCAAATAATAATTATCTTACAAGTGATTTTTGCTGATTCGGATTTCCACAGAAAATTAATCTTTATTTTTAACTCTACCAGGCCATTTTCCCTAACTGATAATTCTTTAATAAAAACTATCAAAATGAGATATCATAAAAGCATCTATCCTTTGAGAATTCTATATTGCCCTTTTAAAACAGGGCATTCCCTTACTAAAAGCACTCTGGCCTGAAAAATGCTTATAATACCATAGGTATGTGATTATTAGAGGCATAATTACATTAAAAAGAGCTGTTTAAGGGGATGGCAGAAACTGACTATAAGTAAAAGATCTCTACTGGTTTTTCCCAACCAAATTAAAAACAGCTCATGGTACAATTAAGCAAATTCGTACTACCAGCGAAACAGCCTTTAATCACATCATTAGAGTGGCTTACACAAAAAAGAACAAAAATTCAGCCAGTGCTGAAGTGCTTTATTACCCATGCAATAGACTATAAATTAAGGGAGTTAACTTGAAAAATACTATTGACAGAATTTTAGTGGTTAATGATGAACCAGATATGAAAAATATGTTTGAAACAATTTTTTCAATTAACGTGGAAGCTGAACTTTTCAAACGGTATAGCGGGATATTCAAAGAAAAGGCCTCTGAAGAGATGACCGGTAATTCGCAACCAGAGAAGTATGCTCTTTTCTATTCAGATAACGGGCAAGATGGGATTGATCTGATCAAATCCAATATGGATGAAAACAGGGTGTTCTCTCTTGTTTTTATCGATATCCAAATGAACGAGTCGAACTGTATCAAAACTGCTCATTTGATACATGAAGTTGACCCCGACATTGAAATCATACTTCTTACCAGCGCTGCGTTTTCATCTGAATATGTGAATAAGTTGGCAAATTACGACAAGGTTTATTTCCTTAGCAAACCCTTCACCGCAAATGAGATTCTCCTGCTTACAAGAACGCTTTGTTGTACACGGAGAAATAAGATTGAAAAAATACAAATTGATAACCAGCTTCAACGCTGTGAAGCCTTGAGCAATTTGGCAGATAACCCGAAGGAAAATAGCGTTATAAAAATTAACAAACAGGGAAAAATCATTTATTGGAATCAGCCTGCAGAACAGTTAACAGGATATCAATCCAATGAAGTGCTTCAAAAAGATATTTCAGAAATTATTATATTAAACAATAAAACATCTTTTCAAAAAGAAAGGCGAGAACAAGCCCGACGGATCGAGACCTTAAACCTGGCATTTGAAGCCGGCCGATCTCAATGCAGCACTATGGCATTACACAACATTGGAAATTCGCTTACCCCGATTCTGTTATATCTTGAAAAATTAAAAAAACTGGAACTAACAAAAACAAGTCACTATCTGACATGTTGTAGGAAAGAGTTGTCTGATATGCAGATTCCAGACAGTAACTCTGCTGATCAAGTGGCCCATGCTAAGAATATCAACACCTTTATGAAAGATCTTCTTACTGAACTGGATGAACGTATTAATTTATCAAACGAAATTCAGGACATGATCAAAACAAATATCGATGAAATCAGAAAAACATTAACCTTCCAACAAATATATTTACCCAGACAAAATGAGAATAAGGAAATAGTCAGCATCAATATGCTTTTGAACGATTTAATTTCCATTCGGCAATCCTCTTTTTTTAAACGCGGTATCTCACTTAAACAGGAATTTTATGAAAACCTACCCGGAATCCTGGTTGAAAAAACCAGCTTTATGCAGGTCATGGCAAATTTAATCCAAAACAGCATAAATGCAATCGATCAAACAAAAAATTTAAAAAAACCTCAAATAGAATTGAGAACGTCACTTGTTGATAAATTTGTGCAGCTAAGCATACTTGATAACGGGTGTGGTATTGAACCGGAAATGCTTGAAACGATATCTGCCATGGAATTCATTAATGAAAAAAACTCAGGATTTGGACTGCCTTTTTGCAAACATTTTATAGAAACCAATAAAGGGTTTTTGAAATTGGAAAGTGATGGCAATAATTGCGGTACAGTCTTAATACTGGCTTTGCCAGTGGCCTCTAAAAAAAAAATTCACTGTCCTGAAAACAATTGAGCATATTTCCTTAAATTGAGTCATTGTTAAATGATATAAATCTAAGACACCGTTGGCATATATGTCTAAGACAACCTTACCAACATCTCGGAAACTATCTCGAGTCCTATAAGGCAATGCCCTTTAAACCGACCGGATTGTTCTCTGGTTATTTTTCTAATTTTGGTGTCTGCGTTATATCCCAACCTCGATCGGTCTATGGTATAATAATTCATATTCAGTACTTCTCCTTTACAGATATATTCAAGAATTTTTGAATCCTCTTTTACAAGACCACAGATTCTGTTAGTTTTCATTTCTACCAGCTTGAATTCATACAGGATACGGGTGGGTTCCCTCGATAATCTCAACACCAGACTTAGCTTTTATTTTGTTAATAATCACATCTTTATGTGGGCAGTGATCTGTAATGCAGGGACCTATGTGGATTTTGGTGATTTTTTCATCCATGGGTTTATTCCACAGATTGACCTGGGCCAGCCGGGTTACAATGGTCGCGCCCGGACAATCCCCGCAGTTTAAAAGTCCAGTCAGCTCAACCGTTTCATTCTCGTATCTTTCAAATTCTCCATCCCGTCGGTTGAACCCGACCAAGCATCTACTGCACCCGATGCAAACCTCATCCATTGCCTTTTTACAACCTACGATTAATATTTTTTCCATTATCTTTCTCCAATAAAGAGGACATTGCAAGTTTGCAATCCATTCCATTTGTCTTGCAATGAAAAGGCCACAGATAGATATTTGAGACGAAGAGTATTCTTTTATTTTTTTGCCAGAGCTTCAAGACCATGGAAATGAAGCGAACATTAATAGAAGTAGGTGCTTAAAATCTAATCTTTTTAATAAAATTTTTCAGTAAAAGAGGAACCCGAACTGTGTCTATCATTATGGGGGAAGACTCATTCTTTAAAGGGCGTTTGATTCTTTTGGTATTAGTCGCTCAATTTAAAATTTTGCTCGCGACACCTAATACCATGATTAAACGCTATAAATCTGTTGTAAAATTACTTTCAAATCATCTTGAAGTTAAAAAACATTTATCTTTTTTAAATAAAAAAAAGGAGTTGAGAAAGGAGAAGAATTTCTTCTTCTCCTTTTTTAAATCTTTATCAATTTTATTTAGGACTGTGCTTTTTTAGGGAAGTAGATTTTTGTTACAAGATCGTAAAAGATTATTGTAGCACCTAAAATAACCATACCATCCGGTATTATGCTAACTTGCTTCCAAAAATCCATATGGTTCAATGCATCTGGTAATCTTGAAAAATAATACCCCATATCGTGTGCAATTTTTCCCTGCTCAAATCCAAGAAGCAGTTTCGGAACACCAAAGCCGATAATTCCAAGCGTTGAAAGCCAAAACCCTGCAGTTCCCATTGAGTTGCTCCATTCATGCCCTTCGGCCATCGCATTGGCACGAGCTGTCATATAGATAAAAGCAATGGCTATGAATCCAAAAGCACCAAACATTGCAGCATGACCATGCGGCATAATCAACTGTGTTCCATGGGTGAAGTAGTTAATCGTTGGAGTATTTATAACCATCCCAAGAAAACCTGCGCCATACCAGTTCATAATTGCTGAACCTGCGACCCATAAAAATGGAAGCGCAAAATAAAAATCCTGCCCTTTATCATTAATATGTTTTCTCTCTTTAATTGCTTCAATCATTAAAAGAGCAAGAGGTAAAGGTTCAAGTGCAGAAAAGATTCCGCCAATGGCAACCCAATACTCATCAAGTCCCTGCCACCAATAGTGATGCCCAACACCTAAAGTGCCGCTTAACATAATCAAAAAAAGTTCAAACAGCATCACTTTCTCTGCAGTCTTTCTGGTTACAAGTCCAAGTGCAACAGTCAAGAAAGCAATAACACCGGCAGCAAAAAGTTCAAATGTCAGTTCAACCCATAGGTGAACCACCCACCAGCGATAATAATCATCAACGGTAAAATTAGGCATCACTTTGTGAACAGGCATCATCCCGGCGATATATAAAGTGGCGATACCAAAAGCCGACCAGATAATTGTGCCAACAAAAAGATTATTTGTTTTTGCTTTACGAATAACCGAAAAGACCATCCCAAACCAGAGCACTAAACCCACAACCAGTCCAATATCCCATACTCGTGCGAGGTTAAGAAGTTCACGTCCTTCATTGCCTAACCAGAACCATGATTCCCGCAACCAGCCTTGAGCACCGGCATATATACCGATAAGGCCGCCAGCACCCACAACCAAGAGGGCAACCCAGAGGAGATCAACCAGCCATGGAAATTTCAAATCTTCATCGGCAACCAGAGGCGCAATAAGCATTCCTCCGACAAGCCACCCTATTGTAACCCAGACAATGGCGATATTCGTATGAAGCGCTCGCATTACATTAAAAGGAAAAATTTCCTGGGGAAAGAAAAAATTTTCTGCCGGTGCTGAATAGAGGTGAGCTAAATACCCACCAATTACCACCTGAATTAAAAAAAACAGACTGACAATCGGTACGTATTTTAAAAGTTTTTTCTGTGAAGGAAAAAGTTTTTTAATAACAAGCGGCTTTTCAAGTTCATCATTTTTTTCTCGCTTATTAAGATACTCATAAAAGAAAAATATAACCAGAATAGTTGCTGCCCAGAGAAGTAAGAATTCCCATAAAGAAACCATGTGGAAATTCCAAGTGGCTTTTTGATCGATCATCGGCTCTGCCGGCCAGTTGTTTGACCAGGTACGATCTGTATTCGGGCGTAAAGATGAAGCTACCATTTGTGACCAGTCAACAAAAGCAGCTATCTTAACGGCTTCATCCTCACGAATCACACCGCCACGCCATGCACGGGCTGCATCACCGTTAACTAGAAAATCAACCAGATAGGCAACATTGGCTTTGTAAGCTAAGGCAGAAGCATTGGTATAAATTGTTCCTTGCTCCTTCAAAGAAGTCTTCTCTTTAAAATCTTCAATTGCCATTGCCTTAACAACAGCAAGCTCAGTTTCAGTGAGATTTTCTGTAGACTTCCCAAACTCCTGCTTTGCAAAGTAATTATATAGAAACTCTGCTCTTTTATGCATGAAATCAGTAGAAAAATCCGGTCCCATATAGGCACCCATGCCCAGCATGGTCCCGTAATCCATCAGGTCAAACTGTTGAAAGTATCCCTTACCTTGTGCAACATCATCATAAGTGTAGAGGACTTCTCCGTTTTGAGATGTAACCATTTTAGCAATCGGTGGAACCTCTTTTACCAAGGTAGCAGTAAAATAAATAAGAATTGCCACCATGAACAATCCAATGAACCAGAAGGAAGCATACAATCCTTTGCGACTTAAAAACTTGTCTAATAATGTCATCATATTCTCCTTTTTATTTGTTACAGCAATTAAATCATAGTAAACTAATATGATATAAGGAAATTTAAATCCTTGATTCAGATCAAGTAAGATAAAGCAAATCTCTTCAAAAGTGGTCGCAATCCTGCTATCTTTTTTTAAAAAAGAGTTGCATCGCAGCACTGATATTCAAACAAGGGCATCAATTTTTCTTTCTTGCGCTAAACAAAAATATTATTCGGCTTATATGCATTTCACTTAATTTGATTTCCGCGCTGTTTAACGTATTAAGAATTTGCCCGGCCCTTTTTTTTTCAACTACTTCCATTTACTCCTTTTCTGCCCCTCCTGCGTTCAACAGTTAATATAAAAATATAAATCGTATTGCTTTGAATTATATTTAAACCCTAACAGCACTATGCGATAAGGGCCGTTCTAAACGAATACTTTTAAAGAGATTAAGATTTAACTACCATATTCCAATCATAGACTGGCAGCAATTTTCAGGCCAATTCATTGTTTTTTTTAACTGGCTATTTAATAAAGGACTTTAGCGTTATCGTGTGTCGTGACAGGTCGAAAGCATTCTATCATATTGATCCAATCATAATGTAATTATCAAAATGATAGTGTTTTTTTAATGAGCCTATAATTTTTAGCAGACAGTGAGTGACCTATCATTCCTGATGCCATAAAGATCCGATCCCGTTTGACTAATAAATCAGTATTATATTCGATCCTGTTAGATTGCTGGAGGAAACATCGAACCGAATTCTGAATTCTGATCTGGTTTAATAACTACTCTTCATAGTTATATTAAGGGGTATGGTGGCAGTATCAGAAATGACTGCAGTGGCTTGATCTCCACTCGAAACACCTACTTCACCTTCCCCAAAACTAAATAGATAGGATCAGCCACCCTGTTTTCTGAAAAATATTTATCATCATTCGGCCTTGGATGCCCTCTCATGGAAAACGTTGAAATCGATTCAAATTGATTCGTCACTTTAAAATACTCAATGACCATCCCCAAACGCTCGAAATCATGAAGATCACTCCATATTTGAATTGTCTTTTCAGGAAACCAGCGGTTTGAAAAAGATACGGCAAATAGACCTCCAGGCTTCAATACCCTGCCTACTTCTTTAAATACTGATTTTGGATGAACAAGATATTCAACAGACAGGGAACATATGACAGCATCAAAAACATGATCATTAAAATCCAGGCAAGTTGTTGTGTTTAAGTCCTGTATTGTGTACGCATCAAGACGACTATTTTTTTTCAATTCTCTTCTGTTTAAACCAACACCATGAACTGATAAATTTTCAAGATCCAATGGAATATGAGACTCCCATCCTGCCATCAGGTCCAAAACATTTTCACATGAAGAAAGCAACGGTCTGTAGAGATCAGAAAGATTCTTTCGAGCAGTCCTATCTATGTGATGGACAAAACGATCTATTTCATAAAATTCCAGATCTGGAGCCGTATTCTTCCTTTCGAATGCATTTCTGATGAAAAAATTGGTTGATTTACCTCTAAACCGGCTTTGCATACCCGGTCCGGACAGAACGACTTCGAGCCAATCCGTACATGCTCCACCGCGCTCCTCTACTTTCGTTACAACATTTTGAATCTCGAGATCCAATGAGAACGGGATGCCTGCCATGGGATGATTTATATCCACCAGAATATTTTTAGAATTCACATCTATACATCGGAATGGCAGGACATTCTCTTTGAAAAATCCGGGGATGCTGTACAAAAATCCCTGGGGATAAAATCGTCCTTGATGTACCTGGGCCTTTATTGACTCTGTAGTACTGAACCATGGCAACTGCAATAGTTTTTCCGGATCATGCTGCCCGATGATCTCTCCTGGTCTTACGTCAAGGGATAAGTCTGACGGTCTGTATTCATGAAAAAGCCGTTCCAATGGGGAGCCAGGGAAAATGTCACGCCAACTGTTCAATCCCTCAACATAATACTGCTCCAAATGATGCACATTGTCTTTTTTCCAGGATACATTAATATTAAGATCAATCATGGAAGGAGATATTGATTTCATTATTTCAACCTCACTTGAAGTTTTTTGTGTTTTTTATAAATTCAAGTGGCCTTTTTTCTGGCAGTCTTTGCAAATCCCATAGCAGAAATAGGCATCAGAATATTTTTCAATATAAGTTTCAATCTGATTCCAATAACCTTCGTTGTCCCTAATTTTTTTGCATGAGGCACATATAGGCAAAAGTCCTTTTAAAACTTTTGTTTCTTCTATAAGCTTTTTTTTCTCTTCAAGCATTTTGATTCGTTCATCCTCAAATGTTTTTTTTTGAAGGGTAAGCAGGGCAGTCACCCATATGGCAAATAGTGTAATTGTTCGATTAAAAAGGACCTTCCACAATTCTCCACCCGAAGGTGAATACAAAAAGCCCAAGACGGTTAATATAGACGAAATCAATGCCATCTTTACTGTGAATGATTTATCCGAGGCCCAAAGAGAGATGAGAATAACTGAAATATAGGGAACACCTGCAGCAACTCCCAAAGGGATAAACAAATCACACATAAATAAAATTAGTAAAAAAACTGCACAAGCTATATAGATGCTTGCTTTTTTTTGTGTCGTAGTAATTAGTGATCTCCTGATTTTTTAAGATTAGAAAGACGGCATAACATGAGTACCCCCCTCAATTAAGAGTGTTAATAACTATACACGCCTGCTGAATTCAAGTAGGCAAGAAGTGGAGTTTAGGTGTAAGTATTGATTGGGTTAGAGTATGCCATGCAGTCGTTTCCATGCCTGCCACCATGCCCCACTTTTGCTGTGGGGTTTAGGTGTCTATAGCTGTTTTACAGATCCGCAATCGTTTCCGTGATTACCACCGTGCCCCATGCTTGTGGTATTATAACAGCAGATTTTGTGCCAGGGCAGAAAATCCATAACACTCTGTTTTTATGAATAAATCCATTGACTGTTATCGCTCAGCAGGCTCTCATAATGAGAATTACATCAATTTTAAATCATTATGAGAGTAAACGTCTCTAATATAAAACTCATCAATCGTAAAGGCACTTATTAAATCTTTTCCCATTGAGAAAGGGTTAATTATACTCGAAAAACGCCATGAGAATCTCATAGATTTTATACTATTCAGTTTATCATGGTGTGAAGTTTTATAATTCTACCTCGGCATTAATTACAATGGAATAATCAGGCATTGAAAATAAACAGCGCATAGGGTTCATTATAAATGAAACTGGTTCGTTTTTGGAATCCATAACAAAGAGAGAAAAGAGGCTGATTTGGTGAGCCTTGAATGGTTTACAAACCAGGTGTAAGTGTGTTCAATACCCTGTTGCAAATCAACAGATGGGGAAAACCCCATTTTTTCGATTAACCCTGTATTTAGTAATTTTCTTGGCGTTCCATCAGGTATTTCAGAATTAAAACAAATTTGCCCTTTAAACTCTACAACCTCCTTGATCATTTCTGCCAGCTCTTTAATAGAGATATCTTTTCCGGTACCAAGGTTAATGTGGGATAAAAAAGGATCTGTCATTGCCTGATATTCTTCTTGTTGCAGATTCATCACAATAAGACATCCTTTTGCCATATCATCCACATGGAGAAATTCTCTTTTAGCTGTTCCTGTGCCCCAAACGATTACCTTTTGTTCATTATTCATTTTTGCATGATGAAATTTTTGAATCAGCCCGGGAATTACATGGCTTGTTTGAGGATCAAAGTTATCATTTTGCCCATACAGATTGGTTGGCATCACGGATCTGAATTTAGTTCCATATTGTCTGTTGTACGCCTCACACATTTTAATACCGGCAATTTTAGCAATGGCATACGCCTCATTGGTTGGTTCAAGAGGGCCCGTCATTAAAACATTCTCGCTCATGGGCTGAGAAGCCAGCTTCGGATAGATACAGGAACTGCCAAGAAATAAAAGCCTTGTAACATTTGTCTTGTATGCCGCATCAAGAACATTGGTTTGGATCATCAGGTTTGAATAAATAAACTCTCCGGGCTGTGCTGAATTCGCATAAATCCCACCGACTTTAGCGGCAGCAAGAAACACATAATCCGGCCGTTCCTGATAAAAGAAATCTCTAACTTCCTTTTGAGATGTCAAATCGAGTTGGGCATGGGTCCTTTTCAGGATGTTTTGATACCCTTTTTTCTCCAATGCTCTTACAATGGAAGAACCGACCATTCCCCGATGTCCTGCAACATATATTTTTGCCATTTTATCTATATTATTCATGGTAATCACATACTTTGAATCCTTTCTCTTTGATAAGGGCATCCTTTTTTGCTGTATCAAGATCAGCGATGACCATCTCTTTTACCATCTGTTCAAATGAAATGGTTGGTATCCATCCGAGGTCTATCATTGCTTGTGAAGGATCACCCAGAAGAGTTTGTACCTCTGTTGGTCTGAAATATCGAGGGTCAATGGAGACTATGCATTCCCCGGTCCGGGTGTCATAACCTTTTTCATCTAAACCTTTTCCCTGCCAGTCAATGTGAATGTTCAATTCGCGGGCAGCAGTTTCAACAAAATGTCGAACTGAATGCTGAACACCGGTTGCGATGACATAATCTTTGGGCTTGTCCTGCTGAAGCATGAGCCATTGCATTTCAATATAATCTCTGGCATGTCCCCAGTCGCGAAGGGCATCTATATTACCGAGATGGAGTTGTTTTTGAAGCCCCAGTTTTATACGTGCCAGTGCCCGGGTTACCTTTCGGGTGATAAACGTTTCTCCACGCATGGGAGATTCATGATTGAATAAAATACCGTTGCAGGCAAAAATTCCATATGCCTCCCTGTAGTTGACTGAAATCCAATACGCATATAATTTGGCAACTGCGTAGGGAGATCTTGGATAAAACGGAGTGGATTCTTTTTGTGGAATCTCCATTACCTTGCCAAACAGTTCAGATGTAGATGCCTGATAAAAGCGTGTTTTCTTTTCAAGCCCAAGAATCCTGATGGCTTCCAGGATTCTTAAAGGTCCCATGGCATCCGTATTCGCTGTATACTCAGGAGTTTCAAACGAAACTGCGACGTGGCTCTGGGCACCCAGATTGTATACCTCATCTGGCTGAACCTCCTGGAGCACCCGGATAATATTTGAAGTGTCTGTCAAATCTCCATAATGCAATATAAATTTGGGATTTTCTTCATGGGGGTCCTGGTAAAGATGATCGATGCGTTCTGTATTAAATGAAGAAGAGCGCCTCTTTATTCCATGTACGGTATATCCTTTTTCAAGAAGGAACTGAGCCAAGTATGCACCATCCTGACCTGTAACACCTGTAATTAAAGCTGTTTTATTCATGATTAGTATCCTTATGAGTGGGTTAAACCGACAGAAGCCGATACTGCATGGTCATATTCTATTGAGTCGGACCCTGAAACTTCTGAGACTTGTTCACTTATAGCTGCCATCCTGGTTTTGGTTTCTTTGTATTGGCGGGAATCATACGACCATGGAAATGCACAGATCACCTTGTCTAATAAGCTGAAGTCTGCAACGATATGCGGCTCTTCACCGGTTGTTGTTAATACTGCTGTTTTAATCAGGGCCGGAGCGAAGCCGTGTGATTTAAGCCAGGAAAGAACTGCCTCCAGAGACAGACCTGTGTCAAGCGCATCATCCACTACCAGAATCTTTTTATATTTTGGTGGAAGAGGTTTTCTGCAAACGACACGGCGGTTTGAATTGATACCATGAATTGAGGATTTGAGTTCCAACTTGCGCAGAAAGTGGGTAACAAACCGGGGTAGCATTCTTAAAATAATTTTTACCTTTGATTTAAGGCTACTACCGCTGCGCCTGGAGATAATCCCGCTGACCGGCCGGTTAAAATATTTCGACATTTCATATCCAACAAGTATACCGGCCCGTTCAACATATAGAATATGGTCTGGTATATATCCTTTGGCTTCTATTTTTTTTGACAGGTCTATGGACATCTTTTTGAGTAGGGCAAGATCAACATCCAATACTTTTTTATTTTTTACGTTTATCATTTGGTCATCCTTTCCTGGGTCTGTGGTTAGCATCCGGTATATATTTTCATAGCAGGATGAATGCCACTTTACAGAAAGAGTCTAACATGTTGAATTTAATATCAATTATTGGATATAAGGCTATGCCGCTTATGCAGAGAACCTCTTAATTTGAGAGTAAGCTATCTGAAATGACTTTTATTCTGTATCAATTCAAGATTGACTCTGGATTGTTTTGGATCAATTTCGAATTCACATGTTTGGGGAAATGAAATATTTAGAAATGCTGCTAAAATTCTATGACAGAATTTATTGGTAATTGAGTTTGTATGGCCACTGTTAATACAAAAAGATTGGTATCTTTTTACAAACAAAGAAAAGACCATTTTTCTAATAAAATGGTGCATCTTTTTATCCAGATACATGTATTTCAACGAAGACTGTACCGCTCTACCGGTTCCTGATGCATAGTAAAAATAAAGAAAAGCCGGAATGGAAATATCATTGGTGTGGCGAAATTGATGGGAAGTTGTTTCATTGAACTCATTTTTAAATACGTCTTCCATCTCATATAAAACACTTCTCTGTAATGGATAAGGACAATGACTGATATAGTAAGAAATCTTCCGATCAAAATATAATTGCATCAATCTTTGTCCCTGTTTGGCTGCAGCAGTCATTCCAAGATCAGCAGGACTGACGGGTGTTGACTCGATACAGTTGAGGGAAGGAAAAAATTTTGATATTTTCCCATTTAAAAAAAAATCATCCGGGTTTACCTTTCTCCCCAAAAAGAAATCCTCATTTAAATACAGGAAATGCTCTGATAACCCGGGAATATGATGCAGCCTGGATTCTATAGCATGGGAGTTGAAGCTGGGAAGTTTTCCTGCATCTCCAAAAATGGTGTGGTGTGAAATGATCTCAATTTTAGGATGTTCCAGGTTTATCCAGGTTGGCGTCTGGTCATCTGTGACAATATATATTTTGTTCACAAATTCTGCGTATTTTCTCACTGACCGCAGGGAAAATTTTAGCTGGTTTAGCTTTTCAAATTCTCTTTCCCTGATACCATCTCGGCACAGGCTGTTTTGCTTTGCCTTGAGAAGATTAAACGCATTTTGTCTTTTCCTGATCCAGATGGGATCCGACTGATTTACCCAGGTATAAACAATATCTATGGGAAATTCAGGTTCCTGCATTACCATTTCACAATTTCCCAGTTTTCAGATAGAGCGATTTGTTCAAGCGTTGGTGTGGGGGTAACCGCAACTTTCTTACCTATCAACTCGAAAAACGGCAGGTCAGATTCATGGTCAGAATAGG
>JAAENC010000711.1 GCA_024224815.1 Chloroflexota bacterium
AAATTTGACAGAAAACAGAACAGGTTTTTCCAGTTTTCAATGGAGATTTCTCTGCTTTAGTCACTTGGCCAGACTCTGTAATGCCAAGCAGAGCCAACAGTCGTCAGATTCTGCACATTCTCATCAAAGTAATGGTTTATTATAATCATGTTGTCGCATGTCATGCCATCATTGTTTGCGGAATCATTTGAGTTATATTGGAATCACCATATGTATTGAAATCATTTGAGTTATACTGGAATCACACCATATGTATTGGAATCATTTGAGTTATACTGGAATGTGTATTGAAAGTAAAATATGGGAATTACTAAATTATCAATGGCAATTAATGTAATTATAAAAAGGGTGTCAATGCAATTGTGATGTATTATGTAAATGTTTACTTTATTATTTTTATGTGCGTTTTGAATTGTTATTTTACTTTTATTTGTTTGCAATGTGTGATTGTATTGTTTGAACATTGTAATTATAATCTAATATAACTGATGTTGAAAATGAATAGATTTCTTGACAGATTTCTAAGTCTCCGTTATACGCACTCTGAAAAAAACAAAGTGAATGATTGTATAACAAATATTCAAATGCTTTTGGATGCGCTATTTCTAAATAATACAATCACACAAAAAGTAAAAAACACAATTAAATATTATAATAAATAACAATCAAATTCATAACATAAGTGTATTATTGACCTTTAAATTAAAGTATGTACATTTGTTATTGGAATTTGTAAATATAAATAAGCCAATGTATTCATTCATTGCTCCACTTTGTACCAAAATGAATTGGTTGCATCCCCAATAATATATTGAAATCCATTTGCGTCAATTGCATGCCGCATAAACTCTTAAAATAAATTTAAATATTGATTGAAATGAATTCAAAATATTATTAAAATTAAATGTATAATTTATCCATTCTCCATTATTTGAAATACAATCATAGCTTGCTGCAACTAGTCTCATGTAAATTCCAATTCAGTTTTCATTTATTCATTCATCATATAAATTCCAATTCCGTTTTCTGTCAGGTTTAAAATAATCAGTCAATTTTACATATATCTTGACCAAATTAATATATGTTTGAGCTGTTATATTTAAACTATTATTACTAAGTTTTGAATCCAGATTTATAGCACTCATATTTCCATCATTACTATTTATATTGGCAATATTGATTGGTGGTGAATATGGTGTAACAATATCATTATCATTTAGAACATTGTCAGTCTCACTATTATTATTAATTTCATTATTTTTAGTTTCAAGATTTTGGATGTGATTTGGATTGATATAATAATTCCATTGTTGGATTAAATTTAAATTTAATTTTGATTCATTTATTTCTTCACATACAGAATCAATTGTATCACAATATATTGCATTGCCATTATCAGTAATATTTTTAAATTCATTTAACCACCAATTTGTATCTAATTTTAATGTTATGCCATTATTATTATTTTCAAAGTCATTAATAAGATTCGTTTTTAATGTCTTAAAAATTCCAATACAAAATTTGAAATAAGAATTTGAAATAAGAAATAAAGATTCCAATACATATTGATTCCAGTATAACTCAAATGATCCCGCAAACAATGATGGCATGACATGCGACAACATGATTATAAAATAAACCATTACTTTGATGAGAATGTGCAGAATCTGACGACTGTTGGCTCTGCTTGGCATTACAGAGTCTGGCCAAGTGACTAAAGCAGAGAAATCTCCATTGAAAACTGGAAAAACCTGTTCTGTTTTCTGTCAAATTT
>JAAENC010000712.1 GCA_024224815.1 Chloroflexota bacterium
CATTTTTACGATTTTAGCCCAATATAGTTGTGTACGGTCCCCTTAAGCTATTTTATTCCTTAAGGGGATACCGTAAGATAGGGTGGGTAGTTGGTGAAATCTTACATTAAGGGGCAGAGACCTCAAAATTGTATGCATTAGGATAGTATTAGTCATTTCCAATAATTAGAAAAGAAAAATTTCTGTCTGGGCCCCTTTAGCGGCTGTGCACAGAGCAAAACATCATTTTCACCCATTACACCGAGGCCATTTTTCAAACAAGATTTCTCGAAAACTAAAACTCCAGGAAATTTGGCACGGTGGTACTGTACTCTTACTATATAGCTCCCGGGAAGTGTCAGTTTAGTTTTTTGATTAACAATATATTTCTTTAGATAATTGACCTCAAAAAGTGGTTTTGGGTAATTTCGGAAAAACCGAAAAATAGTCGAAAATATGGCCTTTATGACGTTCTATTTGAAAAACTGAGTCTAATATTGAAAAACGAAACTGGTACTTCTCGGGGGATTGGTTTTCTAATTGTTTTAAGATAAATTATGTTATTACGGTTTCAAAACTCTTCACATAATCTTGTTTGAAGTGAATTCAAATTC
>JAAENC010000713.1 GCA_024224815.1 Chloroflexota bacterium
ATACAATCTCGCCGCGGCTGAGGCCGCGGCGAAAAAAAGAGTGTCCTGTAGCGATATTTAGTAAATTTGAGCAGCGTCCATTTATTCAGTAAACTGGAGCATTATTGGGCAGCTTGTGCAACGTTGAAGCTTACAGAAGCTATTTAGGTTCTTTTCCTGATCCTGTTGGATCAGTGATATTGCCGCATTCGCTTTTAGAGCACATAACTCCCGCTCCTGATCCAATTGGATCAGTGAAATCGCCGCATTCGCTTTTAGAGCATATAAGTCCCGCTCCTGATCCTATTGGATCAGTGAAATCGCCGCATTCGCTTAACAGTAGCTAAATGCTACAACGTCATAGATTAGGGCGCCGTTATAATGATACGACGCCGGAAAATTTGGCAAAAAATGATGTGCGAAAAATTGGTAAAAAAGTCCTCCAATACGCCTGAAACGACAAAAACGACGAGAAAAAACGCTGCGCGAAATTTGAAACAAATATCTTCATCCTTTGTACATTTGCGTCCAGTTTGCGAAATTGCAGGGACTGTTATTCGAACTGCTACTGTAATACGCGACTCCATCATTGTATGCACTACACACGCGCGTTTGAACAGCACTCTGTGTGGCGCGCTGGCGCTGTGCATTACGTTCTTCCGTACCACAGCGTCAAATAAAATTTTTAAATAAAGTCAGCATTTTTGACAATTTCTCATTGTTGGTAAGAGCTAGCGAAAAATGGGTTACATATTCTTGATCGGCGCATTTTTCCCTTTCGAACTATACCCGATTTGCCGCGAAAAATGCCCGTTTCGAATTTTCGATTTTTAATTTTTAAAATTAAATATTTTTTTTTGAGAAATTTTGGAAAAAAAGCCGCCGCCGCACCTGGGCGTAACATTTCCTTTCCAACCATGTCAAATTTGCCGCGAAAAGTCTCCGTTTTCAAATTTTGAATTTTAAAATTTCAAATTTTGACGACGTTTTGACGATTTTCTCATAATTGGAACGAGCCAGCGAAAAACGGATTAGATATTCTTGCTCGTCGCAAAATGCGCTTTCGAACGATACCCGATTTGCCGCGAAGAGTGCCCGTTTCGAATTTTCGAATTTTAAATTTTAAAATTAAATAACTTTTTTTTGAGTAATTTTAGAAAAAAAGCCGTATCCGCACGGTGTTCAGCGACCTCGATTACCCCTATCTAGACACTTGTCGTTGCTCCCAGAAGTCGTTTTGACCATGGACAGACTAACTAACTGACGGACGGACGGACGGACGGACGGACGGAAAAGGCATCCGTAAGGAACTCGCCGCCGCTGAGGCGGCGGCGAAAAAAGAGATCAGTATCTGGAGCGATGTTTGGTAATTTTGAGCAGTAAAGTGCACTATTCTGGTACCTGGACAAT
>JAAENC010000714.1 GCA_024224815.1 Chloroflexota bacterium
AACCATTGTTATATTAAATATTTTAATTTAATCAGTCATGAAAAAAAACAACGAAATATATATAAAGAACCTACTTTTAACCCTGAAAATATGTTTCCTGAAGTAGTTCAATACGAGGGGTAAACTTTTTATGTACGGTTTTATAAAATATTTTACCGAAAAAATATTTTATAAAATTTTAAAACCACTTTCTCCATAGGTTTGTATGGTAATTTTTACTTTTTATAAAATATTTTATAAAAAGCACTGTTTTATAAAATATTTTAACTTTTTATAAAATATTTTATAAAATCATCGTACTTTTTTACAAAAAGCAAAATATTTTTATAAAATATGTAAAATATTTTACAAAAAACTAAAATATCGATACAAATAATACATAACTTATCTAATGTACCAAATTCATTTCAACAAAATACATAATAAGTTTGTGAATATATATTGAAAACAGATGAAACGTATCCAACATTCTGCGACACAAACACAAATAATTTAATTCAACATAAATATATAAAATGACAAAAAACACAATCAAACTTATTTACAATTCAGACAAACGAAATGGTGTTGCATCAGTGCAAGAGAGTTATATATTGTATATATGAAATCGGTTTGTATTTTTTATAAAATATTTAACATTTTACTAAATATTTCATAAAAAGTGAAATATTTTACAAAATATTGGTTGAGTAAAATATTTTATAAAACCGTACATAAAAAGTTTACCCCTCAGCATTCTGCGCTGCGTACATCAGAGCATCCTTTCCATCAGTATCAGTATAAAATAATAAACTACTTGC
>JAAENC010000715.1 GCA_024224815.1 Chloroflexota bacterium
AACAGGATTGGAACAACCGGGTGTTTACGGCCATAATAGATGTTGATCAGGCCCGCGCCCGCCGTACCGGCGTGACATCGCAGGATCAGAACACCTGATTTCTCGGAGTTTAATCTGAGCCCAATTTGTAGATCATACGCATTTCAGTTCCCGGGTAGATCGTTTCCGATTCATTCAAAGTTTCACAAAGTGTGCGAACCGCTTTATCCGAAAGTGGGTTAGTAAAGTGATGAAGTCGAACGGTTAATGTCTTCGCTTCCGCATCTGGAATCAAATCTGCATCACTTGTAAATACATCACGTAGTAACGCTCGAGCATCATCTTCACGTGCCAAAATACTTCGCATCACCATTGCCATTGCAGTTTCTGCTCGGTACGCAATCATTTTGATTGTATCCATAAACTGCTTTCTGATGGGCGATAATTGCTCAAATCGGTCTTCTTCCGGCAACTCAGAAAATGCAATATGCTTTGATTGCTTTTTTCGCTTCTCTTTTATTGCTTCAATATCTTTCTCAAGAAGATCTATCGCTTCTTTAATTTCTCCTCTTTGACGTTCATAGTCAGCCATTTGATCGGAATCTAATTCTCCTTCTTTTAATGATATATCATAAAATTCAGCCTTCTTTCTGCTCAACTTAGCTGACTTACTTCGGCCCTGACTCTCCAATTTTCGATAGATTGGATTAACAACCTTTTTGGTCCCATCAACTGCTTCAGTATTATAGTCAATAAGTCCCTGAATATTATAATGCTTTCTCATATATTTGAAAAAATTTTCCTGAGACCATCTGCAAAACATATGACTGGCTATAACCGTCATTTCGGACTTATAATCCGTACTCAAAACTGATACCTGATGACCGCTCTCGGTCAGCTTGCGAATCTCTCGCACCCACAGTTTCTTGGCTAAAAAAATGCCCCGTTCGGACAACTTCATCTTTACCTGCTGCCCGAATGACATGGCTACTCGATGCTCTTCAAACTCGATCTCGGGCCAATCATCTTTAGCGTACTTGTGATAGGTTTGACAGGCAATTCGTTTTTGCCACAGCTCTTTAAAAAACTGCGGACTATAGCCTTCCCGGTCAAAGATGACTACAAAGCGATGAAGATAACAATCCGCCTCTAATTGCCCGCCGCTCGGTTGCCCTGGAACTTCCTTCAGTAATCGGGGAACTATCTCGGCTCTCAACATCTCCAATAAGCCAGAGGTGAAAGCGGTGTTAATGACAAAAAACGGACGGCCTTGCTGGTCGTTTACCCAGTAATCGGTCATCCCCCTCAGACATAATTTCTGCCGAGCAACATAACGTCTCGGCAGCTTCGTTTTGGATCCATTATAAACACGTACATTCCCATCAACATACAAAGTGCCGGCTGATTCAGGATCC
>JAAENC010000716.1 GCA_024224815.1 Chloroflexota bacterium
AAGTCTTGGAAAAAAATCACTCGATAAATGGGTGGTGTTCGAACATTTTTACTCGAAAAAAGGGTCTTTGAATTTTTCGCAGACCCCCATGACTTTTGCAGGGGTGAGGGTCACTTAACCCTGGTGATGGCGGGCTCACGGAGGTGTCAGCCATGGCGGGGGGGGTCCGAGGGACCCCCCACCCCATAACTTTGCTCAAAATCAATTCTCATGCCCCAAATTTGGCATGCTGATACCTCAGGGGATTTCCAATTATGTCCAATTTGTTTCATATAATTATCTTACATACCCTGCCCAGGGGGGACTCCGGAATATGCCCCCAGAAATTGCATTTTGCTAAATCTGTCTAAATCCTACTTTAAATCCTCGGTTTTCCCGGAAACAAACAGTTTTCAAGATACAGACAAAATAAAATATGCGTTAGAAAGCTAAGACCTACATCTAGTTACATGTAAAAAATCTAAGGGCTACTCTTTATAGTTTTTCCGCTATCGTCGGTTAAAGTTAGGCTTTATCTTACTTTTGCACTGAAGTCTTGCGGAAATTAGCTCAATTTTTGCTATAGAAAAAGCCCATGGCGCGGATATGCATTCTTTTTCGACTTTTTTATTACTGATATCTTTTCCAAATGATATTTTAGGAAAACTCATGAAGCGAATAGGATGAGTTTTGTTTCGTTAACGTGTGGCGCATAGAAATATAGTAGAGGGGGGTCCGTCGGACCCCCCCCCGCCATCACCAGGGTTAAGGGTTCCACTTTGAAGGAAATCTTAAAAAACCCTCTAGCGTATCAATTTTTTAACTATTCCAAGTTCCCCTAAGCCTTAAATTGAAAACATCCGCGTCACGGAAATTTTAAGAAAGTCTCTTAAGAAGAATACCAACTGAAGATAAACCACGAAAC
>JAAENC010000717.1 GCA_024224815.1 Chloroflexota bacterium
AGAATAGTCAAAGTAGTTGTAATACATGCAGTGCCATACGGCGCCCTTTCCGTATATCTTTTAAAGCTCTATGGACAAAGCTAGCACAATGATCACAAAACTACTGGTGAAAATTCTAAAAATATGCATATATCTGAAAATTTATATCTTCACACAATCCACAATTAATACATTGTAATAAATATCACACAAAAATAAACAAAAGTATAATAAGCACATACGTTAGATGTATCACTTGCTTGAAACGCCAATGTATCCAATTAATAACAGTATCAAAAATAAATACAATGAGCTGAAATTCCATTATATTCGTAATGAAAACATGATATCGGACCCATTTTATTTGATTGATAATTCGTATAATAATCAATTGATGTATTTGTCATAAATTCTAAATCATCCATATCTTCAATAGTTTTAATATACAAAAACAAGTATATTTTATTTTATTTATTGTATTATTAATAAATAAATATTTATTTTTATTTAATGATGACATATTCATATATTCCATTGCAATGCATAATTTGTTCTCATTCTTAATTACACCATATTCAATCATATTTATAATATATTTATTATTTTTAAATTCATTATATATTTTAATCTCTTTTTTCAATGAATTTATTGATTCAATATTATTTGATCGATAATGTTTAATTGCGACAATTTGACATGTCGGTAAATGAAATTCTTTATGTACAATTCCAAATGCACAGTGACTAATATTATACATGAATTTGAATATCATTAATACTATTATCTGTTTCATCAATATTATTAAATGTTGAATCACTTGAATTTCATGTTAAACATGAAAGTGATGTTAATGAAATTGCATCATCATTATTTGTACATTCTAATTGTAATATTCGCGTAATTCTGTAATAATACAATTCAGATCAATTGCACCTAAATGTTTTAATGTATATAATGCTCTTGCAATTGTAAATGGATTTGGTGCATCAATAAAATCAAATTTTGATGGATTTGTTATTCCTAATGCGAACATTGATAATATTAACCACGTTGGAAAATGACCTAAATAAAAGTTCTTTAAAACTGAAATAAAACAGAATGAATACATATTTCATATCTTTTGTTTTACGATTCAGCAAAATTCCAATTGAGTAATGATGTTGTGGTCATGAAGAAAGGATGGAAAAGTCAAAAAGAGCTAGTAAAAACTGATTTCTGATTTAATTAATGGATTGCATGCTCTCTGTTTTTGCGAGCAATGAAATATTCATTATGTTTACAATCTCCTCCTCTATGTTTTCATTACGATGTAATGGAATTTCAGATTGAGATAATGCGACGCAAGCGTCGCATTATATTCAATCTGAAATTCCATTACAATA
>JAAENC010000718.1 GCA_024224815.1 Chloroflexota bacterium
GAAGATAAAGGAAAAAGATATAGATCTTAATCATGGAGTATTAACAATTTATTATCCTACTAAATCTAAAAATAAAATTAAAACCGTTCGCTTATTAGACCATCATATAGATGGTTTTAAAGAATTAAAAAAAGATTTCTCTGCCCTACCCCAAGTTTCATTTTTTAGGCATCATGGTGGAATAAAAAGTGTTAAACCAAATCAAGTATTTGGTCAAAAATACTTCAAAAAATGGTGGGATAAAGCTTGTCATGAATTAGGCGTGATTGGATTAGATCTTTATGGTGGCACGAGACATACTACCACTACAGAGATTGCTCGGCAGGCTGGATCAGATAATGCCCGTAAAGCTTCTGCCCATGAAACGAATAAGGCCTTTGATAGGTATTGTCAGTTTCAGGATGATACTGCATTCGACATGGCAAAAATAATTAGAAAAAGTAGGAAAAAGAGCACAAATTTTAAACTTAAATAGAAATGGATGAACTAACTTCTGAATATATAATATTGCCTGTTCAAAAAAATCAAAACCACAATATGTAGTGTTTCAATCTAAATCAAAAAAGTGACACTTAATACCATTATTACTCGCGAGGAAATACCATCTGTTTCTGTAATAATTGAATCATCAGATGCGATGAAAGTCCCGTGTTATGGATATTTTTTAAACAAGTCCAGGGGAATGAAAAAAAGGCAGATGCTGATGATACAATTCCAACAATCATGCTTCACCTGAGATAGAACCTGTTTATATTCCTGAATTAACATATGTTGAAGATTCGGATTATGATAATTCAGACTCCAGGACTCCAGTATCTGACACTTTTTGGAGCGGATATTTTTAAAATTGAGGGAGGGATTAAAGGTGCCCTATACTCAAATTCAGACATAATCTAATTTTCTCAGTCTGTTTTAACGATAAGTTTTCTTCACAACCAATGTCTATTATTCTTTCCTGATACTGGGGGCATATTTTTCAGGTATTTTTTGACAAATGAAGAAATAATATTGTGCTTATCTTCTAAAAGTGTAAAATAGTATTCAATAAAAAACAAACACTCCAGTTTTTCATGATATAAGTGACATAGATAAACCAATCGGTGAAGTGAGACCATTTTACGCGACGGTTTCAAAAAAATGGCCTGGTGGCAAGGAATCAACACCCGACCGGCTCTTTTTACTCAAGGCTATGAGCCCAACCCAACATATTCTGGGTGTTGTTTCCTGAAAATATTTGATGGATAGATGCGGAGGTGAAAATGAAAGCGAAAGAATCAAGATTTCTGTACCTGAGTGCTATCCTTGTCCTCATTCTGCTAACGGCAGCGGCCTGTCCTGTCAGCGCTCACCACAAGGAACACAGGATCGCCCTGTTCACTCCCTGGGAAAAGGGCGACCTGTTCTGGGGTCAGGTTGCCGACTTCATGAAGGCAGCTACGGACGATCTCGGCATGAAGCTGGAGGTTTACTACGCCCACGGCACCCGGCGTAAAATGGAAGAGCAGGTGCAGGAGGCATCCACTGGTGAGTCGCCGCCGGATGCCCTGGTGATCCTGAGCTTCCGCAAGTCGGGTCCTGAGCTGCTCCAAATCGCTGAGGAAAGTAAAATACCGGTGTTCCTGATAAATGCTGGGGTCGACATTGAGAAACTGAAAGGGCCGCGCGTGGTCCTGAAGCACTGGATCGGAGAAATGCTCCCGGACGACGAATCAGCTGGCTTCGATTTGGCGAACGCCCTGATTGATGCGGCTCTTAAGGCCGGGAAAGCAGGGAAAGACGGCATGGTGGACATTGTCGCGCTGGGAGGGACCTACCGGTTCGCCGGGCCGGCGGTGCATAGGGAGAATGGTCTGCTCCGGGCGCTGAAGCTGCGCGGCGACGCAAGGCTCAAACGGATTGTCCCGGCCCATTGGAAGAGGTCGATTGCACGGGAGAAGTTTCTCGAACTTCACAAAATCTATCCAGAGGTCTCAGTGTACTGGGCTGCCAACGACCAGATTGCGCTTGGCGTGAAGGATGCATCTGCCGAGCTGGGGCTCGACATCATCTCCGGTGGAGTGGACTGGACCTCAAAGGCCCTGGAGTTAATCGAAGCGGGCAGATTGACGGCCTCCCTTGGCGGCCACTTCATGGAAGGCGGCTGGGCCGCGGTGCTGTTATACGACTGGTTTCACGGTAGGGACTTCGCTGAGGAGACCGTGACCTTCAAATCACGCATGGGTCTCCTCACGAAAGATACGGTGGGACACTACAAGAGGAGCTTCCAGGGCAAGGGAGGCTGGGACAAAATTGACTTTCGCAAGTTCTCAAAGGTATTGAACCCGGAGCTTGAGTCCTACGCCTTCGGGTTTGAAGCAGTGCTCGAACAGATAAAAGGCAATCCTCACTGAGTTTCGATTTCGATGGAATTAACTCGTTGCCCCACCAAACGTCAAAGGATAGATCAATGACCGCACAGCCCATAGTCCCGATTCGGGATTCCATTGCCAAGCAACTCCTCAGAGTGGTCTTCTCCCTCTATTTCGTGGTCACTGTCACGGTGACGTTAACCCAGATGTCGGCGGTGTACCTGCAGGAGAAAGAGTCCGTGGAGGAGGGACTCGTTGTCATCCAGCACACCTTCGAGGGTCTGCTATCGTCCGCGCTTTGGAAGTTGGACCCGGACCAGGTGAACTCGGCCATCATGGGAGTCATGAAATCCCCCTCAATCATCGGGATAAAGATATCGAACCAGCACGGGGACATCGCGGCTCAGTCGGGCGTGATCACTGACGAGGAAGGAAAGCAGGTACGGGTGGGAGCCGGAGGAACCACCGATTCCGGAAGGAAAGTGACCGGCCTGTTTTGGCACTCCTTTCCGTTGGAACACATTTTTTTAGGCAATCCCGAGGTGCAGGGAGAGGCTACGGTTTATTCAAGCTCCGAGATGATATTCAAGAAGGTTCAGCTTGGGTTTGCCTTCATCATCGTGAACGCGATCATCAAGACGGTGGCCATCTGGTTTCTTTTCCTGTGGGCGTTCCGACGGATTCTAGGACGGCCCCTAATGACACTGTCCGCTTCCATCGAACGGCTGAATCTTGAATCTCTGGAAAACCAGCCGGAGGACGGGCAAGACCTCGATCTGAAAATCACGAAGAACAACGAACTGATGGTGCTTGAGAGCACGTTCAACAACATGACTCGGAGACTTAGGGAGGGGGTTGCCAGCCGCCGAGAGCTGCAACAGGCCGTCGTTCAGCAGAGGAACCAGTTTTACACAACTCTGAGGAGTATCGGAGATGGCGTAATTACCACAGACAAAAAAGGATATGTAACCTTTATAAATAAGGTTGGTCAGACTTTGACAGGCTGGAATCTTAAAGAAGCGGTTGGCAAGCCGTTGACGGACGTATTTACTATCATCAATGAAGAAACCAGACAAGCGGTTGACAATCCTGTAGCAAAAGTAATCAGGACTGATTCAGTTGTCGGATTGGCAAACCATACCACCCTGATCAGCAAAGACAAAAAAGAAATTTCAATAGATGACAGTGGTGCGCCCATCAAAGATGAAAAGGGAGGCATCACCGGTATTGTGTTGGTTTTTCGTGACAATACCGAGCGCAGACGGATAGAAAAAACATTGCAGGAAAAACACCTACAATTACAGGCAATTTTAGACCATTCTCCTGCTCTCATTTCTATCAAAGATTTAGAAGGAACTGTCATCCTTGCTAACCGTAATTTTGAACTGTTAGATATGCCACCATTGGAAGAATTTATTGGTAAAAATATTTTTGAATTATTCCCCAAAGATGTGGCCAAAGATCTTTGGAAAAATGATCTCTATGCACTTGAGACTGCCGGGCCAATTGAAGCCGAAGAGATAGTCGCCCACAAAGATGGGTCTTTGCATACATATCTTACAATAAAATTTCCATTATTTTACGAAAATAAAAAATCTTTTGGTATTTGTGCCATATCTACA
>JAAENC010000719.1 GCA_024224815.1 Chloroflexota bacterium
GCTTTCATCATTGCATATTGCTTCTCACAAAAAGGCCAGCGATCAAAATATGCCTTTACAACTTCAGAAGCATCGAAGAGGCTTTTCGCAATACTGGTAACCAAACAACATTCTTTTCCATTATCCCAGCAAACATGCACCGCACGAGTTTCATAGATATAGTCAGGCTGCTTTGAGTCAACCATCTCTATGCAGCAATCCTGTAGCGATGCTTTTCCATATCTATAGCGCTCTACGGATGAAAGATGTTTAAATTTTCGCTCGGCAATTTGATTCGTATCCAAGATAGTAATATAGTGGTATTGCGATTTAGAGAAAGCTCTGAGTGTCTGAACTGAGTTTCCACCCCCATCCATAATTAACGCACGCGTGCACCTGGATTTTTGAGTGCGGCCCTTTTGCCCTTCACTCATAAGTTCATCCAATTGCTCCATGGATTGCAAAGCATGTTTTTGCAAATCCGCATTGCCTGAAAAGGTTCGAAAATACAGAGGGCGTCCGAAACCATCATGGATAACCACTTGTTCTAAACAGTTCATTACACGGCCAAGCATGGTGACTTTGCCTTTGCGACAGCGTTTCGATGACCACAAGGCTTTGACATTACCATCGATATAATAACAAGCCACTTTGTGATCGGTAGAATCATATTGTTTCCAAAAATTGCTCCAAAAAATAGCATTGCAGTTTATCAATTCAGTGGAAACTTGAAGATATTTGAGCTCTCTTAGATATTTGTCAATAGTTGCATTCTTGTAGTTGTATCCACAGCCGTAGCCTAAGGCGTTTCCTAAGGGCTTATCTATACTGCGAGAGGCACCATTGTTCGTTACCAAGGGTAACAGCAATAATGCTAAATTTTTTCGGTTCAAACTGGCTTGCTTTGTTTGGTAAAGTGATAGCCGGGAGAAATCTTTGTCTTTGACTTTGTCTGCAATCGATGCAAACTTCATTTTGCGAACCTTATTTAACCGGTTATAGCGTGACGAAAATCTCCCATCTTGACGACGCGCATA
>JAAENC010000720.1 GCA_024224815.1 Chloroflexota bacterium
ATCAATTAACAACTTACGTATTTTTCGAAAAACACGCATAATCTGAATGTTTGCAGATATGGCTATTTCACTGTTTAAAACGCTGGATAACATAGATACTCCATCTTCTGTAAAGGCATAACCCAACTTGCAATTTCAGATTCACAACTAACAGAGCATCATCGTACAAGCAATAATGCAGTCGTTTTCTGGGACTACATTTTTGCGTAAGTTTCCAATTTTTTCTATGTGCTGGTATCTCTGATCAGGATTTCATTTTTTTGCTCCTTGATTATATTTTGAGATATGTTTTCTTTCTGTAGAATGGGGAGGGCTTGTACTTCATGGCAGAATAAATTTCTGCTGCTTTTAATTGAGCGCGTGTGCAAGTTTTCAGGACAACTGTTCTGTTCTTGCTGTCGTCAATGGTGTTTGTGTTGCATTTTTGGGTTGACATGATCCTGACGATCTCTGCCCATCGGTGGTGGATTTTATTTTGTTTTAGCCTGTGCCGGACAAAGCTCACAATAAAATATGCCAATACTGCAAGGTTCGGGTGCGCTTCTATGTTTTCCCCTTTTTGATGGAAGATCGGGCGCATATCAAGATCGGATTTTAAAACCTTGAACGAGCTTTCTATCTCACCGAGTATGCGATAAAGTTTCCAGAGGAGTTGTTCCTGATCAGCCTGGATGTTGGTACGGATAAAATATTTTCCTACTTTTCTCTCTGCACGGTTATCAGGGTTATATTTCCACGAAAGTGTTACTACCGTACCTTTATTCTCTTCCATTTCAATATCATATTCTTCTCCTATACCTTTGCATCTTTCTTTGAACCTGCCAATGCGCTGGTTTATTTTTTTTGTTGTTTTGTCGGCCCTGGGCTTTTTAAGGCTCGAAGCGATGTCTTGCATCCCTGTATCGAAGCGTTGCCTTTTTTTGCCGATCATGGCAATTTCCTTGCTTCTTTTTGCCTGGGTTTCAACGTATAAATCCGTTCTTTTTGGCAGTGTTGTATCCCGTCTTTTTCATAAAAAACTTCGCTGTCAAAAAACTGGGTCTTTACTTCCTCTTTGCTTTTGTTAATGAAGGTTTTCAATTCATCTTCATTGACTTGTTCAAGCAAATCCCTGTGTCCCGACCGGGATACACAAATGTAATCGAAACCTCTTGAAAGGGCCTTTTTCAAATTGTCTCCAGAGGCTATCCCGGAATCCATCACAATAACAGGTTTGTTACCTTTTGCCACTTTTTCCAGGTCATTGAGCACATTGTCAAAAGTTGTTATTTCCCCGATGTTGCCAGGGTAATACCGGCTGCGTTTTGGCAAACCGTTGCTATCGGTCAATAGCCCTAATGTTATTTGGCGGCAATCGTTGCGCTTTTGTTTGTTACGGCCAAATTTTGCCTTTTCGCACCCTATTGCGCTGCCCTCGAAGTGAGTGTTGGTAAGGTCATAAAGAAAATATTTATCTTCCAGCCCAAGAATATCATCAACTTTCCCCGATATAAAATCCTCAATTTGATCCTTGTCCGGGTATAACAATAAAGTAGCATTGGTCAGACGCTTTCGGTCTACCGGGCCTGATGCCGGACAAACCAGTTCAAAAGCTGCTGAATTTTCGTTCAGCCACCTGGCTGTACCCAACTCAGAGGCAGGATGGAGCATTCTTCCTATCAACGATAGAAGTGAGATAGCCACCTCGTTGCTATTAAAACCGAGGCCCTCAGACAAAAAACCGGCAAGCCCCAATTCCTCAAAAGATTGATAGCAAAGCCATTCCCCACCGATTTCTTTGCTATCGACAGATTCAAAACTATTCAAGTCAACTTCAGCAATTTCTTTCTTGTCTGTTCTTTCAGTTTCAATGGGGGCTCTTTCCAATTGCTTTTTAATCAGTCTCCTGTAAAAATATTGAAATTTTTCCTCAATTTCCTTGTCCAGACCTTCCTCAGTCAATATATCTAATTGGTTACATATAAGCCGCGTCATCCTATTTGCCAATGCCTTGTGTTTTTCAACACCTAGGCCGGCAAGGGAGCCCAGATCCAAAATATTGATGTGGCGAGATACGCCCTCAATCCTCTTGCTTTTGACAAGGCTATAGCTTATATAAGTTTTCCCTGCCTTTCGGTTTGTAACTTTTTTGATAAACATGAGTCCAGTCTAAAAAGGTTTTGCTCAAAATTAGAGATAAAATTTCAGGTTTCAAACTGTTAATAAGTGCGATTCGTATATACTTGTTCAACAACAAGTTAAGACTGTTATTGACA
>JAAENC010000721.1 GCA_024224815.1 Chloroflexota bacterium
AACATGAAAAATATAAACCCACTTGGATTATTTGACGATTACTTTTTGTTAGAAAAGCTTACAAAATTAGGGGGGGCATTGAGAGGTTGAATAAATTCATTGATTGGGATATTTTTAACGCGCCTATTAATGAGGCTTTTACAGACAAATTAAAGGACAAGTCTAAAGGGGAGTGTCCGCCATTTGGTAGATTGTTAATGTTCGGAGCCTTACTGATTCGGAGTTTATATAACCTGTCTGATAACCAATTGGAATATCAGATAATTGACAGGGCGAGCTTCAAGTGTTGCCTTGGCTTGAAAAAAAGTAATAAAGTTCCGGACAGCAAGATATTTTGGAATTTTTGCGAACAACTAATAAACAAAAATGTCATTTTGGGTTTGTTCAAGATTTTCAATGAGACTCTAGACACAGCCGGAGTATTTGCCAATGAAGGCAAGATATTGGATGCAAGTTTCTTGGAAGTCCCACGAAAGTGTAACACCCGTGAAGAAAACACGCATAGAAAAGAAACCGGAACAGCTCCAAAAGAATGGGATGCCAAGCCGAACAAGAAAGACAAAAAGATGTTAATGCACTATGGACACAGAAAAACCAGGCTACATTTTACGGCTACAAAAACCACCTGAAATCAGGCAGAAAAAAAAATTATTGAGAAGCACGAAGTTACAAGCACCTTAGCGCCTGATTCACAGGCCATTGAAAATTTACTGACAGAAAAAGATGAAGGACAAGCGCTTTATGCAGACAGCGCGTATGGCGGCAAAGATCAGGAAAAGGTTTACAAAAAGAAAAATATCATCAATAAAGTACATGAAAAAGGAAGTCGAAATAATCCTTTAACAGAAAGATAAAAGGCAAACAATAAGGCGAAATCGTCTATACGGTCGAGGGTAGAACATATATTTGGTTTTGTAGAAAACCGCATGAATGGTTCATTTATACGAACCATAGGTTTTGTTAGGGC
>JAAENC010000722.1 GCA_024224815.1 Chloroflexota bacterium
AATTTGACCCCGAACTGCTGCGCCTGTATCGCCATTGCCCCCATTGCGGGGAGGTGATGAACGTACACCCTGTAGATCGTGCGCTGGGATCGGAGCTTGTTAGTTGCCCGAATAATTGCAGCGGAAAGCGGTATGAAGTAAAGGAGATGGAGCAATGAAGATTTTATCTTTAGGTTGGGGAGTTCAATCATTCACACTTGCGGCAATGTCAGCTTTAGGCGAAATTGAAAAAGTCGACTATGCAATTCACGCTGATACGCTTCACGAAAGTTTATTAACCTATGAATTTGCTGAGAAGTGGACAAGCTGGTTGGAAAATCACGGAGTTAAGGTTATTACTGTAAAAAATCCGACCAATGGGCTTTTTGAAATATTAGAGAAAAAGAAGGGGCAAGCATTTATCCCTTTGTTTACTGTTAGTAGAAAAACAGGAAAGTCAGGCCAGTTACGCCGATCATGTACGCAAAGATGGAAAGTTGCGCCTCTGAGAAAAAAAGTTCAAGAGCTAAGAAAAGGGGAACAGGTTGAGCAATGGCTTGGGATTAGCACAGATGAAGCATTGAGAATGAAACCGTCAGATGTAAAATATATTACGCATCGTTGGCCTTTGATAGATTTAGGAATGAGCCGAGATGATTGTAAGCAATGGTTAAAAAATCATGGGTTAGATGTTGCTCCGAGATCATCTTGTGTATTTTGCCCGTATCATTCCACGAAAGAATGGCGAAAAGTAAAAAAAAGCATTGACTGGAAAGAGGCGTTGATGGCCGATGAATTAGTGAGAAATATTAGAGAGCCAGATGGGTACACTAGCTTTATTCACCCATCCAGAACTCCGCTTGAAAGTGTTGATTTTAGAACACAAGAGGAAAAGGGGCAGCTTAGATTGTGGGATGAAGAGTGTGAGGGCATTTGCGGAATCTAATGGTTCTTTTATGGCATTCATCACAGCATAGAGTGATAAATAGCCGTTGCCCTTGCCCCCATTGCGGGGAGGTGATGAACGTACACCCTGTGGATCGTGCGCTGGGATCGGAGCTTATTAGTTGCCCGACAAATTGCAGCGGCGAGCGGTACGAAGTGAAGAAGGTGAGTAATGACTAAAAGACAAAGCAAGCAGGGCAAGCGCGGCGAAACAATAGCGCGGCATGAGCTTGAAAAGATTGGAGTAAAAAAAATCGAGAAGGTCGGCACGCCGTTTACAATTACCGAAACGCGCAAAATAGGCAGAAAGATTTTCTATGCTGGATTTTTTGGCGAAAAGGTCGCTGCGGATTGGATAGGCACAACATCAAGCGGTGTTGGCGTGCTTTGCGAAGTCAAAACTACCCACAACAAAAACCTTACTTACTCCGCTCTCAGAAAGCACCAACCAGAAAAACTTAGCGAGTATCTAGGAATCGCGCTCCTGGTATGGGTGCATGAAACTGAATGGTCGCAAGATGTTTATGTGATGCGATGGCATGATTGCGTGAAAGCAGGGTTCAAGCCGCGCAGCAGCATAACGCCTGAAATGGCGAAAGAATTGCACATTACAACGATATGACAAACATCACCCCGCAAGGTGATTAACCGCATTTGAAAAACCGACACATCGCGGTTATAATTCATTCACATTGAGTACCGCTCGATGAATTGAGTAATAAGGAGATCGAAATGGCACACGGACACCCTATCGTATTTGATAAAGAGACATGCGAAAATATTTACAGCAACTTGGAGCTTTGCTATTGCTGTGGGCTTTCGCTCTCCGAGAGTTGCAAATGCGGCAACCCTGATAGCGAAGCTGGCAAAGCCATAATCGCGGATGCTGTAGAAGTCAAAGAACGCATGTGGCATATCCACGCAATGCGAGATCATACTTGCTATGACAACGGTTTGACAAGTGAGCTATGCCATGCCTGCGAAGCGCAAGAGTTGTCTGAAGATTCAGAGATGTTGTTCTCATGACAATCACAGGCGCAGTTATTATAATTGTAATCTCGGTATTGGCTTTATTTTACGCAACGCTAAATATTGTAGAACGCTAAACAAGAAAAGGAAGGTGTCACAGCATAAAAGTATACTAAACCAAACTAAACTTGACCGAAATAAAATCATATTAAACTAAATCAAAAGGAAAATAAAATGAAAATGAATGTAATGTTCCCAAGTAAATACCTGAAAGCTGATGATGTAATTGACGCAGGTGGCGATTTATCCGTAACTATCTCGAATGTGATTATGGATAGCTTTGAAAAAACAGACGGTTCGTCTGAGACAAAGCCGATTGTTAGCTTCTCTGGCATTGACAAGCAACTTATCTTGAATAAAACAAATGCAGGGCGTATCATTGCTGTTTTGAGCGCAGACGATACAGATCAGTGGATTGGCAAAAGCATTACGCTTACCACAGAACTGGTTGACGCTTTTGGTAAAACTCAACCTGCCATTCGCGTGAAGTTGGACAGCAGCCAAAAAGCACCTGGCGCACCAGCCAGTGATACGACCTCGCAGTTCTGGAGCAAGGTTTACAGCGATTTGAAACTTGGACCAGAAGATGGAAATAAAATTATTGCAGAGAATGGCGGCGACATTGCCAAAGCCCTTCAAGCCGTTACTGGGATGATTGATTCTCAGCAAGCACAGAAAGATATGCTCTAGCAAAACCAATACCCAGCCTATAGGGGGAAGGCTGGGGAAGGAGAAAGAAATGACAAATAAGCAGAGAAAGCTCGCGTTCATCATCACGGCAACATTCCCCCCAGCCGTTATTATTCTGGCAGTTATACTAATTAAGCTGTTATGATAAAAACAA
>JAAENC010000723.1 GCA_024224815.1 Chloroflexota bacterium
ATATATAATAAAAACACTATATATTTATATGTATTTTCGTCACTACAAAAACAAATAAATTTCATAGAGAAAAGGTCACGTAACGATTTCATCACCATATGATGGAATATAGGATTTACGAATATAGGTTGGAGATTCTGCAGCATAAAAAGCATCTCTGGAACTGTTCATCTTTGTTTTTTTATTTTGTTTGAGTTTGGTCCATTTCCGATGCACATCCAAATGTATATGTCGCTGTAAAAATTCATATTCCAAAAAACATCCAAAAACTAATACAAATATTATAATACAGCTTATTTTAATATATTTGAATGCTAATATCCATTATCCATAAAATATTTTTCAACATCGCCCAATGCTGGCTGTGCTCAATTATGAATCGTCTATCTCCCATGCAGATGTGTTGCATGATACCCAAGATTACGTATCTGTAATAAAATTGGTGGATCATGATTTTGTTCTATCGAAGTATCTGTATTGTCCATCTTGAAGAGATTTTCATGTTAGTGTGTAGTAGTGAAGTAATTGGGAAAACATCAGTGGTCTTGCACTGCGTTCACGTAAATAGACCTAATATCCACGTGGTGATGGCTTTGTTGGGAAAATAAAAGTCCGTCCATACCACG
>JAAENC010000724.1 GCA_024224815.1 Chloroflexota bacterium
ACGTCGGGTGACGACGAAGACGGGTCGGGGGTGGATGATGATGTCGTTGGTGGAGACTGTGACGGGGCGTCAATGGATGAAGACTCAGTGAGTGCGGAGGAGAGCGAGGCGTCGGGAGGTGAGGACGCGGAAGATGGGAACACTGGGGCACGGATGGTGGATGGATGCCAAGCTACTGGGAGCCAGACCAGAGGCTCCATGGACTATGGCACAACGGACGAGGCCAGTGATGAGGGGTCGGAGGACGACGGCGAGGCGAGTGAGGAGGAGGACTGGCAGATGACGGGCGACAGCGCAGCCAACCAGGACCAAGTCGAGGAGACAATGGACGACGGAGGATGGAGTCCGAGGAGCGAGACGTCAGAGGATGATGGCGCCTCGGTCGAGGAGGAGGACGGGTCGCTGGCGGGCGACATCGCAGCCAGGGCGGAGCGAGAGGGGTCGACGGTGGACAATGGTGAATCGGGGGAGGTGGAGGATGACCCGGCGGCGGATGATGAGGAGGCGAGTAGGGAGGAGGACGAGTCGGCGGAGGA
>JAAENC010000725.1 GCA_024224815.1 Chloroflexota bacterium
TAACACATTTTAATCCCATTTTGGACAGTTAAGCCCCTGGAGGCACCCGGATTTCCATGGAGAAGGCCCTGTTTGATGCCCGGATAGTGCGCGAATGGTCCTACAATGGTCCTAAAGGCTATTGAAGGCGGTGTACACCAGTTTGAACCGGAATGTAAGTGGTTAGGACGCGAGTTTTCGCGGTTTTCAGCCATTTTTGGCCATTTTTGGCCATTTTTGGCCATTTTTGGTCATTTTGGGTACCTAAAATTTCTCTAAGGTGGCCATTTTACATGGAAAATTTTCAGTAAGTATTTTCGGTACAAAAACTTTTTTGGGGTGCTCCCAAGTAAGATTTTGACTCTTTTTTCCCCCCACATTTTGGCCGGTAAGGCCCTGGAGGACCCCAACTTTCTGTGGAGGCAGTCCGGTTTCGTCCCCAGATGGTGCGGAAATCGACCAACAATGTTTTTTATGTCAATTGGAGCCGGTTTGGACCGGTTTGGAGCCCGTTGGAGGCGGTTCTGGGGCGAGTTTTGGCGAATTTTGGCGATTTTTGGCCATTTTTGGCCGTTTTTGGCCGTTTTTGGCCATTTTTGGCCATTTTTGGCAATTGGCCAAAATTTTCTCTAAGGTAGCAAAATGTCCCATTGTAGGGGTCCCAAGGGCACATGGGCACAAAAATTTTTTTTCCAGATTTTATTGACAAATCTTCTCGGAAACTTTATTTTTTTCCAGAAAAAAAATTTTTTTCAAAAAATATAAACCCCCACCAAACATAATAAAACAACCACACCACAACAAAAAAAAACAAACCAA
>JAAENC010000726.1 GCA_024224815.1 Chloroflexota bacterium
ATTTTTCTTTTTTTGCTCTGAATGGTCTGTTGAAAAGTGGACAAAAAATACACCTTGCCCACTTTTCAACAGACTCTACTGCTACTGCGTCCTTTTACCCACCTTTTTTCTTACGCTTGACAACTGCATTCATCGGTAGCCGGTGGTTATCCTACGTTTGATTCCCGACAAGAAGCTTCTAAAGTATTTCTTGGGGGATGATTTGCCTTTTACAAATTCTCTCCAAAAATCGTTTGAACGCCTTTGAGCATAGCCAACAAGACAGTTTCTTAGAGCATCCTCGCGAGGAACTATGAAGATTACGTCATCCACAATTTGAACGAATGATCTTTTAGCTGATGCGGGAAGAGCGTTAACGATATCTGGAATTGTGGGCCATTGAGATGGATTGTGAGGTAGCGGAGGAGCGCATAAGAACAAGCGGGCATCATCAATCATGATGATGTCTTCTGCACAATTCGACAAGCAAGTCATTTCATCCAAGAGTGGGCATTCATCATATTCACCGGCTGTCTTGCCACCTGACCAGTGACCATCCAGCCAGAATATGGCTCTTTGGCCACGAATATCTTTAACTATCTGCGGTAGGATATCTCTGGAATCCCCAAAATGCGGAATGACCTCTTTGATTTTGGACAGTTCCTTGCTATGCAAGTTATAGAGGCTTTCTGCTCGCTCAATCGTATGAACAGTCTCGAAATTGTTTGATGCCCATCGTGTAGTGCCGCCATGAAACGTGCCTGTTTCGACAAAAATCGTAGAATTATTGAGCCGTGCTAATTCAATTGCCATTTCTTTGGGGATTCCCATAGTTACAATTCCCATTCTCTTCTCCTGTTCTGTGTGGATACATACATCCTCTAAACGGCTAACTACGGCTTAACCCGCGAAATAGGCATATAACAGTCTATAGGTGGATAAAAGTCCGCATATTGTGAATAAGGTGTGTTTATTGCTCTTTCTATGCGTGATAAAGTGAATATAAAGAGTCTTTTACAGAATTCCTTCCTGATAAACACGATCTTGTCGTAGCAATATACCTACTCTACAATTTTGAAGCTTCTCTGTCAAGCAGAAATTGAGAGCTTCATAAATAGTCGTTATAAAATTACTCCCTCACTACAAAGACCTCGCCAGCGCTCGCGCCTTGCACATCGGGGAAGAAACTTTGCCAGGCGTGGGCGGGCAAAACGCGATATTCGCCTGCCTGCAAGGGGATGATCGTATAGCTCAGCACATAAGTGCCAGCGGGGAGATACTCGGCAGACCAGGTGATATTTTCATCGCCAATTTGCGGATCGGTGAAGAACCACCAACCCCAGCCATTTGAGAAGGGATTATCAGGGTCGTAAACATCTACACTCTCGGCATCTTCGCCCAACTCGGAGGTATTCAGTTGCTGGTTAAGAATTTCTGCTCCGGCAGGGATAAAGTCTTCAACTTGTACATAATAGCTGTCATTTGCCAAATTTACAGAGACTTGCACCTTTACTTTTGCACCGGCAGATAATTGTGCGGCGCTTAGCGGAACACAATCTTCCTCGCAAGCGGCATCATAATAAGTGCGGGAAATATCCATCCCACGATTTAGCGCGGGGGCTGTATCGGCGGCGCGATCAACGAAGAGGGCGGCGCGATAATAGAGTCTGCCGATCCCTTCGCCACGGCTGATATTCAGCGCATTTGGCAGAGAAAGTTGCAGAGAATCGAGTAGCGTGGTTGTTGTCACGGGAACCAGCGCATTCGCTTGTCCTTCGGAAATTTTGGAGCCATTTAAGTGGGATGAAAAAGCAAAATTGGCATTAAATTCCTGTGCGTTTTTCGCTACTTCTGTCAGCGCCAAAAGCGACCAGGCATTTTCATAAGCCGAAGACCAATAACCGTGAATATTTCTATGCGCGGCCAAATAACGGACAGCATCGTTTAGGAGCGGATTTGCAGAATCGCGTTGCGCGAGGGCGAAAATGACCGTCGCGGTGGTGTAATTTGGGGTGCCGGGATTTCTCCACGCGTGGGCATCACTTTCCCAGTGGGCGCCACTCGCGCTTCGTTGGGCAGATGATTCTAGATTGGCAAACAAGCTAGATGCACGTTCGTCTCCGACCTGTCGAGATTCAAAGGTTAGCGCGAGCAAAGCCTGCGCCCAGGGGCTGAGCGTTTCCCGCCATAAATCCAATTGATCGACCGCAATCGCATCTGCGCCGCCGGTCATTTGCATCACATATTGAATAAAAGCCAAACGATCTTTTTGCCAGCTTGCGGGGTCGGCATCTGAGAGATAGGGCAGCGAAGCTGAGTGCAAATAATCGCGCGCGTTCGAGAAAACGCTTTCGTCAATATAAACGCCCGCGTCACGCGCCTGCCAAAGTCCAAAGAGAATATAAGCTGAAATATAAGGGTCACTTTCGATGCCCCCGCCCCCAATGCTCGGCTTGCCATAAACGCCGCTGCCGCCCAAAATATGCTCACTTTTTGCGTACCAATCCCAGCCAAAATTATTATTTTGATTGGCGAGCAATTGCGCCACGCCTTTTTCGAGACTTTCTTCGAGACGCGCCTCCAGCTCCGGCTCGCTCAAACCCGCTACCTGCAAAGCCTTATAGGCGGCAATATTTGGCAAAAGATAAGAGAGAATCGCTTCATTACTGGATGTAGATTTGGATGCAGGAATCGCCTCCAAACTCTGTAGGATGGCTGCCGCCAGCGAGGGGTCAAGCGTGACCTCTAACTTGCCACCGTTGGGGATAAAAGAACGCGGCAAGGAAATGGATTCCGTTAAAGTCTGCGCCCCTTCAAGCGTACCGGCCGTTACAAAAGATTGCGGCGCAGTATAGCGCAAAATGGGTAAGGTTCCCCAGTTGGGGCGGGTAATATCTTGTTTATCGCCAAAACTGGCGTTGAAAAGCAACTCGGCACCATCGGCATCTTGTGCTGTGCCCCACCAAGAAACTTTTACGCGCCCCTCAGCGGGGATAACGATCTCTTGCTCGATCGCATTCGGGTCATCGAGTAAAAATCCGATTGCTTGCAAAGAGACTTTTCCGCGTTGTTCAACCTTGGTGTTATTGTGAACGATAGCGGCCATTTCAAGATGGTCGCCAACAACGAGGAAGCGCGGCGTAATTGGGCGCACCAAAACATCTTTTGTGCTGACCAATTCCATTTCTGCGCTGCCAACAAGCGATTCTTTGGTGATGCCGCGTAAATCGACGAACCAGGTGGTCAAATTATCGGGCAAAAGAACGCTCACTTGGGCTTGACCATTTGCGTCGGTGACGATATTTCCGTTCCAATAAGCAGTATCAGGGAAATCCTCGCGGATGACGGTGATTCCATCTCCGCCGCCACCGCCCATGCCGCCTGCGCCGCCATCGAGGAAAACGCCGTAAATACTGTCGCCAGCCATCGAGAGAGTCGTTCGTACGCCGAGACGTGCTTTGTCATAAAAAGCTTCTTCAATGGGTTCAGAATTTGGGTCTGCCAAAGCGAGGGCGGCGAGGTCTACAACGGCCAGAGAGAATTCTCCTTGCACGGGCTTTCCCGCAGAATCGCTGACTTGAATGCCAAAATCAACTTGCCCGCCCGGCTCTGAGCGCGTTGGTTCAGAAGTGAGCGTCACGTTTAAAATTTGTGCGGCAGCAGAAATAGCTATCTCTGCGTAGCCAACGCGGAAATCACGCCCGCCGAGGAGAGTCGCTGAGAAGTAGATATTTGGTGCATCCGCTTCGGTGAGGGGCAAAGTATAGGTTGAGCCGCCAGCATCGATATTAATGATCTCAGATTTATGGATAGTACCGCGCTCAACTGTGATAAGCGCTTGGGTGGGTGCATCAAGCGGATTTGGGATAAATATCTCGGCTGTATCGCCTGGCAGATAAGAATCTTTATCGGTCGTTAGCTGAATATGATTATGCGGGAGGCTAGGCCAGAGGGCTTTTTCTGCGCCGCGTACCCAGAGCATAATTTGGGAGGAAGCATTTTCCCCGCTTACTTCGAGGATATAGGTGCCGGGGGAGGGGGGCGTGAAAGAGAGTCGGGCTGCGCCATCGTTGCCGGTTTCAAAATCTACATCGCTGACGGGGGTGTAAACAGGGGTAAATGTTGGGGATTCGTAGCTATTAACGGGATCATGCCTTTCCCACGTGACCTGTTGAAAATCGGCGTGCAAGCCCTGGGCTGAGCGCGGTGCGGAATCCCAATCTACGGTTAGGATGTCGAATCCCATTTCACTTTCTTCGCGTCCGACCCATGAATCTGATCTTAATCCGATATAAAAATCTTCGGGGTGAATAAGGGTTGTGCTGCGCGTGCTGATCTGTTGATTGCTTTCGTCTTGCGCGGTGATCTCGAGCGTTAGTTCGCGCGTGCCTTCAGAGATGTCGAGGTCATCGAGATCAATGCTCAGGATGCCCTCTGCATTTGTTTTCCCTTCACCATCGGCGAGAAAATCGCCATAATAACCGTAGTTTTCGCCATAGTGCAGCCAGTTGAGATTTAGGTCGCCAACGCGGTAGCCGGGGAGGTAGAAATAGCTATTATCTTCGTAAATATTCCAGCGCACGGGGAGGTCGCTGGCGGGGGCATCGAAATAATATTGGGCAGAAAGTTCTGCGCTGAGCGATGTGCCATTCTTGCTTTCTTCCGGGCTCATCTCGAGGCTGAGATTGATTTCTGGTTTTCTATAATCTGCGACTTCAAAATGAGCCGAAAACTCGAGGTCTTTATTATAGAAAGAGAAATAGCCTGAGGGAGAATCTTCGGGAATGAGAAAAGAGCCTTGTGCTGCGCCATATTCGGAGAGCGTGGGGTTAATGGTGTGGATATTATCGCCCCAGCTATTAGAAATGGTCAACGGCAGGGAGGTGAGTGTTGCTGCACCGTAGCGCCCGTCAAATGCTTCGCGCACGATCGCGCGGAAATAGACTGTTTGCCCGGGTCTATAAATTGGGCGATCTGTATAAAGATAAACTTCGGTGTGTGGCGGGCGGCGATCCATTGAGAGACCAAAACGCCAGGGGGCAATATCTTCGCCCCAAACCGAGGAGCCAAAACCGAAATTTTCTTGGCCAATTTCTCCTACGATAGCGTAATAATTCTGATAAAAATCATCTTGCGCAGGAATTTCTCCGTACCAGATGCCGCGCGCGTCGGTTGTCCCTGTGGCGATGACCGTGCCAGTTTCATCATAAATAGAGAGATTTTGCCCTGCAATCGGGGCATTTGTCTCTAAATCGGTTGCCCAAAGCAGGGCGTCTGTTGTGCCAAATTTGAAAAGTGTATTGATATTGCTGACAACGATATAGTTTGCAGACAAAGCATCTTCTGCGCCACCCTCCGATACGCGAAGAGAGTAAATACCAGGTGTGAGCGCATCTGCATTAGGGGCTAAATCGAGGGCAAAACTCTGGCTTTTATTTTTCTCAATATCCAGATCCTGCCGCCAGGTAGATTCCTTCTCTGCCTGATAAGTTTGGCGTTCATCATAGCCATTTTCGCCAAAAAGACGGAAGAAATCAGCGAGCGCGACTTCGCTCAAAGCCAGATCGGCTCTGGTGACATTCGTTGACTGAATATAAAAAGCAGGTTCTTTTGCAGAAGTAAAGTAAAAAGGAGAGCCAATATAGGGTAAAGAAATTTTCGACTCTGGCGCAGGTGTTGAAAAACTGTAATTAAAAGAATCGCCTAACTCTTGCCCCCAACGATCTTTAAGTGCAGAAGAAACTGTAACTGTATAGCGTGTTTCATAGTCAAAATTTCCGCTGAAGTTAATCGAATTATCATAAACGCCCGCGCTAAAATCGGATACTTCAGGCGAGATCGCTATAAAATCATCTATATTATTTCTAGCAACATTGGTCGTAAAATAAATATGCCCTGAAAAATACGCATTTGTTACGCCGCCATCTTCGGGGTCTGTAGAGAGAATTGCAAAATTGGGCGAAGAGACCATTTCTACATCCCAGCCGCTTTCGATCGCTGTTCCGCCTTGCGCCAAAGTGAGTTCGCTCAAAGCGAGCCGATAAGAGCTATTTCGTGCTAATAAACCATCCGCAATAAAAGTTACAGAGCGAAAATCCTCTGCCCAATCAAAAGTGCCGGGCAGACCGCCCTCATCGCCGAGAATAGAGAAATTCGATTCCACGCTGGCGGCATCCATTGGTTGGTTAAATGTCAGAGTCATTTCCAGATCAAGCGGTAAAGGGATTTCTGTTGAAGGGCTAATATTCAATAAACGCGGCAAAGCTGTGCTAAAAGACCAACTCCCCACATCTGCCAAAACTGTCCCCGCAACGCTCCGCAAATCAGAATTCAAAACCGCCTTATAGGCTTGCCCCCCCGCTAAAGCCGGTTCAGGATAAAAAATATAAGTACTCGTATTCACCCATTCCCCGCGCCCCTGCGCGGCAGGTTCCAGCGTAAAAGCAGCGGGCAAAGTGGCCGCATCCGCGCCGAGGGGTACGATCGGCTGATCGAAAGTAACCACCACAGCAGAATCGACGCTTAAGTCAGAACTCCCGTTTTCAGGCAAAAACTGAAGAGGATGGATAGAATCTGCCGCATTAAAAAGAGTCTGGATAGGCTCAGGAAGCGCAACGCCTTTAGCCGATTTTGCCCCCGTCTCAAACTTGAAATTTAGGCTTGCTCCCCTTTCAAGAGCATCACTGGGGGTAAAGGTGAGTGTTGCATCATCCACCCAATCAAATTGCCCAGCAACAGCCGGGGAGGGATTCCAAGCAGCCTCCACCGAAGCCCGCTCCATGGGCTGATTAAAATAAAAAGTGATCGGTTCTTGAAGGCCAATACGACTGCCCTCTATCGGCAATGTTTCGACAAGTTTTGGGGGTAAATGTTGCTCAGGGATCGCCGTTGGGGTCGCTTCAGCTTCTCCTTGCGCCTGTGTTTCAGGCTGAGTTGGCGAAACGATATTCGGCATCGAGCAAGCCGAAAAGATCAACGAAAGAATGACAAAAATAAAAAGAACTTTGGGGAATATTTTAGGCATGAGAACCTCACCAAGGCAGATATTTAAAGGGTCATGCTCATTATACTCTGTGTCGTTGGGAGAGTTTGTTTTCTTTGGGGTTTTTGCTTGAACAAATGTGCGTCGCACCTTAAACGTACAGAATATCTCTTCGATGGAAAAAAATCATCAACAGGCATCGTCTCATCGAAGTTGGTGCGACGCATATTCTTGATTTAAAGCCTACTCAATATCCTCGCTATCCTCTACGACCACACCGAGCAAACTAACTATCTGGATCGCCTGCTCGGAGGAGATTACTATCCCCTTTACTGCTTTTGCTTCAATTTGCATTCCGTTCAATGTAGAGCCGCGTAAGTCTGCGTCTTTGAATTTTACATTTCGAAAATCAGCTTGGCTTAAGTCACAATGATCAAAGGTGATATTTTCTAAATCTGCGCCTTCAAAGGTCGCCTTTTGGAGCATAGATTTTTCAAAGCGGATATATTTTGCATTGGATGAGGCAAAGACCGCCCCTTCGAGATTGCAATCTTTGAAAAGAACATCGTCCATCTCGGCAGAAAGCATTTGAACGCCCAGAAGACGACAGCTAATAAACTCCACTCGTCGTAAGCGACATTGCTCCAGAAAAGCAACAGAAATATCGCAATTTTCAAAACGCACATCGTGCAGTTGGAATTTTGGTAATCTTGCACTTGTCAATGTGACGCGCTGAAGAAGACTCTCTTCGATAAGCAGGTTCTTTGCCTTTTGCTCGCTAAGATCGCAAGATACTATTTTGCTTTCAGCGTATTCGTCGTAATCTTCAAGAGAAGTAATATTGATGCTTTCCAAAGACACTGGAATCTTAGGGAACTGGATAGTGCATTTTTTAGGTATCTTCATAATTGAGTGAATAGGAATATGAAAGCGATGCTGTACTCATAAGGTCAAATTACGGAATTGGTGATGAAAATGCGCTTTGCGTTTTTGCCAATTGTGTCTCAAACCCATAGAGCATTGTCCACCAATACATCTCATGCATATGAGGTCCAGTGCAAATACTATCGTTCTTTTGCCAAAATAAGGTATTGTTTTTCCCATGCCAAAAAATGACATCATCTTGATGACCACTTTGCCCGGGTAAGCATGTAAAAAAACAATCATCTTCCATTTTTTCATTTTTACCAAAGTAACCTTTTAGTTCTGAAACGCTAGGTGGTGGAGTTATGACATCGATAGGTAAATGCTCTACAGATGATAGCACTACATTGCTTAAGTTATAGCCAAAATTTTCAGCATCACAGTTTTCAAGGAAGTTGTATGAGCGGATAAAAGATATTGTGCTTGTAGGAGCACTGGTTAGCGTTGCTGTGTTTATTTCTGTAGAGATTGTTGTGTATAGAGATGTGAATCTGTTCTCTGTGCAAGCTAATAAACCAAACAAAGCAAAGAGCACTAATCCAACAATCTTTTTTCTCATACTAAAATTTTCTCGAACAAAAAACCTACTGATGTAAGGAGAGAAATTCTCCCTACTCCAACAATCCACGCATAAAATTTAGGAAAATTTGTACATCGTCGAAGTTGCTCGCTATCCCGACCGAAATGCGGACTGCGCCTGATTCTTGCCCATCGAAACAGATGGCAAAATCGTCGAAGCTGAGGCGTTGTTTATTGCGTGGTTGGGAGAAGCAGGCGACGAGTTCGGTTTCTTCGAGTTCTAGGGCGATTTCACCTGCACCCGGATTACAAAAACAGCCTGTGCGCAGAGAGATATTCAGTTTATTGGCTTCTTCTTCGATATAGCGGTGGTCGAAGACGTAACCATCTTTATTATAGAAATTTGCCGCAATGGTACCGCCACGCATTTCGTTTTGGAGATCGCCATAGATTCGGGCGAGGGGTTCGCCGGTGCTGTGTTTCATTTGTGCGAGATTTTGGATGATCCAGCCTGTTAGGCAAACAACGCGTTCGTGGATGGCATCGTAACCGACTTCGGCGATGTGGCGCAGGCCGATCTCAAGAGCGGGGATATTTAGATAATCGACTGTGCCGTCTTCGAAGGCGGCGTGTCCTTCTGCCATATAGTGTGTGCTGGCCTGAACGGAGGCGACGGTGATTGTTCCGCCTGCAAACCAGGGGCGTTGGAGCTTAGATAATGCTTCTCGACGGGCAATTAACGCACCCAAACCGGTTGGGTAACCGAAAAGTTTATAAAACGAGAGCACGACAAAATCGGGGGCGATTTCGCTTAAATCCAGTTTGTTGGTGGGAACGAAGGCTGCTGCATCGAGCAGAATATCCCAGCCTTTTGATTTGGCTTCGGCGATCCACTCGAGGGGATGCTGGATGCCGGAAAAATTGGATTGCGCGGGGAAGGAGAAGAGATTTTTCCCTTTTGGGTTGGCTTTTTCGAGTTCTTCTTGAAGTTGATCTTCGGGCAGACGTAGCTCTGGCAAAGTGACGGGGAGATAGGTGACATCTGCGCCGCGTGAGTGGGCATATTCGCGGAGACCGTTAACGGAGTTGTGATTGTCGAAGGCGAGCATATAGCGGCTATTTTCGCAAAAGGGATAGGATTCACCGACAAGTTTTAGCGCGCTGCTGGCGTTGGCGGTGAAAATTACTTCGTATTCGGCGGGGTCGGCGTTGAAGAATTCGAGCACATAGGCGCGGGCAGAATCGACGAGTTTTGTGGCGGCCATAGAAGTGGGATTTGTGGAATGGGGGTTGCCAAAAACGTTGTTTTGCAGGATTTCCTGATGTTTGGCGATCTGCGATTCGGCGTAGAGGCCGCCGCCGGTGTAATCAAGATAAACGTGACCAAGACGATCTAGGCGAGCATAGTCTTTGGCTCGAAGGGCATCGAGTTTTTCGGTATCCTTGTAGCTGGGGTAGGCGGCGATAAATTTGGCGAATTCTTTTTCTGTAGACATTGTACTCCTTTGGGGAAGGTGAATTTGCGAGGAGGGTGTAAACCCGACGAAGCAATCTTATAGAATAAGAGACCGCTTCGTCGCAAGCGCATGCTCCTCGCGGAATCATTTTTTAGGCAGTGGTTATAAGGATAATCGCAATTAGCGCGAGGAGAATTCCTATCCATTGGGAAGATTGTAATTTCTCTTTAAGAATCAGCCAAGCGAGAAAAACGGTCACTCCGGGATAAAGGGAAGAGAGTACGGCAGAGATATCCAGACGGCCAACTTGAGCGGCGAGGATGTAGAATAAATTCCCGCCAACGTCAAAGAAACCGTTGATGGTCAGCAGATGCCAGCTATCTGATTTTATGCGAAAACTGTCTCGCTTAAAGAGTAAATAGAGGGCAATGCTTAACATGCCCGAAGCGCGTGCGATAATCAAAGGCCCGATGACTAAGTTTTCACTGGCTTCATTGATAAAGACAAAATAAAGCCCAAAAGCAGTCCCAGCAAGGATTGGTAAATAAAGATGGGAGTTTGTTTTGTTTTTACCTTCATCTTTTTCTCTTGAGATCAAGACCACGGCAATGAGGGCTAAAGCAAATCCGTATAGCACTCCAGATTGCGGTCTTCCTTCAAGGAAAGTCCCAACGACAACCGGGATAATTGCACCAATGAGCGCAGAAAGGGGCGCGACAATGCTGATGCGCCCTAATCGCATAGCTTCAAAAAGGGATAGTAAGCCAATGGTGCCAATAATGCCGGCTGCGATACTCCACTTTATCGTGTGATTATCAGGAAAAGGCTCTTTCACGAAAGGAATGGCGATAAAGGCAAAAACTAGCCCGATCGCTTCCCCGTACATCACAGCGCGATACGCGCCCATTTTTCGAGAGGCCAGCCCACCAGAAAAATCTCCTATGCCCCAAGAGAGGGCGGAGGCAAGACCGAAAAGAGCAGCGGTCATTCTATCTTCCCCGCCGCTTTCGCACGCTCAATAACTTGGCGCGCGGATTTAACAAGCGGCATATCAATCATTTTCCCTTCAAAATCAATTGCGCCAGCACCTTCCGCTTCGGCGATCTCAAAAGCACCGAGCAAGCGTTGGGCATAGTCGATCTCTTCCGCAGAAGGCGAAAATGCCTCTTGCACCGGCATAACCTGATTGGGGTGAATGATCTGCTTTCCGGCAAATCCCATTTGTGCGCCGAGCATGGCATCAATTTTCAAATTGACGACATCCTTGAAGTTCACAAAAACAACATCGATGGCTTGCAAGTCATTTGCGGCAGCGTGTAAAACAACCTGACTTCGCGCAAATAGAATTTCCTGCCCGCCGCGCGTACGCGTTGCGCCGATGCTGGCGGCATAATCTTCTGCGCCAAAAATAAGCCCGTCCAAACGTGGATGAGTGGCGATTTCTTTCAGATTGACCAAACCTTTTGCCGATTCGACTACCGCCAAAATGCGGATACTATTCAAATCCCACCCTTGGGATAACTCCATCGCTTCAATTTTGTCGCTTAACCATTCGATTTGAGAAAGCGATTCCGCTTTGGGAATCACGACTCCCTCCGGATGGTGTGGCAGGGTCATTGACAAGTCATCATCTTCCAGCCCCGTAGCAAAACCGTTAATCCGGATCAGTTTTTCAGAGTATCCAAAATCCAATTCCTGCAAAGCTTTGGCGATTACTTCACGTGCTTTTCCCTTGCGCTTATAGGCTGTAGCATCTTCCATATCCATGCAGATGCTATCCACCCCGAGAGAAATGGCTTTTTCGATCTTCGGGCGAGAATCGCCGGGCATATAGAGTAAAGCTCGTCGTATTTTCATTGCATTTCCTTTATTCTTTCAATTTCTCCAGCAACGCCTCTGCCTCATCATAAGCAACCTTATAATGATGCGGTGGCCCATCATCACAATGCGCCAAATCTTTCGCTTTTTGCGCGTATTCTCTTGCCAGTTCTTTCGGCGCTTGCTCTTCACTCGTCACGCCATCACTCGTCAAAACCCCTTCTAATGCAAGTTCAGCTAGGAATAAATTAACATCCGCCCCCTGCAAAACATAGCCGCTGCGCTCGGTGATGATGAGCGCTTCTTTCGCTAATCTTAAGGCTTCTTCGCTCTCGTTCTGTGTATAACGCAATTTAGAAACTTCAAGCAAAATATCGGCTTCATGCTCAACATTATTGATCGCCCGGCAACGTTGAAGGCTCTCGCTGAGATGCTTTTCAGCTTTTTCTAATAGCTCGGTGGCTGAGCGCGGAGCAGTCGAAGCCATTGCCCGATAAGATGCCCCTAGCATCCAGTGGGCGCGCACATAATCACGCTCCATTGGATATCGCGTTCTTGCCCATTCATCTGCCAATTCCAGCGCACGCTGCGCGGATTCAGTTGCCTGTTGGCAGTATTCCCTTTTCAGTTTGGCATTATCTGTCTCACGAGCTATCAGCAGGGCGCGCAGGGAGCGGTATGCAAGAATTACACTTTGAGCTTGAACATGGTTTGATTTCTTTTTTATAGTTGCAGCAGCATCTAGCATTTCATTGCTTTCATTCCAATTACCAAGATAGATTAGCGTGTGTGCTAGAAAATATTGCCAAGTTCCAACTTTTTCTTCATCTTCAATCTCGCGGCAGAGATCAATGCTGCGGCGCAGATTGCGCTCCGCATCGCCCAGCGCGCCGATATGGATCTGTGCCATGTATGCCACGTTCCCCAGCCCTGCGGCGAGATTTTTCTTATTACCCGCTTTTTCGTAAATATCATTGTGCATCTCAAAAAGCGGAACCGCGCGGCGCGGCTCGCCGTTCAGGGCAGAGGCATTGGCGAGGGTGTTGAGTGTCCATGCTTGAGCGCTTTCTTCCTTTAATTTTAGTGGTTTATCTTCACCACCAATAAATAAAGCTCTCATTAGCTCAATAATTTGCTGATATGCACCTAATTGAAAATACAAGGGATTTGTTAAACGATCTCTGAAGAGTTCTCTCGCTTCATCAAACTGCCCCGCTCTGACCATGTGATGATAAAGTTCTATAACGGGGGCGAGATCGTTCAGGCTGGTGATCTTTTCTTTTTCGGGTACCGCTTCAAAATAATCTTTTAAACGGTTATGGGCGGCCGTTCGGTCGGGGGCAGTTAAACGCTCGTAGGCGTAGCGGCGTACGATGGGGTGGAGATCGTATTTGTTGTCGGCTTTGTCCCAGTGTAATAAACCGCGTTCTTCGAGTTCTTTTAGTTGGTCGTCTGATTCGTCGTAGGGGCGACCCGTTTTGGTTGAATCCGATTCGCCGTTTTTAAGAGAAGGGTCGCCCTGAATATCAACGCTATCCCCATCGCTGGATGGGTCGCCCCTACCCATGATAGATTGGAGGGCTTCATAACTCGTTGGCGAGCGGAAACAAGCAATCGTACTCAGCAGTTTGGCTTCTTCGGGTGAGAGAGAGTTATAGGCAATTTCAAGAACGTGGTGTTTGTTCTGAATAATATCTTCGGTGATATTCAATTCTCTGGCAACAGCAATATCATTTGGTTTACGGCGGTTTCCGAGAATATAGCCTGCCAAGATTCGTAAACTGAGAGGATGATATTGATAGGGTGTACAGGCAGATTCAATTTCAGAGCGTGTGCCGCGAATACCTTGCACTTTGAAAAAAGCGACCGCATCATCTTTGTGCATCGCGGCTAATTCTTCTTCACGCACGCCTTGTAAAAGTTGCCCATATCGCTCCACTGCACGGGGTGTCAGGCGGGTGGACATCAAAACTTTGGAGCGCAGCATATAGCCAAAAGCGCCAATGCCCTGCAAAAAAGCATCCGCGTAGGGATTGACACAATCTCGGCTGGAGTCATTGCGATCATTATCAAGTTCATCGCCCTGATAGGCTGCGCCCATATTTCCATACGCACGCAAGACGCGCTCAAATCCATCGAGAATGAGTAAAATGCCGGGTTGTTGGAGGGCGTTGAGTAAAATATTTGTCTGCTGGCGGGGATTCATTTTGTCGGCATTGGGAACGCCGAAATCGAGCAGCGTTTCTTTCAGAAAATCATTGAAGCTTGCATCTTCTGCGTAAAAGCTCCACCAAACAACTTTGGGCCATTTTTTAGAATCCACATCATGGGTCAGCCAATACCAAGAGAGCGCGCTTTTTCCAAATCCACCGAGGGCGCGCAAAATTAACAGGGGATGTTCTTTATCGCTATTCAGCCAGCCCGTGAGCATATTCCGCTCCGCACGGCGGCCGGTAAAATGTGCGGGCATCCCGTAAGGGTGCGCTAAAAACCAGCTTTTGGGAATTTCAGGCTCTTTTTCAGGGGGCGCAGATGTTCCGGGGGTTGGAGCTTTGGGCTTGCCGAGAGCGGTAAAAAGCTGTGACCATGCAATCTCTTCACGGTCTTCGCGAGTAAAGTCGATATAGGTAAAAATCTGTATATCTTCGGGAATTTCACATTCTTCTTTTAGTAAAGGCACAGTACGCTGTTTACTTCCTGCGGGATCATGTAAAAAAGAGAGTAAGCCTTCGAAGGCCGTCCACTCGCTCGCCATCCATGCAGGGGTCATCACCAAAAGAGTGTAAGCACTCTCTTTAACCGCATCCCGCATATTGGCGCGTGAGGGTTTCCCCGGCACAAAATCACGAAAATCAATGCAGGCTTTAATCCCCGCATCTTCGATGGTCGGCAAAAGCGTATTCACCACCCAATCCTCGTCCGCGTGGCTGTATGAAATAAAAACATCGTATTTGTAGTCTGTCATGGTCTTGCTCCCCGAAATGTCTAAAGTTCAATGCAATCAGTAGATGAAATTATACGCCAAAATAAAAGCGGACTTCCTTAGGAAATCCGCTTTTCACTTATTGCTTATCACTCATCACTAATTCTCTAACTACAAACCTTCTTATTCTTCAATTGAAATGCTTCTTCTGTGGTTAGAAAATCAAAAAGTGTGCATTTTCCCCTTGTCCAGCCATCATCACCGAGGGTGCCGAAATCTTCGGGCCAAAAGGATGCGTCTGCTTGGAGGGCGTAGTAAATTTCGGCAAAGAAAGTACCGTCTCCGCGGGGGTAAATGCCAAAACGCTCAATCTGAAAGCCTTTGATCTGCCCCGAATCGACCAGTTTTTGCAACTCGGCTTCAAAGATATGCTCTGCGATGGGGTCGAGTGAAAACCCCATTGGCGCATCTTCCATTTTGACAGCGCCAAAAAGGTCGGGGGCTGCGGCGATAGTAGGAAGAAGTGTTTCTGTTGGCAGCGCAGTTGGCTCAGGTAGGGGCGTTTCTGTCGGCGCGAGAGTTGCCGTTGGGAGAGGAACTTCTGTTGGAATCTCTGTTGGTGTTTCCGGAGGGATTTTGGTCGGCGTTGCAGCCGGGGCGGGAATTGACGTCGGCGCGGGCGCGCTTTGGGCTTGGCAGGCAGTAATGAAGAGAATAATGGCGAGAAGGAAGGGGAGAGTTTTTTTCATGGCGTTATTTTACCCTTTGATTACCCCTTCTATAAATTTTGTTTTGAGAATCTAATGCTCGTGTTCCCCGTCACAGCAGGAGGTGTCGCCGATGGGGAGCATCCCATCTTCGGTGGGGATGAGTTGCAGGTTCCCGCCGTAGGCTGCAATGAGATTTTCGGGGCGGAGGGCGTCCTCCGCAGGCCCAATGGCGAGAAGATGTTTATTTAAGAGCATAACTTTGTCGAAACGTTCGGAGGCCATTTTTAGATCGTGCAATGAGATTAGCAGGGTTACATTCTCTTCGCGGAGTTCATCCAGAATCCCGAAAATATTATCCTGCGATGGAATATCAAGCCCGGTCATTGGCTCATCCATTAACATTAATTCGGCTTCTTGGGCGAGGGCGCGGGCGATAAACATGCGCTGCTGCTGCCCGCCCGAAAGTTGATCTATTTGCCTTTTTGCGAGATGATCCAATTTGACAACATCGAGGGCGTGATGAACGACATCCCAGTCGTGCGATTTTGGATTGCGAAAAAGGCCAAGATGCCCGGCGCGCCCCATCATGGCGATGTCGGCGACGGTGACGGGGAAAGTCCAATCGACCTGGCTGCGCTGGGGGACGTAGGCGATGCAGATATGCCCGGCAGGCGCGTGTCCAAAAATTTGGATCTCGCCGGAACTTTGCTTTTCTACGCCTGCGATAATTTTGAGCAAGGTGCTTTTCCCTGCGCCGTTTGGCCCTACAATTGCGACTCGTTCGCCTTCTTGCAAAGAAAAAGAGACACCCTCGAGCGCAGCGCCGTTTTCGTAGCGCATATTGAGTTTTTCAGCGTGCAAAATCGGCGCGCCTTCTCTATGCTCATGGCGCTGTTGGCGACTTAGGTGTCGGGATGTTTTTTTGAATTCTTTGAAGAGGGACATAAAATGATGAGTGATAAGTGACGAGTGAATTAGGGCATTGGGGCTTTGTAAATATCTGATGTTGTGTTGACTTTGTAGCTTTCCTTTTCTTCTCGAATGCCTTTTGAATTTCGTTGTTGTGGAACCATTGTTATGAGCAAGCGAATAATTTGTGTTGTGAGTGACATGCGGTGCTTTATAACTTCTTCGCTCAAAAGATGATGAGCTTTATAATACCAATCACGGCTTTCACGTGCAGAGCCTAAAGCGTATTCATAAAATCTGGCTCGGTCACGCCCTGTACTTTTAGAATAACCTTCGGCGATATTAGCACTGACAGAGCCGACTGCGCGATAAAGTTGATCTGAAAGTCCACGCATTCGTTGGTCTTGAATGAGTTTTGAAGTGTCATGCCAACAAATCTCAGAGAGAAAAAGTGCGAGCCTATAAGCTTCAACTTGCCAAAGAGAATCATCAGTAATTTCATTAGGCACAGTTTTTACCCAATTATCATAATTCATCTAAACCCTCGCACTCACTTCTCACTCGTCACTTTTCATTTTAATGCCTTCACAAAGGCATTCGTATTGTATCGCAGGTAGTCAAGATAAGTAGGAGCTTCTTCGCCCAGCGAGCCTGTATAAAAATAAACCAATTTCACGCCTGTATCTTCGGCGATGCGCTCTGCTAAATTTGGGTTAACTGTTTTTCCTACAAAAATGGCTTTCACATCTAGCGAGCTGATAATATCTTCTATAGCGGCCAACTCTTGCGCTGAAGGCTCTGAGAGCGAGCTATATCCGGGGATGATTGCGCCCACCATTTCCAGCCCATATTCGTCCACATAATAGCTGAGCAAGCGATGGTCGGTGACGATTTTTCGTTTTTCAGGCGGGATTTGCTCTATCTGCTCACGGATCCAAGCGTCGATTTCTTCTAATTCCAATATATAAGCAGCGGCATTCTCGGCATAACTTTCTGCATTGGCAGAATCGACTGAAACGAGTGTTGCTTCGATAGTCTGCACCCAAAGCATGACATTATTTGGATCTGTCCAAGTATGCGGATCGCCCTCCTCCCCTTCGTGGTCGTGGTCTTCATCGTGATCTTCGGCTTCATCTTCTGGATGCTTAAGCAACTCAATCCCATGCGAGACCATCACTGTACGCTCTGCCGCATCAGCACTGACCAATAAATCATCTATAAAATCTTCCAGTCCCGCACCATTTGCAAAAACAATATCTGCCTCGGCGACTTTGGCAATATCCTGTGGCGTTGGGTCAAAAGAATGTGGGTCTGTCCCTTCGGGGAGCAGAATCTGCACATCCACAAGATCGCCGCCGACTTCGCGGACGATATCCGCGACGATATTTGTTGTGGCTACAATATTTACTTTGCCAGAATCGACAGTTGGGGAGGCTGGAGCAATACAGGAAGCAAGAAAAAGGCTTGCCATTAAGAAAAATACTATTTTTTTATTCATAAAACACCTTATTGAAAATCATTTTCATTTAGGTGGGTAGTTTACCTTTCGCAACCTATGGTGTCAAGAAAAGAGCATAAGAAAAATCTCAGAGACTGTTTAAAAAGGGGCTGTGTAGAGTGCGTCGCACCTAAACGATGGGCACTCTGCTGATAAAATGGCAAAAAATCTGTCTCTAGGCATTTTTCTCGTCAACTTAGGTGCGACGCACTCCTTCGCTCAGACTTATTAAACAGTTTCTCAGAAAGATTTTTTTCATGGTCCAAACCCGAAGGGTTTTAAAGGAAATACCGTTTTTTAAGTATTTAATGAAAAGCTTTCGGCTTTCTATACCCTATTAATAACTGCTATAATTTCTCCATGCAAAAATTCACCCGTTGGATAGTCCCTCTCGCCGCCCTCTTTGCTATTGCTGCTTTTCTCTACATCGCCCCGCCCGGGTTGCTCGGCAAAGCAGATGCTGTTGGCTATGCTATTTGCCATCGAATCGGTGAACGCTCTTTCCACGTTCACGATCGCCAACTCCCCATGTGCGCGCGCGATACGGGTACGTTCACAAGTGCGGGGCTGACTCTCCTTATCCTTGCCCTCAGCAAGCCAAAACGGGGAGGGATGCCATCCAAGAAAATCGTTGTTGTCTTAATCGCATTTTTTCTCGCTTGGGCATTCGACGGCTCAAATTCCTATCTCTATCTCATCAAACAGACCTACGCAGGCGCATTGCCGAAAATCCCCAACCTCTATATTCCCAACAATACCCTTCGTTTACTGACCGGTACGGGAATGGGGATGGGCATGGGCTCCGTGCTTTTTGCCGCCTTCAACCAAACAGCCTGGAAAGAACAGGATTCCCGCCCCGCCCTCGGCACATGGCGTGATTTAGGCTTGCTCATTGCAATTCTACTGCTCGTTGCCCTCGGCATTCTCTCCGAATCGATATTTGTGCTTTATCCCGTTGCTTTTATTAGTGTTTTTGGTGTAATTGCGCTCCTAAGCCTCATCTTCAGCGTGGTTTGGATTATGATCATGAAAACGGAAACAAGCTATAGTTCTTTAAAAGAAATGTGGCTCGCTCTCGTAGCTGGGCTAACGCTTGCGTTGATTATGCTACTTGCTATAGATTTGCTTCGTATACAATTAACAGGAACATGGGGCGCTTTCCCTATGGGCTAAAATGGATTTCTCGAAAAGAAAGGAATAAAAAATGGAACTTCTCTCCGGTATTTTCTCCGCCTTCGGGCTTTCTGCCAGCGCAGGGTTAAATGCGTATATCCCTTTGCTAATTGTTTCTTTGCTCGCAAAATTTACCGATCTGATCAATCTCAAAACCCCATGGGATACGCTCACAAGCTGGTGGGTGATCGGCGCTATCGTTGTTTTGGGAACCGTGGAGTTTTTTGCCGATAAGATCCCCGCTGTAAATCATGTAAATGACATTATTCAGAGCTTTGTCCGCCCGGCGGCCGGAGCAGTTGTCTTTGCCGCAAACGCAGATGTACTCACGGACATTAGCCCGATCCTTTCTATGGTGGCAGGTTTGTTCGTAGCCGGGAGCGTGCATACAGTCAAGTCCGTTGCCGTCCGCCCTGCGCTTACGGCCGCAACTGCCGGAGCGGGGAATACGCCCGTTAGCATCGCGGAAGATGTTATATCCACATTTTTATCGATTTTGGCAGTACTGATTCCCATAATTATTGGTATTATTCTGGTATTGCTCGTCACGACTTTTATTTGGTGGCGATGGCGAAAAGCCAGTGCTGAGCAAGCAATTTAAGGAGAATTGAAATGAACGAAGAACCTTATCAACAACAAGTACCACCCTCTGCGCCAACCAATACAATGGCCTTAACCAGCATGATCGCTGGCATTGTCGGCTGGACAGTTGCGCCTTTGCTTGGTTCGCTTGTCGCGATCATTACAGGCCATATGGCAAAAAAAGAACTTAAAGAACGCATGGGCAGAGAAAGCGGAGACGGAATGGCTACCGCAGGCCTTGTAATGGGCTATTTGCAAATTATCCCATCTGTTCTGTGTATTTGTGTGATCCTTGTCATGCTCGCAATGGGCATGAGCGTTCCTATTCTTGATTCACTAATATCTTAAAAGGAGACTTTTATGAATGATAATCTTGTTCCCCCTGTTGAAGAAAAGAAAAAGCCCAACACGATGCTTATTGTTGGCATTGTTCTCATTGTGCTGTGTTGCTGTCTCGTCGTTGTTGGCGGCGGCGGTTATTGGCTCTGGGAAAATGGCGATGCCCTTTTAGGGCTTGGTTAAAAAGAAAAAGGCTTCCTGCGGGAAGCCTTTTTGCTTAACAAATACATCGGAGAAAATCATGAGCGAATCTACACCCCAGAAAGAAACACAGCCAAAATATAGTACTCTGGCTATCGTTAGCCTTGCCGCTGGGATATTTGGCTATATTCTTCCTATCATCGGCTTCATTATCGCGCTTATGACAGGGCGCAAAGCCCAAAAAGAGATTCGTGAAAGCGAAGGAAAACTTCAGGGGGAGAAACTCGCTAAAGCAGGCATTATATTAGCCTATATTCAGCTTTTTCTCCCGATTGTGGCTTATCTCGCTTTTATCCTTTTTTACCTGATTATGGGCTGGTCTCTTGCGGCTTAGCCTTTATTTGTTTTTCTGATCTTCATTTCCAAGCCCCAAAAAATCTGAAACCCATGCCGAAGCCGGGTTTGCGTAAACCTCTTCGGGCGTGCCGCGTTGAACGATCACGCCTTCGTTCAGGAGCATCACGCGGTGCGCTAGCGCAAAAGCTTCGCTCTGATCGTGCGTCACGTAAAGAGCGGGGATACCGCTCTCTTCCAGGATTTTTTTGATCTCAACCAGCAAATATTCTCGCAAACGGCGATCCAATGCCCCAAGCGGCTCGTCAAACATTAATAATCGGGGGCGCGGCGCCAAAGCTCTAGCCAGTGCGACTCGTTGCTGCTCTCCCCCCGAAAGATCAGTTACGCTGCGTTTGGCAAAGTCTTGCAAATCAACTTGCTTTAAGGCTTTGTCCACTCTCGAACGGATTTCTTCTTTCCCCATCTTCTGCATCTTCAACCCAAAGGCGACATTATCAAAAACTGTCAAATGGGGGAACAAAGCGTAATCCTGAAAGATCAAGCCAAAATTACGTTCGTGTGGCGGGGTAGATTCAAGATTTTCGCCGCCCCAAAGCACATCGCCAGATTCAGCTTCTTCCAGCCCGGAGATAATCCGCAGTAGAGTCGATTTGCCGCTGCCGGAGGGGCCGAGCAAGCAGATGGTCTCGCCCTCTGCCAGTTCCAGAGAGATGCCTTTTAGCAGGGGCGTCCCTTCGTATGTTTTGTGGATATTTTTGAGCTTTAACATATAGTCAATCGATTAGCAGGTCTTGTGTTTTCTGTCGAATACCTGTCTCTCCATCTGTGCGATTAGAGAGGACAGATATGGTCAAGGATGATTTTGGGTAATGATGAGATGTAAAACCGACACCGGCGTCGCTGCCAATGACCAAGTAGCAACTATTGTCTAGATATTTGTAGATGCCGCAACCATAGCCAACGACTTCATCAAAATGATGCTGGGTTTCAAGAAAATTTTCAGTAAGCTCTTTTTTCAAGATGTCAAAAGACATATAGCTTGACCAAAAGGCTTGCATATCGAGGGCGGTTGTATACATACCACCATCACCAGCACCGCGAATGGGCAGGTTGAAAATATTGGTCTTTTGGCTATCTTTTTGATAGCCATTTGCCGTATTTGCGGGGAGTTCATTGGTCGCAAAAAAACCGGAGTTGAGCATGCCTGCGGGTTTCAGCACTTCATCGTAAATGAAATCTCGATAATGCATTTTGGTGATAAGCTCGATGAGTATCCCCAGAAAGACAAAGCCGCCGTTTGAGTAGGAAAATCTGGCATTTGGCGCGAATTTCATTTTTTGGTCGGTGAATAGCGGCAGATAATCGAGCGGGGTATGCAGGTTGTACCAAGGGATATCAACGTAGAAATTGTCGAAATCTTCAATGACTTCTTCATCGTAATAATCGAATATGCCAGATGTGTGCGTGAGCAAATTCAATATGGTTGCATCAGGGTCAATAAACGAGCAAAACGAAGCATCTATTTCAGAGACTTTAGTATCTAATGCTAATTCGCCTTGACCAATTAAGGCCCCAATCCCCAGCGCCGTAAATAATTTAGTGCCTGAGGCAATCCCAAATTTTGTGTCGATCTGATTTTGGGTTTTGTTGGGCATATCTCGGTAGCCAAATGCTTTTTGATAGAGAATTTCAACACCTTCTGTAACAGAAACAACACCGGAAAGTTCTCGGTCTTTGAGATAGGTGTCTAGTTTTTTGCTTGAGAGTTTCATTTATGTCCTTTTGAAAGGAAAAGAGACTTCGAGAGGAAGTTCCTTTTAAGTTAGCTGCCATTTTTGCAAACACAACTCACTTGCGCCTTGAAAAAAACTGAGCAAAATCACGCCGCATCCCCACGGTGTTTAGCACGGGGTTGGGATGCGTTTAGAATATGTTATTCGCTTTCAGAACTGTTTAAACTTTGCGCTACTATGGTGAGAACCCCCGTAACAACCGTTCCAGCAACAGCCAGTACACCTTTTTTTACTTTTGCATATTGATTCGCAAGATGGTAAGGGCAATATTCTTGCCCTTTATCTACTTTAGTGGGGCAGGGCTTTCCATCTGGGAGTTCAGCTTTGCAAAGTTTCATAATCATACTCCTTCGGGAGGTGCAATCTCTTTGGATTGGAATTCTACGACAATAGTTTTTTGCGGGACTTCGTCCAAGTCTTGTATGCTTGGCAGAACACCCTGAGAAATAGCTGTAAGGCTTTCATGCAAATTACTCTCAGGTAAAAGCCAACGCACAATTTCTCTTGTTTTATCTTGAAAAACTTCAACGTCACTTTCTACTTGTTTAAGCGAAACCCGCAAAGAATCGGGTTCATTCAAGTCAGAATAAGCCATTACAAGATAACGCGATGCTTCAATTATGGAACGAGTCGCTTTCACCACAAATTCGGCTTTTGACTGAACATATTCAGGAATGTCCAAATGTCGACTAAACAGCATCCCTAATTTGCCTCGCGGCAACTTATCTATGAAACTGAAGTCAGTAGACTTTATCAACTTATTGCGCCCGCTATTTAACTTTTGGACCGCGCCAACCATCAATTCGCGTCTTACATCGGGATTAGAAGCGACCACGGCTTGCTCGTAATCGTGAATACCGCTTTCGACCTCAGCAAGACGGTCATTAAATTGTCCCTGCAAAACGTAGGTGATTTTTTCATCAATGACTTCAAGGCGGCGGACAACATCAGCTAAGGTTTGCTGTGTTGCTAATTCGCTTAGTGACCCCATCAGATCAGGCGTGATTTCCTTCAAGTCAACACGACCAGCCATACGCCCTGTTTTAACGTCCCGAATATGTGCACTAAAAAGACCATCACCTTTATTATCTAATCTAGCTGAACCATCTTTTATTCGCTTCAAAACTTCTGGAGGAAAATGTGCTTGGTAGACCTTTCCTTCAGATAACTTTTTCGCTACATCTAAGATAGCAGGCACTTTACGTAGTATCTGGATTAGCTTTTGGCGTTTTTCTTCGTCAAAAACTATCGCATCTGTCAGTAAAGTTGTACGCGAAGCAACTTCACCATTTGGCTGGATAATTAAGTTGTCTTTATTGGGCATTGGAGTTTATAGACCTTTTATAAATGGAGCTACCTAACATTTATGCGAAATATTCTGTATATCCACCCCGATGAGTGGCAATAAGTAAAATATAGCAGTTTATTAACTTATCTACAACTACCACTCCGCATTGGATAATCTCATCTTTTCGATCACGAAAATGCCTATTGTTGTTAAGGCCATCAATATCGTTGCCATCGCCATTGCCTGACCGTAATTTAGGCCGCCGGGCTGGGACAAGAATCTGTATATCGCGGTTGGGATGGTTGGATATTCAGGGCGAGCTAAGAGAGATGTAGCGCCGAATTCGCCAAGAGAAACGGTAAAGGCAAAAGTCGCAGCGGCGAGGCTGGCGCGGAAGATGATGGGGAAATCTATTTCTATCCACACTCTGAATGGGGATGCGCCGAGCATGGCGGCGGCTTCTCTGTATCGTTGGGGAATGGAGGTTAAAGCCGGTTGTAAGGAACGGATCACGAAAGGCAAAGCGATCATTGTATGGGCGAGGGGAACGAGAAAGGGAGAGGATATCCAGTTTAGGGGCGGGCGGCTAAAAGCGATGATGAATCCCAAGCCGAGGGTTACGGCAGATGCGCCGAGGGGCAGCATCAAGATCGGGTCAAGAGCGCGGTCGATGCGTGTCGGTTTAGATAATGCTGAGGCGACGGGAAATCCCAATAAAAGAGAGAGCGCGACAGTAATCCCCGCATATTGGAGGGAATTTTGCGCCGCCTGAATAGGGGGAACGTAGAAACGCGATCCGCGCCTGTTTATAAATAATTCCTCGTAATAATCGGTTGTAAGGCTGGTCTGGACACTTGCTCTTTCGCCGCGATTCGCTTCGAGCTGGCTGACAGAGCGCAGGGGCAGAGCGAGCATGGGAAGAACGAAGAGGGAGAAGAGAATACTGATCAGAGAATAGGTGAACGCGCGTTCGCGGAGGCTTTTTGGGCGGCGAGTAGGCGCGAGGGCTTCGCGCTGATTTTGGGTATTGGTTTTGGCGAGGGCTTTGCTGTAGAGAATGGAAAAAGCGAGCGTGCAGAGTAGTTGAATGAGCGAGAGCAGCGCGGCAACAGGCAAATTGAGCATTGACATTGTTTGGACAAAAATTTCCACTTCGATGGTGGCAAATTCGGGACCGCCAAGCAAGAGAATCACGCCAAAACTGGTGAAATCGAAGAGAAAAACGAGCAAAGCCGCCGCAAAAATGGATGGGCGCAAAAGGGGCATGGTCACGCGCCAAAAAGCGCGCCACGGGGTTGCGCCGAGCAAACGACCGGCTTCATTTAAGCGTGGGTCGAGCCGAGAAATAGCATTCCCCACTACGCGGATGACGATGGTTGTATTATAAAAAACGTGAGCGAGCAAAATTGCGCCGAGCGTATATAAAACCTTGATGGGCGGACTCTCCAGCCCGAAAAAATCCAGCAGCGTCAGGTTTAGCCAGCCGCGCGCTCCGAGCAGGGCGTTAAATCCTGCCGCGACGACGACGGTGGGGAGCATAAAGGGAATCGCCGTGAGTGCGCGCAAAAGCGATTTGCCGCGAAAATCAAAACGCGCAAAAAGATAGGCTGCGGGCAAACCGACAAAAAGCGTTAATAACATAGAGAGTAGGGCTTGCCAAAGGGTGAAGCCCAAACTATCTATGGCTATTTTTAAAGATTCCGGTGAGAGAAAATCAGGGGAATCTACCCCCAGCGCCAAGATTTTGACGAGGGGGTAGAAGAAGAATAATCCGAGGAAGAGAAGGGCAGGAGCCCAGTTTTTGAGAGAACCGCCAAGACGCCAAGTACGCCAAGATTTTAAACTTTTTTTCTTAGCGTTTTTAGAAAAAAGCTCTGCGCTCTCTGCGTCCCTGTGCCCCGCAGGGGTATGGCGGTTAGGCATTACTTCAGAACCGTTTCTGTCCAATCTTGAATCCATTGCTCGCGCATTTCGGCGATAAGCGCGGGATCAAGGCTGGCGGGGTTTTCAGGTCCTTCGGCGTAAGCAACGAACTCATCAGGAAGTTGGGCAGAAGGCAAAACGGGATAAACGAACATCTGCATCGGCAAATCTTCTTGAAATTCTGTAGAAAGCATGAAGTCTACAAAAGATTCTGCTAGGGCGCGCTTTTCTGTTCCTGCGAGAATACCGACAAATTCAATCTGACGGTAGCAAGTTTCTGGGCCAAGAATGGAGGCGGTAGGCGCATCATCCAATTCTGTTTCAGCAAAGATCACTTCGGCGGCGGGGCTGCTCCCGTAAGAAACAACCATTGGCTGAGGGCCACGCCCTGAAGAAGCAGAGAAATTCGTATAATAGGCCGTTTCCCAGCCATCGGCTACAGCTACGCCGTTATCGCGCAAACCAAGCCAAAAGTTAAGATAACCATCTTCGCCAAAGTGAGCGATGGTCGCCATCAAAAAAGCCAATCCGGGAGAAGACGTGGCGGGATTTTCGACCACTAACAACTCTTTATATTCATCTTTGAGCAAATCTTCGAGGCTGGCGGGGACAGCCAATCCTTTTTCTGCGAAATAGGCTTTATCGTAATTAATACAGACATCGCCAAAATCAACGGGATTAGCACGGTTTTCAGTATCCAACTTAAATTCGGCAGGGATTTCAGCCAAAGCGGGTGCATCGTATGCTTCAAAAATCTCGGCATCGAGGGCGCGAGAAAGAAAAGTATTGTCCACGCCAAAAAGCAAGTCGGCGAGGGGCGCATCTTTGGTCAAGATCGCTTTGTTGAGCGCAGAGCCGGAGTCACCGCTGGCGAGAAAAACCACTTTTGCGTTGTGGCTTTCTTCGAAGGCGACCACCACTTCTTCGCTGATGGCGAAAGAGTCGTGGGTCATCACGGTTAAGGTGATAGCTTCACTCTCAGCGGGGGCAGATGGGGCGCAGGCCGCGAGGGCGAAAATAAAGACCAATAATACAAGTTTTTTCATTTTTTTCCTTTGTCTACTTTCTAGTATGAATAATCAACAAAAGCCCATTTTCAATCTCAATTTGGGCTCCTTCGGCGGTCATTTCATTGCTGATTCCGCGTGTTTGGTGAGCGTAAAGCCTTTCCTTTTGGAGAGACCAACGCAAGCCTTCAGTACGAGCAATCTGAACATCATTACCCCACGGAATTAAGGAAATGATTTCCCCGATCCGCCCGTGGATTTGGGCATGCTTCCGCGCAAAAAACACTTCATCAACCCTATCATCTGCGCGCACGTCCAACTCCGCGAGAGATTCCTTTGTCAGTAGAGATAAATTGCCGAGCGTGTGGTCAAGCCTCCCGCCCAAAGCGGCAACAAGACGAATCTTTTTGTAGCCTGCATTTACAGCATAATTAAGCGCAAGTTCCAGATCGGTTTCATCTTTATCTTTGGGGTATTTGATAATCTCAACCTGATTCTCTTCGAGGACGCGCCGATTAACGGCATCAAGTGAATCGAGATCACCGATGACGACAGACGGTATCAAGCCCAAAGCAAGCGCGTGCCGCGTCCCGCCATCTGCAGCGATGATGAGATCATCGTCACGAATTAGTTCGCGGACGGCATCCAGATTGGGTAAATCTCCGTTTATAAAGATAATGGCTCTATTAGACATAGTATTAAGACCTGACAGGTTTTTAAAACCTGTCAGGTCTTTTTAAAGGAAAACATCCTCGCCATGGGGAGGATGTTTTTAGTAAAGGCAAATTCCCTCCGCTGGCATTATCCAGATCAGGTTATGCGGGTCGAGCGGTTACGCTCCTCTCAGCCATTGTCGCATCACAAAGCGGATGCTTACAAGGCTCCCCGTTCAAATGTGTAGTCAATTTACCTTATTGGGTAATCCTTGTCAAATCTAATAAAAGTTAAAGTATAATGTTGCCATGCTCAAAATTCTGGTTGTTGATGATGAACATGTAGCCCGCCGCGTGGTTGAAAAAACCCTAACGCGTTTGGGGCATACTGTCGTTTTGGCAGAAAGCGGAGAAGCCGCCTGGAAAAAAATTCAGGAAGAACCTTTTCGCTTTGTCATCACAGATTGGAATATGCCCATTATGGACGGCGTTCAGCTGATCAAGAAAATTCGCTCAACAACATTGCCCAGTTACGTTTATGCAATTTTAGTCACATCAAATAGCAAGGACGAGGATATCGTAGAGGGGCTTTACGCCGGTGCAGATGATTACCTGACAAAACCCTTTAACCCCGCCGAACTAGAAGCACGCGTAGCCGTTGGCGAACGAATGCTCGCTCTCGAAGATAGCCTAACGATGGCGAATAATCAGCTTGAAAAACTGGCTATGGTAGATAGCCTTACAGGGATATTAAACCGACGCGCTATCTATAAATTTGCACGGGGTGAGTTAGAACGCGCACGTCGTGTTTCTGAGCCAATTAGCGTGATCTTTTTAGATATAGATAAATTTAAAAATATTAATGACCGGCACGGCCATCTCAGAGGAGACGAATCACTCAAGCTTATTGCTCAAGTCATTAAAGAACGCAGCAGAGCCTACGATGGCATTGGCCGCTGGGCCGGTGACGAATTTTTAGTCGTTTTGCCCGGCACCACAGCAGAAAATGCGGAAAATGCCGCAAAACGAATAGTTGAAGGCATTAATCACATTGAGCTTAGCCTCCCCGATGGAGGCTCATTTGCCCTTTCTGCAAGTGCCGGTGTTGCAACCCAGCTTCGGGTAACAGGCTCAGCCGCTCTGCTAGACGATCTTATTCAGGCAGCCGACGAGTCCCTATATAGAGCCAAAGAAAAAGGCGGGAACCATGTTGAATGCACTTCACTCTAAAAGGAAGAAAAAATGATAGTAGACCCCTCTGCCCTTGAAGCCTACAGAGAAATAATGGAAGATGAAGCGGATGAATTTATCGCCGATATTGTTACCAGCTTTTATGTCAACGCGCGTGAATTATTCTCAAAAATGGATGAAGCACTCGTAAAAGATGATAGAGAGGAATTTGTGCGTGCGGCGCATACTTTTAAATCGACCGCGGCGACTGTGGGCGCCATGCCCCTTTCTGGCTTGCTTGCCGACCTGGAAAAGAGAGCCGAATCCGAGCCTCTTCCCGGTTTAGCCCCCCTCATCCCGCCGCTTAAAGAGGCTTACGAAGAAGTTGAGAATAAGCTGAAAGAGTTATACGCCTAAATTAGATCATAAGACAGAGTCGTCAAGATAAATAATCTTGGCGACTTAGCCGTTAAAAGGAGCCAAAATGACCGAAGAAAAAATAGTAAAAGACGACCTTGTTGTCGCAATGGAATATACGCTGACCGTAGATGGTGAAGTAATCGATTCATCAGAGGGGCAAGAGCCGCTGGAATTTCTACAGGGGAAAGGGAATATTATCCCCGGGCTAGAACGTGAAATGGCTGGAATGAAAATTGGTGAAAGCAAAGATGTAAGCGTTAGCCCTGAAGATGGCTACGGAGCATTAAACGAAGAAGCCTTTATGGAAGTGCCTACAAACCAATTCCCCGAAAATATCCCCGTAGAAGTAGGGATAGAACTACAAGTCCAAAACGAAGAAGGTCAGCCAGCCTATGCGCGGATCGAAGAAATTGAAAATAATATCGCTATTCTAAATTTCAACCACCCCTTGGCGGGCAAAGATTTATCTTTTGCCGTAAAAGTGGTAGGTATCCGTGAGCCAAGCGAAGAAGAATTGGCTCACGGGCATGTACACCATGAAGGCCATGAACATTAAGAAAATTTAGAGAGTTTGCTTTCTAAAAGCAGCCTCCCTGCCCCTCGCTCCGCTGGGGCATCCCCCCAGATGCTTTGCATTTAGGGGGATAGGTAAATCAAGGAAATTCTTAAAAACAAGACTATTGTTTCTTTCTCCCCTAAATTCCGTACTTAGAATTTGGGGGAGATGCCCTTTAGGGCAGAGGGGGCTTGTATTAAAATCTTTGGAGATGGGTTTTTCTCCGTTTTATCAGCAGAATATCCATCGAGTTATGATTTTGCGAGGCAGTTTCATCGCCGAAGCAATCTCGTTTTTAGGGCAGAAGACTGCCGCGTCGCAAGTGCATGCTCCTCGCAGATTCACCCTATGGTTAGAAATTATCTACGCTAAAAAAGAAAGCGAGCCTAAAGCTCGCTTTCTTCGTTATTTACAACATCTTTCGCCATTTTTTGCAAAATTTCTGATTCCCCTTCATCGGCGTGGAGTGTTTTCCAATATTGTTCCAATAACTCAAGCGGGGCGAGGCTGCTCACTGTTTGGTCTGCTGCTAAACGGATGCGCGCCTCTACTTGCGGTCGTTTGACAAGATGAAATTCAAAGGCTTCGGCTGTGTAATTCCGTAGAGCTGGCTCGTCTATTAGCGTATCCCATTCACGGGGATATTCGATAATTAGACGCAAAATAGCATCTTTTAGCTTTTCTTTTGAGGGGAGTTTTGAGATAAGAAACTCTGTCAGACCCAACTCAGAGGGCGGTTTTGCGAAAACATCCAAAAAGGGTCGGATCCCCGTCAGCTCGCGCCACTCTACTTCAGTTTTGCCTTTTTCTATATTGGCTGTGACGAAAAACTTTTTATCTTTGGCTTCCCCAAAATCAACCCGCTCGATGGAGCCGGGATAAATAACGGGCGGATGCGCGTTTTCGTTAAGATTCTGCGGTTTATGAATATGCCCAAGCGCGACATAATCCAGTTTGTCATTTTTAACCAGCGAGCCAGATAAAACAAGGTCGTTGCCGAGCATCACCATTCGCTCTGCGCCATATTTTGCGCCTTGTACAGAGGCGTGCGCTGTCAGGATAACGGGCAGTTCAGGGGCAATTTGCTCGAAGCAACCGGAGACGAAATCTTCCAGTAATTCTTCTAATTTATCGTAAACTTTTTCGTTTTCTGCGCCGCTCATTTGTGAATAGGCCATCATCCCAGATTTTGAAACCCAGGGCAAGGCGATGACTTGGACGGGCAAATTGAGTTCTTCTGATGAGAGAAATTGGGGCTTATCTAATACATAAATTTGGGGAACTTGCAATGTGCCAAACTCTTGTAATGCGTGGGCGCGCCCCGTTGCCGGGGATAAGTCGTGATTCCCCACGAGCAGAAGTGTTGGGATCTTGGCTTCGCTTAAACGGTAGATGCGTTTACCCCACTCACGCTGATAGGTGGGAGCAGGTGAACGATCCTTGTATGTATCGCCCGCGAAGATAACGAGATCCACTTTTTCGGCAATTGCTGTGTTCACAATGGTATCCAGCGATTTTAGAAAATCCAAAACCCGAAGCGGGAGTCCCGTTTCGGGGTCATGACGACCGTAATTTGCCATGTCTATATGTGCGTCTGCAAAGTGAAGTATTTTCATAAAAGTAATTTTGTCATTGCGAACGAAGCGTAGCGGAGTGCGGCAATCTCCACGATAGTCAAGGAGACTGCCACGTCAGGCTATCGCCTTCCTCGCAGTGACATGCACGGAGTAACGTTATTCGACGCCCCACTGCGCAAGATAAAATAATCCCGGTGAGAAGTTGGGGTTTAGGCGAACGGCTTCGCGCATGTCGGCAAAGGCGGAGGTGTAATCACCTGCGGCGTATTCTGCCATTGCGCGCCAATAAAGGCTTTCTTCGAGGGTTGGCTCGCTGATGGTTTCATTGAGGGTATTATCGGCGAGATTGATTACATCCTGATAGCGCCCAGCATAAAAATAGGCCCAATATGGGGATGTTTGATACCACATAATGCGATAAGGGCGTTGGGTTTCTTCCTGCCCAAGTTCGGCATAGAGCGCAAAAGCGCGGTCAAAAGCGGTCGCAGCTTCGGCATAACGCTGTAAATTGACCAGATTTGTGCCCTGATTGAAAATCGCAAAAAATTGGTCGTTGCTTTCAAGTTCTTTTTCTTCTGCTTCGGCTTTTTTCAGAGCGCGCTCACTGACCCAGTTCTGATCTTGCCACATACCGAGAATTTCGAGCACTTCCTCTTCTTGTGCGGGCGGATAAACAACCATAAAAAGATTATTGAAAGAACGCCATCCCTCTTCAAAAACAGCATATTCTACAGGGTGATTTGGCCCATCATTATAAGTGTCTTGAACGATGAAATTCTCGCCAACATCGTTATAGCCCGTCACAAATTGATAATGTCCCAGCCAGGCAACTTTGCCTGTGTAATCTTTTTCAGAACGACCTTTTTCTATCAGGATAGGATAGCCAGCCGCGATGAATTTTTTAAGCAGATCAATTTCCCCGCCATGACGGATCAAAGCCCGGAAATTGGTTTGCTCATTGACAAAATCGACCATTTCGTAGGGCATCACGTTTTTATCCGTTTTCCCGCGTTGGATAAAATCCAGCTCTTCATCGGCAGCGCCCGGTTTAATGACTTTCGCAATATCATCCCGATTACCATCCCAGCCCCAATAAAGGAGAGACATCGTCAAATTAGCGGGGCCGCAATAATTCCAGCGGTTATCTTGGTCTACATAGACTACATTCTCTACAAGTCGAGAAATCTCAGGATAAGCAGTAGGGACAATGGTTGCTGTGAGCGTGGGGATAGCTGTGGATAAAATATCTGCTTCGGGCGTGGGCGTAAACGTCGCGGTTGGCTCTACGATCGCACTCGTCGGGACAGGTGTAGATGGCTCAAAGATCGCTTCATCGGGCGGATTGAAATAATACTTAACCTGTGTGCGCAAATTATCCACACGCCATGAGAGCCGCGAGTGAATAGGCGGGAGATTATATAGCCCAACCAAGGCAATAAGCCCTAAAAATATCCATAGAAAGATGCGAGAGGGTTTCTTTTGCATGAAAAATATTATACTTTATTCGCCCCCACCTAGCCTCCCCCGTGAAGTACGGGGGAGGGACTCGTTTGACAAGATGGTTTTCCCCCTGTGAAATGGAGGAGGCAAAAGTTCTCCTCGCGAAGCATACTCGAACGAGTGCCCCGCTTGCGGGGGGAGTTAGAGGGGGGCAAAAACTAAACCTTAAACTGCGTCTCGTAAAGCTCTTTATATAAACCACTATTGGCTAATAATTCATCGTGAGAACCTTGCTCGACCAATTTGCCATCTTTTATTACGAGTATTTTATCGGCGGCTAAAATCGTCGAAAGGCGATGCGCGATAACCAAAGAGCTGCGTCCTTTCATCACTTCTTGCAGCGCATTTTGGATCAACTCTTCAGAAAGAGAATCAAGATGAGATGTGGCTTCATCCAGCACAAGGATGCGGGGATTTTTTAAGATTACGCGCGCAATCGCAACACGCTGACGTTCGCCGCCACTTAGTCTGTATCCGCGCTCGCCGACAACGGTATCGTAACCATCGGGCAGGGCGGCGATAAAATCGTGAATATTGGCTGTTTTACAGGCGGCCACAACTTCTTCGGCGGTCGCATCGGGGCGGGCATAGCGTAAATTTGCGCCGATTGTGTCGTAGAAAAGATAGGTCTCCTGCGTGACCATGCCGATATTTTCTGCCAGCGAATTGAGCTTTAGATCACGGATATTTTGCCCGTCTAGGCGAATTTGCCCTTCGGTGGGGTCGTATAAACGCGGAATCATATAGGTCGTGGTCGATTTTCCTGCACCGCTGGGGCCAACGAGCGCGACGAGTTGACCGGGCTCGATACTAAAGTTGACGTCTCGTAATGCCCACTGCGGAGCTGAGCCAGTTGGGGACACGGATGAATCGCTCCCATCCTTTGGCTTGCCACGCTTAAGATGAGCTTCACTTCCGCCCCAAGTGAATCTTGCTATTTCCTCTAATCCGATCTTTTCTCCTTCTCCCAAGCCTTCGTAGGCGAAAGAAACATTCTCAAAAACGATCTGCCCATCTACATTTGTAAGTGTTTTAGCTGATTCTTTTTCATCGATCTCAATGGGAATATCGAGCACTTCAAAAACGCGTTCAAAACTGACCATGCTCTGCGCAACCTCGACTTGGGCGTTGGTGAGCGCCATTAATGGCCCATAAAGTTGGGTGAGATAAGTGCCAAAAGCGACGATGGTGCCGATGGTAAACGCGCCCTGCAAAACGAGATGGCCGCCGACCCAAAATACGACCGCCGAGCCAACTGCGCTGACCACACTTAGAATCATAAAAAAGGAATGCCCGACCACCGCCGAGCGGATACCGATATCGCGCACAGATGCGCCATCTCGGCTAAAACGCTCAAGTTCGCTTTTTTCTCGACCAAATAATTTGACCAATAATGCCCCGCTAATATTGAGTGTCTCGTTCATTGTGGCGTTCATTTCGGCGTTCATTTCCATTGAGCGGCGGGTCAGTTTACGGAGTAATTTTCCTACCCTGCGAGCCGGTACGATAAAAAAGGGCAAAATAATTAGGCCCAAGAGGGTTAAGCGCCACTCCAGGGCGATCATAATAGCCAGCGTCGCAATGAGAGAAACTGTATTTGAGATGATGGACATCATCGTATTGCTGATTGCGCGTTGTGCACCGACGACATCGTTATTTAGACGAGACATTAGCTCACCGGTGCGCGTTTGCGTAAAAAATCGCAGTGACATGCGTTGTAAATGCCCGTAAAGGGCGCGCCGCAGATCGTAAATAACACCCTCGCCGATCTGTGAATTTAAACGCCGTTGAGCAATGCCAACGGCTCCATTAACCAAAGGAACACCGATCATACCGAGCGCGAGCCAGTTTAGGCGTGTTAAATCGCCGTTGGGAATGGCATTATCGATTAAGTCCCTATATAAAAGCGGGGAGATCAGTGTAATCCCTGAAATTAATAAGATGGTGGCTAATAAACCCAAAGATTGCAAACGATATGGCTTGGCAATTTCCCAAGCACGCAAAATTAATTCTCGCGTGATCTTTGGTTGATCTTGTTCTTCGTTATGCTTTAAGTAGGCGTACCAGCCTGCTCTGTTGAAGCTCATAAATACCTCCGTGATAGATGTTTATTATAGCGAGGCAGTATTAGTTTCCTGTTAGATGGAAAAAAGAGAACATAAATTCTGTTATACTTTGCAGATGTAAGGGCGACCCTTTATGCTTAATAAAGCAAATTTTATTTTCATGAACTCTTTGATAAAAAGAAACGTTTCTCTTTTTATCCCAACGGGTCGCCCCTACAATAACAAACTGGATTAAAACTATGGCAAAAACACTCACCCGTTATCTCTGTCAGGAATGTGGCGGCACTTCGCCCAAATATATGGGCAAATGCCCTAAATGCGAAGCCTTCGGGAGCATGATCGAAGAGATCGTGCGCGAAGATGAAATATCGAAGCCCAGCAATGTCGTAAGAGGATTAAGTGGACGCTCAACCCCGCGCCGCTTACCGGATATTGATGTGGGAGCCGAAGATCGCATTCATGTGCCCATCGGCGAATTCGCCCGTGTTTTGGGCGGGGGAATTGTCCCCGGATCAATTGTGCTGATCGGAGGTGACCCGGGAATCGGTAAATCGACGCTTCTCTTGCAAATGACAATGGGGATGGCGAGTAAACAGCGTGTTTTATACGTTTCGGGCGAAGAATCTGAGCGGCAGATCAAGATGCGGGCAACGCGCATTATGTCGCATAATGCGACACAGAGTGTGGGAGAAAAAAGCGCTTCTACATCTTTACCCGAAGAACTTTTCCTTGTTACAGAAACGAATCTGGATGTGATCATGGATCATATCCGTGAAATTAAGCCAACGCTCCTGATAGTTGATTCTATCCAGACGACTTTTATCCCGGAGTTAAGCTCTTCGGCTGGCTCAGTAACGCAGGTACGGGAATGTTCATCTCAATTACGTGAGCTTGCCAAAACCAGCGGGATTTCTGTTTTCGTTATTGGTCACGTCACCAAAGAGGGGACTATCGCTGGGCCGCGTGTTTTAGAACATATCGTGGACACGGTTTTACATCTTGAAGGTGACCGCTACCAGGCCTATAGACTTTTACGCTCAGTAAAAAATCGCTTTGGGGCAACGGCCGAAGTAGGCGTTTTTGAGATGCATGAGCGTGGATTGGTCGAGGTTAGCAATCCATCAGAAGCTTTTTTAGCGGAGAGAATGGTGAATGCGCCGGGATCATCCGTCGCGGTGACGATGGAGGGCACACGTCCGCTTTTGGTCGAGATTCAAGGCCTAACGAGCCCGACCAACTTCGGGAACGCACGTCGCACGCCGAATGGTGTCAATTTCAATCGATTGTTGTTAATCGCTGCGGTGTTGACGCGCCGAGCACGTGTGAATCTATCTGAACAGGATATTTTTGTGAATGTTGTTAGCGGATTAAAGATTGACGAGCCAGCGGCTGACTTAGCCATTGCCGCGGCAATCGCTTCTTCGATGCGCGATAAACCCGTGCGGGCAGATGCGGTTTTGATCGGCGAGTTGGGTTTGGCTGGTGAATTAAGAATGCCATCGCAGATGCCTTTGCGTTTGCGGGAAGCGGCAAAATTGGGCTTCAAAGTGGCGATCGTGCCAAAACGCCTGCGAAAATCTGAACCGTGGACGAAGGATATTCAGATCATTGAAGTGCGCTCTATTCAGCAAGCGCTGGATGCGGCGATGGGCAAGCCGGAGAGACAAAAGGGGAAGAAGGTGGTTTAGGCAGAAAACTTTCAGACGCACCATGAAGCGAAGGTGGATATCAACAAAAAATTTATGGATAAAAAGATATTAGGTACTTTTATATGTGTAGCTTTTGGAGTTTGCCTTGTCGCATGCCAGCAGCAACCATCAACAAAGTCTTCTGTACAAATAGCCCAAACTTCAACACCAACTTTTGTGGCTAAAGATATTTTTTCTACAAAAACACCCAGCGCAACAAAGCACAATGTTTTTGATTTAGATGGATTTGAACATTTCCCCATGCCATCGCTGGAAAGTTCTATAACGTTTTCCGAAGAGCAACTTGACTTGCTAAAAAAGAAGCTGGATGATGTTTTGGGCTTAGATGGATCGTATTCTGATCTTCCGGTATTTGGAAATATCTTTAGATACGAAAACACTGGTACTTCTGAGATATTTCTTGCGAGTTATAAATATGAGTGGACAACTAAATCAGAAATAGGTTTTTTTCTTTTCAACAAAGCAAACAAGATAATCTATTATTCAGAACCAGAAATATATAGCGTCTATGTTCATCACAGAATAGGGCTTGTGGGGCTTTCTGAAACTACTCAAGGAATTTTTTACCAAATTTTCACAAGCACAGGCGGAAGTGGAATTTACCCAACTACTTATCAGAAAGTATATATTTGGATGGATAATCAATTTGAAACAGTTTGGCAGTGGGAAAATAGCGGAGGCGGACAGGTTGGAGCTTTTAACCAAGATTGGGATGCGGAATATATAAATTTTGAAAAGCTAACCAAATCTTCCATGCTGGATATTACGCTAGAAAAGCAAAGGAAAATTGTTTCTGATCTAGAATATTACAGAATATATTATCCTGGTAAATTGGTATTTAGTTGGACAGGAGAGCATTATGCATTGACTCATTTTTTTGATAATGAAGATTTACACCCTCTTCGGACAAATCGACCAATTGTTATGGCTCCAGGTGGTGTTTGGGGAAAAATAATCACCGAGGTTGACACTGCATGGTTTTATTCTGACCGTTTAAGATATACCTCTACTTGGGATGACAACAACATATACCTTCATATTTCGATACATCCTGAGAATATACTTCAGATTGCTTTTGATGTGGATTTAGAAGGTGATTTCGAATCGACAGTACTTAGTTCTGATGATTTTGTTTTTGAGATTGAAGTTCCAAAGGTCGCACCAGATGAGGCGTGTGAAAATACTGTTACGATAAATCCTCTTTCGACTTCAGCTATGAATACGGATATAACGGTCTCTTCAAGCGGAGACTTTATTGACTGCTCTATTCTTGTGGCTATTCCACGAACTGATATGTTCTTAGATCACAACCTGGTAGAAGCATCTTCTCATACTTACTCCTATAAAGACAAATATGGAACAATAATACAGGAACGGTACCATACCGCTGGTGAAATCATAGGTTTTGCTATACAGCCAAAACAATTTAGCGATATATATAAATTTGATATGAGCAATCCTGTTACTTGGGGAACCTTGATATTTACATCAAAAGAATAGAAATACTACCCGTGATTTCCTCTTTCCCTAACTTCCCGTTATAATAGGAAGACCCCAAAACAAATTTCCCACATCCCCAGTGATGAAGGTCTAAAGAAGGAGAAATACCCATGTCTGGTCATTCCAAGTGGTCAACAATTAAACGAAAAAAAGGTGTTGCTGACGCAAAACGTGGCGCAGCATTTACCCGCCTGAGCAGAGAAGTAACTCTCGCAGCCCGTGAAGGCGGCGGTGATCCCGATACTAATTTCCGTTTGCGTTTGGCGATAGAAAAAGCCCGCGCCGGGAATATGCCCAAGGACAATATCGAACGCTCGATCAAAAAAGGCACCGGCGAAGATAAAGACGGCGTTGTTTTTGAAGAAGTAACCTATGAAGGTTATGCGCCCAATGGCGTGGCTGTAATCCTGGAGTGCATGACCGAAAATAAAAACCGTACTGTTGCTGAAGTTAGACACGGTTTGGATAAACACAACGGCAGCCTCGGCGAAAATGGCTCGGTAATGTGGCAATTTGATCGAATCACCTTTTTCACCTTCCCCGCTGCAAAAATGGATTTTGATTCTGCTTTTGAATTAGCGATTGAAGCTGGCGCAGATGATGTTACCGAAGATGAAGACATGATCGAGATCGTTGGTCCTGTCAGCAGCTATAAAGATATTAGTGATGCTTTGCGCGCAGCCAATGTGGATGTTGAAGATGCTGGCTTACGCATGGAACCCAAACAGGAAATGGCGCTAGAAGTCGCCGATACCCTTCAGGTATTAAAGGTAGTTGAATATCTCGAAGAATTAGACGATGTCCAAAATGTCTACCACAATATGACGATCTCCGACGAGGCAATGGAAGCCCTTGCTGCAGAGTAGATTTGCTACTTACCAGCCCCCCTTTAACTCCTCCCTTAGGGGGGAGAATCAGTCCCTTCCCCATGAGGGGGAAGGTTAGGATGGGGGCAAAATGAGTCTGGTCTTAGGGATTGACCCGGGGACTGCAACGACGGGATACGGTTTTGTTCGCCAAAATCGTGATAGCAGTCTGGAAGCCATCGCTTATGGCGTAATCTCTACCCCCGCAAAAACACCAGCGCATGAGCGTTTGGTCTCCATATACGATCAACTGAATGAACTAATACTTCTCCATCGCCCTGAACGCTGTGCGGTGGAGAAGTTGTTTTTTTCACGAAATGTAACAACGGCCATTGCGGTTGGGCAGGCGCGCGGCGTTGTTATGCTCTCTCTTGCTCAAGCAGGAATGGACCCCGCAGAATATACGCCCAACGAAATTAAATTAGCGGTATCAGGCTACGGCTCAGCGGGGAAGCGACAAGTACAAGAAATGGTAAGAATGTTGCTTAATCTCGAGAAAATTCCTCGCCCAGACGATGCAGCAGATGCCCTCGCAGTGGCGATAACCCATATTCATAGTGATCATATGAATACCCTTTCTAGTTATTCAGGATAAATCAGATGATGGAAAACGCAGACCTTTTTCTACGATTTGGCGTTGCGATGGCAATTGGATTTTTGATCGGTCTCCAACGTGAATTTGCGCACGGCAACCCCGACCGCGAGATCATCGCCGGAGAACGTACCTTTGCTTTGTTTGGGCTTGCTGGGGCCTTAGCGGCAATGGCTGCCGACGAACTTAATTCCGCGCTGGCTTTTGTCGGTATTCTACTTGTTTTTGGCGCTTTTATCACCGCTGCCTATCTGGTTGATGCCCGCAAAGGGCAGGTTGGTTTAACCACAGAAGTTGCGATAGTAATCGCTATTGCAGCAGGTTCTCTCGCGTATTGGGGTTATCTCACCCTTGCGCTTGCCATTGGTATCGCAACCACAGTCATACTTTCTATAAAACTCGAAACAGATCGCTTTGCGCGCTCACTGACGAGAGAAGATATTTCGGCTGCGCTGCAACTTGCTGTCATTTCTGCCATCATTTTGCCAATTCTCCCTAACCAAAGCTTTCTCCCTCCTCCTTTCGACGTGCTCAATCCCTTCAAAATTTGGCTGATGGTCGTTTTTATCTCGGGAATCAGCTTCTTGGGCTATGTCGCCATCAAAGTTATCGGCCCCGAACAAGGAATTGGGATTACAGGTTTTCTCGGTGGACTGGTTTCCAGCACAGCCGTTACGCTCAGCTTTTCAGAGCGTAGCACTCGTGAGCCTGACCTTTCTAAACCCTTCGCTTTAGCGATCACCGTTGCCTGGACAGTTATGTTCGCCCGTGTCCTTGTCGAAGTGGGCGTTGTTTATCAACCGCTTTTAAAATTAGTTTGGATTCCGATCACGGCCTCAGCACTGGTCGGCTTATTCTATTGCCTATATCTCTATTTTTCCCAACGCACTGCTGAAAAAGGCGATATCGACTTTTCCAATCCCTTCGATCTAGGCTCTGCCATCAAATTTGGCCTTTTATACGGTCTCGTTCTACTCGTATCACGAGCCGCCCAAATGTATCTTGGTGACACAGGGCTTTATCTCTCGAGTGTCATTTCTGGCGTTGCAGATGTAGATGCTATCACCCTTTCGATGGCAGAACTGAGCAAAACTGGCGTTATAGCCATGCCAAAAGCCGCTCTCGCCATTATCCTTGCGACAATGTCCAATACTGCCGTCAAAGGCGGCATCGCCCTCGCGATGGGTGGTAAAGCCCTGCGTAAACCCTTACTATTCGCCATTTTAGCAATGCTCGTCATCGGCATCGGCACAGCCCTTTTGATCTAAACTAATTTTTCCCCCCTAAATTCCACGCTTTTGGAATTTGGGGGAGATGTCCGTGGGACAGAGGGGGCAAAACACCTAGGGTAAAGTGAATAAAACACAGTTCCTGAGCAAAATAACCAACAGGAACATAGTAGAAGACATCGGACTACATGTCTAAATAACCGGAGAAATTCTATGATAGCAACCTTACGCGGTGAAATCAGCCAAAAAGAAGAAGATGCCCTTATCGTCGAAGTTGGCGGCGTGGGTTTGCGCGTCCATATTCCTGCCACGCTTTTTCAGCAGGTGAATGTGGGTGAGAGCGCCTTTTTCTACACCCATTTCGTTGTCCGTGAAGATGCCATGTCTTTATACGGATTTGAAACTCAGGCAGATCGTGACCTCTATGTACTTCTTCTCAGCGTAAACAGGATCGGCCCCAAATTAGCTTTGGCGATTCTCTCCTCCCTTTCACTTGATACCATTAAACGAGCAGTTTTCAACGAAGAATTTGAGATCCTTAACCGCGTCCCCGGCGTGGGAAAAAAGACCGCGCAAGGAATCATTCTCTCGCTGCAAGGCAAACTCAAACCGATGGATGCCCTCGAAGAAGTCGCCGCCATGTCAGATACAGATGGCGAAGTTTTAGACGCGCTTACAGCCCTCGGCTACAGCGTTATCGAGGCCCAAACAGCAATTCAATCCATTCCCAAAGATGCACCCAAAGAAGTCGAAGAACGCTTGCGTTTGGCCTTGGGATATTTTCAATGATCCGCAAAACAGAGATTTTAAACGCCTGGAGTTATTTATGCAGAGTGGAGTTAAATTTTGAATATCAATGCATCAAAGACAAAATCATAAAATTGGTTGGATGATAAAAAAAGGAAGTATTAAGAAAAACAATAGGATAACTGAGATTATTGCAATCAGTATTCTGATGTTGTTAATCAGTGCCTGTAGCTTGAGTAGAGGGGAAGCAACGTCACAAGAGGCTCCAGATACAAGAAACTGTAACTGCCAAAGCCTGGATATTACCAAGATCATGCTACGCCCTCCTGATTGGGAATATGATTTTGAAAACGGCTGGAATGCTGAATATGGAAAAGGGGATCTCTCCCAACGAAATACTCAAGCTCTTGCCTGGAGATATAGCCAAATGCAGACATCCAGTGCTGGAGAAGTAATGCCTGATCCAAAAAATGCCAACAACTCAGTGATGAGGTTTCTCTGGCAAAGGGGAAAGGGGCAACAATATGATACAAATACGCAAAAGAAGGCACACCTATATGGGGCTTTTGGGGAGCATAATATACAAAAAGAGGTGTGGAGTCTGGATTTGTACTTTCCCTCAGCAGAGATGCCGTCTGACAAAGAACCAGAGATTTTGATCCAATGGCATGGGGTACCAGATAACTGCGAACTCCCTCGTAATCCCCCTATTGCATTAGCAAACCAGCAAGATCGGCTTTCAGTGACTTGGCGATGTGATCAGAAAAATTGTACGCCCTGGGGTTTTAAACGTTGGGATGCGGGTTGGAAAGACCTTGGAGAAACCCCCAAGGATCAGTGGGTTAACTTCGTATTTGCTATCCAATGGGATCCCTTTGGGTGTGGAGTCTTGGAAATATGGCAAGATGGCAATAGAATTCTTGATGAAAAGGAGATTCCTTTGGGCTTCAATGATACACTAGGCGCTTATCTTGGCTTCGGGATTTATAAATATACCCTGACCTCAGAAAGCCAATATAGGACAATCTACTTTGATAATGTAAAGCAATGGATAGTTCCTTAAAGAGTGTGTTTAGTATCTAACCTAAAAAAAAATGGAGTTCTTCCTCAATAGATTTTAAGGCAAAGATACTCGATTTTTTCGCTGTGAAAAGAAATAAAAGAAAAACAAAAAACAGCCCTTGCCGAAGAACACCATAAACATTCCAAGCTTAAACCTTCAACATGAAACATCTAACCCTAAAAGAAGTCCGAAGCTGGTACGAAGCTACCGATGCCGTTCACGATTTTGACCATATTATCCATATATTGGGTTTATGCTCAGAATCAATAACGAAAATTACTGGGACTTTTCCCCAATAGAGATGAGAAAATTCGTATTTATTTTTGGCACTATAGCATTGTTGTTTTTGTGTACACTAAATCAAATTATTGAATTAGCATTCAGCGAAGAGTTTATTCAATTTCTTGAAAAAGTGTTTTCTCCAGATGGTGTTATAAGTTGCCCGACATGTATTTTTCAGAGTATAAATAAACACATAATTTGTGTGAGCGCAATCTGGATGATAATATTTCTTGATAAGCAGGGTTTCGACAGGTTTTGCTTATATAACTTGAGCTCAAAAATGAAGTTAGCATATATAGCTACGCTTCTTTTTATCATATCGTGGGTGTTTTTTCGAGACCAGGAGTTATATAGAGAAGATGATTTTTTTGAGCAATTAACGACTATATTATTTTTGTGTACGTCAATTATTTTTACCCTGAAATTATTCAGGGCTGGTAAATTGAATCGCAGATATTTATTTTTTGGGGCCGTGTTTTTCTTTATTATTACGATGGAGGAGATTAGCTGGGGGCAAAGAGTTATAAACTGGGAAACACCTGATTTATGGAAAGTTATAAATTATCAAGATGAGACCAATTTTCATAATTTATTTAATCCTGTTTTGCAGTATTTTTATATGGCGGGAACTTTGTTTTTAGGATATATCTTCTACTCGATAGGTACTTTGAAAAGCATTTTTTCACGTTTTACTTGGATGGGTAATATATCCCATCTTCTTCCATCAATTGAGTATTCACTTTTTAGTTTCGTATTCTTTTTCCTGAGTTTACAACACTCAGCACCTTATGGAGGAGAATTAATCGAGGGGGTATTCTCTTTGTTCGGAGTTATATATGCTACTGATATATACCTGAAAGACTGATACGTAATCTATAATAATAAAACGCATGGCTTGAAACTAACCCTAAAAGAAGCCTCTAAATGATATGAAGGCACCATATTGTTCACTGTTTGTGTACGATAATGATGCGCGGAAGCCCGCGTGAGAAGCAGGTTCTACTATCAACCATTTCCTTACAGGAGACAGATTATATGAATTCACCAAATAAAATTGCACTCATAGCCGCAATCCTTTACACAGCTTTTATTGGATTTGGCATGTACTATATGAAGAATATCAATCTCACGACTTATGGTAAGCCTGAAATGGTGAATACCCTATGGTGGGTTGAGATTGTTTTAACGGCGATCACCCTTTATGTTGTGATTAAATTTTTCAGTTGGAAGGAAGTCGGCTTTCGTAAAATTAATCTTAAGCAATTGGGCTGGCTTCTTCCAAGTTTTTTGCTGTTGGCTCTAATGGCTTACCAGTTTTTGTTGGCGTCAGCCTCTACTCCTCTGGATCCGGCCCAAAAGAAGCTACTCGCGTTATTGGCATTTACAACATTTCTAGTTGGGTTCTCCGAAGAGATTATGTATAGGGGCATTGTTTTACACGCTTTTCGTGCGAAACAACCGATCCTCGTGGCAATGTTGATAAGCGCTATCGCTTTTTCTTTGCTTCATGCCGTTAATATATTTGGAGGTATATCACTAGCTAGCGTCGGGGGGCAACTTCTCTTGACTTTCTTGTTTGGCTTCTTCTTTGCGCCGTTGATGGTTAAGATTAACAATATTTGGCCTCTAATCATTTTCCATTGGTTATGGGACTTTATTCTTATTGGGGCTCCTGTTGTTGGCGCAGATGTGTCGATAGGCGTTGCGAGTAGTTTAATCTCTTTGATTTTTGGTAGTCTTTTATGGTTTAGCGTAAAGAGAGAAGAAAGCGGGAATGCACCGGCTTCAGTTGATTGAAAAGAAATATCACTCTTTCTTAGAAAGCTTAAACCATAAAATACTTATAACTCTAAAATCAAACGATGAAACCAATAACCCTAAAAGAAGCCCGAAGCTGGTACGAAGATACCGATGCTGTTCACGATTTTGATCATATTATCCGCGTCTACAATATGGCTGTTCGTCTCGCCAAAGCTGAAGGCGCCGACTTGGAAATTGTCCGGGCAGCTGCCCTTTTGCACGATTCGCAGGGAAGCGACCCGGGTTCGGCATCTGGTCGATTGGAGCATCACCAAGCCTCTGCCAAGTTTGCTTCGGCGGTTTTGGCAGAAAAAGATTGGGCGCAGGAGAAAATTAGAGCTGTTGAACATTGTATTTTGGCGCATAGATTCCGCAATCCTGCTGAAAAGCCGGAAACATTGGATGCAAAGATTATTTTTGATTCCGATAAATTGGATGCGCTCGGGGCCGTTGGTGCGGCGCGTGTTTTGGCCTATGCCGCGATTGCGGGAACGCCTTTTTACGAAGAGCCTTCGGCGCAATTTTTGGAAAGTGGCAAAGAAATCGAAGGAGAAAGCCATTCTGCTTATCATGAACATCTTTTTAAGCTACGAAAATTGAGAGATCGGATGCACACGCCAAGTGCGCGAGCGATTGCTGATGAACGTTTGCGTTATTTGGATGATTTTTTCGAGCGGATGATTGCGGAGTGGCAGGGAGAAAAATAATGCCAATGCTCCAAACAAAAAGCCTTCAGACTTATTATGAAATTTCAGGTGAAGGCGAGACGTTGGTCTTCGTTCACGGTCTTGGTTCCAGTAGCCAAGATTGGAAGTTTCAGAGGGATTTTTTCTCAAAATCCTTTCAGGTCATTGCATACGATGTGCGCGGACATGGACAAAGCGAAAAGCCAAAAGGGCCTTATAGTGTGCCGCTTTTTGCGAAAGACCTGGCTGAGTTGCTCAATGAATTAAATGTGGAGAAAGCACATATTGTTGGGCTTTCAATGGGTGGCTGGATCGCTTTTCAATTTGCAGTGGATTACCCTGAAAAACTTCGCTCGATGACCATTGTTAATTCATGGGCAGATATGCGCCTGAAAACATGGCAAGACTGGAAAGGTTATTTTCAGCGTGCGGTCATTTTTCGGCTTTTTAGTATGCGAAAAATAGGGGAAGTACTTGGCGCAAAACTTTTCATTAAGCCAGAGCAGAAAGGGCTTCTGAATGACTTTGTAGAAAGTTGGGCGAAAAACCATAAAGCTTCTTATATGGCATCTTTTCATGCGGGGATAGGCTGGTCGGTAGAAGATCGTCTGGGAGAAATTAGAGTGCCTGTTTTAGTGATTGCTGCCGATGAAGATTACTTCCCCCTAGAGACAAAAAAAGCTTACGCCGACAAAATCCCCAATGCGCGTTTGGCAGTCATTGAAGATTCCCGTCATGCAGTTTCGGTGGAAAGACCCGATGAGTTCAACCGTGCTTTGTTGACTTTTTTGCAGGAATAGGACTTCCCTTCAGAGACTGTTTTAAAAAGGGCTGTGTAGAGTGCGTCGCACCTAAACGACGGGCACTCTGCTGATAAAGTGGCAAAAAACTTATCTCCAAGCATTTTTCTCATCAACTTAGGTGCGACGCACTCCTTCGCTCAGACTTATTAAACAGCTTCTCAGAGAAATGTGTGATTTGCCCCTTTTATTCAAAATTAAACAAAAAAGCTATCTGAAAAATCCAGATAGCTTTTTTGTTTATGAAGCGAAATATGACTTAGTCGTTATCGGCTTCGTTGTCATCGTCGTCATCATCTTCTTCGTCCATATAGAAATCCATCAACAGGTAAAGACCCTGTGAAAGACCTCTCAAAACGAGGAATACAAAGACGCCGCCCATAACAGGCTCAGAGAAAACACCAGCAAATGCTGCAATTTTCTCAAAGGCTCCAGGGGGCAAAGATTGGGAAACCGCTGCCCAATTGGAAATAATCGAATACATTGTGCTGCTGAAAGTCAATAAAGACAATGCCAAAGCAATCCAGGAAACGATATTCGACCACATCGCGATGCGAAAAATAGCATCTTCGTTGTGGAAAGTTGTGCTCTCTTTTTCAGACATTTTTTCTCCTTAAGTTTAATAACTAATGGGCTTATTTTATCAGAGAAATGAGATTATACACATCTCTTCTGGCCCAGCCGGATTCTTTTGCCAAACGCTTAGCTAATGCAGATGGGGATTCGCCTGCGGCAATCCCCGTTTCTATCGCAGAATTTAGGCTTGCCTCCGTCCATTTGGCGTTATCCGGTTTTTTAGCTGCTACCACCAAAGTGAACTCCCCTCGTGGAGCGTTAATTTCAAAATATTCCCGCGCAGCAGAGACATCGCCACGAAAGAACTCCTCGTACATCTTTGTCAACTCTCGCGCTACGGCTATTTTTCTGTTGCCCAATACCTTTTCAATATCATCCAAAGCCTTCAAAACCCTGTGTGGCGACTCAAGAAAGATCAAGGTATAAGGTTGAGATTCCACCTCTGCTAATTTCTCTCTTCGCTCTTTGCCTTTGCGCGGTAAATAACCAAGATAGAGGAAAGAATCGGTTGGCAAACCAGATGCCACCAATGCCGCTATCGGCGCAGATGCCCCGGGGATGGGGCTAACTTCATGTCCTGCGGAAAGGGCGGCACGCACCAGCTCATAGCCGGGATCGTTGATTCCGGGCGTTCCCGCGTCTGAAACAAGGGCGATATTGCCTTCGCTTAGCGCAGCGAGAACTTTATCCAATTTACTGGCTTTATTATGTTCGAAATAACTGGTTTGGGGTGTAGAGATATTGAAATGGGCAAGCAAATTTCCGGTCACGCGCGTATCTTCCGCAGCTATCAGCGTAGATTCGCGCAAAATCCGCTCTGCGCGAGGAGAGAGATCTTCAAGATTACCGATTGGCGTGGCGACAAGATAGAGCGTGTTCATGGGCACTAATCTAAAAGAGCTATGTCGTCTACAAAGGCGTCAAACTCTTGCTCAACTTGCTCCCTAAATGGTTCTGTGCTAGCAAAAGAAATGACTAAAAAGCGTTCGTTGATTTTAAAGAGAGCTTGTTTTTGATAAAGGTAAAAGGTTTTCTCTGTGTTTGTACTTATTTCTCTTTCAGATGCAACCAAAGCAACTGGCATACCAGAAGATGTTTCTGAAATATTGGCAGATGTTATCAATAAACCAGGAATTGCTTTCGGAAGGTCTATAACGGTTGCCGCAAAATATTCTTCCAAAAACATATCTGAATTATCGAACGGTGTATCAAACGCCAAACTCATCCTATTTACAAAGCCATTACTATAGTGACCATCACGTAAATCCCACAAGGTAAGACGAGTGACGTTGGGGTCTTGTTTTTCTATCAACTGCAAGATTTCCAACACTTCTGGCTCAGCAGCTTCGGGCAAGGTCCATGCTGCTAGATATTCTTCTTCGCCTGGGCGGAGAGCCAGCCATTCTAGCGGGGTGCTGATCTTGTATCTTTCCTCATAATCTGTATAAACAGTCACGCCTTCATCATTTTCTTCTAGCGCACTTCCCGTATCAGGATAATCTACTTCGGTCGGTGTGCTTGTCGGCGGAATTACCGTTGGTGAGGGGAGAGGTGTTTCTGTTGGAATAGGCGTAGCCGTATTTGTTGGAATCGCTTCCAGCGTTTGAGCAACTTTTGTGCCTGCGGCCTCTGCGATCATAATTTCAAGGTCTAAAGGGTTTAGTGTAGGCACTTCAGTATTTTCCGGCGTTGTCCCTAAAAAAGGGATAGATGTCGCACAAGCGACTGATATGAGAAAAACACCGATTGTGAGAAAAAACAAGCTTTTCTTTTGATGATTTGACATGATGCCTCCTTCTATATGAGCCTCATAATTATACGTGCTAAATTGATATTAGGGCGTATGAATGGTAAAAAAAGACAGACTTTTGGCTTTGCTAATATTGTCAACTTAGCTCGTACCAAAGGTCTGCCTTTTCTGACACCTCCCTCTATATCGGGATGTGTCATGTCGTTACTTGCAAACTATCTTTCAAAACTACCCCATATTCTTCTTCATATTGAAGCGTAAAACCGCATTATAAACCTGCTCCATTTTCGTAAACATCTCTTTATCTTGCGGAGAAAGTTTATCTTCTTGTCCTTGCGATTGAGCAATAATACCGCTCAAAGTTTTGAGCAGTTCATCGTTAATTTCACCTTCACTATCTGCGATCAGCTTGTCTAAAGCCTCCTCATTTTCGGCAGAAAGCATTTTCTCGATGAATTCATAGCCAGCCATTGAGCCGCTCGCCTGCTGCAAAACAGCCACCACCTGCTGCAATTTTGCCAACAAAGCTTCGTCTTTTTCTTCGGTGGCCTTATGCAGCATTGCCTCCAAAACCTGAACAAGGTTCTGATCAAAATTCTGCAAATTGGCTTGAGTCGCACCGGCAATATCTTCCTGCTGTAGGAGGGATTCAAGGAATCCGCGCGCCTGCTGAAGACGAGATTCCATTTGTTTATCGATCTCGTTGATCATTGTCAGGATGCGCTCGCGCGTGGCTTCAAATTGCCCACGTTTTTCATCGTCTTTTTCTTCCTCTACGCGGTTCGTTAATAACTGGAAGAATTCATAATCTAGCCCCTGCCGCGCCATACTAACATAAGCCTGCTCACGCGCTTCGTTAGGCGAATCTAAAATCAAATCCAGCAATTTCTCACGGGTCAAACTTTCTCCCAGCTCTTGTAGGGATTGAGCAGCAAATTCCATTTCTTTCATGGAAGACTGGATCTCTTGCCCATAGGCTGTTTCTTCGAGCAAAAGTTTTTCTATTGTTTTCATTTGCTCTGCTGTTTCGCCTTGTCCCTGCGCTGCAGCAGCCTGGCCGAGTTGACCAAAAAGAGCAAAGAATTGATCGTCGAAGAGACTCTCATCTTCTTTTATCAGCGCTTTTCTTGCTTCATCATCTTTCATTGTTAGCAATTTTTCAATTAGCCCAACACGATCTTTCTGTGCTTTAATCATTTCTGGCGTAACGCCATCTGCGCCAAGAATCCGCTCGACCATGCTCTCGTGGGTAAAAAAGGTCTGTGGATTAAGCAAATAGCCTTTTCGTTTTTCTGCGGGGAGTTTGTCTGTTAGTTTCTTGATCTGGGGACCAACGATCCGTTCTTGTTCATTGACGGGAATCGCCAGCTCAGGCGGAAAAAATGTGAGTAAAAGCTCTTTGTCATTATCATGATATATAACGGGGGTGGGGATTTGTCCGGCATATCCGCAAGTTTGACATTGAGCGACATTTGAGACATTGCCAAGCAGACGTTGTTTTGCGCCGGGGTCAGCAGAGACATCAAAAAGTTGTTCAATATTTGCGACAAGGGGTTGTCTACATTGCGGGCATGGGATTTGTTGTTGGGGCATGAAATTATCCTTCTTTGTTGAGTTTTTTGCCCCTAAGAACTCAGAGGCTATATTTTTTAGCGAAAACCTATTGTACTCGTTAAATATTCATCTTCTATAAGAGTTTTGCATAAAGTCTGGGGAAAAGAAAAAAAATCTGTTGAAAAGCAGAATTTTTTAGCGCGCATTATGCTAATGTGGCAAGAGAAGCATACTGCTCGACCAAGCTAAATACAAGTGCGCTGCCGCCGATGCAGAGTGTGCAAAGGGCAACCAGAGAGAAGACGATCCCGATGATGAGGAAAACCTTCCCGCCAACGCGACGTTCTAAAACGGCATCTTCTCGATTGTTGGGATCGTAGTAGACGGTTACTCTTTCCCCAACTGGATATCGGGCTAATGCCTCTTGTGCTTTCATTTGGCTGCTATTTCCCGTTTTAGTACCAAAGGCGATTTTATCTCCTGTAAATGTTGCGACGAGGAGGTCGTATTCATAACGCACTTCGGAGTAATAATAAGTCTGGGGGTAGCCATCGTTGTCAGTGCTATCTTCTCGTCTTACGTAGGATTCTGTGATCTGCCCAGAAGCTGATGACCAGCCTTGGCTGGCTTCTGCTTTTTTGCTGTCTTGAAAATATTTGAAGAGCATCGCCCCGCCGATAATGCCAAAGATCAATACAAAACATCCGCCAATTATTATTCCTACTATCATATTTGCCTCCAAATGAATATCTTAACTTCCCATAAAACTTAACCACGCAAAGAATAAGCCAACTAAAGTTGTGCAGATAGAAACAAAGACAAAAAGAATCCCTACAAAGAGAAATACTTTTCCGCCTGTGCCGATATTGCGTATCAGCACAGAGTCTTTAGGATTGTTGGGGTCGTAAAAGACGGGAATTTCTTTCCCTACAGGATATTTGGCCAGCGTTTCTTCGGATTTTTTACGGTTGCTATTTCCTGAGCTTCCACCAAAAGAAATTTTATACCCTGTATATTCGGTGCCGAGAAATTCGTAGGTATATTCTACTTCGGGATAGTAGAGTGTGTTGCCACTCTCAAAGCTCGCTTCTTTATCTAAGGATGCTTTGGTGATTTTTCCGAAGGTAGAAGACCAACCTTGGCTTTTATCGGCATTTTTTTGCTCTTGAAAATATTTATAGACCATCCAGACACCGGCAATACCAAAAAGAACGACAAGGCTGCTACCAGCGATTATAGCAATAAGCATTTTTTTACTTCCTCTAATAATATTTTGTTATTTTCAAAGAGCAGGTCGTAAACAAACCCAATCAATTAATAATTATTGTACTGTTATAGCCTATTGAAAGCAAAGATAAGATATAGCGCTTTGGAAAATAGAGATAGTAGCCTTCTTGCATAAGTGCTCTAGCCGCCGTCCTCGGCGGCGTGTTTCTGAGAAGCTTGCGCCGAGGACGGCGCAAAGAGCGTGGTAAAAAACAGACTTTTGTAAGAAGCCTAATATTTCTGTGTGAAAAAGGTAGGGTTAGAAAGGTAGGGTTAACCCTACCAAGAAATAAATCTTTTTTGTCATAATAGCCGCACTTAGACAAAGGAGCTTTATTATGAATGCAAAAAAGATTTTTATCGTTTTCGTTTTATCAATGATGTTGGGTATAACTTTATCTCTTGTAAATATGCAAATTGCTCAGGCGCAGGGATGTACAGATGCTACAGGTGCTCCAATTGAATGTCCTAGCGATGACACCGGCAGTGGTGATACCGGTGGAGATACTGGGGGCGATGATACCGGCAGCGACGATACTGGTGGTGACGATACTGGTGGTGATGATACCGGCAGCGATGATACAGGTAGCAGTGATAGCGATGATCAAAAAAACACACCCATCCCGCCTACGGCAACATTTACACCAACGCCAACTCTTTCTTCCACAGTGCCTACCGACCCAACGCCTACATCAGAACCATCTGGTTCAAGTACAGGTGAAAACGATGCTGGATCTCCTGCAGTAATTTGCGGAAATGATCCCAAACACCCCAGCCGTGTAGTAAATTGCGCACTCAAATTAACAAATAAGTGTCTGAATGCCGAAGGCACATCGTCACAAACGCCCCAAGAAGATGGTCATATTTTAGTGACTTGCAGTAAAGACGTTTTAGACGAACCTTTGCCGGAAGACGAAAAAGAGCTATCAGCAACTCCTCCCAGCACAGATGAGGATATTACTTGCTACGACATGTTCTGTGTAATGGATATTTATATCGGCTGCTGGTGGTCAAATGGAAATTATAGTGAGACAGCAAATCCTGATGGTTCTGTCAGCGTTTCCTGTGACTCAGAGGGAGAAGGGTTTCCTTACCCCAATCTCGGATTATTAGCTTTTGGCATCCTAATTGGGCTTGCGGTTGTTGCGATCCCGGCATTTATTAAATACTGGGGGCGAAGAAAATCAAATCGACCTAAAGATACAGAAATGAAGAATAAGGAAGCTGTATATCTGGGTGCAACAGATCAACCTAAAGCAGAACGTACACCAACAAGAGAACATATCCTTCTGAATAAGGAAGATGATGGGGCGACTTTGGGTGATTTTGATGGCGATGGTGATGTTGATGGCGCTGATTTTGCCTCAGGTGCTGGACGCGATATCGTTGTAAGCCGCGATGACAAAGATAAAGAATAAGTAGCAACACTAATTAATAAAGAGAGCCTTCGCTGGGTTGATAGTTCAGCGAAGGCTCTTGTAAAAGGATAATTTCATGAAAAAAATATTTTTAATCTCAATTTTGATATCCATATTTGTCGCATCCTGCACGAGCGGAACACCGACATCCTCCGTTTCGAACGTGGAACCTGAACTTGCTCCCACTATAGAAACTGAGTCTCAGCCCGAGCCTGATCCCACTAAAGCCCCCGTTTTAGAAGAAGCCGTTCTTTATCAGGCCGGCGATACAATATCCCATTTTGACGGCACCACACTTGTTTATATCCCGGCAGGTGAATTCACAATGGGCGTTGAAAAAGGCGAAGATAACCCCAAGACAGCAGCTTCAACAGATGAGTTTTGGATCTATTCAACCGAAGTTACCAACGCCCAATACGCTCAATGTGTCGCAACAGGGGAATGCTCTCTGCCTGATATTGCTAATAATCCAAATTACGCTGAGACATTTTTCGCATCTCATCCTGTAAGCGGTGTTAGTCACACGCAAGCCCAAGCCTATTGTGGCTGGGTAAATGGACGCCTGCCCTCTGAAATAGAGTGGGAGAAAACCGCTCGCGGCCCCGAATCAGATATCTATCCTTGGGGGGAGGCAGCACCTACCTGTAACGAAGCTAACTTTGCCGACTGTGAGGAAGGCAGAAGCACAAATGTGATTTCGCATCCTGATGGACGTTCTTTTTACGATGCTTACGATATGGCAGGAAATGTCTTTGAGTGGGTAGAAGATCGGTATGCTGCCGATGCTTATATTAATGGGCAAGCTACAGAGGGCGAAGAACGAGTTCTTCGTGGTGGTTCATTTGCATCTTCTACAGAAGAATTGCTTGCCTACCAACGCTTTTCTGCCAAAGCAGAAGAAAGTCGAAACGATTTAGGTTTCCGTTGTGTAGTTGATGAGCCAGATTATTTTGCACCGATGTGTGTGCAGGCCCCAATTCAGCAGGGGCACTCTTCTCAAGATTTTGACCTAAACTGTCCTGTGCCCGATATAAAGCAAACATCTCAATACTGCCATAATGGGAAGCCATATATTAATATCGAGATTAACTATACCCTAGGTCAGTTTGTAGATTTTGATGTGAGTCCTTATAAAGGATGTACCATAATTGGAGAGCCCGGGAATACTGGTTTTGCAAAATATGCTTGCTGGGGTGATCAAGAACTTGTGCCCGTGAGTCTTAGTATTTCTCAGGACTGTGTTGCAGGTGAATTGAACCCAACTTGCGGAGAAGGTTATGAATTTGACCTACAAAGCCAAACCTGTGTTTATAAAGGTGAAGGAGAAAATAAAAATAGCAACCAATGTCCGGTTGGGTATGCCTTTGACTCAGAGACTCAGTGTTGTAGTACGGCAGAAAAAGAATCATATTCCGTTTCTTGCCCACCAGGATATTATTTGCCCCAATGGAACGGAGAAATTATGGGAAGTACATGTTTCACAATGATCGAATCTCATACTTCAGGCATTGGCTATGGGAGTTGTACAATTAAAGATAAGCCAGATGATGGTGATGGTGATGGTGGCGGTGATGAATGTGTCCCCGATGCCACTGGTGGCGGATGTCCTTAGCGTTGATCTTATGGACAGAGCATTTAGAAAAACACAATGTGATGTCTTTGCAAGCCCCGATGCTTTTACCCTGACGGGTACACGTCGGGGAGAAGCAATCTCCTTCCTTGACCGGAGATTGCCGCGTCGCAAAAGCATGCTCCTCGCAAAGACATAGAAAGATAGTTTTGTCCAAATTTTATTTGCTTTATCCATTAGCCCCGCCCTTGTGGCGGGGCTTTATATATCTTTATTTTGTTCTGCTAATCCCTCTGAGACAGCCCAGGAAACAGCTTCTGTGCGGTTTTTGGCCCCCAACTTTTTAAGGATGCTGCTAACGTGTTTTTCTACTGTTTTCAGCACAACAACCAGGGTTTCTGCAATTTCATCGTTGCTTTTCCCTTGAGCCAGTTGAAGCAGCACATCACGCTCACGCGCAGTGAGCAAGTTTTGGGCCAAGTTCGATGCGGATGAAGATTTCTGTATAAGGCATTTTTCGAGGATAAAGTTTATTGTTTCATCCAGTGTTTGCGTGTTTCCCTTTTCCCATTCTGTATCGTAAATAGCTTTGCCAAGTCTGGCGCGAGTGCTAAGTATGGCTTTTTCATAGCCATACCAAATATGGGTACTATGAATCTTTTTATGTTCTTGTTTTAGTGCGTCTATTGCTCCAAAAAGGTGAGCTGTAGATGAGTATTTTTTTGTTAAAAAACATAAACGGGCGGCATTTTGAAAATTCCCAATGAAAAGGTCTTTGTCTATCTGCTCTATATTTAGGGAGAGTGCTTTTTGAAGTGATGTGGATGCATGCTTAAGATTCTTTTGTTCAAGCATAATGTGAGCTTGAGAGATCAGAGCCCAAGTTAGTATCTGTGAAAATTGAAACTCTTGAGCAAGGTGAATAGCCTGCTCATTTAGCTCGAAAGCTTCTTCTATTTCACCTTTTTCAAAAAGTTCTTCTGCTAATCGAGAACTTGAGGCTGCGATAAGGTAGGGATTGTTATTTTTCTTGGCAAATTTCAATGCGTGTTCAGCGTGATATAGATTGAAAGCACTATTGCTTAATAACTGGTACTGGTCACTTAAATTATAGTGTGAGCGTGCTTGCCCCCAATCATCTTTGAGTTTTTGGTATAAGGCCAGGCTTTGTTCACAGAGATCGCGCGCTTTCTGGGAATTACCACTCAGCCCTAAACATACACCGATGTTATTTAATGTGAATGCAATTTTGCTCTCATCTCCAAGATGTTGATATAGCTCGAGGCTTTTCTGATGGAATTTACGCGCTCTTTCTAAATCTGCTCTTAGCCAAGAATGAGTTCCGACTATGCTATAGACATTGGCTTTCACCGTTAAGAAATCTTTTTTTTCAGAGTCGATTTTTTCAATATCTAAAAGAGCACGCTCAGAGAATGTAATTAATTCATTGAAATAGGCGCGGATCATCCAGTATTGTTCCAGATATGAGAGAATCCAAAATCCATTTAGCCAAAGCGTTGAAATAGGGGCAGCAATTAGGCTGATTTCCATTGCAAGGACGATATTGGCGTATTCAAGGTCGATGGTTTTCAGCCAGCTTATTTGCTCTCTCCCTTCTAAGCCCATCGCTGCATTTTTTGAAAGCTCTAGATACAACTCAACATAAGCTTCTTTGATGATTGATAGTTCTTTTGCATTGCGAAGCTCGTTCCAGCAGAATTCACGGATCGATTCGAGCATAAAGAAACGGGTGCTGTCAGCTTCTTCAAAAGAAGGTTTGACCAGACTTTTGTCTACCAAGGAGGAGATCAGGTCTATAGCCTGAATTTCGTCGATATTCATTAAGGTAGAAAGTGTTTCTATGCTAAAGGTAGAGGGAAAAACAGATGCATATCTTAGTGCGCGCTGTTCGCTTGAATCTAAGAGGCTATAACTCCATGCGATCATTTTGCGTAGGGATTGCTGGCGTTCGGGCAAATCTTTTGTTCCAGCTGAGAAGAGGTCTAACATACGGGTAGCAGGTTCAATATCCGGTTTGAGACGATCAAGAAGTCTTTGCGGGGTAAAAAGTTTTGTGCGGAGGGCGGCTAATTCTACGGCCAGAGGTAATCCATCTAATCGGTGGCAAAGTTTTTTTATCGCTTTGTTCTCTTTTTCTGATGTGTTGAGATCGGGTTTTACTGCCAAAGCACGTTGCATAAATAGTTCTACAGCAGCACTCGAAGAAAGAGACTTAACGGGGTATAGCTGCTCAATGCGCAACTGCAAAGGCTCTCGGCTGGTGACAATAATTTGGAGATCAGGTAAGGTTTGAAGCAATTCATTAACCTGTGATGCGCCGTCCATGATATGCTCAAAATTATCTAAAATAAGCAGAAGTTTTTTTGCCGAAAGGGACTCTTTAATATTCTCAAGGGTGCTTTTTTGTGCATCTTGTTTAATTTTGAGCGTATGTGCGATCTCGAGGAGTATTCTCTCACTTTGGGTGAGAGGAGCCAGGTTAACAAAAAACACACCATCAGGATATTTTTCCAGGCGTGATGATGCAAAATGTATAGCGAGGGTTGTTTTACCGATACCACCTAAGCCCGTTAGCGTGAGTAAGCGAAGAATATCTTTTGCAAATAATTGTTGCAAAAATTTTATGTCTTCTTCGCGTCCAATGATATTGCTGTGGCTATAGGGCAGGTTAGAAAACTTTTCCATCAGAAAATTATAGCAGGGAAAGACCAAATTAGACCAAAATGGTATACTAATCTTTCGCGTTTTTGCGAAGAAAATAAAACAAATGTGCTATAATTCTCTTTCACCTTTTGCACATAATTTCTCTATATTTCAAAGGTTTTCCTATGGCTCAAAACGTAATTCGCGTGGTTGGCGCGCGTGTTCATAATCTTAAAAATATCACCGTTGAGATTCCGCGTGATAAGTTTGTTGTCATCACCGGTCTCTCCGGTTCCGGCAAATCATCCCTCGCTTTTGATACGATTTTCGCCGAAGGTCAGCGACGTTATGTAGAGTCGCTTTCGGCTTATGCACGGCAATTTATCGGGCAGATGGATAAGCCGGATGTTGACTATATTGACGGTTTATCTCCCGCTGTTTCGATTGACCAAAAATCCACATCGCATAATCCCCGCTCAACGGTGGGAACGGTAACGGAGATTTACGATTATCTACGTCTGCTTTATGCGCGGGTTGGGATTCCGCATTGCCCCGAATGTGGGCGGGAAGTCGTCAAACAATCGGCGCAAGAAATAGTGGATAAAGTCGAAACGCTCCCGGATGGAAGCAGGATACTGGTTCTCGCACCTTTAGTCCGTGCCCGAAAAGGGACTTACCAAGCCGTTTTCGAAGAGATTCGCAAGGCCGGTTTTGCACGTGTTCGTGTAGATGGCGATGTCCGCTCATTGGATGAAGAATTTGACCTTGATCGCTATAAAATCCACACCATCGAAGCTGTTGTAGATCGGCTTATTATTCGCCATCACGAAGATGAAGAAGAGAGACAAGCTGCGCTTTCACGATTAACAGATTCTATCGAAACAGCACTCAAATTTGGCGATGGATATATGACCGTTGCACTTACGCCTCGTGAAGGCGAAGGCCACGATATTCACTATTCCGAACATCTCGCTTGCCCGGAGCATGGAACAAGCATCTCCGAAATTGCGCCGCGTACTTTTTCCTTTAACACTCCGCACGGCGCGTGTCCTACTTGTGAAGGGTTGGGCCATAAACTCGAAATTGACCCCGATCTGCTCATCACAAATAAAGACCTTTCGCTTAATGGTGGTGCAATTGGCGCATCCGAATGGAGCGGCCCGCGCGAAGAGGGTGGTTATTATTGGCAGACTCTTGATGCCGCCGCGCAGCACTATAAAATCGATCTTGATAAACCGGCGAATAAATTAACAGAAGAAGAGTTAGAAATTATTCTCTACGGCAGCAAAGGCGAAGAATTTACGATTGTTTATCAGAACGCAAAAGGGAATGAATATACTTTTCAGCGCTCTTTTGAAGGCGTAATTGGCAATCTCGAACGCCGTTATAGAGAAACCAGCTCAGAATATATGCGCAAACGCATCGACGAATTTATGTCGCAGAAAGCTTGCCCCGAATGTGGCGGCGCGCGTCTGCGAAAAGAAGCCATCGCGGTCACCATCGCCGATAAAAATATCATCGAGATTACCACGCTTCCCGTCGCCGATGCGTTGGCGTGGGCAGAAACTTTGCACGATATTCTGAATGCCCGAGACAAGATCATTGCCGAACGCGTGATGAAAGAAATTCAGGCACGGCTCGGATTTTTGGTGAATGTTGGGCTTGATTATCTGACGATCAATCGCTCGGCGGGAAGTTTGTCTGGCGGCGAAGCGCAGCGAATCCGTTTGGCAACGCAGGTTGGCTCACGGCTCGTTGGCGTGCTTTATGTTTTGGATGAACCCTCCATTGGATTGCATCCGCGCGATAATATGCGATTGCTGAAAACGCTCGAAGGTCTGCGAGATTTGGGGAATACCGTCCTTGTCGTTGAGCATGATGACGAAACCATAATGACTGCCGATTGGATACTTGATCTCGGCCCCCGCGCTGGTGAACATGGTGGTGAAATTGTGGCAGAAGGCACGCCGGAGGCGATTTTAGCGCATCCCAAGTCTCTGACCGGGGCATATCTCTCTAAACGGATGCAAGTGCCGGTCCCGAGCGAACGTAGAAATGGGAATGGTAAAAAACTGACGGTAGTCGGTGCTCGGGCAAATAATCTTAAGAATATCGATATAGACATCCCCCTGGGAAGATTGGTTTGTATCACGGGTGTGTCAGGTTCAGGCAAATCGACGTTGATGGGCGATATTCTCTATCAGTCTTTGGCGAAAACCTTAAACCGCGCACGGACGCTGCCCGCCGAACATGATGAAATTTTGGGCGTGGAGCATCTGGATAAGATTATCAATATCAATCAGTCGCCAATTGGGCGCACGCCGCGCTCGAACCCGGGGACCTATACGGGGCTTTTTGATGAGATGCGTAAACTTTTTGCGCAGTTGCCAGAGAGCAAAGTGCGCGGCTATAAGCCCGGGCGTTTTTCTTTCAATGTGCATGGCGGGCGTTGTGAGGCTTGCTCCGGGCAGGGACAATTGCGGATCGAGATGCAATTTTTGCCTGATGTTTATGTGCCTTGCGATGTTTGCCACGGTTCGCGTTTCAATCGGGAAACTTTGCAGGTGAAATACCGCAATGAATTCAGCATCGCCGATATTTTGGATATGCCGATTGACCGCGCTGCTGAGATTTTTAAAGATTTCCCGAAGATGATCAAAAAGCTCGATGTATTGAACGAAGTCGGGCTGGGATATATCCGTGTGGGGCAATCTGCGCCGACGCTTTCGGGCGGCGAAGCGCAGCGCGTGAAATTGGCGAAGGAACTTTCCAAACGCTCTACAGGGCGCACACTTTATGTACTCGATGAACCATCCGTTGGTTTGCACGCGGCCGATGTGCACAAACTGATCGAAGTCCTGCAACGTCTTGTGGAAGGTGGAAATTCGGTGCTGATCATTGAGCATAATGCCGACATCATCAAAACTGCAGACTGGATTATCGACTTAGGCCCCGAAGGCGGTGATAAAGGCGGTACACTGGTCGCGGCAGGTACGCCGGAAGAGATTTGTGATGTGAAAGAGTCTTATACTGGGGATTTCTTGAAGGATTATTTGGGGGAATAGGGGATTGGAGATTAGGAATCAGGGAAGGCTGACGGTGATGCTGTCAGCCTTCTTTTTTATCCGTGAAAAGGAAAAAATAGGGGAATTATCGCAAAGTTTGGAATGTAATTATTTATGCTCCGACAAAGGCACCTCTGCGTGGCATCTGACTCCAAATTTTCCCTTGCAACTCTCTTCCTGCCTTTTTCTTTTGTACACCACCCCATTGCTTGAAGAAAAAAGGAGTTTGAGATTCAATACATTGGTCTCGAATTTCAGTTACCCATTCTTCTTTTATCGGTCTTGATTTTGGGCCTGATTCTCCACCTACAATTGCCCAGTCAATACCGTCTAAGTTCAGATTTGGGAGAGAACCCAGCAAAGGCTCAAGGGATAGAAATTTCGTCTTTGCATCTGTTTTTCGTAAATAATCAATACGGTAGGCATAATCGTTATTTTCTACGCTAACACCCATCCAGATATTGTCAGCCCACTTAAGTTGTGGGTTTAGTTCAGCCAAACGTTCCGCGCGTTTTGTTAGTATCTGAAATTTATGCCAGTGTGCTTCTCGCATTACTTTAAAAATGGATTGAATGAATTCCACGGAAACGTCTTTATGAAAAAGGTCGCTCATGGAATTGACAAAGATAGTTTGCGGCTTTTTCCATTTTAGCGGATCTGCCACAACTTGTGGATGTTCTGTCAGTTCAAATTCATTTATATATTTTTTTTGCCCCATTGCTTTTAATCGCTTTGACATTCTTTCAGCGTAACAATTTTTACAACCAGGACTAACTTTTGTACATCCCGTGAGGGGGTTCCAAGTGGATTCTGTCCATTCTATGGTTGAGTTTGACATAAGTTGCTCCGTTATCTGAAATCTCTCTTAAATAATAGCTCGTTTGTTCTTTTTTGTCCATGTTACAGCAATCTTCTTTGACCATTTATATCAACTTGCGTCCCTTGTTTCCAAAATTTGTGTCCTAATTTATGTTTACTGGCAAAAACAAGTCTGTATAAAGGCGCATTAGTTTGAGCTGTTTTCATAAGGGGTTCTGGAGAATCTATGTCAACATATCCTAATGCCTTTAATTTATCTTGGTAGTAATCCATAAGTTCACGATGCAACCCTTTCTTTGAAGATTTGTATTGCCATGTTTTATAGATTTGTCTCCAACCTTCATCTCCAAAAAACTTATCAATTATAGTTTCATCGGTAGAAGCATAACAACGGTCAAGGTTTCTTGTAAGCCCGCTTTGGGAATAATGAATGACCATATCCATTATTTTGATTTGCGCTAAAGCTTCTACAGTTCTCCATTCCAACTCCAAACCATCTGGGTCAAGAAAAACTAAATTGAACGAGGGCCATTTACCTGAGATGAATTTTTTATCAGCGATCTGAAGTTCTCTTACAATTTCTTTAACTTTTTCGTTTGCATCTCCAACATAAAACTTCTTCTGAAGCGGCAATGACGAACTTCGTTCTCGAAGAATGTCAATATTCTTTTCAATATAATCCACAAAATAATAATGAGTAAATGGGTGCTGTGTAGTTAATGCTAACAATGGAGAACCTAAATGAATATCATTTGTGCCTTTCAACTCAAACTTTCCTGTCCCTGAGAACATATCAATATAGCTGCGTTGTCTCCAAGGCTTGCCGCGCATAGATGTCGCAGATTGAGAGATATATTTTTTCAAATACTCCACTTTTTGGATTGTCCATTTTCCAAATTCTCTGGTTGGCAATCCATCATCTTCCGGTAGCAGATATTTATTTTTCATATTTTCTCCCTTTTTGTAGTGGCTCTATTTTCGTTAATAGAGGATATCTATTATAAATTTTATGCCCTAATTATACCTGCTGTAGCCTTGAGCGTCTCTATAGCCTTATCCGCTTTGTAAAAGGTAAAGCTATGAGTATGTGAATTTTATTTGGCATCATGAGGAGTTTCCTTGTCCCAGTTTGTGTTTCTTGATTATACAATGCATCTGAACGGAAAAGTTGGTAAACTTCGCTTTCAACAAAAAAGAGAAAACCTGACAGGTCTCCAAGACCTGTCAGGTTTTATGATTTATATGCAATATTTTCTTTTATGTAAAGGACGCTTGACTTAATTTTTGTCTTATTATACAATGTGAATGTCAAGCAAGCTTTACATAAGGAGTGTAAAATGGAAAGAGTTCATTCAAAAGAAGAAGAAAAAAAGAATATGATTACAACCAGTATCACATGGGCTTCTGTGGGGCTTTTAAACGCTTATGCTTTTGGCTTTTCCTTAGTGATTGGGTTGCTAGGTGGTGCATTATTTGGCGCAGCAACTGGTTTCCGCGTTAGCCGCCGTCCGCCGAAAATGCGTTTTCCCTGGTATTTATTTCGACAAATCATGAACGCGGTCACATTCTTTGTTCTGACAAGTGCAATATACGCTTATTTCCTTGACGAGACATTAAACCAGTCTCAAAAGTTTTGGGCAACCATTCCCCCTATGTTAGGAATAATTGTTCTTATTATCACCGTAGGTAGAGCAATTGCTAGTCTCGATGAACTTCAACGCCGTATACAAACAGAAGCCATAGCTCTCGCTTTTGCGGGGACAGCTATCTTTGTCGGTGTTTATGCGCTCTTTCAATTTGCCGGGCTAGACGAAGTGAATATCGGCGTTGTTTTTATCGTCATGGCCCTAATGTGGCTGCTCACCAAAATGTGGACAATGTGGAAATACCGATGAAAAATCGCCTAAAAAGCTTACGAGCAGAGCAAGGTTGGTCTCAAGCACAATTGGGAGAAAGGTTAGATGTCTCACGACAAACGATCAACGCCATAGAACGAGGGAAATATGATCCTAGTTTGCCGCTGGCATTTAAAATCGCAAAACTCTTTGACTACAAAATTGAAGATGTTTTCATCCCGGATGAGCCAGATACATAAATTTTCAAGAATTACTCTTTCTTCTTCCAAAAAGAAATATCGGTATTTGACGCAATAAAATAATCACAGATAAGACAAACATCAAAATCGTTGCACTTATATCCTGAAAAAGAAAGGGGATTGATATAGCAATTACGCCAAAAAGCAGTTTCACAAAGACAGGGGTAGAAGGCTTCTGTGAATTACTTTCATCTTTATTTAGAGTCATTTCTATCAGGCTGACCAGTATCATCACAAAACCGAGCGAAACTGAAAGCAAGATCTTCTCCGGGCTATGAGCATGATCCAAGACCACAGCCGCAATCCCAACAGCGCTGGCAATGATGGCGATATTCAGAAAAATATGGGCATAAACCCAGCCTGCCATTCTTAAGCCATCTTCGGGTTTATCGGGTAATTCTCGTTCTGAAACAGCATCGAAATACATTGCCCAAATAGAGAACCCGATCCAGAGAGCCAATAGTCCATTCACGAGTAAAAGGCTCGAAATATGATGAGAATCAGCCAGTGTATTTGCGGTGCTTGCAATCACTTCACCAACAACGATGATCGTTAGAAGCCCGTACCGCTCATCCACAGCAGATGCATTGATATTGGGCGGCAACTTGACCTGCTGATTTAGCGTGAACATCGGCCCAAGCACTTCCATCAAAATCGCCGCTCCCCACATATATAAGCGGGCACTTTCCCCAACAAATAAAGAGCCAATAATCAGAGCAATTGCAAGACTGGTAAATGCCATAAACCCGATACCGACGGGTTTATATTCCTTTACCTTCAAAGTCGCGTATAGAATCATGCCGAAGAAAATGACCCGCGAGACCAGATATGAAATCGCAAAGCCGGGGTAATTTTCGCCAAAACCATGATGCGTAAAAATCGTCATCCCGACGACGGGGATCATCATCAGGAAGGTGTACAAACGCTGAAAATGTTCTGTAGGTACAAATCTTTCTGTAAAATAGATCACGCTGCTCCACATCCACCACACGCTCAGAAACATGAAAATGAAAGTGCTAAATCCGCCCCAGCTAATGTCGGAGAGGAAGTTATGCGCGATCCTGGCGATGATAACGACAAAGACCAAGTCGAAGAAAAGTTCCAGCCACGATACTTTGCGTTGTTTATGACGACTATCTGTTCTGAGTTCGATATTTTGCATTTTGGATTCTCCTGAAAAGAAATTGGATTGTCATTGCGAGCTAGCTTTTTTGGCGAAGCAATCTCCATATTGGTGAAGGAGACTGCTTCGCAAGTGCGGCTCGCAGTGACAATTATTGCTCAAGGAGTTGTGCGTCGCACCTGCTTCGATGAAAAGATGTTCATCGACAAGCATTTTATCTGTCGAAGGGCAGATTCCCATCGTTGTGGTGCGACGCACACTCTTTTTTAGCACGCTTCGCTCGTGATTTGGGCTTGAGAGCTGCTCCCAAGCAGATTCGCGACAATGGGCATAATCTCTACGCCGCGAATCTGTTGGTTGATGGCACGCAAGTTGGGGACATGCGCGAAGCGGTTTTTCATCCCATTAAATTTCGTATTTAACCCCTGTAAGCTCTTCGGACATCTCCCATAATCTTTTAGCATTTTCATCGTTAAAATCTGGATTGGTGAGCGTTACCAGTTTGGGAAGTCCCCTCATGCCGCCTGTTTTCATGGGACTGACGAAATCGCCGTTTTTGAGCGTTTGATCTGTTGCGGCGCGCATAATGGGCAAAGAACCCTGATCGGGCGACATGGCAAGCAAAGCTTCAGCAATGCCAAACATGAGTTTGAAGCCAAATGAACGCGTTGTGTAGGCGTTTTCTTTTAGGATATTTGTTTTGATAAAGCCAGGGTTTGCGGCAAGAACTTCAACGCCTATACCGGCATTTTCAAAGCGTTTGCCAAGCTCATAGGCAAATAAATGAGTTGCCAATTTGCTCTGGTTATAGGCTTGCATGGCATCGTAGTTGCCTTCGAAGAAGAGATTGTCGAAATGCATTTTCCCCTGCTCACCATTCATGCTCCCGACAACGGCTATTCTCGAATTTTTTGTATTTGCAAGATGCTCCACAAGATAACTAGTTAAGGCAAAATGCCCCAGATGGTTGATGCCCATTTGCAGCTCGAAACCATCTTTTGTTTTCATGTCTGGGGTTTGTGCTACACCTGCATTATTGATCAGGATATCGAGCGAAGCATATTTCTCCTTGAAGGCATCTGCAAACTTCTTGGCAGAGGTTAAATCTCCTAAATCCAGGTGGATAAAATCGAGTTTTGCGGCAGGGTTTTCGGTTTTTATGCTCTGCATCGCATCTTTTGCCTTTTGTGGATTGCGGCAAGCCATAATAATGGTGGCGCCTTTAGAGGCCATAAATTTTGTGGCTGAAAGGCCGGTGCCGCTATTGGCTCCGGTGATTATGATGGTCTTCCCGCTCAGGTCGGGGAGGTTCTTTTCTGTCCACTTTATTGCGCTATCTTTTTCTAGTTCTTTCATTTTTAGCTCCTTTTAGATTGAATGTTCATTCGGTGTATCTTAAAAAAATATCAAAGAGTAATGGCGTTCCAGCAGGCGTCGGCAAGGGATTGCATAAGAGCATCATCCATTTCTAAAACGCCGCTAAGATGCCGCTTCACCATTGCAGTGGCTGGCGCAAAACTCAACTCATATAACGCCACCGGATGCAATGGGATAAAAACACCCTCTTCTAGCCCTTGGCCAAAGAGATGGAAAAAAGGTGCAACTTCTTCAGAGAAATCTTCTTCAACGTGTTTCACAAGCGGAGAATTTTCAAATTGCTCATGAAAAAACACTCTAGCTGAGTTGCTGAGGCTGTAACGTACATAGTTGTACCAAAACATCATAAAGCGTTCCTGAAGAGGGAGTTCTTCAGAATAATTTGCTAGCATAGCCCGCATAAATCCAAGTTTTACCTCTTTATAGAGTTCATTCAGTAATTCATCTTTATTTGCAAAATAATGATAGATAATGCCCGCACTCACCCCGGATGTCTTTGCGATCAGCGACATGGGCGTGTTATGAAAGCCTCGCTCTGAGATGAGGCTTAGGGTGGATTCCAGAATGGCAGTGCGTTTATCTTTCATTTTCTCTTTTACAAACAATTGAATGAACGTTCAATTTTAGTGTATCGCACATAAAGAGTATCGTCAATATAAACAATGCGTCTGAACAGAAAAGTTGGTAAACTTCACTTTCAACAAAATAAGGCCAAGAGAGAAGATATGGAAATCAAATACCAAGAGTACCTGATCACAGATAATAAAAAACTGATCTCCCCCGAAATGGTCAAGATGCTGCTCGATAACTCTTATTGGGCGCCGGACAGAAGTATTGAATTGATAGCCACGACCATCGAGAACTCTATCTGTATATGCGTTTTTTATCAGGATGCGTTAATCGCTTTTGGAAGAGTCGTCACAGACAAATCTTTTTTCGCGTGGATCGCAGATGTGGTTGTCAGCCCACCACACAGAGGAAAAGGATTGGGGAAAGAGATCGTGCAATTCATCCAGGATCATCCTGATATCCCGGATTCGCTTCAGCTTTTGCGCACCAAAGACACACATGGGCTTTATGAGAAATATGGATTCTCCAGAAACGGGGATTTTATGGCGAAAAAGTAAAATTGTTTAAATAATTTAGCACTCAAAATAAAGAGGAAAATATGAAAATCATTATTCTAGGAGCAGGTTTGGTTGGTGCTCCGATGGCAATCGACTTGAACAAAGATACGGAATTCGACGTAACAGTTGCAGATTACAGCGCCCAAGCTTTGCAAAGTATAAAAGCAAAAGCACCTAAGCTATCGACTATCCAAAAAGACCTATCAAATCCCAAAGATGTGACCACCCTCGTAAGTGATTACGATCTTGTTGTAAATGCCGTCCCTGGATTTATGGGTTTTGAAACAGCGAAAGCCATCATAGAAGCAGGAAAAAACTGTGCCTGTATCGCATTCTATGAAGAAGACCCTTTTGAACTGGATGCCTTGGCCAAAGCGAAAAACGTGACTATGATAATGGATTGCGGTGTTTATCCTGGTATGGGGAGTGCCCTGATTATGGATGTCGTTCAAAAATTGGATGAAGTAGACAGCGTACTCACTTATGTAGGCGGGTTACCCGAAATCAGAGAGTGGCCCAGCGAATACAAAGCCGTGTTTTCCCCCATCGATGTGATCGAGGAGTATATCCGTCCCGCCCGTTATGTAGAAAATGGATTTGAGATAGTACGCCCTGCCTTATCTGACCCTGAATATATTTTCTTCCCCGAGATCGGCACCCTCGAAGCTTTCAATACCGATGGTCTAAGAACATTAGCTACAACTATTGACGCCCCAAATTTGAAAGAAAAGACCTTGCGCTACCCCGGTCATATTGAAAAGATGACTGTTCTCAGAGAGCTGGGGTTCTTCTCGAAAGAGAAAAGTATAGAAATAGAAGGCGTGAAGGCCAGTCCGCTTGAAATAACGGCCCAGATATTATTTCCGAACTGGAAATTGAAGAAGGGAGAAGGCGATATTACCATTTTCCAATCTATTATTAAGGGAAGAAAAAATGGGCAGAAAGTGAAATATACAATTGATATGTACGATACTTACTGCCGAGATACAGATGTCATCTCAATGGCGCGCACAACCGGATATACAGCAACACTAGCGATCCGTATGATCGCTGAAGGCCTTTATACCCACAAAGGCATATCGCCACCGGAATATATGGGGAAATATCCCGAATGCATTGAATTTATGCAAAAAGGTCTAAAAGAGAGAGATGTTAATTGGCGTATCTCTGAAGAAATACTAGCGTAGGAGAGATTAATGGAGCGTTCCGAAATTGTCCAAAAATATCTTCAGCAGCTAGATTTGCATGGTCGCAGTCTGGATTTGAATTTTCTAAAAAAGATCAACACCCGACATGTAGCAACCTTCTCTTTCAGCAGCCTGGGCTGTCGACTTGGCAATGAACTCCCGCTGGATATAGAATCACTCTATCAGCGCATTGTCGTCCAACGGCGTGGAGGCTATTGCTTTGAACAAAACGGCCTTATGTATGAAATATTGGAAGAGCTTGGCTTTAAAGTAAGGCTCTACCTTGCGCGTGTGATCTATAACCAAGATATACATCCCGGCCTAACCCATCGGATCACAATGGTCGAATTCGATGGAAAAGACTATATCCTCGATGTTGGCTTTGGTGCCGACGGCCCAAGAATACCCATCAGCATGTCGGGAAAAGAAATAAAAGATGGGGATAGGAAATTCCGCATTTCAGAACCCCGAGCAGGCGAATTTCACATGCAGATTTTCCAGGATGGAAATTTCTTCTCCCTCTATCGATTTGAACTTGCTCGCTACGGCCAATCGGATTGCGAACTCGGACATTTCTATTCGCACAAACACCCCAAAGCCGGTTTTGTAAATCATCTTGTCATTTCGCGTATTCTGGATAACGAAATCCGCTCCTTACGCAACCTTGCCTACTGGATAATAAAAAAATCAGGCACCCAAGAGGAAATAATTAGCACTGCAGAGGACTTTAGACAAATTCTCATTGATGAGCTTAATATCCGTGTTGCAGAGGCTGAAAGCCTTAAGTTATACGAGCAAGCAAAAACTATTTCCCTTGAAATCTAAAAAACAACAAGGTTGTGCATTGCATCCGCATGGATGCGTTGCACAACGATTCTTTTAAATAATTTTGGCATAAGAACTGACCAAATCAGCCATCTGAACTCTATCTATTCCCCTGCTTTCACCCCGACCAATTCCGAAAGAGTCACCACCCTATACCCCCTCTCTGCCAATTTTGGCAAAATAATTTCTAAGGCTTTCGTTGTCCGTCCTCCACGGCGGTTATAGTCGTGCAAAACGATCACAGAGCCGGGTTTCACATTTCCCAAAACATAATAGGCTGAAAACCAATAAACGCTAATTTGTGGGTCATAGGGATAAACATTACCCAATGCACACTGATAATCATGTTTTTTAATCGTGGAAAGCATCTCGTCGTTGTACCAGCCCGAGCCGGGACGCAGCCATTTAACATCGTCAACATATTCGGTCAGTGCTTGGTTTGCTTCGAGTAATTCTCTCTCAAATTCTGCCTCGCTTAGCGCAATACTCGGCTCATCAGCCGTGAGATGATTCCCCAGTTCGTGACCCTCAGCAACCATCCGCTCCACGTATGTCTCGTTCCCCGGGATATGCTCAGAGATCAAGAAAAACGTAGCGTGTGCATCATATTCATCCAAAATATCTAAAATGGCAGGAGAGCCATCAGTGTCAGGGCCGTCATCAATCGTTAGCGCCACGATTTTCTCGTCCGTATCCACAGAATAAAGAACTTCGGGCGATTGTTTGCGCAAATGAGCGATCAACCACTCCGGTTTTAGCCAGAGTGCGATCCCAAATAAAATGAAAACGGTGATACCAACGGCAACAGCCGTGCGTACTAAAAGAGCTTTATCCATCAATTTTATTCTTCTACGAGCATCCTTCTCAGAACCTTGCCCACAAAAGATTTTGGCAAGGTTTCTCTAAACTCAATTTCCCACGGAACGGCATATTCATCCAGCCTTTTGCGGCAAAGTTCCATTAATTCTTCTTCCGAGAGCGTTGTGCCCGGGCGCGGCACCACGAAAGCCTTCACTTTTGAGCTGAGCCAGCCCTTGCGCGTCACGCCGACCACTGCCACTTCGAGCACTTTTGAGTTTTCATAAAGCACTTCTTCGATATCGCGCGGATAAACGCTAAATTCACCGGCCATGATCGTGTCACGTTTGCGGCTGATGATTTTGAAAAATCCGTCCGCGTCCATCACGGCAACATCTCCCGTGTGCAACCAACCATCGGAAAAGGATGTCTCCGGGTCGCTCTTACCCTCGGCTTGCCAGTAGCCCTTCATCACTTGTGGCCCCCGAACAAGTAACTCCCCGATCTGCCCCGGCGGAAGGTCTTTTCCCTTAACCAGATCAACTATTTTCGCATCCGTATTCGGGATCGGGATCCCGATAGAACCAGTTTTCACATCTCCCCGCAAAGGATTTGCGTGCGTAACTGGCGCAGCTTCTGTTAAACCATATCCTTCGACCAATCTGCCGCGCGTTAGTTTCTGAAAAGCCTCCTGTACTTCAACAGGGAGCGGTGCTGCGCCACTAATACAGGCTTTGATCGAGTTGAGACCATATTCCCGCACATTGGGTGCATGGTTAATCGCTGCATAAATGGATGGTACACCGGGGAAAACGCTAGGCTTATATTCTTTAATATGGTCAAGCACCTGCTGGATTTCAAAAACGGGCAAAAGAACAATGGTCGCCCCGATCACGATGGGGATATTCATTGCCGTTGTCATGCCGTAGCTATGCGTGAGCGGCAAAACGGAGAGAAAAACCTCCCGTCCATACTTCACGTCAGGAATCCAGTGGCGTGTTTGCAGGGAATTTGCGACCAGGTTTTCATGCGTTAAACAAACGCCTTTTGGCTCATCAGTTGTGCCACTGGTAAAGAGAATATTTGCCAGCGCATCGCTACTTACTTCAATTTCGGGCTGTGTTTTGGGGGCATCGAGAATAAGGCTTTCCATTGTCTGGCCTTCGTCCACCCAGGGTGTTTTTTCTTCGCCAAAGCCAGCGGCGTTCCAACGTCCGAGCAACTCTTTATAGACTCGTCCGGAAACCACATCGCGGATATTGGCAAGAACAATTTTGACATCATTCTTCTCTTGGACTTTATTCGCTAAACCTGCAAAATCTTTCAGCGTGACAAGCACTTTTGCCGAAGTTTCTTCAACTTGACCAACGATCTGTACAGCCTTTGCATCGGGATTTGGCAAAACGACTACGCCGCCAATTTTGAGTGTTGCATAATAGGCAATAATCATCTGGGGCATATTTGGCATCACGATCATTACCCGATCTCCGGGGCGAACACCAAGCCCGTGCAAGGCGTGCGCAAATTGATTAGCACGCTGATTAAGCTGTTGATAATTTAGTGTTGAGCCGTAAAAGATGGTCGCTGTTTTTTTAGGGACACGGTCAGCGGCAGCTTCTAAAAATTTATGTAAAGGTTGTTTGGGAATGGGACAGGTGATCGGCGTATATTTCCCATAACTTTTTAGCCAGGGACGCTGGACAGCAAGGTCTGTACGCTTTCCTTGTTCACGCCATGAACCTTTTCCTTTTCCGCCTTGATGGACAAAGCGATCAATGGCTCGGTTAACGGCTTGATGTCGTTCCAGCTGCACCTTATGTTTCGATGCGCCAACATCAATAATATCTGCGTTGGCAATTCCTTCGCTGACACGATCAAAAGCCCAGCGCGGAAAATAACTATCAAACTGACCGGTTAATACCGTCGTCTCTGTGGTGATTTCAGGTAACTTGTCCCAAGCGTTCCATTGCCCCATATTATTGAGCATCATTCGTTTTAGGACATGCGCTTCTGCATTCCAGCGTGGCCTATATTTCCAGAAGGGTCGAATAACAGAGACGGGGACTTTTGAGAGCAGAGAAGCACTCTTTGGCAACGGATACTCGCCCGCTGTAGCGATCAAAACTAATTTTTCGAGACGCTCAGGATGGGCGACAGCATATTCAATACAGATCGATCCGCCGAAGGAGTGTCCAACAAGAATAAATTTTTCGGGCAGATTCAGCGCATTGGCAATGGCGTTGATGTCGCTGACCAATTCGGGCATCGTATATTCAGAGAAGGGTGCATCGCTCTGACCGTGCCCACGCAAATCGGGGATGATGACGCGATATTCGAGCGCAAAATGATTAATTTGATATTCCCATGTTTCTGCACAACCGGCAAATCCATGTAAGAAAAAGATCGTTTTCTCCGCCCCATCAGGGTGAATATCGATCACGCTCAAAGCGACGTCGGATAACCCGGGGATAGGCACGTCTACTCGATAAAGGTCCAGATCAAGCTGTATATCACGGTGTTTAAGTCCGCGCAGTTTTTTCATCTATATACTCCTCTTTTCTTTTGGCGAAAGAATTGCATTTAGTTTAGCATGGTTTTGTTTTCCCCCTGCGATTTCTTTTTTTACTTCAACGCATTTACTATATCTTTAGCTGTTTTGGCGATAAGCATCGTATCAATTCCAACGGTTATTAAAGAATACCCTTCCTCAATATACGCCTTAACTGCATCAGCACTTGCGCCAAATATGCCAAGGGGAATATTTGCTTCTTCTGCGATTTTCTTGACGTGCGCAATCGCATTTTGAATTTCAGGGTCAGTTACTTGTCCCGTTTTCCCCATACTGGCTGAGAGATCGTAGGGGCCAATAAAGAGGGAATCAATGCCGGGTACTTTGATAATTTCTTCGATATTATGCACCGCATCAATATGCTCGATTTGAAGAACGACAGCGACCTCGTTATTTGCACTTGCTACGTATTCCTGAAACTTTTCTCCGTATTCGTGCGCCCTCGCAAGCCCCACACTCCGTAATCCTTCTGGCGGATATTTGCAAAGCTGAATCGCTAATTTCGCCTCTTCGGCGCTCTTCACTTGCGGGATGATAATGCCAGCAGGGCCAATATCGAGCACTCTTTTTATCCAGGCTTCATCAATTGAAGGCACACGGATAAGACAGGCTGCTTTTTCCCCTGCTGTTTGCAAAATAGCCTGGGCATCTTTGATGCTCAAGGTACTATGCTCAAGATCTATAAAAAGCCAATCAAAACCGGCTTGAGAATAGATCTCGGTAATTTCAGGTGCTGGGAGCGTAACGATTGTTCCGATAAGTAGATCGCTGCGGACTAGTTTTTGTTTGAATGAAAGATTTGTCATAATTTTTCTTTGAGCTTATGGATTGCGTTAGCTGCAGGTGGACGAGCGTAGACTCTGTTTGGGAGCAGGGAAAGCTCAAAGCGAGGAAATGCCGGAGAATCCCCACCGTCCACTGCACGCTTTGTTAGCTGATTTTTTAAGGCCTTTTGTTACGAACCACTTTAAAGGCAATTTCTGCCGGATTCAATGCATGCATAACTGCATGTCCAATCGACAACATCATTTCTGTGCCCCTTGCTGTTGAAATATCACCGAGGTCTAGTATGTCGTGCCAACCAATTTCACGCAGCAATTCTAATACTTGTGTCTTGGCTTTAGCATCATTTCCAGATAGAAACACGGTATGATCACCATTTCCTACTCTTTGGGGATCTACCATCAATGCGGCTGTCAAAGTGTTGAGTGTTTTTACTACTCGTAAGTTTGGAAATTCTCTTTGTAGTATTTCTCCTAGTGAATCTGTATCCTTCACAAACAATGTGAACGGAAATCCCCCACTGATATCAATTGGATTGGAAGTATCTATTAGCGTTTTGCCATTTAAATACGTTTCTCCCACAGACTGTAATACGTCTAAACTGGCCCCTCCGTTAAGGGCATTTATCACGATCTCCCCATGATTTGCTGCTTCTCTAAAAGTGCTGATCCTTGCTTCTGCGCCAACTTCTGCGAGCCAGTCGCTTAGAGTGCGCGCACTTGGGCCACGTCCCTTTGGCTCATCAAGCTTTGATGGATTTCGAGTGCCAAGCAGAACAGAATGCCCAAGTTTTACCAGTTTTTGACCAAGGGTTTGCCCTACTATACCTGTACCGAGAATACCTATTTTCAATTTCGCCTCCATTAAATTAGACTGTATTTTTTGGCCAGTTAACTATATTTTATACAGTGCTTGACTGTAAAAACCCCTAATACGACAATACAAGATAAGCAAATGCTCACTCACTAATATCCTCAACATAATCTTTTACCCCCATACACACCACTGTCAAATTGGATGAGAGATTCTCCCAATTGATTTCCTGATTATTGCCTATGGTTTCCCCTAGAGCCAAAGAAAGACAGCCCGCGCCAGCGTTGTAATTGACGAGGGTGAATTTCCACAGATCTTCGTAGCTGGTCAGTGCGCCGGGGGATTGGGCCGTATTGTTAAAGACAACCGTTCCCGTTTGTTCACAGCTCCCCAAGAGGGTATTTGCAAAAACGCTTACGCTGTAATCTGCCTGAGCGAGATCAAGCCCGAGGGGAGCATCATCTCTCAGGGCGTTTACGCTGTATACCAGCGCACCACGAATTCTTTCTTGTTGGGCATCGTTTAGGTTAAGATAGCCGTTGTCGCATTCATCCCCTTCAAAGACTAGCGGACAAAATTCTTCAAAAAAGATGGGGTTCCAGAGAAAGGCAATATCTGCGCCGTTTTCGGTTAATTGACCTAGGCCAACATCGTCACCGGCGTTGAATACGCCGGGCCAAAACTGACTTTCACGGGCAAAAAGACGTTTGATCAATGTAGCGGGGACACTGGTTTCTTCTGCGGCCTTCATGATGAGCGCGTCAAAACGATTTTGCCATTCGAGCATGGCGGGTTCTGCTGCGTCCAGCCCGCAAGGAGTAGCCTGACCGTAGGAATCTACGCCAAAATCGGCGCAGTGGCTGGCATCGACGATTTTTCTTGAAATCAAATTTCCGGCAAGATAGTTATAGGGGAGGTCAGATTCTAGGTCTGCGATATCTTCGGGCGTAGAGAGCCATTCTGGAACGCCACCGACGGGCGGGAAGGAATCCCAGCTTTCGGCACAACTGGCATTTTCTTCACCACGCCATTGGCTGCTGAGCACATCTACGTACCAAAAATATTCGTCTGTATCTTCATCTTCGACATAGATGACACGGATATGCGCATCGAAGAGATGGCTGCTGTCTCCATAACTCGAATCGGCCCAAAAAGTGAGCGTAATGCCTTCTTCGTCTGTTTCGGAGAGGGGTAGTTCACATAAGGCAGCATCACAGGAGAAAGATTCCCCATCGAGTTCGCCGTTAATGCGCAAAATTTTCTCTCCGGCAAGCGGCTCATCTCCATGCAGAGCAAGCATAGGGGGGAGGGCGCATCGATTCGTTCTATTTTCTGCAAAGCAATCTTCGAGGGTGATCCACACGACAGAGGGAGGCAGCGCAAGCGCGATTTCCCGTTCTTTTGGCGTGCTGGATGAATAGTGAAGATAATATCCAGGGCATTCGGTAGGTTTACGGTTAATGATTTCTGGAGAACAAGCTTCTTGTTCGATCCAGGCGTTATAGAGGGCTTCGCCGCAATCGACATAGACTTCGTCGAGCGTAGGTTGGTCTTCATGCTCTATAGTTATTTCGCAGACGACTTCACTATCTTCCCACTGCAAGAGCCACCATTCGTAATTTGTGTATTCGACGATAATGGATGTGAAGCGATCTGGTTCGGAGGGAGGTTCTGGCGCGGCAAATACGCTTTCTGTGTTGAGCAGAGCAAACAAGCTGCTTAACAAGAAAAGAAAAATTCCCCCGACCTTCGTTTTGCCTTTGTTTTTTTCCATAACCCGTGTAATCAAAATATGTTGATGAGTTGATTATAGCAGATTGAGATACTGTGTAGTGCTTCTCTAAAGATGAAATGCGAAAATTAAAGCAAGCTAAAAAGCGCAGCTACACCAAAAGCTGTGATGATCAAGCCTGAAATCTTGTTAATCCACACCAAGCCTTCTGCGTTAATCTTTTTCTGAAAGAAGCTCGCCCCGCCACTCAAAATCATCCACCAGAGCATGGAGCCGATGAAAACGCCTAAAACCAACATCAGTGCAGAGAGATAGTTTCCACTTTCACTAACGATGCCCATCCCTGCAAAAATTGCCACAAAAGATAGGATCGTGATCGGGTTTGTAAGCGTCAGAAAAAAGGTAGAGAGATATGCGCTCAAGAGCCCTTTTTCATTATTTTCAAGCTCATCTCCAGCATTTTTTGCAAAAAATGTTTTAGTGCCCAAATAAAGCAAAAAAACGCCGCCAACAAGGCTTAATATACTTTTCTTTTCAACCAAAAACTGAGAAATAAAGGTCAATCCAAAGGCGGCAATGCAGCCGTAAATAAGATCTGCTGTTGCTGCGCCCAAGCCAGAAACAAAACCCGTTATCCGCCCCTGGGCAATGGTTCTTCGAATACAAAGCACCCCGATCGGGCCTACCGGCGCAGCGATAGAAAACCCGATCAGGGTGCCTTTAAGTAAAATAGAAAAAGTCATTTATCGTTCTACAGAAACAATACCGCCCAATCGGTTCATATTCAGCGTCCAATTACTGCCAATCTGGTATTGTCTGAACTCATCCAAACTATCTACGCTGTAATCGAGCATACCGGAATCTGAGCTAAAAGTAATAGAATAATTTACATCCTCGCTCCCTAAACGCTGCCCGCTGCTTAAAGATGGGCTTGCGTACTCAGGGGCATGATCATGCCCGTCCAGCGTAAAACTTTCAATCGTTTGCCATTCCATCACAGAATAAGAACAATATTCGTCACTCTGTGTTTCACAATCTTGTACTACTTCGGCAAAACCATTTCCCTGATCTACCGTCCGCTCTGTGCAAACTTCTTCGCTCTCAGTATGACAAGAAATATCATAAGCGTCTGAGGGAGGGCTGCCACGCTCGTTGCTATAATCGACTTCACGTTCTTCCTGGAGGGGGATACTTGTTTGCCAATAAACATCATCGACCGTGCCCTTTATGCTTTCACTGGGGGAGAAAAAGAAGATCGCACCCGCAATACAACAAAGAATAGCGGCGATCACCAAAGCGACGATCCATTTATTTTTCTTTTTCGCATCGAGCTTGTTTTTGGCTTGGTCGGCGGCAGTCGACTTTGGCATCTCCCGAGCAGTTGTGACATTTTCGCCCATCAGCGGGGCACCACATTCCAAGCAAGTATGATTCGACGAGGCGTTTTCTGTCGTGCAACTGGGGCAGGCGATCATCTTTTCCGCTTTTCTCTGACGCACTTCTCCACCTGCTTTACGTCGTTTTCCTTCTGCCAGTTCTGCACCACACTGGATGCAAGCCTCTTGTGTAGCAGGGTTTCGCGTTTCGCAAAAAGCACAGTAAATATCGGCTCCCGCTTTGGCACGTTTCAGTGATTTTTCGTCAGTAACAACTTTTCTCTTTGCGGGTGCGACAAATTCCACATTCTCAGGCTGGGGTGCGCCACAGCTTAGACAATTTTCTTCAGGGCCAGGGTTGCGCGCATCACAGCCCGGGCACTCCCACTCTAATTGAATAAATTTACTCGACTTTTTGCTCATAATGTACTCCTAAAGCTGATAACCAATGTCTTTATTATACAGCGAAGAATAAGAATAAAAAAAGGTCGTCAAGTATAAAACTTGACGACCAAAGGGGGGAGGGACACCACCCTTAGCATGGGGGGGACATGCTAATGATGGTTAACACTTACTTGATACCAATAAAGGGGGCGTAAGTGTCATTAGAGATAATATACAGTATTCTTATCTTCTTTTCATTAAAAGAAGATAAGAATTATCCGATTATTTTGGATGTTTATGTTCAACTATCCTTTTCATCGGAAGAGAAAAGCTTCATCCACTCGTCTACTTCGTGCTTGGATAGTGCTTTATCTTCGCCGGGGTCGCTCTGTGCAATGAAGCGTGCGTTTTCAACCTGTTGAGCGAATTCATCTGCGGAGAGAACACTTGCGTGCGCATATCTTGCGCTGGCCAATACCTCTCTGTCAGAGGAGACCACTGTCCAGTTTCGGGCTGAATTCCCCATTTTTCTTAAGCGCGCGTGGATAGCGCTATCGGCTGTACGCCCTTTGCGGACAAAATGTGCGGTCACATAGCCAAATTTACGAGTACCATCTTCTCCGGGGGGTGCGCCGTCAAAGTAGATTTCGGCGCGTTTCTTTTTAACGCGACAAAACTCTCGCAGCATTTCGACCAAAGCCATTTCGTCGTCTAGCGCATCAAGGCGCAGCCCCACGCGGGGGATTAAATTGTGTCCATCAATGATATAAGGCATGGGGTTTAATTAAATATTAGTAAAGAAATATTGATACGATTCTACAAAAATAATGTCATTGCGAGCGAAGTTTACGAAGCGTGGCAATCTCCTTTTTGATTTGGAGATCGCCACGTCGAGCTATCGCTCTCCTCGCGATGACAAAGTAGCAAATAATTTAGCGCGTTATCTTTGCTCTCATTACAAAGCGATCTACGCCGCCAAAGCGATATTTATAAGGTTCATCGCCGCGCATAAAGTCGAATTCGGCGCGTCTGTTTTCATTGGCCCATTCGAGCAAATAGCCGAGCAAGACCCAACCCGGGGAAAGATCGCGGAATTTCATATCCAGCCCGGAGTTGTAGACCCAGATACGATTGCCATAATCAAAGTTGAGATAGCTCGCTGCTTTTTCTCCATCCACTTCGAGGAAAGCGAGTTGGAGCCAGCCTGCATCAAATGCAGCGTGGATGGTCGCTTTCATTTGCGATTTCATTATGGCAGTGAGAAAAGCTTGTTTTTTGGGGTCATTCGTCATTAGCTGGAAAAAAACTTCGATATTTTTGTCGAGTTTTTCTTTGTCATCGACGATATACCAATTTACTTCGCGTTCATCGGCGGCGGCGCGGCGCATTTTACGGCGAATTTCGTGACGCTGCTTCTTTTTGATACCCGCGAGATATTCATTAAAATCACCGGGTAGTGTGACGAAGGGCGCGGGCTGAAGGGTTGATTCGGCAAAGTCCCAACCTCGGGAGGCAGATTCTGTTTGGAGTATTTTTAGGGAGGGGGAGTCTTTGACGAGATTCTGTAGATCGAGCGCCGACCAAGTTAGGGTCGCGTGCGAATCGAGAAAATCCAGTAGGCCGTGAATAAACTCGTTTAAATCATCTTCGCGGACAATAAAATCCAGAAAATCTGAAATTTCGATGCTGCCCAAAAAGAGCAGTGATTTTCTATCTTCATATGTAGATGAAAAGAGGGGGGCGATGCCGATCAATTCATCGTCGCGATGCGCGGTGATAATGGCAAGCTCGCCTTTCTCCCACTCGCCGCCGCCGAGAGAATCCCACCAGGCGAGGAGGTATTCGTGGCGCAAAAAGGGGATGTTTGCAATGCTTTCGGCGAGGAGATCGTTCCAGGCCGGGGCAAGTTTTTCAAAATTGTCAAGACTGTCAATAAGTGTATATTTCATGTTTTTTAGGGTCGTAGTTGTATATGGAAAAAGGGGGATGGTGCGGCTAAATTTTACCAGTATAATGTAGGGAAGTATCTGGAGCCTTAGACGTGTCAAAATCATTCGACCTTACCCTCCTCCCCCTTTATCGCTTGCGTGGCAACGAATTACCTTCGCCGCCAGGCTTATTGGCGTTAACGCCGCCTCGGCGCAAAGCACGCAGCCGCGGGCGCGATCTTTTGGTCGTACATCTTGTTTTGGGTGGAAATGCTCCCTTTTCTACCGTTAATTATCATCAAATAACCTCGCGTGCCGCCGAGGAGTTTTATCAAACGCCCGGCTCAGTCACTTCGGCTTTACGCGCAGCAGCAACCACGTTAAATGGCGATCTTTTAGAGCGCAATATGGCAGCCAGCGGACAAGGACGTTATTCTTTGGCAAATCTTGTTTTGGGGGCAATTCGTGGCGAGCAATTATATATTTTAGAAGCCGGATCAACGCATGTTTATTGGATGAGTGAAGAGGAGCGGAAGGATATTCATGCGCCGGATATGTCCGGCCGCGGGCTGGGATTAGGACAATCGACCGAATTTTATCTCTCGCAATTAACGCTTCGCTCCGGGGGACGCTTGCTCATTTCACCCGAACTGCCCGAGGGTTGGACACAGATTCTGCAACGCGATAATAGCCTTGCTTCGTTGGATACCCTGCGCAGCGTTTTAATGCGACAAAGTATGGATGACCGCAACGCCGTATTGCTCGAAGTGGAATCCGGCCCGGGGAAAATTGTCCTTCTAAAACCGACCCGCATAGAAAAACCAACGCTCGAAAGTATCTCGCGCAAGATCGCAGAGCCTGTCGTAGAAGAACCAGAAGAAGAAATTGTTGAAAGTATCGTAGTTGAAGAAAAAGAAGAATCCGTAAATATTGTCAGTGAAGATATTGTAGAAGTCGAAGAAATTATTACTCCTGAAATCTACCCGGAAAGTGTAAAAAGCGAAGAAGTTCCTGAAGAAGAAATTGCCTTTGCAGAGAATATGCCCAGCCATAGCCCTGAGCCACAGCCGATTGTTGCGCCCGTGGCAGAAGATGATGAGGCTGAAGAAAACGCTTTCGATAGCGTGAGCCAGCCTCCGCAGGAGCGTGCCGATTTTGTTATCCCCGATTCTATTCCGCGCCAAGAGCCAGGGCCTATCCCCGCCCCTGAAGAGATAGAAGCTGAGATCGAAGAAGTAAAAGAGCCAAAACGCAAGAAAAAGAAAGAGAAAAAAGTGCGTACCGGCCCATCGGTCAGCGAGATCGTTGCGCGAAAAGGCGCGCACGCAATAGCAAAGAGTCTGCAAGCAACCCGCGCGGGAAATGAGAAGCTTAAAGAACTTTTTGCGACGATGGTGCCACGTTTATTGCCTTCGAGCGACTCTGAAACGCCCGTCCATTTGCCAACTTGGGTAATGACCTTGATCGCTTTTGTTATTCCGCTCGTGATTGCAACTATTGGCAGTGTCGTTTACTCTCAGTTTGGCGGCAATTTGGAATATGAGCGTTATTATACGGAAGCAGAAAACTCAAGCATTCGTGCCAGCGCCCAAACAGACCCCGTTGCCGAAAGAATTGCCTGGGAAGAAGTCATTAGCAAGTTAAACGAAGCTGAAAAACACGATACAACCGCTAACTCGCGTGCATTACGCGATGAAGCACAAAAAGAGCTTGATGATCTGCTCGGAATCCTTCGGCTTAATTTCTTGCCGGCCATTAACGCCCTGCCCAATGACATCAATATTACCGCTATGGTTTCCACCGATACCGAGCTATTTATGCTCGATTCTAAAAAGGGCGAAATTTTGCGCGCTTTCCGCATAGACAAAGGCTATCAATTTGATGCGACCTTTATTTGCAGAGGCGGCGATTATGGCGAACACACAGTAGGCGCATTAGTGGAGCTAGAAACGCTGCCTACGACCAATTTGCTAGGCGCAAGTGTTTTGGGCATAGATAAAAAGGGGAAATTGCTCTATTGCGCTGCAAATCGTGTCCCGCAGGCAATGGCCCTTTTGCCGCCCACAGTTGGCTTTAAAGAAATCACAGCTATAACCCTCGATAGCGGCGTTCTTTATATTATGGATGCCGCCTCCAACGAATTATGGACCTATAGCGGGCAAGCAGCGACGTTTAGCAATTACCCGACTGCCTTTTTTGAAAATGCCCCCGAAGGAATGAGCCAAGCCCAAGATATTAGCATTAACGGCAGCGATCTTTTTATTCTCTTTGGTGATGGGCATCTCGCAAGTTGTACTTCGAGTTTGCTCGATGCCGTGCCCACACGCTGCGTTAACCCGGCCCCACTTAATGACCCTCATCCCGCAGCGGGTGGCGGCAACACTTTTAGCGCAGATACCTTTAGGCAAATTTATCTCTCTACCCCGCCCGATTCTGCGCTTTTGCTCCTCGCACCCGATTCTAGAGCCGTCTTTCGTTTTAGTCCGCGCGCTTTTGCGCTTCAAAACCAGCTCCATCCCCTTAAAGAGAGCATCTCTACTGATACACTAACTGCAATGACGCAAAATCCCAGCCATGTTCTTTTTATTGCCCAGGGAAACGAAGTCTATATGGCAGATGCGCCATAAGTAAACAGGAGATATTATGTCATTTCTCATAGAACTTCTTAAAAAACTCTTTGGGATAGGAAAAAAAACACCCGCTCCGCACGTGGACCCAAAACCTGCTCCCGTTGTAGATAACCCCTCCGAACCCGCGCTGATTACCATTAACCGTGTCCTGCTTATCATCTATAACCCCACAATGGATGCCGCCACAGGCGAAAAGCTCAGCCATCAATCCGGCTGGAAAGACCCCGACGATCTCGTCGTCGGCTTCTCAGCAGATATACTGCAAACAAGTCATGGTATGGCGCGTTACGAGATCGTTGAACGCATAGAAGTAGATGAATTCCCCGCCAAAATAGATGGTTTCCGATACACGCCCTCCCTCTATCTGGATGCAATACATGGCGTTACCCCTCCCCACCAACCGGAAGATGTAGACTATCACGCCATCCTTGAGCAATTCAACATAGCAGAGCGCGTTAAAAATAACGAAATAGATGAAGTTTGGGTTTTCGCCTTCCCCCATGCCGGTTTTTACGAATCGATCATGGCTGGCAAAGATGCTTTTTGGTGCAACGCCCCTCCTCTCAAAAACACAGATCATATCGCACGGAAATTCATCATGATGGGATTTTCCTACGAGCGCGGCGTTGGAGAAATGCTCGAATCCTTTGGGCACAGACTAGAATCTCATATGGCAAAAACCTTTGCCAAAGCGCGCGGCGACGCAAATCTCTGGGAACGCTTCACCCGCTACGACAAAAAAAATCCCGGCCAAGCCGAAGTCGGGAACGTCCACTTCGCCCCAAATAGTGAGAGAGACTACGATTGGGGAAATATGCGCCTCGTCCCCAGCAAATGCGACGACTGGCTGGATTTCCCGCATTTACGGGGTTTCACAAAGCAAGTCAATGCAAATGAGTGGGGCAATGGCGATATTCGCCGTCATCATCAATGGTGGCAAGAACGTATCCCTCATGTTTCGGGGCGAATAAATGGCATTCATAATAACTGGTGGCAATATATTATGAACCCTAATCGTATTCAGCAATAAAGCACCTTCTGATTTAAGCGAATGAGCATCTACTCTTCTGACGCAAAAGGGTTGCGAGGCAGAATTTCCTTGGCGATCTGGTTGGGCTTATATATAGTAGCCTTTTTCTTTGCGCAGGAAATATTTGGTGTCATGGCTTTGGGTTTGGCAATTTTCCCCATCCTCTTTGGTGGTTGGTATCTTGGCATTTCTGGCGGATTTCTGGCGGCTATTCTTTCGATGCTTCTTTCGACCGGTATCCTATATTTGGATGGAGAAGCAAACCCTTGGTTTATTGTTTTTGTTGAAGGCCTGATCGATATACTTATTCTTTTCAGTGCAGCATTCTTGATCGGCTACCTTTCACTGATAAATGAAAAAGACAAAGCGACAATATCTCGCTCTAATAAACTTATTCACGCCCTTACACATATTTCAACGCGAATGAAAATCTCCTCCAATCCCGATGATGTCATGGTCGTCATGGGAGAAGAGCTAAATAAGATCAGTATAAAGGTTTTGGTCGCGCTGCTTATCCCTGGCTCTCAAGAGATGACCATTCGCTACACTTCACTTGATCCAAAGATCGTAGAGAAATTTGAAAGACTGGCAAGAAAAGGCAAAATGGGGGAATTTCGTGTTTCGGTAGAAAATCTGCCCTCATACCTTAATCTTGCTGAAAACAAAGAAAATCAGTTTCTAGACAATTATGAAGAAGCGATCTCAGCATTGCTGCCGGGCTTTTCAGACGATATTGTCAAAAGAATTCTCCGCTCCGGAAATTTTACAGAATCTGCGCTAATTGGGCATTTCCCGCTCATCTATCAGGAGAATTCTTTGGGTTTTCTCTGGCTATGGGGAGATGATCTACAAGAAGAAGACATAGATACCTTTTCCTTTTTTGCAGATCAAGTTGCCGCAAATCTGGAAAACGCACGTCTTTTTGACGAATTGCAAAAGCTGGCCATAACAGATGGTTTAACAAAATTATATACACGCCGCCATTTCTTTGAACTCGCTTACGAAGAATTCTACAGAGCACGCCGATACGGGCATCCGCTATCGCTCATAATGCTCGATCTTGATTATTTCAAGCAAATAAACGACACCTTTGGTCATCTTGCGGGTGATATCGTTTTAGAAAAAACGGCCGAGATTTGCAAAACTGTGCTGCGTGCCCAAGATGTCATTGGTCGTTATGGAGGCGAAGAATTTATCATTCTCTTGGTAGAAACAAAACTTTCCGCATCCCAAAACGTAGCCGAGCGCATAAAACGATTGCTGGCCAGCACACCGATCCAAACTGAAAAAGGCACTATTAATTTAACAATCAGCGGTGGCGTTGCAGGGGATAATGTAGAAGAACTCAACCTGATTGACATGATCGAATTAGCAGACCAAGCCCTTTACGCAGCAAAAGAAGCTGGGCGCAATAATATTCAGCTTGCCGAGCTATCGCTTTCGCCTGATTAAGCCTAACCTCCTTATGAAAATCTTTATCAGCCTAAAAGTTCCGCGTGGAGATGCAGAGCGCGAAAGGCTCGTTGACGAGTTGCCTGCTACCCTTAAAAAGGCCGGGCACAACCCCTTTGTCGCGACCGAAGAAATTTCCCGTGCAAAATTGACCTCCCCAAAAGATTTTATGCCCTTTGTGCGTGAGAATCTTAAAGATACAGACCTCTTCATCGTAATCTACCACCCCGAATTACGCGGTGGATTAATAGAAACAGGCATCGCCTACGAGCGCGAAATCCCGATTTGGCTTTGCCACAAACCCGATGAGAAGGTTTCTTCATCCCTGTTCGGATGTGCAGATCGAACGCTGACATATAATGATGTGAATGAGTTGAAAGTGAAAATAACAAAACTTTCAAAAGAAAAGAATAGAATGCGGATGTCGCGAACTTAACGGACTTACGCTGATAAAAACATTTGAAAAACCATCACCACACGGAGGTTAACCTCCGTGCTAAAAGCCAAAGCCGCCGCTGGCGGCTCAGCCCCAGCGGGGCTTCGGCACTGTAGCACGGGGATTAATCCCCGTGTGGAGTCCGAAACGCAAATTACGCCAATTTACGAAAGACACGAATTTCAAAAACCATTCGCGCAATTCGCTAATTCGTGAAATTAGCGTTGAAAAGATGGAAAACAAAACTATGAAAAAGAAAACCATTCCCATCATAATCATCATTTTCCTCGCTCTGCTCTACTTCTTCGCCAACAAAACCAACGCAGGTGGCATATTCCGCACCCCAACACCGACAGCCACAAATACATTTACCCCAACACCAACAAACACTGCTACACCTACTCCCACGTCAACAAATACACCCACAAATACCCCAACATTTACCCCCACACCCACCAATACGGCTACCCCAACCCCCACCGAAACCCTCTCATGGTCTTACCTCGATGACGATGGCGATGGTGTGTTAAACTATGCCGATAAATGCCCGCAGAAATACGCCGAAACCAGCAACGGCTGCCCGCAAAATGATGGTGACAATTCATGTGTTTGGAATTGCGGTGGCAGCGGCGGAACAGAATAACTAACCAAGAAATTATCCTGAAACATTTTTAAAGGAAAACCCTAATGCCCCAAAGAACCTACACCAACCGCAAATACCTCGACGCCCTCGAAAAACGCGTTCTCATCTTCGATGGCGCGATGGGCACCAGCCTGCAACTCCAGAATTTAACCGCCGAGCATTTTGGCGGTGAGAAATATGTGGGCTGTATTGACTATCTTGTTTTGACTTACCCCGAAGCTGTCGAAAAAGTACATCGCTCCTTCTTCGAAGTTGGCGTGGATGTGGTCGAGACCGACACCTTCCGCTCGAATCGTTTAACCCTCGATGAGTATGGGCTGGGTGATAAAACCATCGAAATGAACAAAACAGCAACGTCGCTCGCTCGCCGTGTTGCCGATGAATTCTCCACGCCCGAGCATCCCCGCTTTGTGGCGGGCTCCATCGGACCGACGGGAAAACTCCCCTCCGCTGATGACCCCGATCTCTCGGATGTTGGCTACGATGATCTCACCGAGCTATTCCGTGAGCAGGCCACAGGTCTGCTCGAAGGTGGCGTAGATGTGCTCCTCATCGAAACATCGCAGGACATATTAGAAGTCAAAGCCGCTATCGAAGGCATCCAAACTGCTTTCGCCGAGACAAAGATCGTAGTCCCGCTCCAAGCCCAAATCACGCTCGACACGACGGGCAGGATGCTCTTCGGCACCGACATCGCCGCCGCGCTATCCATCCTCGAAGGCCTGCCCATCGACGTCGTCGGCATGAACTGCTCCACCGGTCCCGAGCATATGCACGCGCCCATCGAGTTCCTCGGCGAAAACGCCAGCCTGCCCGTTTCCTGCATCCCCAACGCCGGTATGCCCATGAACGTGGATGGCGAAGCCGTTTACCACCTTGAGCCTGAAACCTTCGCCAACGATCTTTACGAATTTATAGAGAAAAATGGGATAAGCGTGGTGGGCGGATGCTGTGGAACGACTCCTGCCCATTTAAAAGCATTGGTGGAAAAAGTACACGGTACCGCTCCCGCACCACGCCCGGAACGCTCTACCCCGAGGCTTGCTTCCGGCATCCGATCATTTACTATGCGTCAAGAACCTGCCCCATTCATCATCGGCGAACGTTGTAACGCTCAGGGCAGCCGCAAGTTTAAGAGACTCCTGCTCGAAGAAAATTGGGATGAAATTCTCGAAGTCGCCCGCCAACAAGTGGATTACGGCTCCCACGCCCTCGATATTTCTGTCGCCGTCACCGAAATTGAAGATGAAGCTGGCCTGATGCATAATGTTGTCCGAAAACTCGTCACAGCGGGTATTGATGTGCCACTCGTTTTTGATACAACAGACGTTTCCGTGATGGAAGCGGGCTTAAAAGTCGCCCCCGGCCGCTCGATGCTCAACTCCACCCATCTCGAAAGCGGCCGCGAAAAAGCCGATAAAATCTTTTCGCTGGCGAAGAAACATAACGCCACCATTATGGTCTTGACCATCGACCAAGTCGGTATGGCGAAGACGGCTAAACGCAAACTCGAAATTGCTAAAGAAATTCATGATATTGCCGTCAAAGACCACGGGCTAAAAGCCGAAGACTTAATCGTAGATGCCCTCACCTTCACCCTCGCCACCGGCGAAGCAGAATATATAGACTCTGCCAAAGCGACCATCGAAGGCATTAAACGCATTAAGGCTGAATTGCCTGGTGTTTTCACTTCTTTGGGCGTGAGCAACGTATCTTTCGGCTTGAGCAAAGCCGCCCGCCCCGTAATTAACAGCACATTTTTATATCACTGTGTTCAGGCTGGCTTGGATATGGCAATTATCAATCCCGCCCATACCCCACCCTTTGGCGAAATCCCCACCGAAGAACGTGAGTTGGCAGAAGATTTGATCTTCAACAAACGTCCTGATGCTCTGCAGCGCGTGATCGAACATTTCGAAGGACGCGAAGCAACCGCTTTAGACACCTCCATTGATCCCACCGAAGGCATGACCCTCGCAGAAAGACTCCATTGGCGAATTGTTTTACGTCAGCCCGGTGCAGTTGGTGAATCTGCGAGTGTTGAGAATGATGTGGATGTCATTATCGCAGGCGAAATTCAAGAAGCTGTTCTGGAGAAGAAACACGATACTGCCATTGAAGTACTTAATAACGTCCTGCTCCCCGCCATGAAAGAAGTTGGCGACAAATTTGGTGCTGGAGAGCTGATTTTGCCCTTCGTACTCCAATCGGCCGAAGTCATGAAGAAAGCCGTTGCTCGTCTCGAAGAATATCTTGAGCAGGCAGAAGGAACATCCAAAGGCAAGGTCGTGCTCGCCACCGTTTATGGCGACGTACACGACATTGGCAAAAATCTCGTCAAAACCATTTTGACCAATAACGGCTTTGAAGTCGTTGATCTTGGAAAGCAGGTTCCCGCTGATACGATCATCAATACCGCCATCGAAGAAAATGCAGACGCCATCGGTTTGTCGGCGTTGTTGGTGAGCACGTCCAAGCAGATGCCGCTGATCGTCAACGAATTGCATCGGCGCGGACAAAACATCCCCGTGATGTTGGGTGGCGCGGCGATTAATCGTCGTTTTGGGTTGCGTATTAACAAAACCGACGATGGCGGTCAATATGGTGCAGGCGCTTTCTACTGCAAAGATGCCTTTGAAGGGCTTGAAACAGTCGAGCAGCTCCGAGATGAGAAGCGCAAACCAATGCTCATGGAGAAACACCAAGCCCAGGTCACGCGCGAAGCGGAACGAGCTGCGAATGCAAAATCTAAGCCTGCGGGCAAAATCCAACGCTCGAAAGTTGTGCCCAATCCCATCCCCATGCCCGAAAAACTCGGTGCAAAGATCGTCGAAGATATGCCACTGGAGATGGTTTTTGAGCATCTCTACAAAAAGGAACTTTTCCGCTTGTCGTGGGGGGCAAAAAACAAAAAAGGCGAAGAATGGACGAAGCTCGAAGCCGAATTTGAAGCACGGCTGGCGAAGATGAAGAAAGAAGCCCTGCAAACGGGCTGGCTGAAGCCACAGGGCGTTTATGGCCTCTTCCCCTGTCAGGCGGATGGTGACGAACTTGTTATTTACAATCCCGAAAACACTGCTGAAGCATTAACCCGCTTCGCTTTCCCCCGCCAACCCAAAGGCGATAATCTCTGCCTCGCAGACTATTTCGCCCCCGTCGGCTCCGAGAAAATAGACGTGGTCGCCTTTCAGGTTGTCACCGTCGGGCAGGAAGCCACTGAAAAATTTGATGCGCTCGAAGCGGCTGGAGACTACTCCGAAGCCTACTTCGTCCACGGGCTGGCTGTCCAGACCGCTGAAGCGGCCGCAAATTATCTGCACGCGCATATTCAACGCGAGATGGGAATTGATTCCAAACAAGGCAAACGCTACTCATGGGGCTATCCCGCCATCCCGGATTTGGATGACCACACGAAAGTCTTCGAGTTACTCCCCGTCGAAGATGCGCTGGGTATGAGTTTGAGCGCGGCGTATCAGTTGATTCCTGAGCAGTCTACGGCGGCGATTGTGCTACATCATGTTGATGCGAAGTATTTCACCGTTGGCGAGAGCCGGACTGAGCAGTTGAGTAAATAGCATTGTTGTTATAAGAGGATATATAACTGTGGAACGAAAGAAATCAATACAAAGATGAAAGCAACTTCTTTGGTAAAGTCATTTAAATTGGAAAAAATCTTACCCGCTCTGTTGTTGGGTTTTATTGTCCTTGCTCAAATATCATCCATAATCCCATCCGTTCATTCCCCAGGTCGCGACAGCGGAATTTTTCTGTACATAGGGGATTTAATCCTTGATGGAAAAATCCCCTATGTACATGCATGGGAGAACAAAGGGCCGCTGATTTTTTATCTTAATGCTTTGGGGTTACTTATTGGTAAAGGCTCAAGATGGGGAGTGTGGTTAATTGAATTTCTCTTTCTTTTCTTTGCTGCATGTGTGGGATATAAACTAACAAAAAAAGCTTTCGGGCTATTTCCTGCGTTATTAGGCTCCATCGTGTGGGTGTTTTCATTAGGCAGTGTTCAACAAGGCGGTAATCTTACAGAACAGTATTCCATTTTATTTAGTTTTGTTGGCATAGCCTGTTATTTATGGGGAATTAAAAATCCACAGATGCGCCGATTTGATTTTATCTTTGGGGTATCGTTTGGACTTAGTTTTCTTTTACGTCCAAATAATATTGGTGTTCACCTTGCTGGCGTCTTTTCTTTCTTACTGTTTTTATTAATCGAAAATAACTGGAAGTTATTTCTTCAACGTATTTTGTATATGAGTTTTGGGGGGTTGATAACGATATTGCCGCCTACTATATATTTTATAAACGTAAATGCACTTGAAGAATTTTATAAAATTGTTTTCCTTTTTAATACTCAATATAGCAATAGCATTGGTATTAACCAAATAGTTACAGGTTTTTTACAAGGTAGTGCGTTTTTTGGTGTTTGGGTAATGGGCCTTACGATTATGGGGTACTTATGGATACTAATAAAATTTGTTTTCCAATTATATAAAAACAACGTTCCCAGAAGATTTTTCTTTTTCTTGCTCATCTATTGGCCTATAGAAATAGTATTAAGTTCTCTCTCTGGAAGAAATTATCCGCATTATTTTATATCTTGGATACCAGTAATCTGCTTAAGCAGTGCCTACCTTTTCAGTGAAGCTTTAAAACAGCTTTCTCCAAAAACAAAGAAATACCCTAGTATTATTCTGGTGATAACCTTATTTACCACATTGATCGTAAATCGAAATAGTTTGGCAAACTATTTCCCCGTTTTATCCTCGTTGTCAGATGGGGTATCTCTGAAATCTGTGGAATATATTCACCCTGTTGCAGAGTATATTCAAAATAATACACACTCAAATGACTATGTTCTTGTATGGGGGTTTAGGCCAAGTATAAATTTTATGGCAAACCGTGAAGCACCGTCGGCATATCTAGCTTACCCAGCAATGCATGAGCAATCTCAGGAAACTTATGCCTGGGCAGAGCTATACTATAATCAACTACGTTCAAATAAACCGGTATTAGTGGTTGATATGATTGACACATCAATTGATGAGTTACCATCATTAAGCTCTGAAATGACACGAAGGCAAACAGAAAACTTCGAGGAATGGGTTATTGCTCATAACTATGAAGATGTAATTGCTTATATTGAACAGGAATATGTATACGACACTAATATCGCTGGGCATGCAATCTACAAACTACGTGATATAGATGCACCGAAATAAAATGAAACCTAAAAAAGAATACTTATCCATTGTTATTTTAGTATCCCTCAGCTTGACGATCGGGCTATTAACCATTCACGACTACGGCGAAAGCTGGGATGAGTACAACTTCTACAATTATGCAGAAGAATCCCTCTCTGCTTATTCAGGGATATTTCAGCCAGATTACAAACTAGAATTCCACGACCCAACCTTGCGCTATTATGGGGCGGGATTTTTGATGCTGATCGTGCAAATAGCAAAACTCTTCCCTAACTGGGTCATTTCTGATGTCGGGCATTTGCTAACCTTTTTCGTTTTTCAGCTTGGCGTTGTCGTTCTCTACTTTTTAGCGCGTCGCTGGATGGGACGCTGGAGCGCACTTGGTGTTAGCTTGCTCTTTGCAAGTCAACCTGTGTTCTGGGGACACGCATTCTTCAACTCCCGCGACATCCCCTTTATGGTCGGCTTCATCGCCACCATCCACTTCGGCTTAGGGATGAGCGATTCATTAATAAAAATCGCACCAAAAAGTTACCCTAAAAAAACTGACCCAACCCCGGTTATTCAAAGCGAATGGAAAAAGCTGCCTAAATGGACGCGTATTATTCTCCCTCTAGCAAGCCTTATCGGGATAGTTGCGCTCGCCGTATTATCCATATCTTTGGCAGGATACTGGCTCGAACAAGGTTTACCAAATACCGACACAACCAGTGCTCAAGAGCTTGACCTTTATCTGCGCCCACTCTTGAGCAAATTCTGGGCCGGGATATTCTTTTTTCTGTCCAGTATCTTGTTTTTTGCTGCTCTATACCTCCCCTTCATGCCTGAGCTCCGCAAATATTTCTGGCAAGTGGAGTTGAAGCCAGCCTATGAAAAGCTAAAGTCCCTTTTGCAGAATAAATCCTTGCTTTTAGCGTCTTTAGCACTGGGGCTAACAGTTGCCGTTCGTATTATGGGTTTTGCCGCTGCGGGATTAGTAGCTCTTATACACCTTCTTCGTATTATAGGTAAAAATAAAAGAGCATCGCAAGATGGCTCTATTATCAAAGCAATTTCCCTTACCTTCAAAGAAAGTATTCCTGCTTTTTTTCTTTATGGGCTTCTCGCTTTTCCTCTTGTCTATATCACATGGCCCTATTTATGGGGAGAGCCTATTTTGCGTTTGGCAATCACGCTCAAGGTGATGATGCGTTTCCCCTGGCCTGGTCAGGTTCTATATGATGGGCATTTTTATGCTGCCAACGGGCTCCCTTGGCATTATTTGCCTAAATTGTTTTCTTATCAACTTACTGAACCCCTCGTTATTTTAGCCTTTATTGGCTTTATTGTTGCTCTATACCAGCTTCTACGCCAAAAGAAATCTTACGAGTTATTTCTGCTTACCAGTTTATGGTTTTTCTTGCCGCTTGGAGCAGCGGTTTCATCTCTTCCTTATCTTTATGATAATTTCAGGCAGACTTTTTTTATTCTGCCTCCATTATTTCTCTTTGCAGGAAAAGCCCTTGATCTCTTTGAGAAAAAAAATAAGTTTCCGATTATTCAAGGGATTTTATTGGTGTTTTTATTTTTGCCAGGGCTTTTTGCAGGAGCACGATTACACCCCTACGAATATATTTACTATAATATCTTTGCTGGTGGTACACAAGGTGCTTTTCGGCAATATGAGATGGATTATTGGGGTACAGCATTAAGAGAAGTTGCAGATTATGCAAATGAAAATATCGAAAAAGATGCCGAGATTGTTGTCTGGGGTCCTGCAACTGTTTTTTGGCGATACGGGCGTTCTGACTTTAGGGTTTATGATTTTCGTCAAGATGGTTTGCCTGAGAAAGGTTTTTATGCAGTTATTTCCTCGCGCGTTAATAATGATCTGCGCATTTATTCTGATATTGACCCGGAGTATATTCTTGATAAAAACGGGGTCATTTTAGCTGTGGTGAAATATATTGAGTGAGAAGTTGCCATTTAGCGAAAACAGTTTTTTGACGAAACTCTCTGCCCATTAAAGGGGAGCAAGCCCAAATCACGATTGATGCGGTTTTTCATCCGCTAAAAAGGTTCTAATATGAGAGAAATTACGATTATTACGCCCGTTTATAACGATTGGGAAGCCTTCTTGCTTTTGCTCTCAGAAATAGAAGAGGTGGCAAGCGAAAATGCCTTAAGTGTCAAGATAATCGCTGTGAACGATGGTTCTGTCCATGTCCCGAAGATGACAATTGAAGCTGGAAATATTGCTAGCGTAGAAATTATGCATCTTTCGCGGAATTTGGGGCATCAGCGCTCGATAGCTGTGGGTTTATCTGCTTTGCATAAAAAGGGAGAAGTGTTTGCTCCAATTGTCGTGATGGACTGTGATGGAGAGGATAGGCCGACTGATATTCCGCGCCTGTTGAGTGAGTATGACCGACATCCGAATGCTATTATCTTTGCCCAGCGTGCGAGGCGGTCTGAAGGGCTCGTTTTTAAGCTTTTTTATAGGTTATTTAAGCTGGTGTTTCGGGTGTTAACTGGAGGGGCGATTTCTTTTGGGAATTTCTGTCTGATTCCGCCTGAATATTTGGAGCGAATTGTCTATTTTCAGGAAATATGGAATCACTTTGCAGCAGGGATTATGCACTCTAGCCTAAAGTGGAGAACAATTTCAACAAATAGAGGTAAGCGTTATGCTGGAAAATCGCACATGAATCTCACTTCTCTTGTCTTGCATGGCTTGAGTGCGATTTCAGTTTATACAGAGCGGGTTTATGTTCGCTTTATTCTTGTTTCTTTTCTGCTTATTAGTCTTGATGTAATAGGGTTTATCATCCTTTTATATGTTAAATATCTTACGCCTTTGGCTATTCCGGGCTGGGCAACAAATGTTGCTGTAGGCTTGGTGCTCATTATGTTACAGGTAATTCTTTTTCTAGCAATCCTTTCTTTCGCCGTATTAGGCTATCGTAGTATGAAGATGTTTATTCCAGCGATTGATTTTGAAAATTACTTGCGAAAGATAGAGAAAATTCTTTAATAATGTCTGGAAAAACTTATATTGGCTGTGAGCTGAAAAAATTTATTCTGGCAAAAAATTGGAAAAACTATTTTGCTCGTTTTATTTCTCCTTATGTAGGAGATGATATTTTGGAAGTAGGCGCAGGGATTGGAGCAACGACGGAAATTCTTTGCAACGAAAGCCATAAGAGTTGGCTTTGCCTTGAACCAGATGCAGCCTTGCTCTCAGATATCGATAAGAAGATCGAAAAAGGAGTATTACTACCATCCTGCAAAACACAACAAGGGCTTATTGCCGATTTAGATAAAGAAAAACGCTTTGACTTAATTATCTATATTGATGTTTTAGAACATATAGAAAAGGACGCTCAAGAATTAGCGCAAGCAAGTCAATACTTAAAAGCGGGCGGCAAACTCATTGTTCTATCTCCCGCCTACGAGAGTTTATATAGCCCTTTCGATAAGGCAATCGGCCACTTTCGGCGTTACGATAAAACCAGCATCTCGGCAATTACTCCGCCCGCATCTAAAATAATCAAGCTAATTTATTTAGATTCCCTTGGTGTTTTTCTCTCACTTGCCAACCGCCTGCTTCTGCGGCAGAATACTCCGTCAGACCAGCAAATCCAATTTTGGGATAAGATTATTATTCCCATCTCGCAATTTCTTGACCCCATCGTAGGCTACAGTGCGGGTCGCTCAATTTTATGTGTCTGGGAAAAAATAAAATAAAGGAAATTTTAGATGTATCGCAAGTTATTAAAAGCAAAAATCCACCGCGCGGTAGTCACTGAAGCAGATTTGCACTACGAAGGCAGTTTGACAGTAGATAAAAACCTACTGGATGCTGCAGATATACTTGAACACGAGATGGTGCAGGTCGTAGATATTGATAACGGCGCGCGTCTTGAAACTTACGCCATTATTGGCAAAGCGGGATCAGGAGAAATCAAAGCGAATGGGGCGGCAGCACGATTGATCCATCCCGGAGATCGAATCATTATTATGACCTACGGCTACGCTCTTGACCCTGAACTTGCTCATTGGCAACCAAAGATCATCCTGATGAATGACGATAATTCAATAAAAGAAATACGTTAAGAACATAGCAAACAAGAAAAAGCTCTGCAAAATGATTGAACTGCCCCCGAAAAAGTAGACACGAAAAAAAAGCCCTCCTGTGTAAAATGAAACAGGAGGTGCTTTTTATTATGGCAGGCAAAAAAGGGATGAAACATTATTCAGTTGAGACGAAGCTAGATGCTGTGCGCATG